>NZ_LXFY01000009.1:0-84968 GCF_021432585.1 Pectobacterium sp. IFB5596
TTGCGCCACGTCGGGAACGTGTCGCAAGCTGTCCGTTAAGCCTGATACCGACGAAGGCATCGCGCAGCGACATAATTTAGCCGGAAAGCCAGGGTTCACAGGGCGACGGCGACTGAGCCGCCCTGTGTCGGGCGCGTGCTACGAGGTAGCATGAAAATGATGTCATTATCGCGCACGAAACTGTCTCCGCGCTCACATAAAATGTGACTAAGAGAGAGCGAATTTACTCGAACAGGCTGTGGTGCAGCGTCTGTACCACTCGTTCTGCATCGTCACCCGGTACCAGGAAGCACAGGTTGTTGCTGCTGGCACCGTAGCAGATCAGACGAATGCGGAAAGGTTCCAGCACGCCAAACACTTCTTTCCCTACGCCACAGGCCTGAGACAGCTTGTTGCCGATCAGCGCGACCAGTGACAGGTTCTCTTCAACCTCGACTCGACACAACGATGACAGCTCGGTCAGCAGGGCGCTGGACAGCAGGCTGTCGCCCGTTGAGGTAGAGCCGGTGGTATCAAGTGTCAGGGCCACGTTGACTTCTGACGTGGTGATCAGGTCAACGGAGATGTTGTGACGCGCCAAAATACTGAACACTTCTGCCAGAAAGCCGCGAGTGTGCAGCATGTTGAGGCTGTGCAGTGTGAGCAACGTTTGCTTACGGCGTAGCGCCAGCGCGCGGAACAGCGGCGGATTTTCTGTTTTATTGCACACCAGCGTTCCGCCTGCGGCTGGATCTTTGCTGGAACCAACGAACACGGGGATATCACTACGCACCGCAGGCAACAGCGTGGCTGGGTGCAGGACTTTCGCGCCAAATGTCGCCATTTCGGCGGCTTCTTCAAACATGATTTGATCGATGCGTTTTGCTGTCGGCACCACGCGTGGATCGGTGGTGTAGATGCCGGGGACATCGGTCCAGATATCAATCCGGCTGACGTTGAGCGCTTCGCCCAGCAATGCTGCCGTATAATCGCTACCGCCGCGACCCAACGTGGTTGTGCGGCCTTTTGCTTCGCTGCCGATAAAGCCCTGAGTAATCACCAAACCTTGTTCAAGACGTGGCTGCAACTGGCTACGCGTCAGTTCGCCCAGTACGTCACAATCTGGCTGTGCGCGGCCAAAATGATCGTCGGTTCGCATGATTTTACGCACATCAAACCACTCAGCTACTACATCGCGCTGGCGAAGGATCTCAACAAACAACAGGGTAGACATCAGTTCGCCATGGCTGACCAGTTCATCGGTCAGTGCGTTGGATGTCGCGAGCGCTGCGGCTTCAGAAAGCGTGGTTACGCTGTCCAGCATGCGATCAATTTCATCACGAATAACGCTCTGATTGGTCAGCTTGTCGATAATGGCGTATTGGATCTGGCGGATCTTCGCCAGATGTTCGGCGCGCGTTTCTGGCGTCTGGCCTTCCGCGAGCGCGACCAGTAAATTGGTGATACCCGCCGATGCCGATAGCACGACAACGCGAACATTCGGATTAGACAACACCACATCGGCGCTGCGATTCATGGCGTCAAAGTCCGCCACGCTGGTGCCGCCAAATTTGGCAATAACGGTAGAGTTCGCGTTTGCGGATACTTCAGTTGCAGACATGTCAAAAAACCTCGTGTCAGGGGTAGGCTGTTTTCAGTAAACAGCATTCCATTAAATCAGCCTTGGCACAGGGGGAGAGCGGTAAGTAGGGGGCAGGCGTAGAAAATCGCTACGATACACCCAGAAGCGCTCCACCTTGCTAAACGTCCATCAGGACGAATCTGGTGACAACCCAGAGGATTCAGCCTCTGTAGTCGATAGGGTGAAAGCCGTATTTCACCTCATCTCGGCGTCGCTCCCCCTCAGATATCATCAGCGGATTACGGTTCCTCCGATACCTTACCTGGGCGACGCGCCTCTTCTGGCTTGCACACCGAGTGTGCAAGTACGGTGTTACAAATAACGGGTTATGCGGTTTCTGTCAATAAACAAAACGGCATGAGCCGCTTTTAGCAAGAAAAGGGATCTCAATCTGGATTTTAAGGGATACAATCGATTCAGTCACTTTGAACTCATGCTTAGAGAGAAAGTCGCATTATGAAAAATATTAATCCAAGCCAAACTGCCGCCTGGCAGGCATTACAACACCATTTTGACGCGATGAAAGACGTGCAAATCAGCGAGCTGTTTGCACAGGATAGCGATCGTTTCGCGCATTTTTCCGCGACGTTCGACGATCAGATGCTGGTGGATTACTCCAAAAACCGCATCACGGCTGAAACGATGGAAAAACTGCACGCGCTGGCGCGGGAAACCGACCTGTCTGCGGCGATTCAGTCCATGTTTGCCGGCGAGAAAATCAACCGCACGGAAGACCGCGCCGTTCTGCACGTTGCCCTGCGTAACCGCAGCAACACGCCGATTCTGGTGGATGGCAAGGATGTGATGCCGGAAGTCAACGCGGTGCTGGCGAAGATGAAAGATTTCAGCGAACGTGTGATTGGCGGTGAATGGAAAGGCTATACCGGCAAAACCATTACCGATGTGGTTAACATCGGTATTGGCGGCTCCGATCTGGGCCCGTTCATGGTAACGGAAGCGCTGAAGCCTTATAAAAATCACCTCAACATGCACTTTGTCTCTAACGTTGACGGCACGCACATCGCTGAAACGTTGAAGCCGCTGAACCCAGAAACCACGCTGTTCCTCGTCGCGTCGAAAACCTTCACCACGCAGGAAACCATGACCAACGCGCACAGTGCTCGCGACTGGTTCCTGAAAACGGCGCAGGACGAGAAACACGTTGCCAAGCACTTTGCTGCGCTGTCCACCAACGCGAAAGCCGTCGGCGAATTTGGTATCGATACCGACAACATGTTCGAATTCTGGGACTGGGTGGGCGGACGCTACTCTCTGTGGTCGGCGATTGGGCTGTCGATCATCCTTTCTCTGGGTTTTGAAAACTTTGAAAAACTGCTCAGCGGCGCGCACGCGATGGACAAGCACTTTGCTTCCACGCCTGCGGAGAAAAACCTGCCTGTGTTGCTGGCGCTTATCGGCATTTGGTACAACAATTTCTTCGGTGCTGAAACTGAGGCGATTCTGCCGTATGACCAATACATGCACCGCTTTGCCGCCTATTTCCAACAGGGGAATATGGAATCTAACGGGAAATCAGCCGATCGCAACGGCAACCCAGTGGATTACCAGACTGGGCCGATTATCTGGGGTGAGCCGGGCACAAACGGCCAACATGCGTTCTACCAGTTAATTCATCAGGGTACCAAACTGGTTCCGTGTGATTTTATCGCACCGGCTGTTAGCCATAACCCATTGAGCGATCACCACAGCAAGCTACTGTCGAACTTCTTTGCACAGACGGAAGCGCTGGCGTTCGGTAAGAGCCGTGAGGTAGTGGAAGCGGAATTTGCGGCTGCGGGTAAAAGTGCAAAAGACGTAGAACACGTGGCACCATTCAAGGTATTTGAAGGTAACCGCCCGACCAACTCGATCCTGCTGCGTGAAATCACCCCGTACAGTCTGGGTGCGTTGATCGCACTGTATGAGCATAAGATCTTTACGCAAGGCGCGATCCTGAACATCTTCACGTTCGATCAGTGGGGCGTGGAATTAGGTAAGCAACTGGCGAACCGTATTCTGCCAGAGCTGGAAAATGATAATACGATCGACAGTCATGACAGCTCCACCAACGGGTTGATCAACCGCTTCAAGGCGTGGCGTAACTAATCGGGCCTGTGCCCTTTGGTTTTTTAATCGCAAGGAGGAAGATATGCAGGTTCGTATGTTGTTGGGGCTATCAGCGGCAGTCTTGCTGGCAGGGTGCAGCAGTACCAGCCAACTCAGCGCCGCTGGGCAGGCCGTGACGTTCACGGATACCAAACCAGGAAGCGAATGCCAGCTATTGGGGCAAGTTAGCGGTAGCCAGTCGAACTGGCTGGCGGGCAACCATGGCGACGGTAGTGCTATGCGCGGTGCGGCAAACGACCTGCGTAATAAAGCGGCAGCGCTGGGCGGCAACACTATCTATGGTGCCACCAGCCCGAGTGAAACCTTCTGGTCAAGCTTTGCGCCGCTGGACAGCAAGATGAACGGCAGCGTTTACAAGTGTCCTTAAGCTAAAAAGAAATACGGTGAGAGCCTTGCTCTCACCGTATTCATCACCGTCATTGCCCGGCGTCGTCCTGATGCTGTTTCATGCCTAAATCCAGTGGTGTTTTACTGGCTTCCCCACCGATTTCCCGCGCCAGACGCGGCACCAGATAGCCAGACACCTTTTTCATTAGCGCTTTGACTAAGGCACGCGCCTCGTTGTCATCCACCAGAAAATGGGCGGCACCTTGTACCTTATCCAGCACGTGTAGGTAATAAGGGAGAATTCCTGCGTCAAATAGCGCATTACTGAGCCGGGCGAGTGTCTCTGCGTTGTCATTCACTCCGCGCAGCAACACGCTTTGGTTGAGCAGCGTCACACCTGCACGGCGCAAACGCGCCATACTTTGTGTTAAATCAGGATCAATTTCCTGCGGGTGGTTAATATGCGTCACCAGCAATACCTGAAGCGAACTGCGTGCTAGACGATCGCACAGTGCATCGGTAATACGGGCGGGGATCACCACAGGCAAACGGCTGTGAATACGCAGGCGTTTCACGTGCGGGATGTGTTCCAGTTCAGTGATAAGCCAATCCAACTCGTGGTCTTTGGCCATCAGCGGATCGCCGCCGGAAAAAATGATTTCATCTAGCTCAGCGTGCTGGCGGATATAATCCAGCGCCTGACGCCAGTTTGCCTTATTGCCCTGATTATCCTGGTACGGGAAATGGCGGCGGAAGCAGTAGCGACAGTTCACCGCGCAGCCGCCTTTAACCAGCAATAACGCGCGGTTATGATATTTATGCAGTAGCCCAGGGACGACGCTGTGTTGCTCATCAAGCGGATCGTGGGTGAAGCCTGGTGTGACAACAAACTCCTCACGTGCGGTCAATACCTGTAGTAGCAACGGATCGTCAGGATTGCCTTTTTGCATCCGCGCGGCGAATGCGCGCGGTACACGCAGAGCAAAAAGCCGCCGTGCATCATGCCCTTGCCGGAGTTTTTCGTGATCGGCCAGAGCCAAAAGTTGTAGCAATTCATCAGGATCGGTGATTACGTCCGCAAGTTGCTGCAACCAATCTTCTCTGGAAGGTATATTTAGGGTTACAATGTGTGCCATTTTTTTGGCTTCGTACCAGTGTTAAATTGTAGAGGGCCTTTATGGCGACTTATCTTAGCAACGATTTCCGTTCCGGTCTTAAAATCATGTTCGAAGGCGAGCCGTATGCCATCGAATCCAGTGAATTTGTTAAGCCGGGTAAAGGCCAGGCTTTTGCTCGTGTGAAAATGCGTCGCCTGTTGACGGGCTCTCGTGTTGAAAAAACCTTCAAGTCTACCGACTCAGCAGAAGGTGCAGACGTAGTAGATACCAACATGAGCTACCTGTATAACGACGGTGAGTTCTACCACTTCATGCACCCTGAGACATTTGAACAGCATCAGGTTGAAGAGAAGACCGTTGGTGATTCTGCAAAATGGTTGCAGGACAATGCCGAATGTATCGTTACGCTGTGGGATGGTCGTCCTATCGCCGTTCAGCCGCCGAATTTCATCGAAGCTGAAATCACCGATACCGATCCGGGTCTGAAAGGTGATACTGCCGGAACAGGTGGCAAGCCAGCGACGCTGAGCACCGGTGCTGTGGTTAAAGTGCCATTGTTCGTACAGATCGGCGAAGTTGTCAGAGTTGATACGCGTTCTGGTGAGTACGTTTCACGCGTTAAGTAATTTATACCCTTCATACTTCAAGCTGCGCGTGTGTTGGCAATACTCGGCTCATCTCTGAGCCTCGCCCTGAAGGGCCGCCGTAAACGGCGTTCAAATTGGCTAAGCCAATTTGTCCTTGCTCACCCCAGTCACTTACTGATGTAAGCTCCTGGGGATTAATGGACCTCATTTATGAGGTCCACCCTTCGGGCCAGCGCTAGCGCTGTTCAAATCGGTCTCTAACCAATTTGTCACTGCGTCGCCGCCTTCTCGCAACTCGAATTATCTTGGGTATACTCTGGACATGCCGCCTTCTGTGAGAGCGGCATTTTTAATTCATTTTTCCTCATTTGAGTCTCCCTCTGTTTTGCACCTCATCCGAAAAAACCTTCACAAGCATCAAAATTGTCTACGCTTAGAAAGCAGTCACTTTCGTACCGTTGAAATCCTACTCTCATAAAGAAGGAATCGAGTATGTTGAAGAAAGCGTTTGTTGCCATTTTCTCTCTGGTTATTCTTTCCGCAGTGGTGGGGTGTAATACCACTCGAGGCGTTGGGCAAGATGTGGAAGCGGGTGGGAAGGCTATTCAGCGCAGCGCCCAATAACCGTCATACTTCAAGCTGCATGTGTGTTGGCAATACTCGGCTCATCTCTGAGCCTCGCCCTGAAGGGCCGCCGTAAACGGCGTTCAAATTGGCTAAGCCAATTTGTCCTCGCTCACCCCAGTCACTTACTGATGTAAGTTCCTGGGGATTAATGGACCTCATAAATGAGGTCCACCCTTCGGGCCAGCGCGAACGCTGTTCAAATCGGTCTCTAACCGATTTGTCTCTGCGTTGCCGCCTGCATGCAACTCGAATTATCTAGGTATGCTTTAGGAAATAAGTCGTAATAACTTTTCCGAGTGGAAGAAAATGCCGTGATGGTGTTTTCTTCCCCGCGGCGAGATAATGTGAAAGTGGATCACTCGGAGAAGTAATAATGTCGCCTCTTTTCATTACTGTCGGCATGCTGACGCTGAGCAATATATTTATGACGTTCGCCTGGTATGGGCATTTACGCTATTTCAGCGGCCGAACCTGGGTAATTGCTGCGTTGATCAGCTGGGGTATCGCATTATTCGAATACCTCTTACAGGTACCTGCAAATAGAATTGGCTATCAGGTCGCCTCTGCGGGTCAATTGAAAATATTGCAGGAAGTGATCAGCCTTTCTGTATTTATCCCTTTCTCCATGTTTATTTTAAAAGAACCGTTTCGCACCGATTATATTTGGGCGGGGCTATGCCTGCTGGGCGCGGTTTTCTTTATGTTTCGCGATAAGATTATGGGATAACGCTATCGGTTACCCCCCTGTGTTGCGACCAATACGATCAGGTTACTGATTGACCCAAATGAGCGCCTCAGTTGGGAAGCCGTAGCGTTTGGCCGTGGCGAGTAGTTTGTCGCGCGTCACGGCATCCAGCGTTGGCGTGCGTGAGAGAATCCACAGATAGTCACGATTCGGCCCGCAAATCAGGGCGTAGCGGTAGTCGTCATCCAGTTCAATAATGTTGTAACCGCCATAGAACGGCCCGAAGAACGATACTTTTAGCGCTCCGCGCTGGGGCGATCCCGTGAAATACGCCTTTCCGATACTTTCTTTCCATTCCTGTTTTTCGACGTTAAAGCCGCGATTGATCACCTTGATGCCGCCGTCATCCCGTGGGCTGTAGGTTGCCGTTACGCGCTCCAGATTGCGCTCAAAGCGGTGGTCGAGACGGGCGATTTCATACCAGGTGCCGAGGTAACGATTGACGTCAAATTTTTCCACCACGCTGACGTTATCGGGCGGTGTTACGCTACAGGCGACAGAGAAGAGTGCTACCAGCACAGCAACACATGTTTTCCCATATCGTCTGATTTTGAAGATAAGAGATTTGAAGAACGTTGTGTTAGAGCGAATAGTATTAAAGCGAATAGCGTTAAAGCGCACCATATTGACGTCTCATTGGTTTAATCTTTGTTCCAGTGTAGACGATGGACGTAGTCAGGCGGGGAAAAAAACGGCCTGCATTACACAGGCCGTTAAGTAGGGGGTCACCTTTACAGCGTTACATCTACAGCGTGACGACACCGATGACGGTAACGACAGTCAGGATTGCCGCCAGACCATAGAATACCCATTTTCCGGCTGGAACGTGGATTTTCAGGTCGTGCATCGCGTGGTGGATGCGGTGCAGGCCACACCAGAGCGGCAGCACAATCATCAGCAGTAAAAATACGCGACCGATAAAGCTCTGGCTGAATGTGGCGATGCGTTCGTAAGTTAGCGCGTCTGGGAACAACCCCAGAGGCAGCATCACACCGACCAGCAGGATGATTACCGGAGCGAAGAACGCGCTCCACATCCCACCAGCACCGAACAGACCCCAGAAAGGAGGCTCGTCAGAACGTTTTGGCGTTGGGTTAATCACATTATTTCTCCTGTTCAGAATAGTAAGGCGATCGCCAGAACGGCTACGGTTACCACCACGGTGACAGCCCAAAGCCCTTTAATGATTGGCTCTGGCCCCATTTTTTCGTCTTTAATGACGATGATGCTGGCCTTAGGTGCCAGCTCAAACCAGGTTTTGGTATGCAGCGCAGCAGCCAGCAGAGCCACGATATTGATCAGCAATACCAGCGGGTTTTGCAGGAAGCTGACGAAGTTTGCCCAGCCTTCTGGCCCGTTTTTTAGTGCGAAGACGCCGCACATCAGGACGATGCTAAACCAGACCGCAGGGACGGCAGTCCCTTCACGCAACATATAAAAGCGGTAGAACCCCAGCTTTTTCCACCAGGTTGGCGACATATCGCGAACATACGCTTTACGTTTAGTTGTCATCATTGTCCCTCCCTTATTGTGGTTTCAGCATGGCAATCATGAAGTCTTTCGCGCTTTCGACTTTGCCTTGCTGGATAGCAGCAGCAGGATCGACGTGCTTCGGACACACTTCTGAGCAGTAGCCCACAAACGTACAGGACCAGACGCCGTTATTACCGTTCAATTGCGTCATGCGCTCTTTCTTGCCGTGATCGCGGTTGTCCAGGTTATAGCGGTGCGCCAGCGTAATTGCAGCCGGACCGATGAATTCAGGGTTCAGACCGAACTGCGGGCACGCCGCATAACACAGACCGCAGTTAATACAGCCAGAGAACTGGTGATACTTCGCCATCTGCGCTGGAGTCTGTTTATTCGGGCCGTCAGCGGGTTTACGGTCGTTGCCGATGATATACGGCTTGATGGCTTCCAGACTCTCGATGAAGTGGGTCATGTCGACCACCAGATCGCGCTCGATAGGGAAGTTGCCCAGCGCTTCGACCTTCAGACCATTCGTGTATTCACGTAGGAAGGTTTTACAGGCTAATTTAGGGACGTTGTTCACCATCATGCCGCAGGAGCCGCAGATTGCCATACGGCAGGACCAGCGGTAAGAGAGATCCGGTGCCAGGTTATCCTTGATATAACCCAACGCATCCAGCAGCGACGTTTGTGTGTTATACGGGACATCGAACGTCTCAAAATACGGTTCGCGATCCTGTTCCGGGTTGTAGCGCATGACGTCCATTTTCAGGGTTTTGATCATCTCAGCCATTCGCCTGCTCCTTCTTGCTGCCTTCCTGTGCATCACCTTCTGCACCATAGACGCGTTTAGCCGGTGGCAGTTTGGTAATCTTCACACCGCTGTACTCCAAACGAGGTGCGCCTTCTGGGTTATAAAACGCCAGCGTATGCTTCAGGAAGTTGACGTCATCACGCTCGGTACATCCGTCATCCAGACGCTGGTGCGCGCCGCGGGATTCTTTACGGTTGATTGCCGAGTGCGCCATACATTCCGCAACATCCAGGCTGTGGCCTAGTTCAACGGTGTACAGCAGATCGGTGTTGAACACGCTGGAGCGGTCGGTGATTTTCACGCGTTTAAAGCGTTCTTTCAGCTCCGCCATCTTATCGACAGTTTTTTGCATCAGGTCGGTGGTGCGGTAAATACCACAGCCTTCCTCCATCGACATGCCCATTTCGTCGCGGATTTTCGCCCAGCTTTCGGTGCCTTCCTGATTCATCAGGTCATGTAGACGCTGTTCGATGTCACGCGTTTGTGCGTCCAGCACTGTACCGTTGGCGGGTGCTGCTGCCTGTGCGCGTTGCACAGCGTGCTCACCTGCGACGCGACCAAAGACCACCAGTTCAGCCAGTGAATTGGAACCCAGACGGTTCGCCCCGTGCAGACCAACAGAAGAGCATTCGCCGACGGCAAACAGCCCTTTGATGCGTGTCTCGCAGTTCTGATCGGTTTCAATGCCGCCCATTGTGTAGTGCGCCGTAGGACGAATAGGAATCGGTTCCTTCACAGGATCGACGCCAACATAGGCTTTTGCCAGTTCGCAGATGAACGGCAGACGTTCCTTGAGTTTTTTCTCGCCGAGGTGGCGCAGATCGAGGTAAACCACATCGCCCAGCGGGGTTGAGACGGTGCGGCCTGCGCGCCATTCGTGCCAGAATGCCTGCGAGACTTTATCGCGCGGGCCCAGCTCCATGTATTTGTTTTTCGGTTGGCCTAGCGGTGTTTCCGGGCCCATGCCGTAGTCTTGCAGATAACGGTAGCCGTCTTTGTTGACCATGATACCGCCTTCGCCACGGCAGCCTTCAGTCATCAGAATACCGGAACCGGGCAAACCGGTCGGGTGATACTGCACGAACTCCATATCACGCAGCGGGACGCCGTGGCGGAATGCCATGCCCATGCCGTCGCCGGTGACGATGCCGCCATTGGTGTTATAGCGGTACACGCGTCCTGCTCCGCCAGTCGCCAGTACTACAGCATTAGCGCGGATCTGAATCAGCGAACCTTCCATCATGTTGATGGCTACGAGGCCGCGCGCCTGGCCATCATCGACCAGAACGTCGAGGACGAAGTGCTCATCAAAACGTTGGATTTGTGGATATTTAAGGGAGGTTTGGAACAGCGTATGCAGCATGTGGAAGCCGGTTTTATCGGCGGCAAACCAGGTGCGTTCAATCTTCATTCCGCCAAAGCGGCGAACGTTGACAGAACCATCCGGTTTACGGCTCCAGGGGCAGCCCCACTGTTCTAGTTGAATCATCTCTTCCGGGCAGTGTTTGACGAAGTGCTCAACAACGTCCTGTTCACACAGCCAGTCGCCACCGGATACGGTGTCGTTGAAGTGATAATCGAAACTATCGTGTTCCTGAGTCACCGCGGCTGATCCACCTTCTGCTGCCACGGTATGGCTACGCATTGGGTAGACTTTTGAGATCAGCGCTATTTTCAGTTGGGGATTGGCTTCTGCGGCAGCAATTGCTGCGCGTAGGCCAGCACCCCCGGCCCCGATAATGGCCAAATCAGCGTTAAAGGTTTGCAATGCATTCCTCCAGTTACTTAAGTTAATTAAGTTAAAATAAAAAAATAATATCTATTCATTTCTGTCTTTATATCCGAGCTTAATATCAAACCCGCTTAAAATTGTGTGATAGACCTATAAAGAATAGATAAACCTATAATTTTTGTGTGGGAATAATTATACCGAATTATAGGTAGACGAAATTTGATGTGATCCTGCATTTTGTGGTTTTTTCAGCGGGTTCCGTATTTATTGATAAAAACGTGATCGAAAGGCTTATTTACGGGGAAATAATGCTTTTATTTCTTTAATAACCCTTTTGAAGGGGATATAGAAAAATGATTCACTGGATATAATTTACAGCGGCCACCTTCAGCGCCCTCCCGAAGAGAAGAATTAGCATTGCTAAAACCCCGCGGAGGCACTTTTTCTGCTGGAAATTTG
This sequence comes from Pectobacterium sp. IFB5596, assembly GCF_021432585.1. NCBI lineage: Bacteria > Pseudomonadati > Pseudomonadota > Gammaproteobacteria > Enterobacterales > Pectobacteriaceae > Pectobacterium > Pectobacterium sp. IFB5596. The sequence goes on from NZ_LXFY01000009.1 coordinate 11,628, forward strand.
GGCTGATGCGGGTAGACTGCATCCCCTATTTTGACTTTGGAGTAAGAACCATGAGCGAGACGACAAGTTGGCAACCTAGTGCTTCTGTCGCTAATTTGTTGAAAAGAGCGTCGATAGTTGCAGCGGTCCGACGTTTCTTCACCGATCGTGGGGTGCTCGAAGTTGAAACGCCAGCGATGAGCCAGGCTACGGTAACGGATGTTTTCTTATATCCGTTCCAAACCCGTTTCGTTGGCCCCGGTGCTGCGGATGGTATGACGCTGTATTTGATGACCAGCCCGGAATATCACATGAAACGCCTGCTGGCTGCTGGTAGCGGGCCGATCTTTCAACTGTGCCGCAGTTTCCGCAACGAAGAATCTGGCCGACACCACAATCCTGAATTCACCATGCTGGAATGGTATCGCCCTCATTATGATATGTATCGCCTGATGAATGAGGTCGATGATCTGTTGCAGCAGGTGCTGGACTGTGAAAGTGCAGAAATGCTCTCTTATCAGCAGGCATTTTTACGCCATCTGGAGATTGACCCCCTCTCTGTTGATAAAGCGCAACTGCGCGAATCCGCAGAAAAACTCGGGTTGGGTGATATTGCCTGCCGCGAAGACGATCGCGATTTGCTGGTGCAGATGCTGTTTACCTTTGGCGTAGAGCCGAATATTGGTCGCGACAAACCGGCGTTTGTCTACCATTTCCCAGCCACGCAAGCCTCGTTGGCAGAGATCAGTTCGGAGGATCATCGCGTCGCCGAGCGTTTTGAAGTCTATTTTAAAGGGATTGAGCTGGCGAACGGCTTTCGTGAATTAACCGATGCCGATGAACAACGTCAGCGTTTCGAGCAGGATAACCGCAAGCGTGCCGCGCGTGGTTTGCCACAGCAGCCGATCGATGAAAACCTGCTGGCGGCGCTGAAACAGGGTTTGCCTGAGTGTTCCGGTGTGGCGTTGGGTGTGGATCGTTTGATCATGCTGGCACTGAAGGCTGAGAGCCTGAGTGACGTGATTGCGTTCTCCGTCGAGCGCGCATAGCAGACTTGCAGCAGGGCGGCGCCAGATCTGGCTGCCGCCCGTTTTCCTTTCTTATAAGCTGCCCGGCGTCCGCTGCCGTGGCGTCAGCGTTTTCCCACTGCGCGACAGATTATCCATTTTCACCTGGAACGGTGGGAAAGGAAGCTCCAGATTATGCTTGCGGTAGTTTTCCAGAATTAACTGATGCAGTTCGTGGCGCAGTGGCATACGGTGCCCCATTTCGGCGGCGAAAACGCGCAGTTCAAAAATCTGAATCCCTTGTTGTAGATCGACGAGGAAGGCTTCAGGTTCTGGCGTATCGAGGATCAGAGAACAACGCTTCACCGCATCCATGAGTAATTCCGTCACTTCCTGGCTGTTCGCGTTCGCTGGTGCGGGCACCGTCATCACCACACGCGTAACTGAATCCGACAGTGACCAGTTGATAAACTGCTCGGTGATAAATGCCTTGTTTGGCACGATGATCTCTTTGCGATCCCAGTCAGAAATGGTAGTGGCGCGGGTATTAATCCGCATGACGCTACCCGTAAGATCGCGGATCGTGACCGTATCGCCGATACGGATCGGTTTCTCAAACAGAATGATCAGGCCGGAGATAAAGTTAGCGAAGATCTCCTGCAAGCCGAACCCGAGTCCCACACCCAGAGCAGCAACCAGCCATTGCAGTTTCGACCATTCGATCCCGATCAGCGAGAAGCCCATCAGACAGCCGATCAGCATTAGAATATATTTGCTGATGGTAGTAATCGCATAACCGCTGCCTGGCGACAGGTCCAAGTGTTGGAGGATCGCCAACTCCAGCAGGGCGGGCAGGTTGCGTACTAACTGTGCGGTAATAATGAAGATCAGAATCGCGATGAGCACAGACCCCAACGTAATGGCCTGCACGCTCTCCACGCCTTTAACCGTGCTGGAAACATCCCATAGACTGATGTTCTCCAGAAACGCGAAGGCCGAATGAATTTCTGACCACAGTGCGATCACGGAAACCAGTGCGATCAGCGTCAGAATGGATCGCACCAGCTGCAAGGATTTAGCGCTGATGGCATCCAGATCGACCACCGGCTCTTCGACGGCTTCCGAGCTGCTTTCATGGGACGAAGTAGGCTGAGTGTCTTCTTCGCCTTTGGCACGCTGTGCCAGAATCTCCGAGCGCCGCTGTTTGGCACGGTCGAAGGCAATACGACGCCGCTGAATCAGCATCCAACGGCGAATAATGTGGTAAACCACCAGCAGGAAGAACCAGATCGAGACGGAGGTTTCCAGTCGCGCCAACAGCGCCTGTGCGGTCGCCAGATAGCCGATGCAGGAGGCCAGCGCGGCAACGAGCGGCACACCGATCAGGATGTTCCACATCGCCCGGTTAACGGAGTTTTCCCCCGACCCCTCTTTATCCAGATACAGTGGGATACCCGCGCGTTTTAATCCCGTGGTGACTAAGCTCAATGCCATACAGAGGAGGATGAAGCAGAGCCGCCCCAGCGTGCTGGAGAACTCGCGGTCATTGAGCTTATCGAACGTAATCAGCGCCATAATTAACGGCACGATAAAGGCGATGGAGAGACGGTAATAGCGCATCGCTCTGGCTACGCGCTCTGGCGACCAGCGGAAGTGGACAATGAACAGCCCTTGTGGATGTGCGAATGAGGCGCTGATCATCACCAGCCACATTAACGGTACGGTAGCGGTGACGCTGTCGCCGATGGCTACGGCAATCGGGTAAGGCCAGGCGTTTTGCAGCCCGTAGCCCAAGGCAGCCCAGAGCACCGGCAGCGGTAGGGCAGTAAGGATGGACCAGAACACAGTACGCAGCGTCAGCATAAAGTGATCGAGCGTGACCTTGCCGACACGGCTGCTCGCACGCTCCATAAACGCGTGGTAGTGACGGCGGGAACTGACGCTGAAGCCAACCAGCAGCAGTGCACCCAGCAGCGGCAACACGGTTTCCTGACTGGTCACCATCATGACCAGTGCACTACCCAACTGCGTCAGTGTATCCAATGACAGCAGCCGCGTCAGATCCTGCACCAGCTTGAGCGGGTAGGCGAATGTCACAGGCTCAACATCAGCGACCCAAAACAGATCGCGGTGGGCTGCTTCGCGCGTTTCAGTTAAGGCATCCGCCAGCTGGTTATTGGCGACTTTGAGTTTGGTGAGTTCCAATATCTGTGAATCACAGCCGGAGATCAGCGACGTCAGCAGGTCGCGCTGGGTACGCATCTGATCGGTCAGAATACGCTGCTGTGCGCTGGTCAGCGGATCGCCGTTATCTTGCTTGGCGTTATCAAAATCTTGCGGTTTGTTGATCAGGTCTTCAAAGTGCAGCCGCTGTACGCGGAGCTGCGCCATATCGCTATCCAGCAACTGAGGTTTGGGCATTTCCGGCAGGCGAGCGATTTGTGCGCGTAACGTTTCTCCCAGTATCGGTGAAACGCCGAGCCACTGGGCCTGTTCGCGGATGGTACTTAGCGCCTGGCGAACCTGAATCGTGTGTGTCGCTGCCTGACGCTGCTGAGAAGCAATCAGATCCATCCGCTGTGCCTGTTGATTCAGCGCGACGGAGAGCTCACGGTTAACCTGTAGCTGCTTGCTGATGACGGCGGGTAAATCACCACTTTGTTCTGCGAGAAGCTCGGTGCGTTCTAATGCCTGCTCGGCTTCACGCTGGCGCAGATTGTTGAGTCGGCTGCGTAAATCTTGTTGCAGCAGATCCAGTCTATCGTGGCGCTTTTTATACAGTTCGACGCGTAACCGGGATAGCTCCTGACGGTTACTGGCTGAAAGCTGTGCCAGCTCCAGCTCGTCCACCCGACTTTTGCGCAGGGCGGATTCGGCCTGAAGTGCGATGAGCTGTGCTTGCCCCAGCGGCGTAGCGGGTGTACCGAGAGACTGAATTCGGCGTTCCGCCTCGCTTTGCATGCGGCTGGCTTCAGTTTGCTGTTGTGGAAGCTGACTCAGTGAATCGCCGATTTCACGCAGTCGATCCTGCTCCTGCTGGAGCTGACGGGCTTGTTCCAACAGTTGGCTGCTCGTTTGTAGCAACTGTTGTTCGAGATCGTTACTGGAAAGGCTTTCTGAAATGGATGAAGGTTTGCCATCTTCGGCATTAAGCTGGCGACGCAGCTCTTGAACCAGTTTGGGGAAATCATCAATGACGCGCTGATACTGCGTGGCGCGTTCTTGCGCTTCTTTGCGATCCTGCAAGGTATTCAGCGCAGCCTGGTATTCCTCAACGACTTTCGCCTGATCGGCCGCACCTTTGTTGGCTTCCGCCTGCTGTAGCTGCTGGCGTAATTGCGCCTCATTGGGCGCAGTGGCAGCCAACGCGGCGGTTGATAATAAACATCCCAGAAGAAAAGTCAGAATCAAACGCACGTTAGCTACCTTCTACAAACAACACTTTTACAAGCGACTAAAGTCGGACGTTATTTACGGTGCGTCGGGCTTGTGGCCTGTCTGCGTGCCGTTTTCTTCCAGCTCGGTGCCTTCCGGGAAGACAACGGATGCTGGCTCATCTTGACGGACTTCGGCAAATGGCTCACCCATACGGGTCACACTCATGGTATTCAGGTGTGCGGCAAACTGGAGATTATTGCCTGTGGCAAACAGGTTAATCACCGTTGAGCCCAGCTTGAAGCGACCCATTTCTTCGCCTTTCGCCAGCACGATGGCACCTTCTTCGCCCGCCTGCGGGTAAGTCCAACGTTTGATGATACCTTCACGCGGTGGCGTCACCACGCCCGACCACACGGTTTCGATACTGCCGACAATGGTTGCGCCGACTAGAATTTGTGCCAATGGGCCAAACTCAGTATCAAACAAGCAAATGACGCGTTCGTTACGCGCAAACAGATTCGGCACGTTATCTGCCGTCAGCAGATTGACGGAGAACAGATCACCTGGGACGTAAATCATTTCACGCAATACGCCGTCACACGGCATGTGGAGGCGGTGATAGTCACGCGGCGAAAGATAAATGGTGGCAAACAGGCCGTCGCGGAACAGATCGGCCATCACATAGTTGCCAGCCAGCAGCGCTTCTAGCGTGTAATCATGATGTTTTGCCTGAATCAGCTTGCCGTCGGTAATCGGGCCAAACTGCGATAGCACGCCGTCTGCCGGTTGCACCAGACGGTGCGCATGGGGATCGACAGGACGAATGCCTGGGCGAAGAGGGCGAACGAAAAATTCGTTAAACGTGCGATAGGAAGCGGTATCCGGCTGCTGAGCTTCCTGCATGTTGACGTTGTATTGACGGACAAACAGATCGATCACCAGCTTGGTGAGTTTTCCCGCACGCTTATTTGCTCCCCAGCCCGCTAAGCGGGTCAGCCAGATCTTGGGAAGCCAATACTGTAGTTTGATTTTAATATTATCCAGCACAGTGAGCCTCTTGGGTTAATAGTGCGCCATAAAACAAGCTTTCTGGGGAACACGCTTAGTACCGCCAGCGGTAACCCAGAAAGAGAGCAAGCGGATTCACTTACCCTCAAAGGGGGCGCATTGTAACGACGGTCATGATAAATGTCAGTTATCTGTATCCGAAAAGCCTTTACGCGTTTTTACTTGCGCCATGCTTTCGAGAATTCGGTGGTAGTTATCAAAGCGCTCTACAGCAATATCTCCGCGCTCACGTGCGGCGTTAATCGCACAGCCCGGATCGTTTTCATGTTTACAATCGCGGAACTTGCACGAGCCGATGTATTCGCGTAGCTCAATGAAACCACGCGTAACCTGTTCTGGCTCCAGATGCCACAGACCAAATTCACGTACGCCCGGTGAGTCGATGACGTCGCCGCCATGCGGGAAGTGGTAAAGCCGGGAGGCGGTGGTGGTGTGTTGCCCCAATCCTGATGTGTCGGAAACCTCATTCACCAGAATGCGTTCTTCACCCAACGCAAGCAGCGCGTTAAGCAGGCTGGATTTCCCAACGCCTGATTGCCCAGCGAAAATGCTGATGCGGTCGGTGAGCGCTTGCTCCAGTTCGGGAATACCCTGTTGGGTATGGCTGGAAACCATCAACACGCGGTACTTGAGCGCGCGGTAAATATCCATCAGTTCATCGACAAATTGACGGGATTTATCATCCAGCAGGTCAATTTTGTTCAGTACGATCAGCGGTTCGATCTCCAGCGTTTCGCAGGCGACCAGATAGCGATCGATAATATTTAGCGACAGTTCGGGCAAGATCGCTGAAACGATCACGATCTGATCGATATTGGCGGCGATCGGTTTAATGCCATCATAATAGTCAGGGCGCGTAAGGACCGAATGACGGGGATGAACGGCTTCCACGATCCCGCTGATGCCAGCGAGCGATTCATGGCCAGGACGCCAGACGACCTGGTCGCCTGTGACCAGCGATGAAATTGTCCGACGAATGTTGCAGCGGTGCACCACGCCATCGGCGGCTTCTACATCGGCATGCATGCCGAATCGGCTGATGATAATGCCTTCCTGCGCATCGCCCAGTTGGCTATCTTCCCATTCAACTTTGCTTTCCGTTTTTTTCAGGCGACGCTGGTGGTTTGCGCTAACCCGACGCTGCTGACCTTTCGACAGTTTCTTTTTGCTCACTGAGCCTCACTTAAGACGATTTATCGTTCGCGGCAGTGTGTTATCGCCCGCCGCGTTTGAACCGATTATAATACACCCTATTTGATTTTAATTAACTGATACCACTTTGTCGGTATCAGCATTGAGATTGATACTGGTATCCTTGTATCGATGACAGGGCACAATGCAACAGGAATTCCCACGATGGTAGATGAAAATAACCTGATCTGGATCGATCTTGAGATGACCGGCCTCAACCCGGATCACGATCGCATCATTGAGATCGCAACGCTGGTTACGGATGCAAATTTGAACGTGTTGGCCGAAGGACCGGTACTGGCGGTGCACCAGTCGGATAGCCAACTGGCACTGATGGATGACTGGAATGTGCGCACGCACGGTACCAGCGGACTGACTGAACGCGTTAAAGCCAGCACCACGGACGAACGTGCTGCCGAGCTGGAAACGCTGGCATTTTTACAAAAATGGGTGCCTGCGGGTAAATCGCCGATCTGTGGCAACAGTATTGGTCAGGATCGCCGTTTCCTGTTCCGCTATATGCCAGAGTTGGAAGCCTACTTCCACTACCGTTATCTGGATGTCAGCACGCTAAAAGAGTTGGCGCGACGCTGGAAGCCGGAAATTATGGCGGGCTTTAAGAAGCAAGGCACGCATCAGGCGATGGACGACATTCGTGAATCGCTGGCGGAACTGGCCTATTACCGTGAGAATTTTCTGCGACTGTAGGTGAAGCGAGGCGGTAGGGCATAGATGTGCCACGAACTGCTGATATTTACACCATGATGTCGTTTTTATCAGCAGTCAGACGATTTTTCATTTTCTGGGGCTTGCGGTTAAACGGATTTCTCGTATAATGCGCACCCCATACCGATGAAGAATTTCAAGTAAAGAACTTCAACATCGTATGCAGATTTCCCGGGCGGGAATAGCTCAGTTGGTAGAGCACGACCTTGCCAAGGTCGGGGTCGCGAGTTCGAGTCTCGTTTCCCGCTCCAAGTTTTATCACAGTTTGTCACCATACAAGCCGTGTGCAGTAATCAGACGTAACGCCTGTTTTCGTCTGTCCGATATGCGGGAATAGCTCAGTTGGTAGAGCACGACCTTGCCAAGGTCGGGGTCGCGAGTTCGAGTCTCGTTTCCCGCTCCAATCTTTTTGTCTTCTTTTTAATTACTTCCAAAATTTATAATTTCTTGTTGCCCCTGTGTTTTATTGCTTTTAGCCGCCTGCTATTCATGTTGCCATTCAGAAGGCGAACGGATATCGCCGTGCCAAATGTATAGCGCGAGAACGGGTTCTTTTTGTGTCTGGGTCGCGTGTGTCACACCACTAGGGTGAAAAATTAACTCACCGGGCTGGCGCGGAAAATAACCCCTATTCCCCATCGTCCATAAACCTGTGCCAGCCAGAGGAAGGTAAATCTCCGTCGCGGGGTGGTAATGCGCTGGATAGTGTGTTTCTGGCGCAATAAGCGTCAACCCTATCGCTAAGTGAGAAGATACCCAGAGATCGTCTGGCCCGACAAATTGTGTAAAAGCGACGTTTTCATCCAGATATGGAAACTCGGGATGCGGGGTATAATCAAAGTTCCAGCGTAATTCTGGGGCTACTAACCTGAGCATCGAGCATATTTCTCTGTCTCCCGATGTTTCTCCAATTTTCAACGCTCGTTCAAGGTAATCAACCGCAGGCAGAGGCGAAGAGGTACTCAATCGCGTGTTTTTTTCTGGTTCGGAAGGCCAGCTGTTAGCGATTGGGGCGATGCCTTTACATAACTGCGGAGTGATGGGGATCGAGACTAGCCGCTTATGGATCGTGAAGAGTAAGCGTTCGAGAATGCCGTCACTGCTGCTCATGAATGTCGCCTTACCGTGAGGATGATATTCCCGCCCGCTGTAGCAGCAAGGAATACATCGATTGAACGATGGCTTCAGGGGCATCTTCTTGAACAAGATGCCCTGCGTTTTTGACGATCTGTAAAGGTGCATCGCCGAGTCGATGTGCCAGACGTTTGCCGACCTCAAGTGGTATCCACTTATCCTGCTCGCCCCATAACATATTCACCGGACAATCAAGTTTGGTGAGCGATGACTCAATGTCGTCGGTATAGCATTGATCCATCTGGGCTATTTGACGATAGAAGGCGGCTTGCCCGACTTCCCCTTGCCACGGTGACATATAAATGTTCAACGCTTCTTCCGATAGCGGCTGATAAGCCGCGCCCTGTAAATAAGCATTGAGTAACGCATCGTGAGCATATTCCGGCAGGCCGGTGAAAGCATCCTGATGTTTTCTGACATGTGCAACAAAGGGCGATCCCCACGGGGAAATGGCGACCGCATCAAATAACGTTAGCGAGGCATAGCGGAGACCTTGCAGGAAATAGCCGCGTAGCGCCGTCGCGCCGCCGAAATCATGGCAAAGTATGTCGGGTCGCGTCAGTTCCCATTCTTTCAGGAGTGCGGCCAATAGCCGATCCTGCACGCCAAGCGATACCTGCTGTCCGGCAGATTGATGTGATTGCCCGTAGCCCACCATGTCGTAGTAATAAACGGTCCAGTGTGAGGAAAGCAGGGGAGCGATGCGCCGCCATACCTGGGAAGAAAAGGGGGTGCCGTGAATCAGCACCAGCGCGGGGCCTTGCCCCATACATCCCCAGGCAACAGGCTGGTCTTCGAAAATAAAGTTATGTTTCAGTTCAAGCATGTTATTATCATATTCAATATTAGCTATATGACTATATAATACGAAAGATGAGTGAGAGATCAACCCAAGTCAAAGCATTAGCCAGTGAGCCACGGTTGGAAATCCTCCGGTTGCTTAAGCATCCGCAACAACATTTCAGCGGACAAATGTCGGCCGATCCGCAGGAATTTGGCGTGTGCATTACGCTGATCGCCGATGCATTACATATCGCTCAGCCAACCGCCAGCCGGCATGTCGATCTGTTACGACAGGCGGGTTTTATTACGGTAAAGCGCTACCAGAAATGGACGTACTGTCAGAGAAATGAGACGGCATTGGCGGATTACATTCAGTGGCTGTCTGAAGAACTGTGTGGAAAAACCGAGGGCTAAAGAAAAATATTCTGCTTCTGACGGCCTGTAATCACAACAAAACGTTCAAACTGACAGAAATTTAGCCAGCCCGAAAAACGCACTGGATTTTTTCCTGAGCGTTGATTTTGAGAGCGGTAATGTAGCGTCATAGGCGTGCATGGTTTTTTTAACCGCATTGGTTGAGACCATCTGAAACTGTGCCGACTCACTAAAATCACTTTCAATAGTGACAACGGAATATTGCCCTCTTTTACTCGATTGGCTGAAGCGAACGACGATCGCGTTTTCTAATATAACGGCACCGTCTTTCTTATCATCCGAAAAATAAAAATCCAATATTGGTTCAATCGTTCCATCCGCCAAACCAGCGGCCTTATAGTATTGCAAAAGGGAAATAAGGCTCACTCCTTTCCCGACAGAGAGACCGCTTCCGGCATTTTCATCGAGGTAAAAGTAGTGTTTAAAAACAATATCCAATTTTTTATTATGGTAACCAACAACATAATCCTTCTCATAAAAATGAAAATCAGCCGGTTCGCCGACTAACTCATACTCTTGAGAAATCAGTTCTGTCGGCGAAAAATCCTTAAGCCCAAAAATACCGGGGTGCCGAATGGTCGATTCTTTTAAATACATCGCAAATAGATTAAAGAAAGATGTTTTTAACATTGTTGACCAACCACGTATTGTGCCTCTGAATGCGTATCCGCAACATGGTGACTTTCAGGAATCATCATGTTACCTGTTTGTATATGGATGTGATGGTATCATCTCTATTCAGGTGGCAGAAAATTAGTGCGCCACGACAGGCCAGCGTTACAGGTGAATAATCATTTTGAGTGCAAATCGAATTCCATCCCCGTCTCTTCCCGTGTTAAAGCTTCTCGCGCTTGCGACAGCCGCGTTTCTGACCTTACTGACTGAGATCATGCCAGCAGGGCTCCTCAGTTCGATCGCGACGGGTCTGGACGTGTCCGAAAGTCTTGCGGGTCAGTTCATTACCGCATTTGCGCTGGGGGCGCTGTTATCCGCGATTCCCGCTACGGCGCTGACGCGGGGAATGCGGCGCAAACCCCTGTTACTTGTAGTGATTAGCGGATTTGCCATCGTTAATGCGGTGACGGCGGTTTCGGACAACTACGTTTTATCACTGGCTGCCCGCTTTGTTGCAGGTCTGTTCGGCGGGGTGGTTTGGTCGATGCTTGCCGGGTACGCATCTCGTATGGTTCCCCGTTGGTTACTTGGGCGTGCCATCGCCATTGTCGGCGCAGGCTCTACGGCCGCGTTAGTTCTCGGCGTGCCGATTGGCGGCCTTCTCGGGTCAGCGATCGGCTGGCAGGGCGCATTTGGGTTAGTGTCGGTTATCGCGGTGCTTCTTGTTGTTTGGATCGCGATTTTTGCCCCTGACTTCCCAGGCGAATCGGCTGATAAGCGGCTATCGCTACCTCAGGTCGCCTCCAAGCGCGGCGTCGGAGCGACGCTTGCATTGATCCTCACTTATATTGTCACGCACAACATTCTCTATATTTACATCGAACCTTTCCTCGTCGCTTCAGCCATGGGTGACTGGCTCAACGGGGTTCTATTCATTTTCGGAGCGGGTGCGGTTTTTGGCCTTGTGCTGTCTGGCATCATCGTTGATGGAAATCTAAAGCGTCTTGGCCCTGCCGAAGTTATGTTATTCGCCGCAGCGACGCTACTTCTGGGCCTTTGGTCCGATGTACAGGTCATTTTGGTTCTGGCCGTCTTTATGTGGGGAATCTCTTTCGGGGGATTCTCTGTCGTCACGCAAACGGCCATGACCCATCTTTCGTCTGATGCCGTAGATGTCGCACAGTCGATGTCTACTACATCATGGAACACTGCTGTCGCGGCCGGAGGCGTTATTGGAGGATTACTCCTCAGTAGCGCAGGTCCGGGCGCATTTCCGTGGGTGATGATTGGGATATTGACGCTATCATTCCTCGTTGTGATTCTGGGTGTTAACCGCGCGCTGACGGCGGCTAAGCCCGCGCAGTTCGTCTCCACCAAAAACGATTCCTTGATTTCGAGTAACCAACATTTATGAAATACCGCCACTTCCTGTTTGACCTTGACGACACGCTGTTAGATTTCAAAGCCTCTGAGCGGCTTTCGTTCGCCCGCACGCTGACAAATCTTGGCGTCGATATTGAAAATACCACTCTGTTTGCAGACTATCAGCGTGAGAACTCTCAACTATGGAGTGAATTCGAGAAGGGAGAAATCACCAAAGATTTACTGAAAGTAGAACGATTCCGCCGCACGTTCTCTCTGCATGGCATCGACATCGATCCCGATAAGGCAAGCCGCCTCTATTTGGAATGCCTGCCTGAGACTGTGGTGCTGGTAGATGGCGCAGTCCAGATATGCGAAGCGCTTGCTGAGATCGGTGAGGTTGGCATTATTACCAACGGTATTGAGTATGTGCAGGCGAAGCGGGTGGCGAACTCGGGTCTGGCAGACTGGCTCACGTTTGTCGCCACCTCTGAGGCTTGTGGATTCGCAAAGCCGGATGCGCGCTTCTTTGAGTTCTCAGCCAATAAATTCAGCGCATTTGAGAAAACCAAGGCGATCATCGTGGGCGACAGGCTTGATGCCGATATTCTGGGAGCAAACCTGTACGGCATAGACAGCTGCTGGTTCAATGCAAACGGAGCCGCCAACGATTCGGATATTACGCCAACCTACGAGGCCGCAACGCTACGGGATGTCTTCACACAGCTCAGTGCTAAATCCTGAGCCAGTATCACGCAGCATCGACGACAATCACCACGGTTAATTTGCCGTAGGTTGTCGTCGCACTGGCTCGTGAGCTCAGCAGTGTTATCAACACTGCTGCGTTCGCTTTAGCAACATGTACGTCCTCAATAGTCGCAGACCATGAATATTCGGTCGAAGCGTTGAGCGGCAAGGTCAGTGCGATGGATGATGAAGTTCAGTATGCCGTCATCCCACTGAAATTGCCCGTCCAGACAGACCTGAAACAGCACCAGCCAGTCTTGTGCTTCGCCACCCAATTTCTGTGCTGCCTGCAACTCTGGTAATTCATGCTGGCTGAAACCACAGCCGTTGACTCGGGCAATGCCCTGATATTCAGGCAACGGCGCATCCGGCGGAAAGTCCGATGGCAGCATGTCGTTTTCGGTCATCCAGGCCAGCTGTTCTTCAGTCGCTTTACTATCAGGTAATAGATTGAATGCCCCCAACTGCCGCAGCTTCCAGGCATAATATTGTGCAAAGCCAAGACGGGATAGCGCATCGTCGTATTCATCATCATCCAGTGCTGCCTGCTGTTCCAGACTCATGCGTGAGCAGAGTATGGAACCAATATGAGGATTTTGGCGTAATGCGTAAAAACTGGGTACGGTAACGCTGGCTCTGGGATGCAGTTTAAAGGCGGGCTTTTGCCCGAGGGTCTTTTCGTCATTGAAAGCCAGTTCGGCAAAGCGTGTTCCACTACTCAGGCTCGCCGTATCCTGCACATAGATAACTTTCCCTCTGGTCGTCAAAGGGCTACTTCCACACTCCAGAAAGAAGAATAACGTGCCTTCGCGTGGCAAATAGCTCTGCAATGGGGCCAAATCACGGCAGTCTACCTGTGCAATAAATTCCAACGGTACACGATAGGTCTGTGTGACGTCGTCCCAAGGGAAAATGCAGACATCTTCTTCGTCATCACTTGCTTCCCAGCATTCTTCGTACTCAAGCAGGGTGTCCTTGGCGACGCTGACACAAGGGTAAGGAATATCGACAGGTAAATCTGGCAGGCCGCCGAGTCGGTGGTTACCCAGCCCAGAGTGGTCGTCTTCTGCGCCATGATAGAAATCGATGCTACTGCGTAAAGTGCCAGATACGGCATAGGCGATAGGCGTGATGGCATCAGCCGAGAGTAACGTGTTCATAAGATGCTGGCGCTGTGGAGAATGTTCAGCCAGCAACGGGAGCAGGGCAGGATCTCGCGTTACAGGGGGGTAGATTGGTGTCTCTACGATGCTTCTCTGCTTTGCTTTCGCATCGTTGCCCTGTGTTGTGGCCGTTTTTGCTCCCTTCGCTTGCAGGTGGCTGTGATATGCCGTTTCTGGTGTGGCAGTGACAATTCGCAGGCTGCGCAGTGCGGCTTCCATTGTGATGAAGTGCTCTTGTTGCTGCTCCAGCGGGCAGTATCCCCCTGCGAAAAGGCAGACCGTGTCGGTTAAGCGGATAAACGCGAACAGGTAAGCAAAGCCGTAAACCCCTTCAGCCGTCATTAACAATGCGCTGTCGTTTCCAAGGGCTAACGTTTTTTCTTCAAGCCAGGTGAGCTTTCCATAGATTTTTCCGCAGAAAGCGCGGTATTGCTCAGCTTGTCCCGTTTCTGTTTTGTGTAGTAATTCCCTATCAACCGGATAAATATCCAGCACGACGAGACTGTCGTCAGTAGGATACTGACCGAGCGCGCCCTGTCCGATTTGCTCAACGGAAGTGAAATTCGGGGGGAAGTCTATAGATAAAACATCCGTGTGTATGATTGGCATGGCTATTCCTTGAATGCTGATTTCAGAAAACCGTCGTCCAGTGATACTACCCGCGGGTGATACCTTCCCGAAAGGGAATTCATCACAATCCACCACCGAATGGTGAGGCAACCAATCCCCCACGTAACGTAGGAAAAACACGGCAGCCGATGATTTTTTATGATGCGGGATGGCTTTACCCCTAAAGGCATCGACGCACTGACTGCCGATGACGTTGCATCACTTGTAATGCATTTTTGTAACGTTTTGCCTTTTTTTGGTGCGCGCGTTCCTGTCAGAACGGCGCGTTTACTGCATTTTCACGGAGTCAGGAATCATGGCACGGCCTGTGCTTAGTCTTATATACCGTCTTGTGTACAAGATGGCGCGACTCAGGCAATCGACCTGATCGGTTTTTTCAGGCTGGTGATGATCAGCTGTTGTTAGCTCACCGTTGAAGGGGGAACACAATGAAAAATAACAATGACAAGATCGATCGTAAACGCAGGCAATTAATGAAGTGGTCAGCGGTTAGCGCAGGTGCGCTGACGCTAAGCAGCATGCTGCCGGGTATTGCTTTCGCCGCAGAAGGTGAAGAGATCCGCATTGGTTACTGGCCGATTGTGGGCGGCTTACCTTTATATGTGGGCGTTGAACGCGGTTTTTTCAAAGAGGTGGGATTGAATGTTCGTGCGGTGAAATTCGCCAGCCCACAGCAGATTGTCGAGGGAATGATCACGGGGCGTATACACGGCTGCGCCAACGGTACGGCTACAGGCGCGTTGGGGTTAGGGGAAATTACTTCACCCGGCTTGTTCAAGATCATTTGCTCAAACCCTTCTAACCACCAGATGGTATTGGATGAGTTTCTGGTGCCGCTAAACAGCGACGTAAAAAGCATCTCGGAGCTGAAGGGCAAGCGTATCGCCTGTGGGCCGGGTATTCAGAATGTGGTCATGACCAAAATTATTCTGGAAAAAAATGGCTTTACGGCGGATGAGCTGCGTGTGACGGAATTACCCGTCGGGCAACATGTGGCGGCGCTGGCCGCTGGTCAGATCGACGGTGTTTATACGCTGGAGCCTACGGGGACAGTTGGGCGACTGAAAGGGCTGTCGCGTACGCTGGAAACGGGAGTGATCTCACGCTATGTGCTCGGTAACCCAGATGCGCCGTGGTTTGGCGGTGCGGCGGCGCTAAATAGCGGTTTTATCGAAAGCCGCGCTGCTGAGGCGAAAACCTTCACGCAAGCTTATGCCAAATCGGTGCAGTTTATTCAGCAGAATCCAGAAGCGGCGCGCGAACACATTACCGGATACACCAGTATTGAAGTTGAACTGAGTAAAGAGGTGCCGTTGCCGGGATTTGTCATGTACGACGAGCTAAAAGGCGACAATCTGGCATGGTTCCAGAGGTTTTATGACGTGTTCACCGAGAGAAAAATCTTTCGGCAGCCGGTGGATGTTAGCAGCCTGATTTATCAGCCTTAAGGGAGGTGTGCGATTATGCGTGAGCATTGGACGTCTAAATTACTACCCGCTGTCGGCCCGATTCTGCTGTTTCTCTTTTGGCAGTTGGCGGTCAGCGCGAAATGGCTGAACCCCATTTTATTACCGTCGCCAGTCGACACGTTGAGCTATATGTTCCAGTCCTTCGCGGATGCCAGCATGCGTACAGATATCGGCGCGACGTTATACCGCACGCTCGCCGCATTTGGTTTTGCTGCACTGATTGGCGTGCCGCTGGGCGTTATTCTAGGCAGCAATGAAAAGATTTACCGCAGCCTGGAATTTCTGATCGACTTTTTCCGCTCTACGCCGTCGTCTGCGTTGATTCCGCTATTTTTGCTGATTTTCGGGATAACCGATGCGAATAAAATTGCCATTTCAGCTTTTGCCGCCGTGCTGGTGATTCTGTTCAACAGCGCTTATGGCGTGATGAATGCTAAGAAAACCCGTCTGATGGCGGCACAGGTTATGGGGATCTCTCGCTGGCATATTTTTAAGGACATCATGCTGCTGGAAAGTCTGGCGCAAACTTTTGTCGGGCTGCGTACCGGTGTGTCGATGGCGTTGGTGATCGTGATTGTCGCGGAGATGTTTATCGGTTCCGAAACGGGGCTGGGACACCGCATCATTGATGCTCAGCAGGTGTTCAATATTCGGGATATGTATGCCTCTATCCTGATTACTGGCGCACTGGGATATCTGCTTAACGTGCTGTT
This sequence comes from Pectobacterium sp. IFB5596, assembly GCF_021432585.1. Taxonomy (NCBI): domain Bacteria; kingdom Pseudomonadati; phylum Pseudomonadota; class Gammaproteobacteria; order Enterobacterales; family Pectobacteriaceae; genus Pectobacterium; species Pectobacterium sp. IFB5596. The sequence continues at coordinate 28,028 of NZ_LXFY01000009.1, forward strand.
TTTAATCGCAGAAAAACGAATTGTTCACTGGAGTGGCAAAGCATGATGACATCTCATACAGCGCAAGTGGAAAAACCGGATTCCGCCTTTCCGCCTTATCCGGCACCGAACACTCATGTGACCATTCGCGGCTTGAACAAGTCGTTTGCGGGTCAGCCGCTTTATACCGATCTGAATTTGGATTTGCCGCGCGGCAAGATTGTGTCTATTTTCGGGCCGAACGGCTGTGGTAAATCGACGCTGATGAACATGATTGCCGGGCTGATTCCTGTTGATAGCGGCGATATTTTGTTTGACGGTAAAACGCTGGCGGAAACCAGAATCGGGTATGTGTTTCAAAACTATCGTGATGCGCTTTTCCCCTGGATGAGCGCCTGGAAAAATATTGCCTACCCGTTGGTGCGCAGTGGAATGCGCAAACAGGATGTTCAGACGCGCATGGATGAACTGATTGCGATGTTTGATATTCGTTTCGACCTTCAGCGCTATCCGTATGAACTGTCGGGCGGACAGCAGCAGACGGTGTGTATTATGCGGGCGCTAGCGACGGGGCCGGAAGTCATGTTTCTGGATGAACCGTTCTCGGCGCTGGATTTTGAAATGACGCTGTTTATCCGCGACAAACTGCAAGAGGTTCAGTTGGCAACCGGCGTGACAATGGTCATCGTGTCACACGATTTGGAAGATGCCGTATTTTTAGCGGACGAAATCCTGCTGCTGACGCGTCGGCCAACGACGGTGTCGGAGATTGTTCCTTTCGATTTGGTGCGTCCACGCGGGGCGGAGGCGATGAGCGATCCAGAGTTTATTCGCGTCAAAGCGCACACGTTGGAAGTATTCAAACGCGAAATGGCTGCATAGAGAACGTCGAGCTGGTTTTCTGTCTCCCAAACGGCAATGGGTTTGGGAGACAGGCTTCGAACATTCACTCTTCACTCAGCGAACGCGGTACGTGTTCTTTTCTTAATACGCTCTGTATGCCGACAAACAACACGCCGATGAGTAGCAATATAGCGATGAGGCCGTCGTAGCCGTAAAACGTCATCGCTGCACCGGAGAACAGTGGCCCAGTGATACTACCCGCAGACCACACTAGCCCCAGAAGGGAATTCATCACAATCAGCCGCTGACCAGCAAATCGCTGACCGGCTCGAACCAGAGATAACGTGTAAAGCCCGCCCGCCGCTGCACCCAGCGCGAGGCAGGCCGGTGCCAGCAGTGAGGGAGAGGAAAACGAGAAGGCGGTACTTATCAGCATCACACAGAAAAAGACGCCGCAGCCGATGTGGGTTTTTATGATGCCGCATTTGTCCGCCAGCCAGCCTATCGGCATTTGAAATACGGCATCGCCCAGAAAGATGAGTGTGACCAACAAGATCGCGGATTTTTCGTCCAGCCCCTGCGCCATGCTGTAGAGCGGAAAGAGCGACAATATGCTGGCGTCAAAGAAGGAGAAGCAGAGTACGCCAGAAGCCATCGCGGGGAGAAAAGGGATAAAGTCCCGATAAGACGCCGAGGATTGCTCATCGGCACGAACCATACTGTCGCAATTCCTCAGCATAAGCGCACAGGCGCCACATATGCCGCCAATCAGCCATAGCGCATAGGTTTGAATAGTCTCGCCAGCGGCAATAAGCAGCGGTCCTATCAACTGACACCCTGTGAAAACGGAGGCATACAGCCCCGTCAGTGTTGCTTTGTGTTTGTCTGAGGCTCGGCTGGTGACCCAGGTTTCTCCCAGTACTACAAGTATCCCTGAAGCGAGCCCGGTTAGCAGGCGGGGTAAAATGAGTGAAACAGGATGCGACAGCAGGAATGAGGCGACGGTTGATACCGCCAGAATAATCAGGCTGCCGGATAACAGATATCTGGCGTGCAGGTGGCGGCTGAGCCACGGCGTAACAAAGGATGAGAGCATCATTCCTGCCGCTGGGAGTGCAGCCAGAATACCGAGCGTCGTCGTGCTGTGCCCGTGCTCTGCCAGTTTTAAACTGATTAGCGGCAGTGTGTATCCAGTGACGAGCCCCACGAGGGAGGCGGCAATAATCATGTTCAGTGTCGTGAAATTAGCTTCACGGGAGTGTGCTGTCATTGTGCTTCCAGTGTGGGGGTTAACAAGGTTCTTCAACCCCGGAAAGGCAGGTAGAAACTTCCTTCATGAGCCAGGTATGAAACCGCGCGTATTTTTCATTTTGCTCAAGAGGGACGGGCGAGAGCAAGTAATAAGCAGAACCATCCCGCGCAAACCCATACGGTGCATGCAATTGTCCGCTTCCAATCTCGTCTTGCACCATCAGGAACGACGCCATCGCCATGCCTAACCCTGAAACCGCAGCCTGAATACACAGATAAAAATGTTCATAGTCAGCTCTGGTACTGCCTTTGAGGGAGACGTGTGCCTGTCGCTGCCATGTTGCCCACGCTCTTGGTCGCGTTCCGGTGTAGAGCAAACGCATTCCCTCCAGACTGTCTTGGCGCTCGGCTTTATTGCGGCTTACTGGCCCCATCCATTCGTCACATACCTTTACCCCATGCGTTTGTGGTTCCCAGTGAAAATCGTCACGCCGCAACGCGAGATCAACGCCGCTACGTACAAAATCGATCGGCCCACCCGCAGCCACCAAATGAAGTTTGATATCGGGATGCGCCTGATTGAAAGCAGGCAGTCGCGGAATCAGCCATTTCATGGCAATCGTGGGTTCGCATGACAGCGTTAGTACCTCATCCTGCGCAGCTTGCTGTAGGCGATATACCGCCCCTTCAAGCTGCTCGAAGACAGACTGTGTGACCGTGTGCAAAGAGCGGCCTGCGGCGTTTAAAAAGATCGCCCGGTTACGTCGTTCAAACAGTTCAACGCCTAACGCGTCTTCCAGCAATCTAATTTGTCTGCTGACAGCACCGTGTGTGACATGCAAAGACTCGGCGGCTTTAACAAAGCTACCTGTTTGTGCGGCTGCTTCAAAGAAGCGAAAAGAAGCTAACGAGGGAAGTTTCATATACGCGATGAAATTTGACAGATTTACACCAAGATAAATCGCTTTTTTGGCACATGCAAACGCTGAATAATCAAACTGCGCTCCAGCGTAAATATGTGTAATAGCCTAAATAATGAGAAAATATTGTAGGGATGGCATCGTTAATAACCGTACTACATCACTGACCATTGTATTTCTCTGTTAATCCACCTGTCTTCTATCTGTGCAAAATCATCGTAAAAATGATGGCTTGCTGAACAAGGAAACTGTTAATGAATGAGTTAATTGCCGTCGCGACGATCACTATTTTGGCAGTTATCAGCCCGGGGCCTGATTTTGCGATGGTAACTCGCAACAGCTATGCGTTTGGCTCACGTACCGGGCTACTCAGCGCGTTTGGCATTGCCTGCGGCGTCCAGATTCATGTGATGTATACCGTTTTTGGCATTGCCGTATTCATCGTTAACTCCCCGATGATGTTTATGGCGATGAAGATTTTGGGGGCGTCATACCTGATTTATATGGGATATAACTCATTAATCAATAAGACAAAAATAACATTAGATGCGTCATCCGGTCAGGCGCCGTCATCACTGGCTGCGTTCCGTATGGGGTTTCTCACCAATGCCCTTAACCCGAAAACGATGCTGTTTGTTGTCGCCACCTATACCCAAGTCGTGCAGCCCGGCAGCCCAATGAGCCATAATTTTGGCTACGGGTTATTCATGTCAGTGGCGCACTGGGTCTGGTTCAGTATTGTTGCGCTGTTTTTTGCCGCACCGGCTATGCGTCGTCGGTTACTCGAGCGTCAGCATCTGGTCGATAAAGGGATCGGCATTGCCCTCATTGCTTTAGGTGCTTCTCTGGCGTTTACTAAAATTGCCCTCTAGAGGCCGCGCTGACGAAATGATGGGAGGCGCTTCGAATTCGCTAGCCTGTACATAAATAAATGGAGGATCAGGCAAGAAAACAGTCGGAATGCTATACCTGTTTGCTGAGAGGATTTAGGAAAATAGTCTGTTTCTCAACATAATCGGTTTCTCAACAGAAAAGGAAATAGCCATGCTTGTACACGCGTATGGAGCCCATGCGGGCGACAAACCTCTTGAGCCGTTGAAGATTGTCCGACGTGCGCCAGGAGCTCACGATGTTCAAATTGAGATTGCGTACTGCGGTATTTGCCATTCGGACCTGCATCAGGTGCGTGCTGAATGGGCTGGAACACAGTTTCCCTGCGTTCCCGGCCATGAAATTGTCGGGCGGGTGTCTGCGGTAGGAGCGCATGTTTCTGCTTTTAAGGCTGGCGATCTGGTCGGGATTGGCTGCATTGTGGACAGTTGTCGACACTGCGAAGAGTGCGATGAGGGTTTAGAGAACTACTGTGATGGTATGGTCGGCACGTATAACGGCCCGACAGCCGATGAACCTGGATGGACGCTTGGCGGTTACTCTCAGCAAATCGTCGTGCATGAGCGCTATGTGCTACGTGTTCGTCATTCTGAGGCGGAGCTGGCTGCCGTTGCCCCCCTGCTGTGCGCAGGAATAACCACCTATTCACCGCTGCGGCATTGGAATGCTGGGCCGGGTAAGAAGGTTGGCGTTGTGGGGATCGGCGGGCTTGGTCACATGGGGATCAAACTGGCACATGCAATGGGAGCCTATGTTGTTGCGTTCACTACGTCTGAATCTAAACGCGACGATGCAAAAGCGCTGGGTGCAAACGAGGTTGTGGTTTCTCGTAATGCTGAGGAAATGGCCGTGCACGCAGGCAGCTTCGATTTAATTCTCAACACCGTTGCCGCGCCGCACGATTTGGACGCGTTTCTGGTCCTGCTGAAGCGAGATGGTGCGCTCACGCTGGTCGGTGCGCCTGCGTCACCACATCCTTCTCCTAACGTGTTCAATCTGATCATGAAACGTCGTACGGTGGCGGGATCGATGATTGGTGGCATTCCTGAAACGCAGGAGATGTTGGATTTTTGCGCTGAACACGGGATTGTGTCAGATATTGAGCTGATCCGCGCTGATGAAATCAATGAGGCCTACGAGCGGATGCTCAAAGGCGATGTGAAATACCGCTTCGTCATTGATAATGCGACGCTGAGTGCCTGATTAGCCTGAGTCCCACCGTACCTGTTTTTCGGTGCCGTGGGATTGTCACCGCGTGGGCGTTCGCGCCTTCTTTGCATCATCCGAAAAGCTAACTCATCGTCATTTCCTGTCACCAAATACGTGCGGATGCGGTACTATCCATTGTTACACCAACACGTTGATTTTCCTTCGCTATCATAACCAAAATGCCGTTTTAAATAGACGGTTATCTTGGTTTAGCCCTCCTGCTCTCTTCGCTAGACTTCACTGCTATGGCGTAGCGAGGAAGGCAAAAATAGCATGCGTTGTGCTGCCTTTGGTGGTTGGTAAACACGCATCAATACTATTTTCTGGCCATGTTTCACCTGCGATAAAAAGGAAAAAAGAAAAATGACGGATAAGCATTCAAACGAAACCGGAGCATCACTACAACACGACCTGCCTTTGCGAGATGAATCGCTTAAGGTCATCAGCGAATGGTTTGACGCGCTGGAGAAAAGGGTCGGTGTTGATAAGATCGTATCGCGAACCACGCTGCAAGCGGGTATCTATAACGATGTGGTACTGGATTATGCGCCGAGCCGGACGTCGATATCCTCTGAATCGAAAAGTGATGCCGATGGGCTGTCGCCCGGTAGCCGAAAAGGGGAATTGAGTGTGGCGCAAATTGAGGAAGATGTGGTTCCTGCGCTGGCTCAGGCTATTGCCCTGCGGGTTGAGAAACTCGCAGATACTGCGGTGATTGACTACCGATTCTGTTTCCGTGCCGTGCTCCCGGCAATCGAAGGTCGCCTGCTGGTTACGCTATTTACGTTCACCAACGAGGTGAAAAAACAGCAGCTACTTGAGTCTATTCATACCTATATCGAGCAGCATCTTACCCATGGCAATGCGCCGACTGAGACGCTAGAAACTTTCTTTCTGGCTCGCCACCTGCTTGATGTACAGCTCTTTCCCTCGCAGGATATCCACTGGATCATGACTCAGTTTGAACACATTCAGCAGCGAAATACAGGGCACGCGGAATTGTCGGAGCATCGGCGCAATATTATCGGCGCATTAAAAAAGTGGGTAGAGCCGCAATTTCTGTTGCGGTATTGCGACGTGTCCCAGCCTAAGCAGTCCTTTCAACCGGTAATCTATATCCTTAAACCCGGAATCAGTTTGGATTGGCAGGATTCACAACTGCTTCACCCCGTCGAGCTCGTGCTCTATGCGGCAGTGATGATCCTGCGTTATGAGCCTTCCTACAGTAAGTCTCAGGCGCTGGAATATCTGGATATCGCGAAGCAGTTGGGCTACCCGCGTGCAATCAGCATGATGGAAGAGGGAAGTGGTACGTTTGAGAAAGCGCAGATTAACCTGAAGAACGAATCGGTGGAATGTGTAGCGAATGATGTGTTTTCTACCATCACGGTGCATGTTCGTCAGGAAAGCGCCGAAGCGTATGAACAGGCGCTGCTTTTCATTACGCGTTTACTGACGCTTGGTTTTCCAAAGAGTTACAAGATTGTTCTGAAATCGTCGACGCGACAGTACCTTCCCGTCAAAGGCGTGGCAAAATCGGATACCCATCGCTTTTTTGCTAACGCGTTGCAGTATGCATCGACCTATCCGCTTCTTGAGGATTATGCTCGTGCTGCGATTGAGACATTTGAATGGTACGCCGATTCGGAAGGCGAGAAGTGCAGTATGCCGGGAAGCTATGCGGTATTTGGGCTGGGGCTGACCGATGCAGGATATTTCCCACTCGTAAAAGATTATATGGAAAGCGTGGATGACGAGCACCAATCGGTACACGATGGCTTCATCCGTGCATTTTTCGATAAGCATAGCGTGACGACACAGAATGTGGCGACACTGGTCGCCTGTCTGAGCCATGCGACGGAAAGCCTCAAGTTGAACATGCTGCCTGCGTTAGAAAATGATGCCTTGTTTGAACAGTTGGTCGAAGAAGTGCGGAGGCGAGAACCTGCGGTGATAGAACATATTTTGTATCTCATCTGGGGCAATGCCAAGAAGCTCGCCGCACTGGTGAAAAAATCGGAAGCGAAGCGCGGCGCGTTATTGACGTCGCTTATTCAGGCTTCGGCCGAAGCCTAAACGTAATAATGATAACGCTGGGTGAGAACAGATGTGCCTCACCCTATGACGGAGCGTATTGATGACCGCTATTCTGCTGCTGGACTCGCGTGCTGATGAAATCGGCCCTGTTTTAAATCATGGAGCACCGGAACTTGAGCTGATGCTGTCAAACGGTACGGCTGAGCAGGCTGCGAGCTGTCCGATTTGGTTGGGAGAACCAGACACCGCAGCGGCATTGCTTGCTCAGGGAGCCAAACCGAAATGGCTACAGTCTACCTGGGCAGGATTCAAGCCGCTGTTGGCTGATGGGTTACCGCGTGATTACCGTTTAAGCCGTGCCGTTGGGGTATTTGGGCAGCCGATAGCAGAATATGTGATTGCCTATATGCTCAGGCATGAGCTTCGTCTGGGGGAGCGGCAAATCAGTCAGGAAGAGCGGCGATGGGATCACCGCCTGCCGGGATCGCTGGCGGATAAAAACGTGCTGATCGTTGGTGCGGGAGAGATTGGCTGTGAAGTCGCAAGTTTTCTACGGCCTTTTGGCGTTGAGCTATATGGCATCGTCAGTACGCCAAGACAGCGGCCTGATTTTAAACGGATCATGAATTTGGCAGAGCTGCCTGTCGCGATACCGGAGGCCGATTATGTCATCAACCTCCTTCCCGATACGTCGGCAACCACCGATATCTATGATGCCCGTCTGTTTGCCGCTATGAAGCCTTCTGCGCTGTTTATTAATGTCGGGCGCGGTAGTGCGGTAGTCGATGATGACCTACGGGCCGCGCTACGTGATGCGCAAATTGCAGGTGCGGTGCTGGATGTATTCAGACAAGAGCCGCTACCGGACAGTCATCCGTTCTGGAATACGCCGAATATAACATTGACGGCACATATTGCTGGGCCGATGGTGCCGGGGCTGATGGGGCGATTATTTCTGGATAATCTTGCTCGTTTTCATGCTGATGATGTACTGCGCGGAGAGGTGGATTTTAGTCGCGAGTATTGATTACTAAATCAATTACCGCCATAAATTAATATTTAAAATAATAATTGCATATAAAAACTATTGTAAAGAATTCTGAAAAATAACCGTTAATACTATAGCAGGGCGGAATAATATCGCCCTAATTTAGTCCGTTCTTAACTCTGCGGTCGGGGTAACCCCCCCTATTTAAGCTGCTCCCAGGATAAGCGAATAGCCAGATAACACATCGCAGTTCAGACCTATATTCGGTGCCTGGTGGATCAATTTAACCGAAATCGCGATGGCCCTTATATAGCCTAAATAATTCGAGTTTCAGTAACGCGGCCAACGCACATGCAACTTGAAGTATGACGGGGATAATCGTTTGGGGACTCATTGCGCATACACCCGAAGACGTAATTAGCATAAGAAGATAGATGATGCTTGGAGTAACCTTTCTCCGCTAACGAAGCAAATGGATCAAACTTATGCGTCTTTCTTGGATCAGCTTGCTGAAGATCACCCTGACTTGAAGGGGGCATTTTTCGGGTTTAGTGTGAATAAAGATGGAACGCTTTTTGTGACGCAGGCGGAAGGCTTGGATAGCGAACAAATTGATCGTTTGGAAAAAGCGTTGAATGGCTCTGATGAATTAGTCGCTTTGGCGAATGATTTGGCGGATGCTCAAATTGAGGTGTTTAATGCGCATAAGGGCTTCAACACCCAAAAAACGCTTAGCCGAGATAATTACGGTGAAACCATCGATATGGGGGTTGATATCCTAACAAGGCATCTCGCACGTTCCGCCCCTCGTGATGGTACTGCTGTGGCGATCCACCAACGGAACTGGGATAGCAACTGGTATAACCAAATATAATTAATAATATAAGGTTCCCGAGGCGTTAAACGGTGTAATGAAAAACCGCAGATGCCTGAGTGGTTGGTCTGTGGAAGCGGGTTCAGAGCTTCCACAGCTTACTACTGGCTGAAATCGCGCGGAGATGTTTTTCAGTGAAAAGGACTTGCCACGTTAAGTTGATTGGTACATAATGCTGGCCGTTGAACTGATGATTTAATAAATAATGATTAAATTCATTAGGTTACATACAGTTTGATAGGATTTTATACGTTCTGATTTCGATAGGTTTTGCTGAAAGCAGAAGATAGTAAATCCGATTCTATGCGGGAATAGCTCAGTTGGTAGAGCACGACCTTGCCAAGGTCGGGGTCGCGAGTTCGAGTCTCGTTTCCCGCTCCAAATTTTTTCATCGTTTTTTCCAATACCTTCCAATACCTTCCAATACACTGATATTAGGTTCTTATCTCTGTACCGCCGATTATTCATCCTTGTTAAATATTGATACCCCTAAGACTCTTTCACACACCGATTTTCCTACGGTTAAGAACATTGGCGTAGCCACAGATTAACGCTAGCTTAGTTGGGTTCTTGGCATGTTATTCAGAAATTAGCATCGAATATGGTTATTTCATACTATTCCAGAGGGTGTTACCTGTCTTAAGAAGATCCAGCATCATCATTGGAATTCCCTGTACTGGATTTCCATCGATAAGGCTAAATCCATTCTTTAACCCGGTTTCGGTGACGAAGAATACCCCATCGACATTTCGAAAATCTGGTTCCTCAGAATGCAATGTAATCTCGCTGGAGGTTTCAACAATGAAGTTTTGATTTCCAGACGGTGTATAGACAGAGAATTTACTGGAGAAAGGCTGACCTTCATTTACCGTCCCTTGACCGAAAGTGTTCACAACCTCTTCCAGGAATTCAAAATTTGTTCGATGATCGAACGAAAAGCCAGGATCGAGTGCATAGCGTAGAAATCCCGAATCCAGTGATGTTTTAGCGATTCCATCACTGGTTAGTATGCGTGCAGCTGTTGCAGTATCCGTTTCGGTAAATTTAAAGGTCTGCATGCGCCCACTGGTATCATACATTCCTCCGCTATTGACGTTGGCACTTACGCCCCCAAACATACGATAGTCACCCAAATCTCTTGCCAGAGCGTCCACATACCCCAAGTCTGTTCCTTGTTGTTGAGTCTGAGCGTACAACTCGGACAACATACTGCGGTCCTCATTGGTGAGGAAGTTAACAGAGGACATCTGCATCGTAGCTTCGGTTAATTGTGTCTGCACTGATGGGATAGTATCTGTACCACCAAACAAGCGAGACATCATCAGTCCTTTACCACTTATTTGGGCCTGCTTGGTCGATAATATCTCATCCTGCGCGCTATTTACCTGTGCAGGCAAGGGGCGAACTGTTTTTTGGTCGTCGCCTGATATATTTTTCATCTGAGCGTATGCCGCTGTGGATGTATTGATAATCATAATGGAAATTTCCCCTTGCCTGTTTTTTAAAGGAAGCTAGAAATATATCGCTACCGTCAATTAGAACGATGTGAATAATTGATTAGGCTAATAAGTATATTCCCAGGTAATACTCTCTTTTTGTAATGGGTGTAGATTCTCTCCGGGTTTTCCCGTAAGTTTGTGCTGAATTTGAATGCGTACACCGTGGTCAAAACGTAATTCATTGAATTGAGAGGTTGTTCCAGATGTACCTTTAGGGACAATAATACATTTTGTTGGTGATGTCTGATAAGGTTGATAATAACATATGTCGACACTTTCAGTATATGCAGTGGGGTAGGACGCTACGCTATAATTTACCTGGGTCAGCTTCTTAGTTTTGCTCAATGTTCCAGAGGGAAACTTTGTTGCACTCGCATAAAACTGGTTCAACGCAGGGGTACTTGAGCCATCGGAATAAACAAATCTTATTTGTGCTGATAGTGGTGTTTCACTGATACTGCCAGTGGCGGCCATCAAAGGGAACGCTGCTACACTAGCAGCAATTAGTAGGGACAAAGAAACGAATTCCTTCTTCATGATTTCTCCTGGGTATTCTTACGTTTTTTTACGCATTACAGCGCTTTTCTGCATCAGGCATCATGGTGGTATTTTTTGCTATCGATATCAGGATGTCAGTCTCTTGACAGCCTTGTTATGGGGCAATAAACGTCCAACCATTGTGTCAGCAGATCCGGTGCTTTGTTAACGGTTCCTATATGACGATTTCCTTCCAGCCAGAGTATTACAGCGAGGTTGGGTGCCCTATACGAATTCCGCAGTCACTATCCATTATTAACGGAATAAGAAAAGTAAAATTTAATGTTTATAAAAAATAAATCTAACCGATGAACGTTAAAGTGTGTCGAATGTTGTTTTTCTATAACGGTTCCGATTTTTACATAACATATATCATACACGTCTTTAATTCGACTGTGATTTTTGAGTTGGCGTTGTTGGTTAATAATATGATCACGGTAATTATTATTGCGATCATTGTTTTTCCCTGTGGGTTTTTTATTTGTTGTTGGTTTTTATTCCCGCAAGGACTTTGTGATGTCGACGAGTTTATATGGAAATAAATTAAAGTTTTTTTCACCTTTGCCGTTAAATTTCACAAAGGTTAACGTTATTTTTTTAGCGATCCTCTGGAATTATGGTGGGGGGAGTAATATTACGTCGCCACTGGAATGGATTTGTGGCGCAGATTCAAGGTCTGTGCCGCATCTGAGCTGGGCGGATGTTCCGTCATATAAGCAAAAAAACATTAACACATGGAGAAAAGTGCGATGACTTTTAAAAAGGTGCTTCTGGCTAGTATTGTGACTTCTATGTTTGCTGCTGGAGCGGCTTATGCTGGGCCTCCAGTGACTGTGACTTTCAAAAATTTGGGCAACGAAACCGCGACATACAAAGTTATTACTAACAATGAAGTCAGTACTAATGCCAGCGCCAGCCCCAAACCCGCTACGACTGTTCCTGCGAAGGAATCTGATATTTATCGGGTTCAGAATGTCATCAGCCCTGATGCTAATGCAGCAATTGTTCGTTATACCATGGGCAGTAAAACGTGCGTATTCGGTACTACCTTCGTCAATACCATCATTCCTGGTGGCCTTTTTAATCCTGGCGGCCCTAAAAAGGCTCCAAAATGGAATAAATCAGCTGAGGGAAGCGGTGGGGCTGTCTGTACTGCAACGATTACTTCGCAGAGTTTATCCACATATGCGTGGAATGTTGAATTCACAATGAAATAATCAGCAGGCGATGTATTTTTGCTGATAGGCGAGAGGTCGCGTTTTTGTATAAAACGCATCGCTAGCGCTATTGTTATGTATGTCATGGGGACGTCATGCATCATTGACGTCCCTTTTTTGACTCGCTCAGCTTTGCTGGTATAGCACCGCGGTATGTTCAATGTCATTGCATCGCTGCTTTTAAATAGGGGCAGATTATGGAAAAAATAAATTCACTTGATGCTGTATCCAGCCGCTATATACCGGCCAATACGGTTGGAAAAAGCGCTGTTGATGCAAAGGCTGTAGCATCGGTTCAAGAGAATAATGCAACAGCGACGAACAATGAGAGCACGCAGGTATCCGCACTCGCTCGTCAGTTAAGCGACGCTGCTGTTCGGGCTGCCGCCCGAGATGCAGGAACCGATCGTGATGGTTTAGGGGAGATCGCCAGATCGGTCACTGAGAAGCTGTTAGGCGCGAGCTATGATATGAATAAAGTCGCTCATGATGCTGAAGTGCCTAAAACAGAAGACCCCGATTTATTAGCTCGGGCCAAACAAGCGACCAGCTTCGTGAATGGTGATGGTGCAAATCCGTTCAGGGGAATGTCCCGCGAGCAGTTAGCGTTGATCACCTACGATGAAAGTGGTGATTTCACCGTCAATGAAAGACGTGCGGCCTGGTTGGAGTCTTATGATCAAGAGCAGCAGTGGAAGCGTGCCGCGATCGCCAAAATGGATGAGGAGTATAACCGTACTGGACAAGTCTCTTCTGGTACATTGTCAGAGATTCTGAAGCATTACAAATCCTTACCAGCAATTGAAGAAGCACAATTGCCCAAAGGATACGATGCGCAGCTATTGTCTCAGATTCAAGCTTCGGAAAGCGGTGGCTTACCTCAGAGCGTAAAGGACTTGCAAGTATTTCTGGATCGTATGACAGAGAGTTGATCTTAGCCAACAGCACATTCAGCCTTCATGACTATCAGCGTTATATATGGCGAACACAACAGCAGCAGTTGTTCGCTTTACCTAACGCCATTATGGCGCACCATGTTTAGCTAATGAGTTGCTGATATACAATGTGAAAACCATTATTTTTAGCGTTAGAATTTATAAGCGAAAGCATGGTGAAAATACCGTTCCTCGTCGAGCACATTGCCTGCAGGGAAGAGGTGAAAACAATGATATTTAATTATATCGAATGCAATTATAATCCTTGATATTGTTATAGGTCTGTGATGGTTTTGCAATAAATTATTTTAAAATAATTAGCTTGCTTTGGTTTCTTTCGTTTTTTGTTGATGGAGCTAAAATGCTTCAGATTATAAATATATGCACTGCATGAATGTTTAATTGATAAACCCTTAACGACTTTAGGTAAGTTTTTTTATAAGTGTTAAATGTTAGTTTATATATTGTTTTTTTCTATCCGGATGTTTTTTTTGACAATGAATTTTTATGTGATATAAATAAATTTCTTTTTCATTGTAAGGGAATGCTATGAAAACATTCAAGGCTGCTTCAGCTATTGCTTTACTTTCATTATCTTCTTTTTTCTTATCAAATTCTGCACATGCTATTAGTGGTGCTTATACTTCTGCACCTATGGCAAGTATGGATGTTCATTCTGCAAATTTTTGGAATCAATTTAACTTTCCAATATCATCCAGCTTTCTTCCACCATCAAATGCTAAGGTAACTCGCGTTTACTGGAATTATGCGCTAGGACAGCTTCAGGTCGGAAGCAAAGGGACGCTAATCGTTTATTTATGTCAAGGTAATACTTCTACTTGTTTTGATATATCGAACATGAACTCAGGTTCTACTGAGGTGTTTCGAGATCAATCTGCAACGACACCATTCTTTTTGTATTATCGTGTGAATAGTCGTTCAACCATCGGGTCTATCTATGGTTCAGGATCAACGCAGGTAACTGTAAATTGGCAAAATAATCAATAAAAAGCAGTCGTAAGTTAACATGATATGCAAGCATTTATTGCTAAACGATAGAATGTTTGCATATTTTTTTCTCGCTAGCGTTGAATGTCTCTGTAACATTGACTGCTATAAAAATAGCGTGATTTTGGGAGGTATAAAAGTGTTATCAAAAATTGAGTTAACATCAGGCATCCTTTCCACAATGGGTACTGAAAAGCGAAATCAGCCATTTATCGATAATGAACATGAAATTAATCAATCAACTGAATCGAAATCTAGCACTAAGGTGTCGCTGTCGTCTCAGGCACAACAGCAGGCTACATTACCTGATTCGGTCGTCAACAAATACCAAGAATTGCGTAGTCGTGTCGATCAGAATGAAGTTGATTCTTATATTCGAGACCTGTACGCAACACCTCGTCATTCAGGAGAGTTAGTTTCCATCGAACATTATCCTGATGTATTTAATTCTTATACTGGTGAGCAAGTAACACCTGAGTCTGCTGCTAAATTTTCCGAGTGGGATCAGGCTGTATTAGCGGAAACAACGCGTATATATAATAATGAACGAGCGAAGGGGTCTTTGTCTTCAGACATTTATTTAAAAATTCAGACACATATAAGCCAGCAGCCAGAGCATTTTCTAAGAAAGATCAATTGGCCGAACCAAGAGATGTAATTGAGCTCTCTGCCCGTTTTATACCCGTAATACCTCAAATTGCAGGTGCGTTGGCTACGTCATGTGGCACACTGATGTGTATCTCCAACGCTTTGTGTTGTTCAAAACGCTAACGTTTTATTCAAAACGCAAATTATTTTAGGCATATAGAATAAATATCTCGGCAATACGGAGTAATCGGAGAGGTAGCTAAATGATGATGTTGAAGGCTTTTCCTAAAGCATAAACAGTAGGATAATCCGATTCATGTGGTGCTCTAGGGGATCGGCAAAGAGGCAAGGATGTCTGATGCAAGAATAACGGATCTGATCTGTTTACAAGCTATTTCACACACCTACAGTACCGGTGCTTCTTCTCAATCGGTATTGCATGATATTTATCTATCCATTCCTGCCGGACAAAGCTGCGCTATTGTTGGTGCATCGGGTTCTGGTAAAAGCACCTTGCTCAATATCATCGGTTTACTCGATCAGCCCGTTTCTGGGCGTTTGCTGCTTTCTGGGCAAGATATGACCAAAGCAAGTGCCGATGAACGCGCCATCATGCGCAATCAGGTTATTGGTTTCGTCTTCCAAAGTTTTAATTTGCTGCCGCGTCTGGACGCGTTGGATAACGTCGCACTCCCCTTGATCTATCGTGGAATGTCTCGGCAAGCTGCTCGGCAAGCCGCACAAGTACAGCTGGCGCGCGTTGGTTTGGCTGAGCGAACCCATCATCGCCCTGCTGATTTATCCGGTGGTCAACGTCAGCGGGTAGCGATTGCACGCGCACTGGTTGGTGAGCCCGCGCTTCTTCTCGCAGATGAACCAACCGGCAACCTTGATAGCCAAACAGCTGATGACATCATCACGCTGTTACTGGCATTGAACCGCGAACAGGGGACGACGTTAGTGATGGTGACACATGATGAAGGTATAGCTTGTCGTATGGCTCGGTGCATTCATGTGCAGGACGGCCGAATCCATGAGGTGAAGCATGCCTGACCGTCGTTTACGAACGCAAGCGTGCCAGACCCGACAATCCCACTATGGTCCTTCGCTGCAACAGCGTCTGCTTGAGCCATTGAACAGTCTCATTCTTCTAGGGCGGCGTGCTGTTCTGGCCCTGCTTGGGATTGCGGTGGGATGTGGTTCTGTTGTTGCGTTGCTTAACATCGGGCACAACGCGGAAGCTGAAGCCATGGGGGTATTCAAAGGCATGGGCAGCGACCTGCTGGTCGCGGCCGTACAGAATAGGGTGGGGAGTCACGTTATTGGTTTGGTGCCTGCGGATCTGGATATCCCCGTTTTGCGACAAAATTTGCCTGATATTAAAGCAGCAACGGCTCTCATTATTACTGCTACTGAGGTGCGATTGCGCGGCCGTTCGTTTACCGGCATGGTTGTGGGGAGCAGGGCTGAATTGTCGGAAGTCTTAGGATTAAAGCTTGCACAGGGTCGCTACCTGAGTGATTTCGATGCACAAAGTACTTACATCGTATTGGGTGCGAATGTTGCGGGGCAATGGGCATCGCAGGGGGGCATAGCCGCCTTGGGTGAACGCGTGCAGGTAGGCGGATACTTATTTGAGATCGTAGGAATCCTTCAACCGCAGGGGAACAACCCTTTGGTTCCCGTCTCAGTTGACGACTCTATCCTGATGCCGATCTCTGGTATGCGTCGTGTCATGCCAACACCACAAATCATCAGCGTGATTGCACGTAATAGCAGCAGCGACACGCTGGTACAAACGGGCTCGCAGCTAAAGGATTATTTGGTGTCTCTGATGCCGAAGGTTGATATTGATGTACAAATCCCACAGCAGTTGCTGGAGGGGATGGCGCAGCAATCACGGATGTTTTCATGGTTGCTAGCAGGGCTGGGAGGGATTTCCCTGCTGGTCGGTGGGGTCGGGGTGATGAACGTCATGGTCATGAATGTGTCTGAACGGCGCCGTGAAATCGGGGTGCGTATGGCATTAGGTGCACGACCACGCGATATTGCAGGGCTGTTTTTATTGGAGGCCGTTGTGCTATCCGCTTGTGGCGCTTTGATCGGGGCGGTGTGTGGTGTCGCGGCCGCGTGGCTGTTTGTCTTTTTTTCCGATTGGTCAGCTTTTTCACTCTCGGTACTGTCACTTCCCCTCGGTATTGGCAGTTCATTGGCGATTGGCCTGTTTTTTGGACTTAATCCAGCGATGACGGCGGCTCGGCTTGAACCTGTGCAGGCGCTACGCGATGCGTAAATCTCTCCTATGTTTACTTGTTTTATTTTCTGCTCATGAAGGGTATGCGGAAACTGCTTTGAATCCTTCTCAGGCAACGCGGCAAGGGCTGGCGACCGTGAGCGTATCGCTAAATGCGCAAACTATCGATCTCACGCTAAGCGATGCCATTTATCTTGGTTTGCGTGACAATCGCGCGATCCGCAGCGCCTATCTGGATCGCATCTCGCAGAAATTCGATCTGCGTGTCGCGGAGGATCGTTTTACTCCCAAATTGTCGCTGACGGGTAGCTATCTTTCCAATCGCAATCAAAGCGATCGTTATCGACAGGGCAACCTGACGCCAACATCGACACTGCTCACGCCTTATGGCACCCGCTTCAGCCTAGGCTGGACCTACCGCCACACGCAGGCTGATAACGCAGGGTTATCGCGTAACGATGGTGCCAACATCACGGTGATTCAGCCTTTGCTTCGTGGAGCAGGTAAAGATGTCACTACTGCGCCCGTTAATATTGCGCGGCTGACTGAACAACTCAATCGCCTGACGCTGAAATCTACGGTCTCGCAGACTATTACGCAGATTATCGCTGCCTATCGGGAACTTCTGCGTTCACAGGAGCAACTGCAAATTGCTCGTGATGTTCTGGCGCGTGCGCGCCAACTGGTTGACGTCAACCGTGCGATGATTGCCGCAGGGCGTATGGCCGAGTTTGAAATTGTGCAAACCGAAGCTGAAGTTGCCACGCAGGAATTGGCGTATGAGGAAGCTAGAAACCAACTGGATACCGCGCGGCTTGCGCTGCTGCAACTTCTGGCGTTGGATTTAAATACGCTGATTGTGGCAACAGAATCCATGCAGGCACAGCGCGTTGATGTCAACGCTGCGCAGGCGTTGAAACAGGCCGAAGCCTCTCGACCTGCTTATCTGGCACAGATTATCGCTAACGAGCAGGCGGCGCTCAGTCTGGCGGTTGCGCGTAATGATCGCCTGTGGGATGTCTCGCTAGTCGGCGGCGCGAGTCAGGTGCGTGACCGTGCAGCACAGAATAGCACGTCACGTACCTGGGAAAATTATGTTGGTGTTCAGGTGGAGATCCCGATTGGCGATCTGAGTACCCGTCAGGCTGAGGTTCAAGCGCGGGTCAATGTGCGTAATCGGCACATTCAGTTGGATGAAGTTAGGCAGCAGCTTGAACGTGATGTTGCCAACGCGGTGCGTGATATCGGGACACGCTGGCGGCAGTTCGAGATTTCTCAACGTGCACGAGATCTATCGCGCCGTAAGCTGGACATTGAGCGAGAAAAGCTCACGGTTGGGCGTTCCAGTAACTTTCAGGTGCTGAGCTTCGAGAACGATTTACGCAACGCGGAAAACGCCCGTCTCAATGCGCTCATTAGCTACCTTAATGCGCAGGCTGAACTGGATGAGACGCTGGGCACTACATTACAAAGCTGGGATATTGCACTTAATGATTAGACATCGCTTTCTATCTCGACTGCGTCGGCGTCACTACATTGTCGTGTCGCTGATTGTGGCGCTTGGTGTGTTTATGTGGCTATTGGCTGGGCGTACGGGTGAGCAGGAAAGCGTTCCTCAGGGGCAATGGCTACCCATTCAGCCTCAGCGATTGGAAAATCAATTAGGGCTGGTGGGGCGAATTCAGGCCGCGACGCAGACAACGCTAGCAGCCCCTTTTGAAGGCGTTATCCGTGAGGTACTGACGCATGAGGGGCAACGCGTCGAGCAAGGGCAAACATTGCTGGTACTGGACCCCGGACAAATTGAGATTCAGCTCCGTCAGGCGCAGGCTGAACTGCTCAAAGCACAGCGTGAGGTGCAGTCACTCAAGCAGTGGGAGCAAAGCTCTGAGGTATCGCGGGCGCGGCGTGCGGTAAATTCAGCCCAGTCAACGTTTAGCAACACGCAGGCCAACCTTCGGGATACACAGGCGCTGTTCGAGCGTGGCATTGTTGCGCGAATGGAAGTGGATACGTTAAAGCAGCAGATTCGTACTCAGGAGCAGGATGTTATCGCGGCGCAAGAGGAGTATCGAACGGTGTTAGCACGTGCGAACGGTGAGGATCGTAAGATTGCGGAGATGGAACTGACCAATGCACAGGTTCGCTATCAGGCGTTGGCGACACAGGTTGCACGGCAGAGCGTCAAGGCACCGTTCAGCGGTTTTGTGGTGCGCCCGGCTATGCCTGATACCGGCAAACCTGTGGTCATCCAATCTGGCTTACTCGTCAGTCAGGGGACGCCGCTGTTTGGTGTTATTGCTCAGGACCGTTTTCAGGTGGCAACCCGGGTAGAAGAAACGGACCTGCATCAGCTGCAAGAGGGAATGGCAGTTAACGTGACCGGGGATGGCTTTGCCGGGCAGACGCTGGCAGGCAAGATTGCCTCGATTGATATGCAGGCCGATGCTGCTGATATATCAGGTAGCGGTGCTTACTATGATGTGGTGGTGTCGCTTGATACGCCGTTGGCAGACTTAAAGCAAAATATTCGACTGGGGATGAGCGCACGTCTGGCTATTATTGTTTATCGTAATGATCAAGGTATCGCTGTGCCTGCACAGGCCGTGCATACCGATGAGCATGGCGATACCTATGTCATTTATCGCCCGACTGCTGATGCATCACCAAAGAAAATCAACGTAACGCTGGGGAAAACCGTGGCGCAGGGTGTAGAAATCTCTGGCCTGGAAGCGGGTGAAGTGCTGCTCCCTTAATTATCAACGTAAGCGTGTGGATGGCACCAGAGATGGTAATTGTGAGTACGACGGTTGCTATTTTTTAAGTCGGAAGTGGGTGTTCAGGAAATTAGCACAGGCTTGCTATTGGTTTCTCCCTGAACACCTCCCTCGAAAATAGATGGTTGTGGGATTTATGTTTTCTTATTCAACCTTGCCCGTAGTGGTGATATTACTTCCTATCTGGACATTACGCGGTAAAAGCAAATCGAACAGACTGTTCAGCGGATTCGCATTTTTTCCTGACTCACCGGTTACAAAGTTGTAATCCATTGCTATCAGATGGTTGAGCCGAGATTCGTAGTTGGCGGGAGCCTGTACCTGTTCGATTCGCGGTAAATCTTCATAGTGTTTCAGAACGAGCTTGAAAAATTCTGTCTGTTTAAACTCCCCCGCGTTCCATTCTTGTTTGCTTTTCTCCACTACCCAGAAGCTCCAGGCGCTCTCCTGTTCATTTGATTCATGTAATGCCGATCTGCGCTCGTTGATGGTAAAAGTATTGCTATCGTCATAAATAATGAGCGCGAGCTGATCGCGAGATAACCCTTTAAACGGATTCGTACTGCGACCATTAGTGAAATTATTGGAGAAATAATTAGCCTGTTTGGCACGAGCAAGTAATTCCGGATCGTCAGTGGCGGGTAATTCTTCAGCATGTGTTTTGTAGCTGTTTATATAACTGACGCCAGCGAGTTCTTCAATAACGGACCGTGCATACGATGCCAGTTCGCTACGACTATGACTGGCATCCCTTGCTTCTGCGCGTGCTGCGGCAGCACTCAACTGACGTGCCAGTGACGATACGCTGCTTTTATCTTTTATTGTTGATTCAGTTGATAGCACAGACGATGATTTGTTATTTGATGTGCTGTCTGCTGGCGCAGATGAGTGGGTTTTCACCGAGTCTCTAACATCAATGTTTTTAGCGGTGGGAAGGTTATTTAGATTAATCATCGTCAATTTTCCAGGTAACAGGTGATATCTGAAAGATAGGCCACTTTACAGTGGCTTATCTTGTATTTTTATATGATTATCATATTGAGATATTTTATCTCATTGTGATTTCAACATTTGAATCATGAGTAAAGAGATTGGCATAGGTGACCCGCAGATCGCATCTAGCACCGTTGCTTGGTGTTGTGCTTTGTGTCCATTGTGGGATTTTATTCCCCAGACCATATCTCACGGTATAGGTCATATCAAATTGGCAGACTTTAGTTCCAATCGTGTAGCGAACGTGCATTGAACTTACATCGTTATATGGACTGGAGATGGTATAAAAATTTGATTGGCCAGCTAAGACAGAATCTAATGGCGTGGGCGATGCATTGGCTTGTGAGAAAATTTCTGCACTTGTTGTAGGCGAGAATATAGCGGTATCTGTGGGGGCCGAGTTTAAATTCTTAAAGGTCACGTTGAATTTTGGGCCTGCATTGGCGGCAGCTGATGCCAGTAGTGCTGTTGCAACAATAGACGATAACAATATTTTCTTTGTATTCACTTGAACAACTCCATGTATTTTCATCCGAGGCTACAGTCTTTCATCCTTATACCAGAGGGAGGAATACAACATCTGCGTGCTGTAGCCATAAAACTCAGAAAACTACCCTATGGTGATTTTTTATAATCGGCAAGTTATGTAAATAACTTTAATTACTTATGGTTATGTTGAAGTGGATTTGTGATTCATGTCGATATATTAAATCTGCTATTTTCATTACCTTGTTATTATTTAATTCCAGTGATTATTATTTAATATCGTTTCATTCGTAATTATTGTTCATAATGAGAGGCGACTATTCTGTATGAATTGAGCTTTAACGTAATCGGTTCGTCTACCTTTTTTAAATCAATAAATGACAGTGAGGTGGCGATGGTAAGACGACGTAAAGCGGTAAACGCTTTTCCATCGCCTTACGTCGTCATTGTATTTTAGAAACGAACATTTAGTTTCAGGTGAGCGGCATTATCGGTAACGCCGCCACCGAATTGGCCGCCATAGGATAATGACAGGTTCGCATTGTCGGTTAGCTTTTTGCCGATGCCCGCTTCAACACGTACGCTATTTTCAGCCAGTGGTGTTCCCGTCACGTTATAGTTATCAGCCCCAATGAAGTGCAGGCGTGCCGTAGGATCGATGTCGCCAAAAGCATGTCTCCAGCCGACGCTGCCATTCACTGTCCATGCGCGTGCTTGCGTGCCGAAGCTGCGTTCCAGACGGACGCCGAGGGTAGAAAAGGTGGTATCCATTTTGAGCGCTTCGCCGCCTAATGCGGCAGCACCGCCAGCCTCGCTGAAGCTGTCCATTTTACTGGCGACGTGCGCTAATCTGGCGAAAGGTTCTACCGTAACCACGTTAGCATCGAATTTCATTCGTGCTTCACCAAATACCTGGAGAGTGCGGGCATCCAGATCTGCTGACAACTTCTCATTCAGGGAACCGACGGTGACGTCACGCTGCGCCGCGATATCGCCCCAGCTTCCGACTGTACCGAAGGTCAATCCCAACCGGTTATACGTATAATTGGCATAAGCCCCTAACTGGTAGTTGTCGACATCTGCTGAGAAATGACGCCCATTTACGTCAACATCTCCCTTGTCTGCCCCAGCGAAAATGCCAAGCGTCATGTTGTCGGACAGCGCACCGTCAATGCCGAGCAGAAAACCATTGCTGCGATAGTCAGTATCGGCCGTGCCGTTAGCGCCGTTCGCATCATGGCGACCGCCATAAACATTGAGCCAGACGTTATCATCATGCGTGGTACGGGCGTGTTCTGTAACCGTATCGCTGACCGTCAATGCACCGCGTGTCATGGCACCAGCCAGCGAGGCATAGCCTTCACCCGATAACGCGTCAAAGGCGTTCTGTGGTGCGCCTCGGTCGAGCATCGCTACTGCGTTATAAACGGCATTGCCTGTCCCTAAGGACTCTACTGCATTGGCGGCGGCTGATTGATTGGCCGTGGTAGCGACTGACGCAAATGTGATGTCGTTACGTGCGAGTTGCATCGTCACCGCATTAGCGGTGTAACCCAGATTGGCATCGAGGAAAGCATAGCGGCTCGTTACCGCACCGAAGGTACCGGAGATCCCCTTGTCTGCGGTCAGAATGGTATAGGTTGAAGCAATACGATAATCCCCATTCTGGCCGACGTGCAGCACTGAAGCATCACCCAGCGTGGCCGTGCCTGTCACCGCAATCAGATCGCTTTCGGTCGTCTCTGGATCGACTTCAACTTCATAAATAGCCCCATTGGTTAACGTTAGATCGCCGTTCACTCTTAGTGTGCCAATCGAGTTACCGGGAGCCAGCGTACTGCCACTGGCGACGGTCAGACTGCCTAACGTACCGCTGCCTGAAACGGTCGCACCATCGGCCACAACGATTGAACCGCCCAGTGAGCCGTTAATTGCCAATCTGCCGTTTGTCACCTGTGTGGTTCCGGTAAAGGACGATCCATTGCCTGTATAGGTCAGCTTAGCTACACCGTCTTTGCGCAGTATCCCGTTACCTGAAATGTCATTCGCGAGCGTGTCGTCGGTGTTGATGTCAAAAGCCAACGTTGCGTTGTTGACGATAGCACCAGTGCCGAAAGCACGACCATTAGTACCAATCAGCGTCCCGTCTGATACGCTTGTACCGCCACTCCAGCTATTACGCCCGGCGAGTGTGAGCTGCCCGCTACCTGATTTGGTCAAGGAGCCTGTGCCTGTGATGTCGTTTAGCCACAGATCGGCGGCAGATAAGCCCCCATTTGTGGCGTTCATCACTACCGCAACATTGCTGTTGAACGCGCCGTAGCCATTTGCTGCCTTGAAGAGGTTCAAACGATCGTAACCCATGCCGTTATCCATCACGCCGCCTGAGGCATTCGATGTTGTCGCCAGAATGTCGCGCTGTTGGGCTGCGGTGAGGTAGGGGTAGCGTGTTTCGATCAGCACTTCGGCGTTTTGCGGAACAATCGCGGCGGCACGGGTGTCACCGATAGGCGTGAAGGCGTTTTCGAATGTGTATTTCGCGTATAGGGCTTTATCGATCTGATACTGAGCGTAGGCTGCCTCGGCACTCCTGCCGCTGGTGTAGCACGCGGTGATGGTGCCTCCGCATTGTCCTGCGAAGAATGCTTGTGCCTGATCGTAGGCTTCTGCACGTAACGTTGGATTGGCGATGAGGTCTTGAATCGCGTAATAGGTCGCGTGCATTCGCCCGCCTATCACATCCAGTGGTGAGTGAATACCCGTCACGACGCGGCTGTAGCCAATCTCGCCAGCCCGTAGGATCAGATCGGAATATTGCTGCGGAACCGCGTACGCGAGACCGAAAGCGGAGAGATAGCCTGCGTTGGTATGTCCGCTAGGAAAACCGCCATCACCATTTCCCGTTGCCGGCACGCGGGCAACGAGAGAGCGTTGCAGTACCCAGCTTAGATCTTCTCCGTCCAGCGTTTGGCGGAAGGGACGCGGATAGTTGTAGTTGTTTTTGGCTGGCGTGGTGGAGGCTGGGTAACGCACGGCGTTGACGAGTTCGACGACCTTGCCTAGCCCGCTGGTGGCAGACCCAAGTCCGTTGCCGCCGTCGCTGACTCGGCTACTGTATGCGCGGTCTGGAATACCGTCGACCGTTGTGAAAGCGCCAGTTTCCGTTTTCAAGATGCTGGCTAGCGGGCCAAGACCAGCGATGACGGCGTAATTGGCATCTTGAGCATCGAATTCAAAAGCTGATATTTCTTGTGCCTGGGTGCGCGAACGGGCGATATCAATCACCGTTTGGATATTCTGTCGCAGTACAATCTCGCCAAGCGTAGTGGGTATGCCGTTATTCCAGGCTGTGCCCGCAGTCCAGAATTTATTAAACCCTGATAGAACATCAATGGCAGAGGCGGGTTCTCCTTCCGCGGCAGCGATGCTAAACGGTATTAATGAGGCTATTGCCGTAGCCAAAAGTGCTTTCGTTGGGGATGCCATTTATATTATTCCTTTATTTTTCTATGCGTTATGAAATTCCGGGCGGCAGTGTAACGATGGCAAATGACTAAACGGTGACGTTGGTATGAACATTAAAAATGGGAGGGTAGTGGCGGGCGCGGTAAACAGTCGAAGAGACGCTATTCACTCAAGTTACACGCGTTCGATGCTACAGTAGGTCGTTCATTGATTCGTATCGATAAAAGGATTTGCCATGTTTGCCCGTTCTCCATCGTTAAGGTTTTATTTGGCTATTGGCCTGCTTCAGGGGCTTTTATTTGTCACTGCGCTGGAGATGAAAGAAGGCATCGTTCAGACGTTGTTGATAACGATGGCGACGGTTGGCGGGATTAGCCTGCAATGGCTGGAACGTACGCTTTTTTTGAAAAAAACGTGGCTATGGGTCAGCGTGCTGACTGTGCTGATGACGGCGATTAGCGGTTGGGTTTTCTATGACAGTGGGCGAGAGCGTCTGTCTGGTTCTTGGGGGTTGTGCGGCATCCTCCTCGGTTATATCTGCTGTACTTTTATTCGCTGCTGGTCAACCCGTGAAGGAAGATGGCCATCCTATGACGCGCTCTGCAAACACGCCTGGGGCCATATTTTTACCGTGCTGTTAGCGTGGCTAGTTGTTCTGGTGGTCGTGCTGCTACTCGTATTGTGCGGCATGTTGTTCAACATGTTGGGTTTCTCGCAGGTTAATAAAGTATTCGGTCATTATCGGTTCTATATGCTGTTCTTGCCGGTCGTGTTTTCTATTGGCATGTACATCGGAATGACCAAAGAAGCGGTAGTTGGACTACTGCGGGGGATTTTGCTATCGGCGTGTCGTTTTCTGCTGCCGTTTAGTGCGTTGATCACGGTGATTTTCACCTTGACGCTGCCTTTTAGTGGTTTGGAACCGATATGGAATACTGGTCGTTCCACCCTCATTCTTCTATGTCTGATGGGCGTGAACCTCTTTTTGATTAACTGCGCATCTCAAGATGATAGCGAAGGGCGTGTTTATCCGGCAGTTTTACGCGGGCTGGTTAGCGCCAGTGTGCTGTGTCTGCCAGTGTTGAGCGCACTGGCGGGTTACTCCAGTTGGCTGCGCATCGAACAATACGGCCTGACTCCTTTCCGTTTTCAGTCACTCTTTGTCGTAGCGATCGCCATGCTTTACAGTCTAGCCATGCTATGGGCTGTCATCCGACGCTCTGGAGTCTGGTTAGGTCATTTACGCACGAGCAATTCGCTGCTCGCGGCTGTGACCTGCTTACTGATGGTATTGCTGCATACACCGCTGCTGAGCCCAGAAGCCTTTAGTGCGAGAAATCAGGTTCAGCGCTTGCTGAGCGGGAAAACGCCGATTGATAAGTTTGATCTGTGGGCGCTGCGTGATGAGCTAGGAACAGCAGGCAGGGAGCAGTTTAACTGGCTGGCGGACGCGTTGGAGCAAGACCAAATTCTTGATGCTGCAGGGCGTCAGGTGCTGCGCGATCGGTTGCAGGGGCGTCCCGCAAAAGTGCTTCCTGTTCAGGTCGAGTGGGTAGGCCCGTTGGAAGACGGGGTCGAAAGCATGTTACGGGGCGATAATCTGGGTAATCAGTGTAGGGAAATGGCTTGCCTGCTCTTTGCGATTGATTTGACTGGTGATGGTCACAACGAAGTGCTCATTTTTCCCAGAGTAGGCTGGGCGAATGGTGGGAAGATCCTTGCTCGTGATGAAAAGGGACAGTGGCAGATTGCAGCCAGCCTGTATGGTGCGATTGGCACGGAACAACTGGTCGCGCTGGTGAAAGACGGTAAGGTCGAAGCGGTTGCCCCACGCTTTAAGACGATCAGGATTGGGGGGCAGAATATGGAGATCACCTATCCCTGATTTTAGTCGCGTTAGTTAGGTATTACTTATTGATTCAATAAAGACAACGAATTGGTGATAACGATCACGTTTCTGTACTTTAGCCACATGCAAAAACACATGAGGATAACGTGATGTCAGTAATTAATACCCAAGTTAAACCATTCAAAAACATGGCTTTCAAAGACGGCCAATTCATTGAAGTGACTGAGAAGAATATCGAAGGAAAATGGAGCGTATTCTTCTTCTATCCGGCTGACTTTACGTTTGTCTGCCCGACCGAACTGGGTGATGTCGCTGACTACTACGACGAATTCCAACAGCGTGGCGTGGAAATTTACTCTGTTTCCACCGACACCCATTTCACGCACAAAGCGTGGCACAGCAGCTCTGAAACGATTGGCAAAATCAAATACACCATGATCGGTGACCCAACTGGCCAATTGACGCGTAATTTTGAAAACATGCGTGAAGCAGAAGGTCTGGCTGACCGTGGTACGTTCATCGTTGACCCACAGGGCATCATTCAGGCAGTAGAAATCACGGCTGAAGGCATTGGCCGCGATGCCTCTGACCTGCTGCGCAAAGTCAAAGCCGCTCAATACGTTGCATCTCATCCTGGCGAAGTCTGCCCAGCTAAATGGAAAGAAGGCGAAGCCACGCTGGCCCCGTCTCTGGATCTGGTTGGCAAAATCTAAGCTGACACCACGGAAAATATGGCTGTTTTTCGGGTGCGATGCACCCGATTTTTCTGGCCCGGCTCCTTTTCGGGCCAACACCTCGCACTACTTTGTCTGCGTACCTAATTTTGCCTTTGTACCTAGTTACCTCATTAAGGACGACCGATGCTCGACAATACGATGAAAGTCCAGTTGAAAGCCTATCTGGAAAAATTAACCAAACCTGTTGAGTTAATTGCGACTCTGGATGATTCCGCTAAATCTGCGGAAGTGAGAACCTTATTGACCGATATTGCCGAGTTGTCCAATCAGGTCAGCTTTATTGAAAAGAATGATCTATCCGTCCGTAAGCCTTCATTCCTGATTACCAACCCTGGTTCCCAAAGCGGCCCACGTTTTGCCGGTGCGCCGATGGGACACGAATTTACTTCCCTGATTCTGGCGTTATTGCAGGTGGGTGGACATCCGTCGAAAGAAGCAAAAGAATTACTCGATCAAATCCGCAATCTTGATGGTGCGTTCCACTTTGAAACGTATTACTCGCTGTCCTGCCACAATTGCCCGGACGTGGTGCAGGCGCTGAATTTAATGGCGGTGTTGAATCCGAAGATCACCCACACCGCGATAGACGGCGGCGTGTTTCAGGATGAGATCCAAAACCGTAATGTCATGGGCGTCCCCACTGTTTTCCTGAACGGAGAACATTTCAGCCAGGGGCGAACAAGCCTTGCTGAGATTGTGACTAAAATCGATACTGGCGCGGGCGCTAAGCAGGTTGAGAAGCTGAACCAGCGTGACGTCTATGATGTGTTAATCATCGGCAGCGGCCCGGCAGGGGCGGCAGCGGCAGTCTATTCGGCGCGTAAAGGCATCCGCACCGGTTTGGTCGGTGAGCGCTTTGGCGGCCAGGTGTTGGATACCGTTGATATCGAAAACTACATTTCAGTGCCGAAAACGGAAGGTGCCAAATTGGCGACCGCACTGAAGAGCCATGTTGATGACTATGATGTTGATGTGATCGATGCGCAGAGTGCAGAAGCTTTAATTCCTGGTGGAGAGCCGGGTAAACCGCATCAGGTGATTACCGTATCCGGCGCGACGCTGAAAGCGCGTAGCGTGATCATTGCGACGGGCGCCCGTTGGAGAAACATGAATGTGCCCGGTGAAGATCAGTATCGGACGCGTGGGGTAACATACTGCCCACACTGCGATGGCCCACTGTTTAAAGGCAAGCACGTCGCGGTGATTGGCGGCGGAAACTCCGGCGTAGAAGCGGCGATCGATCTGGCTGGCGTGGTGAAACACGTCACGCTGCTTGAGTTTGCACCGGAGCTGAAAGCGGATTCGGTATTGCAGGAGAAGGTACGTAGCCTGCCGAACGTCGACATCATTCTGAATGCGCAAACCACAGAAGTGAAGGGCGATGGGCAGAAGGTGACGGGGCTGAGCTACAAAGATCGTCTTACTGATACGGTGCATGATTTAGCGCTGGAAGGGATCTTCGTACAGATTGGCCTGCTGCCTAACACCCACTGGCTGGAAGGTACGGTAGCCAGAAACCGCATTGGTGAAATTGAGATCGATGCCAAGTGTGAAACCAGTGTGAAAGGGGTCTTTGCTGCCGGCGATTGTACGACGGTACCGTACAAACAGATTATTATCGCGACGGGCGAAGGCGCAAAAGCATCCTTGAGTGCTTTTGACTACTTGATCAGAACCCGTGCATAACATCGGCCTGTTGAGGACGGAGGTGGATATATTTGCCATCCTTCTGTTTCTCTGACGACGATCTTAACGTTCCGCGCGGCGATGCCTCATAACGAGGTGTCGCCGCGTTTTTGCTTTTGATCGTAAAATTTTTCTTTCGATCGTAAAAATTAGATCTCAGCCCTTGCTAAAGGACAATAAGAAATTCATAATGCTGGCCGCTCTGTGTTGTGACCTGTTTTTTGCTGTTTTCACAACATCGTATTTAGGGCGCTAGCGTTACCTCAATTCACATCGTTTTTTATCAGTTAATACAAAAAATCATATTCTTCTTAACAGACTTATCCACAGGCTGTTTGTTGGTTATTTATTAACCCCGCAATATTGTTGATAAAATACAGTAGAGTATCTTATTGATATTTATTCATAAAATTTACTTATAAAACGCTATAACGATCGCTTGTACTTTTTGTGACAGTTGATTGGCAACGATTTTTTTTATTTATTCACAGCGAATGCGACAAACTGATGGCAACGGTTTTAGCCGCTCATGCATCGCGCGGTAATCCTTTCTCTACTGCACGGATGAGTCGTTTTTTCTGTGTGGATTGGACGTCAATTTCCAATAATGCGCGGCGTGCTAGCTGCTGCTGAATCGCCCAGTGGATATGTTCATCCAACAATTCACTTTCACCCAGACGGGTTTGCAGTGCCAGCACGATACTATCCTGATAGGGGGCATTTCCCAGTGCGACGGCAATATTGCGTAGCCAGCGGAGATGTCCGATACGCCGGATCGGCGATCCTTCCGTAATTCGTAGAAATTTCTCTTCATTCCAACCGAATAGCGTCAGCAGTTCCGGCGTGTGCAGCGCGGCACGTGGGCTGAAATCAGTCTCGTCGGTGAGTTGTGAAAAGCGATTCCATGGGCAAATGAGCTGACAGTCGTCGCAGCCATAGATGCGATTACCCATCAGTGGACGGAATTCTTCAGGTATCGGGCCTTCCAACTCAATGGTTAGATAGGAAATGCAGCGGCGAGCATCAACGGTGTAAGGGGCAACAATCGCGCCAGTTGGGCAGGTGGTCATACAGGCGACACAGCGACCGCACTGCTCTTCCTGTGGCCGATCGACGGGTAGAGGCAGATCGATCAGCAATTCACCGAGAAAGAACCAGGAGCCCGCTTCTCTGTTTAAAATTAGTGAGTGTTTACCAACCCAGCCAAGCCCGGCTTTCGCGGCCAAAGGGCGCTCCATAATAGGAGCGGAATCGACGAATGGGCGAAAATTCAATTCACCACAGTATTCCTGAATCTGATCGCCAAGCTTCTTTAAACGCTGGCGTAACAGCTTGTGGTAATCACGGCCTAGTGCATAACGGCTGACGTAGCCGAGTTCTGGATTCTTTAAGGTACTCGCGAATGCCGCTTTGGCGGGCAGGTAATTCATCCGTACGCTGATGACGCGGAGTGTGCCGGGTAGTAGTTCATGTGGACGTGCTCGCAGCATGCCATGGCGTGCCATCCAGTCCATCTCTCCGTGATATTGCTTATCCAGCCAGGCCTGAAGCCGAGGCTCTTCTGCAGACAGATCGGTGTCGCAAATGCCGACCTGCTGGAATCCCAATGCCTGTCCCCATTGTTTGATGTGTTGCACTAATTCGTTGAGATCGTAGGGGTATGACATGAGGAACCGTAAAAATAAACAAGACGTACTGATGTTACCATACTCGCGTTGCAGAACCGATGTTTGCGGAGAAGGGGGAATGCTGGCGGTCGTTTCGGTTGCTTGCTAATTTTAAGTCATTGTAATGAAAACGAAGAGCAAATGATGATGAGCCACGATCGGAAACGAGAGGATAAGTTGCCCGATTCGGTATTTTACGCCGAATGGGTACGCCGTGAAGAAGCCAGAGCGGCCAGCGAATCAGGGCTTTCATTATGGCAGTTGATGCAGCGTGCGGGAGACGCGGCATTTCAAGTGGCTCGCCAATGCTATCCCTCTGCCCGTCGCTGGCGAGTGCTGGCTGGGCACGGCAATAACGGTGGCGATGGATATGTGGTCGCCAGTTTGGCGCTGGCTGCGGGTATTGAGGTAGATGTTGTCGCTTGTGCTAGCGATAAACCGTCGCCTGATGACGCCCGTCTTGCTCGGCAGCGCTGGCTGGAGCAGGGTGGGCGTATTGAAGAGGTAAGTGCACAGTATGATGTTAATACGCCGTGGCCAGATGGGATCGATCTCATTGTGGATGCTTTACTGGGGACCGGACTTTCCGCCGCACCGCGTGCACCCTATGCCGCGTTAATTACACAGGCTAATGCCTATCCCGCCCCCATTATCTCGCTCGATATTCCCTCTGGATTGCATGCTGAAACTGGCGTTTGTGCTGGTGCTGCGATCTGTGCGGCACAGACGGTGACGTTTATCGCTCTGAAGCCGGGGTTACTGACTGGCCGCGCGCGTGAGCAGGTAGGATCATTGCATTATCACTCGCTAGGGTTGCAGACGTGGCTGGGTGATCAAACTGCGCCGATCCGGCGGCTGACTGCGGCACAGCTTCCCGAATGGTTGACGCCTCGTCCCGCCGGACAACATAAAGGGGATAACGGCAGGCTGTTGGTGGTCGGCGGTAACGCGGGCTTAGGCGGTGCGGTACTGATGGCTGCCGATGCCGCATTACACAGCGGTGCTGGCTTAGTGCGAGTACTTACTCACAAACAGTATCAATCGGTGTTTTTAACGGCTCGACCTGAACTGATGGTGCAAGAATTGACGACAGATACGCTGCGACAGGGGTTGGAATGGGCCGATGTCGTGGTGATTGGACCCGGTTTAGGGCAGGATGAATGGGGTAAAACTGCCCTGCGTTTGACAGAAAATTGTAACAAACCCATGTTATGGGACGCGGATGCACTTAACCTACTGGCAATCAATCCGCATAAGCGGCAGAATCGCGTGCTGACACCTCATCCTGGTGAGGCGGCACGTTTACTGAATTGCCGCGTATCTGATATTGAAAGTGATCGCTTACTTGCGGCCACAAAGCTGGTAAAGCGCTATGGCGGCGTTGTCGTATTAAAAGGTGCGGGAACGGTGATTGCCAACCAGCAAGAAGAGGTTGCTATTGCTGATGTGGGAAATCCCGGCATGGCGACGGGCGGAATGGGGGATGTGCTGTCGGGTATTGTCGGCGGTTTGCTGGCGCAAAAGCTCTCACTGTATGATGCGGCTTGTGCAGGGTGCGTCGTACACGGCGCGGCGGCCGACTGGCTGGCGGCACGACGCGGTACCCGGGGTATGCTGGCAACCGATTTACTGCCCGTGCTGTTCCGATATGTGAATCCTGATCGGGTGTTTTTTTAGCGCCGATGTTTTTAGAACTTATGTTTTTAGAACAATAGAATGAAAAAAATAGTCTTACTTCTGCCTGATGAGGCAGCAACCATTTCATTAGGCACGGCGCTGGCGAAAGTCTGTGGCGGTGCTTGTGTGATCCATCTTTATGGCGATCTCGGCGCGGGGAAAACGACGTTTAGTCGCGGTTTCCTACAGGCGCGCGGTCACCAAGGCAATGTCAAAAGTCCTACCTATACGTTGGTGGAACCTTATGCGTTGTCTCCATTGGCTGTTTACCACTTTGATCTCTATCGACTGGCCGACCCGGAAGAGTTGGAATTTATGGGGATTCGCGATTACCTGACGCAGGATGCTATTTGCCTGATTGAGTGGCCGCAGCAAGGTGCTGGCGTGCTACCCGACGCGGATATCGAGCTGCATTTGCGCTATCAGGATGAGGGCCGACAGGCTGAACTGTCCGCTGTCTCTGCTACGGGAGACGCGATGTTACAACGTTTTTCTCTTCAGCCAGGAACAACAGAATCATGATGAGTCGTATGGCTAAGCTGTTCATCGGCGTATGGCTATTGCTTGCGGGATCGGCGTGGGCCGCCAATCTGTCGGATATCAAGGTAGATAACGCGTCAGGCCAAGCCACAGTGCGATTAAGCTTTAGCGGCCAACCGATTTATGCCTTTTTCCCGCTCAGCAACCCTGCCAGAGTGGTGATTGATATTCGTCAGAGCGGCGTCATTCAGGGGCTGCCGTTGGATTTCAGCGGGCAAAATCTGATTAAGCGCGTGCGAACCAGTAATGCACAGGATGCACAAAGCCTGCGTTTGGTGCTGGATTTAACGCAGGCGGCCAAAACGCGAGTGGTTACGCAAAAGGAAGGTTCGGGTTACGTTGTCGTTTTTACCATCACGGGTGACAAAGCGAAAACGGTACAAGCCACAACCCCCCCTGTTTCACGCCAGCAAAATCGTGTGCCAGCAGAGCCCGCAAAGAATCCGTTTACCAACAAGCCTACCGTTGTCGTGAGCGGTGGTTCGCCATCGCCATCGCCAGCCCGGCAGGGGAATGAACGCGTTGTTGTAGCGATTGATGCCGGTCACGGTGGGCAAGATCCTGGCGCGATTGGCACGAACGGGCTGCGGGAGAAAAATGTCACCATTTCTATTGCCCGTAAGTTACAAGCTTTGCTGAATAACGATCCCGCTTTTAAAGGCGTATTAACGCGCGACGGCGACTACTTTATCTCCGTCATGGGACGTTCGGACGTAGCGCGTAAGCAGGGCGCGAACCTGTTAGTGTCGATCCATGCTGATGCTGCGCCGAACCGCAATGCGAAAGGTGCCTCGGTCTGGGTACTATCCAACCGCCGTGCGAATAGTGAAATGGCTAACTGGCTGGAACAGCACGAGAAACAGTCTGAATTATTGGGCGGTGCGGGCGATTTGCTGGCGAACAGCGGTGCCGATCCTTATCTCAGTCAGGCGGTGCTGGATCTGCAATTTGGCCACTCCCAGCGCGTTGGGTATGACGTGGCAACCAAGGTGCTGCGTGAGCTCCAGCGTGTCGGTGGTTTGCATAAACGGCGGCCAGAGCATGCCAGCCTGGGTGTGTTGCGCTCGCCGGATATTCCTTCTCTGCTGGTGGAAACCGGGTTTATCACTAATCTCTCGGAAGAGCGGCTGTTAGGGAACAACGACTATCAGGAAAAAATCGCCAATGCGATTTATCAGGGGCTGAGAAGTTACTTCCAGACGCATCCGATGCAATCCCTCCCAAAGCAGGAAAGCCGCCCACTACAGTCGGCGGCAAGTGATACAACAACGTCGAGTGATAATGTCAGTACGGCAAAAGCGAGTGCGGGCAGCACGCGTCATACCGTTGCGCGTGGCGAAACCCTTTCTTCGATTGCCCGGCGTTATGGTGTCAGCCTCGCGGCTATGCGTGACGTGAATAAGCTGAATAAGGATATCGTCTGGGTTGGGCAGCGCCTGAACATTCCGGCTACCGGGACGAAACAAACGACGTCAACGCCAGCGCCCAAAAAAGCAGCGCCGGTGAAGCATAAGGTCGTAAAGGGTGATAGCCTGAGTGCAATCGCTGCCCGTTACGGTGTCAGTATGAAAGATATTCAACAGGCAAATAATCTGCGTTCCGGTTCGGTACAACTGGGGCAAACGCTGATTATACCGTCCGCCTGATTCTTCATGCTGACGATGTCGATAGATTGAGGATAGTAAGAGGGATACGCCATGCCGATTCAGGTGTTGCCACCGCAGTTGGCTAACCAGATTGCCGCCGGAGAAGTGGTTGAACGTCCGGCCTCGGTCGTGAAGGAACTGGTGGAAAACAGTCTGGATGCAGGGGCGACTCGGATTGATATCGACATTGAACGCGGCGGTGCGAAGCTAATTCGTATCCGTGACAATGGCTCAGGCATCGGAAAGGATGAGTTAACGTTAGCGCTTGCGCGCCACGCGACCAGTAAAATCGCGACGCTCGACGATCTGGAAGCGATTGTCAGCATGGGGTTTCGCGGCGAAGCGCTGGCGAGTATCAGCTCCGTCTCTCGTCTAACCCTGACATCACGCACCGCTGAACAGTCTGAGGCCTGGCAGGCCTATGCCGAAGGGCGCGATATGGCGGTCACGGTTAAACCTGCTGCCCATCCTGTAGGCACTACGCTTGAAGTGCTGGATCTGTTTTATAACACGCCTGCCCGCCGTAAATTTATGCGCACCGAGAAAACCGAATTCACCCATATTGATGAGGTGGTGCGCCGCATCGCACTGGCGCGTTTTGATGTCGCCATTACGCTGCATCATAACGGTAAGCTGATGCGGCAGTATCGTGCTGCACCGGATAAAAGCCAGTATGAGCGCCGTTTGGGTAGCATCTGCGGTGCGACGTTCCTGCAACATGCGTTGGCGGTATCATGGCAGCATGGCGATCTCACTATTCATGGCTGGGTTGCCGATCCGGTTGGGGCTAAACAGCTGCCTGACATGCAGTATTGCTACGTGAACCAGCGCATGATGCGCGATCGACTCATCAATCACGCCATCCGACAGGCTTATCAAGACCAGCTTAGCGACGATCAGCAGCCCGCTTATGTGCTGTATCTGGAGATCGACCCACATCAGGTTGATGTCAACGTACATCCTGCCAAGCATGAGGTGCGGTTCCATCAGGCACGTCTGGTGCATGACTTTATCTATCAGGCCGTGATGTCCGTTCTACAGCAGGCTTCTGCGCCGGGGCTTGGTATGACAGAGCCGGAAACCGGGAAGCCTGTACAGTGGCAGCAAGAGAACCGTCCCGCCGCAGGTGAAAACCACTTTGCCCAACCGTCGCGTACTGAAAAATCTCCAGCGGCGGGGGGGGAAATGCCGCGTAGTGGCCAGGCACGAGAAACTGCCTATTCTGGCTATCAACCGGAGAATCCGTATCAGAAAAAGCAGGGCGAGTTGTATAAGGCGCTGCTGCAACCGACAGACAGCCTACCGTCGTCTGACGCGTTGCCGAATATTGCCGTGTCGGAAAATACCGTAGCTCCCCCTGCGATATTGCATGATTCCCCATTGGCGCGAACCGCAGCAGACACCACAGCCAACAATAATAGGCAACGTGCGCTAGTTGAGTCCCCGCTGGAAAGCCAATCGAGCGGTTTTGGCCGCGTGCTGACGGTATATCCGCCGTGCTATGCGCTGTTGGAGTACCATAAAGGATTGGCGATGCTGTCGCTTTCCGTCGCTGAGCGCTATCTGAAAGTCGTGCAATTAACGCCGTCTGAAGAGGGGCTGCGGGCACAGCCGTTACTGATTCCGCAGCGGCTGACGTTAAGTAAATCCGAACTGAACGTGTTGTCTACCCATCATGCTTTGCTGACGCATTTTGGTATTGATGTATTGGTTGAGTCACAGCGTGCCACGCTGCGCGCTGTACCTTTACCATTGCGCCAACAAAATTTACAAAACTTGATCTCTGAACTGATAGGCTATCTGGCCGACAATCAGACGGTTGAGTCACAGCAGGTGGAATCAGGCGCGTTAGCATCGTGGATGGCAACGCGATTGCAGAGCGAGCAGGATAACTGGAGCCATTCTCAGGCTATACAATTACTGGCGGATGTCGAACGGCTTTGTCCGCAACTGGCGAAAGCGCCGCCGTCTGAACTTTTATTTATGATGGACATCCAGGATGCCATCAAGGCGTTAAAGCATGAGTGATGTAGAAAAAACGTCGTTGCCGCCTGCCATCTTTATTATGGGGCCGACGGCGTCAGGAAAAACGGCATTGGCAATGGCGTTACGAGAATATTTGCCGATAGAGTTGATTAGCGTAGATTCCGCCCTCATCTATAAAGGTATGGATATCGGGACGGCGAAGCCAAGCGCGGAAGAACTGGCGCAGGCACCGCATCGGTTAATTGATATTCTCGATCCGGCTGAATCCTATTCTGCGGCTGATTTTCGCCGCGATGCGCTCCGCGAGATGGCGGAGATTACCGCCGCCGGGCGCATTCCTCTGCTGGTCGGGGGGACGATGCTGTATTTCAAGACGCTGCTGGAGGGGCTTTCTCCTCTACCGTCAGCCGATGCTGCCGTGCGCCAGCGTATTGAAGAGCAGGCAAAAGAAATCGGTTGGGAAGCGATGCATCGGCAGCTTAGTGAGATCGACCCGGTAGCGGCAATTCGGATTCATCCAAATGATCCGCAGAGACTCTCGCGAGCACTGGAAGTTTTTTTCGTTTCAGGTAACACTTTAACTGAGCTGACAAAAACGTCTGGCGATGCACTGCCCTATCAGGTTCATCAGTTTGCTATCGCCCCGGCGACGCGTGAATTGTTGCATCAGCGGATTGAACAGCGTTTTCATCAGATGTTGGCAGCGGGTTTTGAGAAAGAAGCCCGGATATTGTTTGCCCGGCAGGACCTTCATACGAATATGCCCTCTATTCGTTGCGTCGGTTACCGCCAGATGTGGTCATATTTATCCGGTGAAATTGATTACGATGAAATGGTTTATCGGGGAGTTTGTGCGACGCGTCAGTTAGCGAAACGGCAAATGACCTGGCTGCGCGGTTGGGATGATGTTTGCTGGTTGGACAGCGAAAAACCGACGGAAGCACTGGACAAGGTAATAGAGGTTGTTAGTGCATAGGTTGGGTGATTGTGTACAATCGATGAGTCTCAGCGTGCAAGTTTTTTTACACCGTTATTTTAGAGCCATAGGGTTCTTTGTTACAAACAACATACAAATAAGGAAAATATAGAATGGCTAAGGGGCAATCTTTGCAAGATCCGTTCTTGAACGCTTTGCGTCGTGAACGTGTTCCGGTTTCGATTTATTTGGTGAACGGTATTAAGCTGCAAGGTCAGATCGAATCTTTCGATCAGTTCGTGATTTTGTTGAAAAACACGGTCAGTCAGATGGTTTATAAACATGCCATCTCTACAGTTGTTCCTTCTCGCCCAGTGTCTCACCATAGCAACAATCCAGGCGGCGGTAGCAACTATCACGGTAGTAACACGACTGCGCAGCAACAGTCGCAGGATGCTGATGACGCTGAATAAGGCGTATTGTCAATTCACCACGGCGCAGGAGAGCTGGACGCATCGCTCGGCTCCTTCGCTGTGGTGTTTTTTGCTCGTTTGAGAGGTTACTCGCTTGTTTGACCGTTATGAATCAGGTGAACGGGCCATATTAGTTCATATTTTTTTCTCGCAAGATAGAGATACGGACGATCTGCTAGAGTTTGAATCTCTGGTTTCTTCTGCCGGTATTGAATCGTTGCAGGTGGTTACTGGTAGTCGTAAGGCACCTCACCCCAAGTATTTTGTCGGGGAGGGCAAAGCCGAAGAAATTGCTCAAGTAGTGAAAGAAACTGGCGCGTTTGTCGTGCTGTTTGATCACGCGCTAACGCCTGCTCAGGAACGTAATCTGGAGCGTTTGTGTGAGTGCCGGGTGATCGATCGTACCGGACTGATTTTAGATATTTTTGCCCAGCGTGCGCGTACTCACGAGGGGAAATTACAGGTAGAACTGGCACAGCTGCGTCACCTTGCGACCCGACTGGTTCGCGGTTGGACGCACCTTGAGCGCCAGAAAGGCGGTATCGGTTTACGTGGCCCAGGCGAAACCCAGCTTGAAACGGATCGCCGTTTATTGCGTAATCGTATCTCTCAGATACTGTCGCGTCTCGAACGGGTAGAAAAACAGCGTGAGCAAGGGCGTCGGTCGCGGGTTCGTGCCGATGTTCCCACTGTTTCGCTGGTGGGCTATACCAACGCCGGTAAATCCACGCTGTTTAACAAGATTACATCGGCGGGTGTTTATGCTGCCGATCAGTTATTTGCCACACTGGACCCAACATTACGCCGCATTGAGGTGGATGATGTCGGTGATACAGTGCTGGCGGATACCGTAGGTTTTATCCGGCAGTTACCCCACGATTTGGTGGCTGCGTTTAAGGCTACATTACAGGAAACACGTCAAGCCTCATTGCTGTTGCACGTTGTTGATGCCGCCGATCCTCGTCTTGACGAGAACATCGAGGCGGTTCATGACGTACTGGCGGAAATTGAGGCGGATGAAATACCTGCGCTGTTGGTAATGAACAAGATTGATATGCTGGATGATTTCGTTCCGCGTATCGATCGCAACGAAGAGAATCTACCGGTACGGGTCTGGCTTTCAGCACAGACTGGCGACGGTATTCCGTTGTTATTTCAGGCATTGACTGAGCGGCTTTCCGGGGAAATCGCGCAACATACGTTGCATCTTCCCCCGCAGGCAGGACGCTTGCGTAGTCGTTTTTACCAGCTTCAGGCAATAGAAAAAGAATGGATTGAAGAGGATGGGCAAATTGGTTTGGTTATTCGTATGCCGATTGCCGACTGGCACCGCCTCTGCAAAAAAGAGCAGGAACTGATGGACTATATTGTCTGATTTGACTGGTAGATACAGTCTGTACAGCGAAATAGTCTGACGGACTCTGGGATATTGAACCTGAAGAACACCTATCATAAAGAATGGAGCTAAAACATGGCGTGGAATCAGCCCGGTAATAACGGACAAGACCGCGACCCGTGGGGGAGCAGCAGCAATAATGGCGGCAACTCTGGCGGAAATAATAATAAAGGTGGCCGAGATCAGGGGCCTCCGGATCTGGACGACATCTTCCGTAAGTTGAGTAAAAAACTCAGCGATCTGGGTGGCGGGAAAGGTTCAGGCTCGAACAACAGCGGAAATTCTGGCGGCCCAGCACTGGGTGGCCGGATCGTCGGTATCGCTGCCGTCGCCGCAGTTGTCATCTGGGCTGCTACGGGCTTCTATACCATTAAAGAAGCGGAACGCGGTGTCGTGACGCGCTTTGGTAAGTTCAGCCATTTGGTGGGTCCGGGTCTTAACTGGAAACCAACCTTTATCGACTCTGTTCGCGCGGTGAACGTTGAGTCGGTACGCGAACTGGCGACGTCGGGTGTGATGTTGACATCGGATGAAAACGTGGTGCGCGTTGAAATGAACGTACAGTATCGTGTCACACAGCCTGAACAATATCTGTTCAGCGTAACCAATGCGGATGACAGTCTGCGTCAGGCGACTGACAGCGCGCTGCGCGGCGTTATTGGTAAGTACACGATGGATAAAATTTTGACGGAAGGCCGTACCATTGTGCGTACGGATACCCAGCGTGTACTGGAAGAAACTGTTCGTCCGTACAACATGGGGATCACGCTGCTGGACGTCAACTTCCAGACCGCTCGTCCACCGGAAGAAGTGAAGGCCGCGTTTGATGATGCCATTGCCGCGCGTGAAAACGAGCAGCAATACATTCGTGAAGCAGAAGCGTACGCGAATGAAGTGCAACCGCGTGCCAACGGTCAGGCTCAGCGTATTCTGGAAGAGTCTCGCGCTTATAAAACCCGTACCGTTCTGGAAGCTCAAGGTGAAGTTGCCCGCTTTGCCCGAGTATTACCGGAATATAAAGCGGCACCGGAAATTACCCGCGAGCGTTTGTATATTGAAACGATGGAGCGCGTACTCAGCCATACCCGTAAAGTTCTGGTCAATGACAAAGGAAGTAACCTGATGGTGCTACCGTTGGATCAGATGTTGCGTGGACAAGGCAGTGAAAATACGCAAAGCAACAGCGGTGCTAACCCACTGCGTTTGCCTAGTAACAGCAGCAGTGCGGCGAATAGCAACCCAACGCGCAGCAGTAACAATGGAAATATCATGGATCAGCGCAAAGCAAATGCGCAGCGTGATGACTTCACTCGAGTAGGGAGAGAATAATCGATGCGTAAGCCCTTACTATTTATCCTGATCCTGGTACTGATGGTGGTCTATGCGTCACTGTTTGTGGTGCAGGAAGGCCAGCGCGGCATTGTAATGCGTTTTGGTAAAGTATTGCGTGATGACGAAAACAAGCCGCTGATTTATGCACCGGGATTGCAGTTCAAAGTTCCGTTTATCGACTCAGTGAAAATGTTGGATGCGCGTATTCAGACGATGGAAAATCAGGCTGACCGCTTCATCACTAAAGAGCAGAAAGACCTGATTGTCGATTCGTATCTGAAATGGCGTATCAGCGATTTCAGCCGCTACTATCTGGCTACGGGCGGTGGTGACATCTCTCAGGCTGAAGTGCTGCTGAAACGTAAATTCAGTGACCGTTTGCGTTCTGAGATTGGTCGTCTGGATGTAAAAGGCATTGTTACCGACTCTCGTGGTCAACTGATGTCGGACGTGCGCGAAGCACTGAATACCGGTACGGGGGAAACCACCGAGGCCGATAATGCGATTGCTTCGGCTGCTGCGCGTGTTGAGAAAGAGACAACAAGCAACGAGCCTCACATCAACCCTAACAGCATGGCTGCGCTGGGTATTGAGGTTATCGATGTGCGGATTAAGCAAATCAACCTGCCAACTGAAGTGTCTGACGCCATTTATCAACGTATGCGTGCAGAGCGTGAAGCGGTAGCGCGTCGCCACCGTTCACAAGGTCAGGAAGAGGCTGAAAAGCTGAAAGCAACGGCAGACTATGAAGTGACCCGTACGCTGGCTGAAGCCGAACGCCAAGGGCGTATCACCCGTGGTGAAGGGGATGCCGAAGCGGCGAAATTGTTTGCGAATGCATTCAGTGAAGATCCTGACTTCTACTCTTTCGTTCGTAGTCTGCGTGCGTATGAAAGTAGCTTTAGTAATAATCAGGACGTGATGGTTCTCAGCCCGGATAGTGACTTCTTCCGCTACATGAAGTCACCGGAAAGCAGCATAGCACCGCGCCGCTGATCGCCATTAACTGACGTCGTTATCAAGCCCGGGTTATTCTCCGGGCTTTTTTTTGTCGTTTTCTGGCAGAGATCATTAACAGGGTTTAGTCCCGTTTGTGCTTGGTGTGGGAAAAGAGGTGGTTATGAATTCAACGATTTGGCTGGCGCTTGGGTTGGTTTTGGTACTTGAAGGGCTGGGGCCGCTGCTGTTTCCTCGTCTCTGGCGGCGGATGATTTTGGGTATGGCACAGTTGCCGGATAATATTTTACGCCGTTTTGGCGGCGGAATAGTCGTCGCAGGGTGCGTGATCTACTACATGTTGCGTAGCCGGATGGGTGGCTAAAATTAAGTGGAAAAATGTGCGCAATCGTGTGCTAAAAGTACTGAAAGCATCCAAATGAGATGGTAGAATCCTTTTTTAAGCAACCTGGTGATTCTTGAAATGGGTAAGAACGTCGTCGTACTGGGCACCCAATGGGGTGACGAAGGTAAAGGCAAGGTCGTTGACCTGCTGACTGAACGGGCTAAATATGTTGTGCGCTATCAGGGTGGTCACAACGCTGGCCATACGCTGGTTATCAACGGTGAAAAAACCGTCCTTCATTTAATTCCTTCTGGCATTCTGCGTGAAAATGTTGTCAGCATCATCGGTAACGGTGTCGTGCTAGCGCCTGACGCATTGATGAAAGAAATGACGGAGCTTGAAGCGCGTGGCGTCCCGGTACGCGAACGTCTGCTGCTTTCTGAAGCCTGTCCGTTAATCTTGCCTTATCACGTCGCACTGGATAACGCGCGTGAAAAAGCGCGTGGTGCAAAAGCGATTGGTACGACGGGTCGTGGTATCGGCCCAGCGTATGAAGATAAAGTTGCACGCCGCGGCCTGCGCGTTGGCGATCTGTTTGATAAAGAAACGTTTGCCGTCAAACTGAAAGAAATCATCGAATACCATAACTTCCAACTGGTTAACTACTACAAAGTTGATGCTGTCGACTACCAGAAAGTTCTGGACGATGTGTTGGCGATCGCTGACATCCTGACCGCTATGGTTGTTGATGTGTCCGATCTGCTGCATAAAGCGCACCTGCGTGGCGATTTCGTCATGTTTGAAGGCGCACAGGGTACGCTGCTGGATATCGATCACGGTACATACCCGTATGTGACCTCCTCAAATACCACTGCGGGCGGCGTCGCGACTGGCTCTGGCCTGGGTCCACGTTATGTGGATTACGTTCTGGGCATCGTTAAAGCTTACTCTACCCGCGTGGGTGCTGGTCCCTTCCCGACAGAATTGTTTGAGGAAGTTGGCGAGCATCTGTCTCAGAAAGGTAATGA
Source organism: Pectobacterium sp. IFB5596 (assembly GCF_021432585.1). Lineage (NCBI taxonomy): Bacteria > Pseudomonadati > Pseudomonadota > Gammaproteobacteria > Enterobacterales > Pectobacteriaceae > Pectobacterium > Pectobacterium sp. IFB5596. The sequence goes on from NZ_LXFY01000009.1 coordinate 70,994, forward strand.
GTTTGGTGCGACGACAGGTCGTCGCCGTCGTACTGGCTGGCTGGATGCCGTGGCCGTGCGTCGTGCGGTACAGATCAACTCGCTGTCAGGTTTCTGCCTGACCAAGCTGGATGTTCTGGACGGTCTGAAAGAGATTAAGATCTGCGTAGGCTACCGTTTGCCGAATGGCACCGAAGTGGATACCACTCCGCTGGCTGCTGAGGGCTGGGAAGGTCTTGAGCCGATTTACGAAACTGTGCCGGGTTGGTCTGAAAGCACATTTGGCGTGAAAGATCACAGCAAGCTGCCGCAGGCTGCGCTGAACTACATCAAACGTATCGAAGAAGTTACGGGTGTGCCGATTGATATTATTTCTACCGGCCCAGATCGCAGCGAAACAATGGTATTGCGCGACCCGTTTGATGCTTGATTGCGCCACGCTTAATGGGTGAGGCAATTATGAAAAAGGACGGGATTCCCGTCCTTTTTGCTATCTATCGTTTTAACCGCCGCGATGTGAACAACGACGGCTTCTGGCTCGTTATTCCTGAGCGTCTTCCGCCTTCTGCGCTTTCTTCTTCAGGCTATCCAGTAGTTTATTGTGGATGTTACTGAACCCGCCGTTGCTCATGACCAGAATGTGATCGCCTGGCTGTGCGGTCTTGACGATGTTTTCTACCAACGTATCAATATCCGCGCTCCAGTGTGCGGGCTGTATGCAGGCTTCCGCGACTTCTACGACCTGCCACGGAATATGCGTCGGTTGGAAGAGGAAAACTTCATCGGCGCGGGCTAATGACGGGGCGAGTTCGTTTTTGCACATCCCCAATTTCATGGTATTCGAACGGGGTTCCAGTACGGCCAAAATACGGGCTGTACCGCCCACCTTGCTGCGTAATGCCGACAGCGTAGCCAGAATAGCAGTAGGGTGGTGTGCAAAATCGTCATACACTGCGACGCCATGTTCCGTGCCGCGTAATTCAAGACGACGGCGTGCGTTGATAAAACCACCGAGTGCGCGGCAGGCATCTGCGGGCAAGACGCCAACGTGGTGCGCAGCCGCGATGGCCATCAACCCGTTATGCATGTTGTGTTCACCCACCAATTTCCAGTGAACTTCGCCGACAAGTTCGTTGTTCAGGTAAACCTGATATTGGCTGGCATCAATAGCCACTTTCTGTGCGCGCCAAACGCCTTCTTCGCCTACCAACTCCTGCTCACTCCAGCACCCCATTGCCATTACCTGTTTGAGGTTAAGATCGTTGGTTGGAGAGATGATTTTCCCGCTGCCCGGCACCAGACGAACAAGGTGGTGGAACTGTTTCTGAATGGCTTTCAGATCGTCAAAGATATCGGCGTGATCGAACTCAAGGTTGTTGAGCACTAGCGTTCTTGGGCAGTAATGGACGAACTTGGAGCGTTTGTCGAAGAATGCGCAGTCATATTCGTCAGCTTCAAGCACCATGAACGGGCTGTCACCCAACCGTGCGGAAACAGTGAAGTTGCCGGGAACGCCACCGATCACAAAGCCAGGCTGGTAGCCACAGTCTTCCAGAATCCAGGTGACCATTCCCGCCGTAGTGGTTTTACCATGCGTTCCCGCAACGGCAATCACCCAGCGATCGCGCAGCACATAATCATGCAGCCACTGTGGACCGGAAACATAAGGTAACCCCTGTTCTAGCACGGCCTCGACGCACGGGTTACCGCGAGACATGGCATTGCCGATGATGACCAGGTCGGGGGCGGGAGTCAGTTGTGCCGGATCGTATCCCTGAATCAGTGTGATTCCCTGCTCTTCCAGTAAGGTACTCATGGGGGGATAAACATTCGCATCTGAGCCCGTGACGTCATGCCCCAAAGAGCGGGCGAGTAGGGCAAGGCCACCCATAAAGGTGCCGCAGATACCTAAAATATGAATACGCATACATTTTCCATCTTCGCAGTGAGTCTGCGTCATATTCTAACGCTATGAATCCGCCATAAGAAATGGATTTGACTAGGTACTCACTTTCTCTTTGGGCTACACTGCATGCGCAAACGTTGGCGGTGCAGAAATGAAACCGCTTTTCATCCGTAGATTCTGGAATAGTGTTATGAAAACGTTAGGCGAATTTATCGTCGAAAAACAGCACGATTTCTCTCACGCCACAGGTGAGCTTACCGCGCTGCTGTCTGCTATTAAACTGGGTGCCAAGATTATTCACCGTGATATCAATAAAGCAGGTCTGGTTGATATCCTGGGGGCCAGCGGCGTTTCTAATGTTCAGGGCGAAGTGCAGATGAAGCTCGATCTGTATGCCAATGAAAAACTGAAAGCGGCATTAAAGGCGCGTGGTGAAGTGGCAGGTATTGCCTCTGAAGAAGAAGACGAGATCGTTATCTTTGAAGGCGATAAGGCGGAAAACGCTAAGTATGTTGTTCTGATGGACCCGCTGGACGGCTCGTCGAATATCGATGTGAACGTCTCTGTCGGTACGATTTTCTCTATTTACCGCCGTATTACCCCGCTGGGAACCTCCGTCACGGAAGCGGACTTCTTGCAGCCGGGTAGCCAGCAGGTTGCTGCGGGCTATATCGTTTACGGTTCTTCTACCATGCTGGTGTACACCACGGGCCATGGCGTTCATGCTTTTACCTACGATCCGTCGCTTGGCGTATTCTGTCTCTCGCATGAAAAAGTTTGCTTCCCGGAAAAAGGGAATATGTATTCCATCAACGAAGGGAACTACATCAAGTTTCCTGTCGGTGTGAAGAAATACATCAAATACTGTCAGGAGCAGGATGAAGAGACACAGCGTCCTTATACGTCGCGTTATATCGGCTCACTGGTCGCAGATTTCCATCGTAACCTGCTGAAAGGCGGAATTTACCTGTATCCAAGCACGGCGAGCTACCCGAAAGGCAAACTGCGTTTGCTGTACGAATGCAACCCGATGGCGTTTCTGGCTGAACAGGCGGGCGGTAAGGCTAGCGATGGTAAAAACCGTATTCTGGATATCACGCCAGAGAAGTTACATCAGCGCTCACCGTTCTTCGTAGGGACAGAATCCATGGTTGATGACGTTGAACGTTTCATCCGTGAGTTCCCCGATGCCTAATTAATGTTGTCTCGTGTCGGCGGGTAATCTGCCAATGCGGGATGACTGCTTATGGCGTGCTATCCAGTACGCCATCTTTGTACGTCATTGCAGCGATCTTAAAAAATACTCACCGCTTTCTCTAAAACTGAGCTTCGAACCAGCTTTCCAGAATAATCACCGCAGAAGCCGCATCTACGCTCCCTTTATCCAGCGCTTTAAAGCCACCGCGTTCAAAGAGATCGGCGCGTGCTTCCACTGTACTCAAACGTTCATCGTGTAGCTCAATCGCGACGCCGAAACGGCCATGCAGTCGGTTAGCGAACTTTCGCGCCCGTGCCGTCAGCGGCTGTTCGGTGCCATCCATGTTGAGTGGTAGGCCGACGACGACCAAATCGGGCTGCCATTCTGATAACAGCTTCTCCACTTTTTGCCAGTCGGGGATGCCTTCCTGCGCTTTGAACGATGTGAGGGCGCGCGCTGTACCGGTAATCTCCTGACCAATGGCGACGCCGATGCTTTTTGTCCCAAAATCAAAGGCAAGAATGGTTCTGCTGGTCATCAAGCGTGTCCTGCTTCAGTAGAGATATTATGGATATCGATACCCAGTTTTCTGGCTGCTGCCCGCCAGCGCTCGGCAATCGGTGTGTGGAACAGAATGTCTTTGTCGGCTGGCGTTGTCAGCCAGGCATTATCCAACAGTTCTTCTTCCAACTGTCCGTTATCCCAGGCGGCATAGCCTAAGGCGACTAGCGTATTTTTCGGCTGCTTGGGTGTGCCTAACGTTTCCAGTACGTCTTTTGAGGTGGTGATCATGGTGTCCTCAGAAATACTGATGCTGGAACCGAAGCCGGAGCAGGGGGTATGTAGAATAAAACCACGATCTTCTGCCAGCGGGCCCCCCATAAATACGGGTTTATCTAACCGGATGGCAGGATCGCGTGGCGTTGGGTCTATTTTTAGCTTTTTCAGCACATTTTCCACGGAAAACTGATCCATCGGTTTGTTGATGATCAGCCCCATGGCTCCGTCTTCATTATGTTCGCAGATATAGACCACCGAACGTTTAAATACAGAGTCCTGTAGTGCTGGCATAGCAATGAGGAAGTGATGCTGTAAATTCATTGTATATTTTTATCGATATCCGTCAGCGTTGGAGAAACGGCCCGTGTTGCGCGGGCCGGATAGCGTATTTGGTATTAACGGGTACGTGCAGCCAGACGTTTTTCAATGGCGTCCATTAGCATGCCGGTGATGGACACGTCTGGGTAGGCCGCTTCGATTTCACGCACACAGGTCGGGCTGGTGACGTTAATTTCTGTCAGACGGTCACCGATGATGTCCAGACCGACGAAAATCAGGCCTTTGGCTTTTAACGTCGGTGCGACGTCACGGGCGATTTTCCAGTCGCTTTCGGTTAGCGGGCGTGCTTCGCCACGACCACCGGCAGCCAGATTGCCGCGTGTCTCACCGCTTTTGGGAATACGTGCGAGGCAGTAAGGAACGGGTTCGCCATCGACCACCAGCACGCGCTTGTCACCGTCTTTAATCGCAGGCAGGTAGTTTTGCGCCATGCAGTAGCGGCTGGCGTGTTCGGTCAGGGTTTCGATGATGACGGAGACGTTAGCATCATCCTGCTTCAAACGAAAAATAGACGCGCCGCCCATGCCGTCTAGCGGTTTGAGAATAACGTCACCGTGTTTTTCATGGAACTGACGCAGTTTGTCTGCACGACGCGTGACGAGCGTATCGGGTGTCAGATGTGGGAACCAGGCGGTGAAGAGCTTTTCATTGCAATCGCGCAGGCTTTGCGGCTTGTTGACGATTAGCGTGCCTTTCTCTTCCGCACGTTCCAGAATATAGGTGGCGTAGATGAACTCCGTATCGAACGGTGGATCTTTACGCATCAGCACCACATCCAACTCTTCCAGCGCAATATCCTGCTCGCCGGAGAAATCGTACCAGCCGTCGTAGTCGTACTGGACGCTCAGGCGACGCGTTGTTGCACGCGCAACCCCTGCGTGCATATAGAGATCGTTCATCTCCATATAGTGTAATTCCCAACCACGGCGCTGTGCTTCCAGCAGCATGGCAAAGCTGGTGTCTTTCTTGATATTGATGGTGTCAATCGGGTCCATCACGATACCGAGTTTGATCATTCTTTTCTCCTTTACCCCAAATCGCCGAAACGTACCTGTAAGGCGGTCATGGCGGTGAGTGCAGTGGTTTCTGTGCGCAAGACGCGTGGCCCCAACAGGATATCAGTGAATCCGTGTTCTGAGGTCATGGTAATTTCACTGGCGGTGAGTCCGCCTTCCGGGCCGATCAGCAACCTAACCCGATCTACCGGCAGCGGTAGCGTATTGATACTCTGTGTAGCGCGTGGGTGCAGATTCAATTTCAGCGCGTTGTCTTGCTCCGCACACCAGGCTTCCAGCGTCATCGCTGGCCGAACCAGCGGCACACAGTTGCGGCCAGATTGTTCACAGGCAGCAACCGCGATTTTTTGCCACTGGCTAATTTTCTTCTCCATACGTTCTGCATCCAGTTTTACCCCACAGCGTTCAGACAGCAGCGGCGTAATAACATTGACGCCCAGCTCGATGGATTTCTGAATGGTAAATTCCATCTTCTCGCCGCGCGACATCACCTGTCCCAGATGCAAATGCAGGGGAGACTCTTTATCTTCCAACTTACCTGCTGTGAAGCTAACGCGCACACTCTTTTTTCCAGCCGCGATAATTTCTGCATCAAAGACATGATTGCTGCCATCAAATAGCTGCAATGACTGGCCCGTATTCATGCGTAACACGCGACCAACATGGTTGGCGGCATCGTCGCTTAGTTCGACTTCACCACCGTTAAGGGGGAGCGTCTCTGGGTGGAAAATGCGTGGTACTCGCATACTGAATTAAGACCTTTGAATGAAAATTAACCGGCGCAGAAACGCCAGAAATAGGTAAAACCACCGTCATTTGACGGTGGTTACGCTGGAAACTGATTCGCTATAGTAGGTAGACGGATTAGCGCTGGCAAGCCTGTTGAACGTAGGGATTTGGGTTTCCCTGCTTTGCGGCGATGCGTTGGTTGCGGGTACATTCCCATTGCGTGACGGGGTACTGCTTATCCCAGGCTTCAAATAGCTGAGTTTGCTGATTGGACAGGCGTAACTGATAGCGGTCGCGCATGTAGAAATAGGTACGAGCGATCTGACCACGGGCGCGGGCAGGTGGTTCTGCCAGATTGTTTTTGAAATCGACCTTCATCTCGCATTGACCATATTGCGATGCACCGCCGTTCCACTGACCATACATGGCATTGCCGCGATCGCCGTTAACCTCACCGATAGCGGGTTGCAGGTTATGCAAATCCGTTTCCATTTCACGGTAGACGGGGTCGCTGTTACAGTTCTTTCTACCGCCATCCTGCCAGCACTGGCGCTGGTGGCCAAACTGCCAGGCGGGCACTACGTGTTCCCACTCAATGCGGCTGGCACGCTGTTCATTTTTCCTCACCTGATAGCCGCAGGATTCCAGATCGGGTGTGCCTTTCTTGCCCTGCCACGTAATTTTGCAGCCGCAGTAGAACGACCCCGGCGCATCGCGATTAATGTCGACAGCGGCGGCTTTTGCCTGCGAAAAATTATTGATGTTTTGACTCTGCGCGATGGCCGAAAATAGACCCGCGCCAACGGCAGCGATAGCGAGAATTTTGCGTAGCATATTCCAATAATCCACAGACGGTAAAGTTGGCAGACTACCGGATGTCTTAGCGGCAAGCAAACGTAAAAGCAGTTTTTAAAACTGGAAATTCCCGTTTAAATAGAGCTTTTTACATCATGATGTAAGGTTTTCCCACAACGACGGCAGCGATATTCTGTTTCGCCGCGTAGCACCCGATTGTGCCGGCGGATTGTGAGTTCATGCTGTTGGCAATCGCAGAGGTAGGTAAAGGTCTTCCCTTGCACGGATTGCACGGCAAACCGATGCGTGCGTTTTGCCGGGACGTGTAAGACGTTTTCCATCATCCAGCGCCACTCTTTGCCGTGTGGCGCAACGCGGCCAAAACGTGCGTAAACCAGCAGATGAGCCAATTCATGAGGAACGACTTCATCGATAAAAGCCTGCTGATTTTCCTGCAACAAAACGGGGTTCAGCCGAATTTCCCAGTGTTGCAGCCAGGCCGTTCCTGCCGTTGAACCGCGTTGCTGGTAATTCACCGTAGGTTCAGTGTAGTCCGTCTGCAAGGTGAGGTTGGCTTGCTGTAATTTATCACGCAGGCAGCGCATTACAGCCTGATGGCTGGCAATGGGGATTCGAGGTGTGTTCATTGCTGTGAGCATAAATTGAGTGGCAGGGAGACGCAATAGGTGAAGCGGAGGGAAATCAGAATGAAAAACGGCGAATTTTCATTCGCCGTCTTATACCCGTCATACTTCAAGCTGCATGTGTGTTGGCAATACTCGGCTCATCTCTGAGCCTCGCCCTGAAGGGCCGCCGCAAGCGGCGTTCAAATCGGCTAAGCCTATTTGTCCTCGCTCACCCCAGTCACTTACTGGTGTAAGCTCCTGGGGATTCGCTGTGTCGCCGCCTTCATGCAACTCGAATTATTTAGGGTATAGTCTTTGTTGCATTACCGGATTACAGACCGGCAGCTTCACGCAGCTGTGCGGCTTTGTCCGTTTTTTCCCATGGGAAATGTTCACGGCCAAAGTGGCCATAGGCTGCGGTTTCCTGATAAATAGGATGCAGCAGATCCAGCATCTGGATTAAGCCGTAAGGACGCAGATCGAAGAATTCGCGCACCAGCAGCGTCAGTTGCTCGGTGGACACTTTCTCTGTGCCGAAGGTTTCGATCATGATAGAAGTAGGCTCAGCCACACCGATAGCGTAGGACACCTGAATCTCGCAGCGATCGGCCAGACCCGCAGCAACGATATTCTTGGCGACATAGCGAGCGGCATAGGCCGCAGAACGGTCTACTTTAGAAGGGTCCTTACCAGAAAACGCACCGCCACCGTGGCGAGCGGCACCGCCGTAGGTATCAACAATGATTTTACGACCGGTCAGACCGCAGTCACCCATTGGGCCGCCGATCACAAAGCGCCCTGTCGGGTTGATGAAATATTTGGTGCTGGCAGATAGCCACTCTGCAGGCAGAACGGGTTTGATGATCTCTTCCATCACCGCTTCGTGCAGATCTTTCTGGCTAATGTCTTCTGAATGCTGGGTAGACAGTACCACGGCATCAATACCGGCAATTTTGCCATCGTCGTACAAGAACGTAACCTGACTTTTCGCATCCGGGCGCAGCCACGGCAGCGAACCGCTTTTGCGGACTTCTGACTGGCGCTGAACCAGACGGTGTGCATAAGTTACAGGCGCTGGCATCAGTACGTCAGTTTCGTTGGTCGCATAGCCGAACATCAAACCCTGATCGCCTGCACCTTGTTCCAGCGGGTCGCGGCGGTCAACGCCCTGATTGATGTCAGGAGATTGCTTGCCAATGGCACTCAGTACGGCACAAGAGTTGGCATCAAAGCCCATTTCAGAATTGACATAACCGATGTCACGCACGGTACGACGGGTAATTTCTTCGATATCGACCCAGGCGCTGGTAGTAATTTCACCACCGACTAACACCATTCCGGTCTTTACATAGGTCTCACAAGCGACACGCGCTTTTGGATCTTGCTCCAGAATGGCGTCGAGAACCGCATCAGAAATCTGGTCAGCAATTTTATCAGGATGTCCTTCAGAGACTGACTCGGACGTAAAAAGGTGTTTAGCCATGAGTTTCTTTACCTTCAAATCAAAGCCGCTAAGCAATGTATCGGTTAATCGGTATAGACGGATTAACATCTGGATGGCTATTCTAGGTCACCTTTTGGTCTCAGTGCCAGTAGTTTTTCGTGTTAGCCCGCCATCACATTTAAACATCGGCCATTTTTTCTTTTACAAGAGATGACTGGCGATAATTTTCATTTTGCTTTTCTGGCAGCATCTCTGTATAAACGCGCGGGCGGTTAGAGGCAATCTAACCCGCAACATGTTGAATTTCTCATTGATAGCTGACCGCATGGCTGCGGCGCGCGTGGAGGTGATTGGATTAATGATCCGTTGTTTACTGAGTGTATTGCCTTCGCAATACGTCCCTTTTGACGCTACCGCGTCAGCGACTCAACCCTTCTTTTCCGTATCCAGACGTAGCCTGTCGTTAAATTCAACACAGGACTCCAGAGCTGGTTAATCTGCCTGTTATTCTTTCTGCCAGAAGCGTTTAACGCCTTTCTGGTCACGTCCGCCCGGTGGTTTTCACAACGAGTTTTCGCGACCCGTAACACGGAGCCTGACAACGTGTTTTACACTAATAAGAGTAATAAAGTGACGGCATACTTCACTAGACCGGTTTTTTCACTGTCGACGCCGCATGTTGCAGGTATGCTTATGTGGGCTGTTTATTCAGGTACTGATGTGATTAGCAGTATAGAAAAAGAAGAGGTTCGTTATGTCTGACGACATGATTCATCACGGCTCGTCAGCGACGGGTAAACATGAAAATTTGCGCTCTATGCAGGAGGTTGCCATGAATGACCGTAATGCCAGCGAAATGCTTCGTACCTATAATATTGCCTGGTGGGGCAATAATTACTATGACGTCAATGAGTTAGGCCACATTAGCGTGTGCCCGGACCCCGACGTACCAGAAGCTCGCGTCGATCTGGCCAGATTGGTCAAAGATATGCAGAAAGATAACCATCAGCGCCTGCCTGCGCTGTTTTGCTTTCCGCAAATTCTTCAGCATCGCCTGCGTTCTATCAACGCTGCGTTTAAACAGGCTCGTGAATCGTTTGGCTATGAAGGCGGTTATTTTCTGGTTTACCCGATCAAGGTTAACCAGCATCGTCGCGTCATTGAGTCATTGGCTAATTCCGGTGAGCCGCTAGGCCTTGAGGCCGGTTCAAAAGCTGAACTGATGGCGGTACTGGGCCATGCGGGAATGACCCGTACCGTCATTGTTTGTAATGGCTACAAAGACCGCGAATACATCCGCCTGGCACTGATCGGCGAAAAGCTGGGTCACAAGGTTTATCTGGTCATCGAGAAGATGTCCGAAATCCGGATGGTGCTGGAAGAGGCGGAGCGTTTGAATGTGGTGCCGCGCCTCGGCGTTCGCGCGCGTCTCGCCTCTCAGGGGTCGGGTAAATGGCAATCCAGCGGCGGCGAAAAATCCAAATTTGGTCTGGCGGCGGTTCAGGTGCTGCAACTGGTTGAGATGCTGCGCGAGGCTGGGAAGTTGGATAGCCTGCAATTGCTGCATTTCCATTTGGGATCGCAACTGGCAAACATCCGTGATATCGCGACGGGCGTGCGTGAGTCTGCGCGCTTCTATGTTGAGTTGCATAAACTGGGTGTCAATATCCAGTGTTTTGATGTTGGCGGCGGCTTGGGTGTGGATTATGAAGGAACGCGTTCCCAGTCCGACTGTTCAGTCAACTATGGTCTGAATGAGTACGCTAACAACGTGATCTGGGGCATCGGCGATGCCTGTAACGAGCACGGTTTGCCGCATCCGACGGTCATCACCGAATCTGGTCGTGCGGTCACCGCGCATCATACCGTGTTGGTTTCCAATATTATCGGGGTTGAGCGTAACGAATTCAGCGAACCTACCGAGCCGGAAGAAGACGCTCCGCGTGCGTTGGAGAGCCTGTGGTCAACCTGGAAAGAAATCAAGCAGCCGGGTAAACGCCGTTCGCTGCGCGAGTGGTTACATGACAGCCAAATGGACTTGCATGATGTGCATACCCAGTACACGCATGGCATGTTGGATCTGACGCAGCGTGCAAAAGCAGAGCAGCTGTATTTGAGCATCTGCCAGATGATTCAGGAACAGCTAGACCCGAGTAACCGTGCGCATCGGCCGGTGATTGATGAATTACAGGAACGCATGGCTGACAAATTGTATGTCAACTTCTCGCTGTTCCAATCTATGCCGGATGCATGGGGTATCGATCAACTGTTCCCGGTACTGCCGTTGGAAGGGCTGGATAAGCCGCCTGAGCGTCGTGCTGTCTTGCTGGATATCACCTGTGACTCGGATGGCACGATCGATCATTATGTCGACGGCGATGGAATCGCGACAACGATGCCAATGCCGCCTTACGATCCAGAAAACCCACCGTTGCTGGGCTTCTTTATGGTCGGTGCCTATCAGGAAATTCTGGGCAATATGCATAATCTGTTTGGCGATACGTCGACGGTCGACGTGTTTGTCTTTCAGGACGGCACCGTTGAGATTGAAGAGTCTGACGAAGGGAATACGGTTGCCGATATGCTGGAATATGTGCAGCTTGACCCCAAAGTGCTGATGACCCGTTTCCGCGATCAGGTCAAAGAAACCGACCTTGATGCTGAACTTCAGGCGCAGTTCATGGAAGAATTTGAAACCGGGCTGTATGGCTATACTTATTTGGAAGATGAGTAAGTGTGATAGGTTGAGTGAAAAGGGATGCGAGTGAGCATCCCTTTTTTTCGCCTGCGATCAGATAAGCGAATGACCCATATTGATATCGGTTGCTGGTTTTGGAAGGGAATCAAATTCTTCAATGACGCTGTCTTTGAAGATAATTTTAGCAATAAGCAGTAGAGAGTTTTTATCCTGAACGCCATATTTATTCAGTAACCTTGATTTGCTGTTCAGTACTGATTTCTTATTTAACCCGATAAGATCGGCAATCGTTTCTGCTGAGTAACCCGCACTCCAATACTGAAACACGGCATATTCAGATTTCGATAGCCTGACGGGGCTGAATAGACGGCGATCGTGATGGTGAACGAAGTCGAGCAATTTATAAAAAGAATTGATGTGTGCTGACTTGGAAATAAGAATCGTTTTTTCGTCAATACACACGGGGGGGTGATTGGGGGAATTATTGATGATAATGAACGATGACGCCATATTATAAAAGTGGGTTCTTATCGACTCATAGTATTCTTCAAAGCCTTCGCTGCTACCATCAATGATAAAAATACACTTTTTCTTTCCTTGTTGTAGCGTAAACCTGTTGACAGGTTTTATCGAGAGCATAGGAATACTCGATAGGATTTCCCGTAATCCTACCGTGGTAAAATTGCATTTACTGAAAATTCTCACATCCATGATTTTTAACACATATGAGTTTATTGTCTGAAAGTGGTCACAAACCAATAATCGTTGCTGATGTTATCCAGTTATTAAGAAATCGCGAGCCTGAAGTGTCTTGCATCGCTAAAAGGTAGAGCCTCTAGATAAATCAGTGGAAGCAACAACTGATTTCATCATCTATCTCTATGATCAAACTGGAAAAATTCTTATCGGTGTAACATAGTATGCTTGATTTGCTGGTTTATTTCTATCTTTAAATACATAGGGTTATCCCATCCCTCCTGCTATTGCAACGTGAGTCTCTGCGTTAATCGTGGCGACTGCTTATCCGTATGTTGCTGCATTCGCTTTCTTTTGCTTTCCAGCATCTGGAAATCTGCCGAGCATCGTTTCTTAAAAAGAGAACGGAACAGTAATATGATTGCAAATAACTATCTATTTATATTTATTAATTATTAAATCCTATCATAATGAGGATCGAAACAATTAGAGGTTGCTGTTATCCAACAGCTTACAGGTAATACGGCGGGGATGATAGTGGTCGGATGACTAACGGGCAATTGAGATTTTTTCAATTGCCCGTGGGGATATTTTTGCGGGTAATCAGAGCGTGCGATTACTTCTCGGCAGCGATGCGTTCGCGGATGTGTTTGGCGCGTCCTTCAGATGAAGGGTGGGAATCAAACATGCTGCTCTCATGACCTGCATCCAGTTTAGCGAGTTTTTCAAAGCTGGTTGCCAGACCTTCTCGCTTGATGCCGCGTTTCTTCAGCAAATCAAAGGAATAGTCATCAGCCTGACTTTCCTGAGATTGAGAGAATTGGGAGTTGACCAGTTTTTCGCCCAGATCGGCTAACTGTGATTGCGACAGAGACGCTGCTACGCCGCCGGCAGAGGCGATTGCGGTACGTGCGGCTGTTGCGGCATAGGCAACCTGCATCGCTTTACGGGTGTGTCCCAGCGCCACGTGGCCCATTTCGTGGCCGAGTACGCCTTCTACTTCATTATCATTCATCATGTCCATCAAGCCGCTGTATACCCGAATACAGCCGTTCGCCATTGCCCAGGCGTTAACATCTTTTGTCAAATACACCTTGTAGTTCGCTGGCGTACCGTTGATATCGTGGCCTAGCGCATCCGCAATTTTATTCAGACGCTGCGTGTATTTGCTGTCAGCCGGGGCAATTTTTGCCTCTTTATCCATTTGCTCACAGGATTGGTCGCTGAGCGCTTTAACCTGGGCGTCGCTAAGCGTCGCTGCCTGGAAAGCCTGTGCGCCGGATTGCATTAAGGTATTGGTGTTTAAGTTCTGGCAGCCAGTCAGCAGCGTTGCGACACACAGAGCCAGCACAGAAGAACGAATTGCCATAAAAATCATCTCCCTACGATTGTGTTTATTTTTTAATACGAAATAAAAGCGGCTATAAATTACCCGAAAACAGCGTCGGGCAATAGATCGGAAAATCTGATTTTTATTTTTTTCGATAGTCCATAAGCGATGAATTCTGTTTCCAGCGTGTGCCAAAAAGACACGCGAGAGAAAGGTGAAGCTACTGGAAAACAGGGCGTATGGCACTGTAATCAACTGCACAATTGGCAAAAGAACCGCGATTGATTCGTTAGCTGATAAATCCCTGTTTTTTACTCACGGTTCCATGTGCATTCGCTGCATTTTTCATGTACATTTGTAATCATATTTATTTTGTCATTTCTGTTTAACACATTGATTAGTATGAGTTATTCAGGAAGGTATTCGTTCAATCCGATCT
>NZ_LXFY01000010.1:0-24600 GCF_021432585.1 Pectobacterium sp. IFB5596
AGTCGCCGCCGCCCTGCGAACCCAGGCTTCCGGCTAAATTATGCCGCTACGCGGTTCCATCGGTGCCCATGCCCGCTTTTCGAGCCACCAGCGACATGCTCCCGGCATGGCGCTGGCTTTCGCGACGTCCTGTCGCTCACTCGGCGGTCAAGCGCACCGCTGCATAATTTTCACGCCGCATAACGGCAAAATCCTTGATGCCCTTATATTTGTGACTAAGAGATACACCCTATATGTATTGATTACAGAACGGGCAAATTTCTGCCGTAATAAATTTCCTGCATCTCGTGATAGAGAAGATCGGTGATTCTTTTCCGTTCGGCAGCGCTGAGTTCTTCAGGGCTGACGTTAAACAGGTAATGCTTGAGGTCGAAGTCTTTCAATAACATTTTGGTATGAAAGATATTTTCCTGATACACGTTCACATCCATCATGTGATAGAGCGATTTCATGTCCTCTGACATGAAGTTCTGAACTGAATTAATCTGATGGTCGATGAAATGTTTTATGCCATTAACATCACGAGTAAACCCCCGTACGCGATAGTCGATGGTCACAATATCGGATTCAAGCTGGTGGATGAGGTAGTTCAATGCTTTCAGCGGTGAAATTACGCCACAGGTAGACACTTCGATATCTGCTCTGAAGGTACAAAGTCCGCCTTCCGGGTGGCTTTCTGGATAGGTATGGACGCAGATATGGCTTTTATCCAAATGTGCAACGACGGAATTAGGCAGCGGCCCTGGGTGTTCTGAGGTGTCCACGTCACGTGGATCGATGGGTTCTTCGCTGACCAAAATGGTCACGCTGGCACCCTGTGGGTCATAGTCCTGACGCGCGATGTTAAGGACGTTCGCGCCGATAATTGAGCAGGTTTCAGTGAGGATTTCTGTTAAACGGTTAGCGTTATATTGTTCGTCGATATAGGCGATATAACCATCGCGATCGTCGGCTGTTTTGGTGTAACAGATATCGTAGATACAAAAACTCAGGCTTTTCGTCAGGTTGTTAAAGCCGTGTAGCTTCAGCTTGTGCAATTTACGTCACCCCCTTGTGGCTGTGTGGTTCCTTAAGTGATCGATTATTGCGCATTTTGTAACGCGCTCAGCAGATATTGTGGCAGGGCAAAGCTGCCGATGTGAACATCAGGCGTGTAATAGCGACAGGCGATAGCGGATTGTGTAAAACGCTGGTGCAGCGTTGCGGTGTCTATCTGGCGCAGTGCTGGGTGATTACTGGCCCAGGCGAACGTCATAATACCGCCGTAGTAGGTCGGGATTGCCGCCTGATAAAAGCTGACATCATGGAAGTAACGGCTGAGTTTTTTATGGCTACCGACGGCTTCATCCTGTTGCAGGAAACACACGCCATTCTGCGCGACAAAAATTCCACCTTCGTTCAGGCAGCGGGCACAACCCTGATAGAAATCGGAGGTGAACAGGCTTTCGCCGGGGCCGATGGGGTCGGTGCAATCCGAAATAATGACGTCAAACTTTTCGCTGCACTGTCTGACGAAGTTAACGCCGTCATCAATCACCAGATTAAAACGCGGGTCATCATAGCTACCAGCGCTGTGATTGGGCAGATACTGGCGACAAAACTCCACCACGCCCGCATCGATTTCTACCATTGTGATCTGTTCGACGCTGCGGTGTCGGCTGACTTCCCGCAGCATGCCGCCATCGCCGCCACCGATAATCAGTACGCGTTTGGCGTTACCGTGTGACAGAAGGGGAACGTGGGTGAGCATTTCGTGGTAGATGAATTCATCGCGCTCGGTGGTTTGCACCACGCCGTCAAGCGCCATCACGCGACCTAACGCCTTGTTTTCAAAAATGATGAGATCTTGATGATCGGTCTTCTCATGATACAGCACGCGATCAACCGAAAAATACTGGCCAAAGTTGGCATGCAGGGTTTCATACCAAATTTCTTTCTGGGACATGTTAGGGCTTCCTCCGCGATAACAGCCATGAAAATTGGCGCGCCATCATAGCCGACTCTTTTGCCGCTTGCACGGTCAAATTTCAGTCAGTGCGGAGGAGGAGGAGGAGAATTACTGCGCGTAGGAGAGTAAACCGAGCGAATTACGTGCCAGAGACTGACATTTCTTCGGGGTAGGAATCGCGATTTTACTGAGATCGCGATAGCTGTCTTCACCCATTGCTGTCATGTCATAGGCGCTATAATTGCTGAGATCCCAGCGGTTCTGCTGAGCAAATGCGACCAACGTCCGACGAACCTGTTCATTTGGCAGGTCTTGGTAACCACAGTGGTTTTTCAGATAAACAAAGATCGCGGTTAGATCGGCCAGATCTTCCGCCTCAAATTCATTCAGCGCCTTGCTGGCGGAAGAGAAGCTCATCAGGCTTAGCAGGAGCAGAGCCAGCGCAGAGTTTTTCATGGTTGAACCTGTTCCAAATATCGTCAGATGACGTTATCACAGATATCGCAGGGTTTTCCAAGCTTTCTTACGGGAAACATCTGATATCTCCGCCACCCTTCAAGTAGCACGGACGTTGGTTTTTCTTAAGCCCTCATTTTCGTGGATGCACACATTGCGCGCTTCAAAACGCTAACATCTTGTCTTGCGGCGCGAATTATTTCGGGAATTACGATAAAAAAAACGGGTCCGGGGCGAGGGAGAAATATTTTTATTAACGCTATGAAATATAGGTTGTTTATTTGATTTCATTTCAATAATAAAAGTCGTATCGGGTTAATCGCAGGATTAGAGCCAATTTATCGTTGTTTGATACGATGACGCTGCTGTCAGGCTCTGTTATTAATAACAACGATCTTATCTACTACAGTTTTTATTCTATGATCTCCGGTGTCTGGCGCGTCAGTAGTTGGTTGTTGGCGGGACTGTTGCTGCTTCCTTTAGCGACGGTTTTTTATCAGGTTTTTTTTGCCGACGGAATGGGGTTTACCCAACTGTGGCAAATCGGGTTACCCACCTACCTGTTGCATTCTGCGGTCATCGTGATTGGCACGCTTTTTTTCAGCTTGCTGTTGGGGTTGCCTTCAGCCTGGTTCATCGCCATGTACCGCTTTCCCGGCCATCGTGTGCTGCAATGGGCGCTTTGCCTACCGCTCGCGATGCCTGCGTTCCTGCTTGCTTACCTTTATACCGATGTGTTACGGCATCTTTCCTCGCTGTTGCGGGTGTGGGGGCTACAGATAACATCGCCGTGGGGAGAATCCCACGCCGTCGGGCTATCGGTTTCACTGGGCTGCGTGAGTCTGACGCTGGCGCTCGTTTTATACCCCTACATTTACCTGTTGGTACGCGAAGCTCTGGTGAAACAGCCTGCTAGCCTTATCCATTCGGCTCGTTTGCTGAATCAGACACGTTCCCAGGTATTCCGTCGCTTATGCCTGCCTATTGCGCTACCCGCGATTGCCTGCGGTGGCGCGTTAGTAGTGGTTGAGGCATTAGGCGACTATGGTGCCGCGTCTTATCTTGGTATTCCAACCATGACAACACAGGTGCTCGATATCTGGCAGGGGCAGGGCGATCTCGGGGCGGCATCGCGCCTTGGTGTATTGATTCTGCCCGCGATCTTTGTCTTGATGTTTCTGGTTAATTTTTGGCGTCGGAAGCAGAAAATTTATCAAGCTCAGTCGAACACTTCTCTGGTGGTTCCGCCTGTGTTGAGCGGGTGGCGTAGCAAGGTCGCTCGCGGTTACTGCTGGGGAATTGTCTGTCTGTCATTCCTGTTTCCGCTGTTGTATCTCCTCTTTTTAGCTCTCCGTCATATGATGTCGGTATGGGATATAGCATTCCTTCATGCGGTGACGAATAGCCTACTGGCGTCTTCCGCGGCGACCGTCATCATTACGTTAATGGCGCTGTCGTTTATCTTCTACACCCGTACGGCTGGCATGTTTGCCAACCAGACGCCAGTTCGGCTGGTGAGCCTGAGTTTTGCTTTGCCTGGCGCGGTACTGGCCGTTGGGCTGTTTACCTTGCTGTCTCTGGTGGATAGAGGGATTACGCTTTTTGCTAGCGCTGCCGGACTACCCACAGCAGATACTTGGCTGGCGGGTTCATTGTTTATTCTCATTCTTGCCTATAGCGTTAAATTTGGGCGTTTGATGCTAGACAGCCTTGAACGCAGCATGGACGCTATTCCTCGGTCGCTGGATAGCGCGAGCCTCGTGTTGGGCGCTTCCCCCCTGAGCCGTTGGTCACGCTTGCATATACCGTTGTTGCGTCGCGGTGTGTTCATCGGGGCGTTGCTGATCTTCACGGAAAGCATGAAAGAGCTGAATGTCTCGTTGCTGCTGCGTCCTTTTGGGATCGATACGCTGGCAACCTATGTTTTTCGCTTTACAGCGAGTGAGCACGTCGCGTCATTTGCCTTTCCTGCGCTGGTGTTAGTTGCGGTAGGGCTGATACCGGTTTTTGGGCTGAACCGCGCATTGAATATAAAAGGATAATCACATGGCCGCGTCGATAGATATTCTGAGCGTTCAGTCGGTAAGTTGTTCGTTGCAGCAGTCTGCCGTGTTGGAGAACATCTCATTTGCCGTGCGTGATGATGAGACTATCTGCCTACTGGGCAAGAACGGTTGCGGTAAGACGGCGCTATTACAGGTGATTGCGGGCCTGCTGCCGATTACCCAGGGCAAGATCTTGTTGGAGGGGGTGCCAGTCAGCTCACCGCAGGAGTACGTCTTGCCTGAACGGCGTCAGGTTGGCCTGATTTTTCAGGATTACGCGCTCTTTCCGCATCTGACGGTGGAAGGCAATATTGCGTTTGGGCTATATGGCCGTCCGGAAAGCGAGGTAAAGCCAATTTGTGCGGAGATGCTGACGCTCTTGCAACTGGATGAGGTTGCCGCACGTTATCCACACGAGCTATCAAATGAACAGCAACAGCGTTTGGCGATTGCCCGCGCGCTGGCCTGTGAGCCGAAATTGTTGTTGCTGGACGAACCGTTTCCCGGTTTGGACAGCCAGACCCGCTATCGCCTGATTACTGAATTACGGCAGATTCTCAAACAGCGTCATGTCGCGGCGGTGTTCGCCACGCACAGCCGGGAAGAAGCTTTTGCCTGCGCCGACCATCTGATTCTGTTGGATGAAGGAAAAATTATGCAGCAGGGCTATCCCTCTGAGCTGTACCATCGGCCGAACAGCCGCTTTGTGGCTGATTTTATGGGGAATACGAATTATCTGCCCGTAAAGATTATGAGCGACCACCAATGGCAGAGTCCATTGGGCGATCATCATGCAACACATCCACTCAATCAACCGATCGATTCGCAGTGCGACTGGATGGTGCGTCCTGCTGATGTGGCGTTGGCGCTCGATCCTGATGGTCCGGCATTTATCGAAGATCGGCTGTTTATGGGGACATCAAACTTGTATCGGGTGAAGCTGGGGGAACTGATGTTACTGGTGCAGACCGGCAACTGGTTTGAGCCAGGGCAGCAGATACGTTTGAGCATTAAGACGGACCCTCCGGTCCTGTACCCGGCTTTGCCTGCCGTCAGCAATACGGCTGACGGCTCTGAAACGAAATGACTACGCGCCTGCGTGTAAATCTGACGCAGGCATGACCCATGCGCTGTTGTGCTTTTCAAACCCGAGTTTCGGGTAGTAATCGACCGCCAGCGGCGCGGCTAGCAAAATGATTTTGCAGCCTTTTTCCAACTGCTGAGCGGTTTCCTGAATCAGTTTCTTTCCTATTCCCGCATGCTGACAGTCGTCTGACACGGCCAGATCGGACAGATAACAGCAAAAATGAAAATCCGTTACGCTGCGCGCAACCCCAATCAGAGTATCCCCTCGCCACGCGGAAACTAGCAGATTGGCGTGCTTAAGCATACCTGCAATCGCCGTCTCATCATCCAGCGGGCGACGCGGTCCTAATGAGGTTTTCGCCAACAGCTCAACGAACTGCTGGCAGGAAAGCGGGGCGTTCACTTTGTAGCAAACATCCACAGAGGGTGTGCTCATGGTGTCTCCTTCATGGTGTGGTTTCTGATATACTTCGCGCGCCCGGGCATGGCCTAGGGCTGATTGACATCAGCATTGGCGCATCATCGGTAATGAGTCTGTCATTTTTCCGATGGTGCTGAATACCTTACTTCAAAGAGTTATCAGTATGATGAAACATACCGTGGAAGTCATGATTTCTGAGCAGGAAGTGATGGCGCGGGTTACCGAACTGGGGCAACAGATCAGCGAACACTACCGTGATAGCGGCAGCGATATGGTGCTGGTGGGGCTATTGCGCGGCTCGTTTATCTTTATGGCCGATTTATGCCGGGCGATCGATGTCCCTCACGAAGTGGATTTCATGACGGCATCCAGCTATGGCAGCGGTATGAACAGTACGCGCGATGTTAAAATCCTGAAAGATTTGGATGAAGATATTCGCGGCAAAGACGTATTGATCGTTGAAGATATTATCGATTCGGGCAATACCTTGAGCAGAGTGCGGGAAATTCTGCAACTGCGTGAGCCAAAATCGTTGGCTATCTGTACGCTATTGGATAAGCCAGAGCGCCGCGAAGTGGCGGTGAAAGTCGAGTGGGTCGGGTTCTCGATCCCTGATGAATTCGTTGTGGGTTACGGCATCGACTATGCTCAGCACTATCGCCATTTGCCTTACGTCGGCAAGGTTGTTCCGCAAGAATAACGTAAAAAAGATAAGGCTGATGCCGTGAACGACGCCCAGCAAGTGGGCGTCAGGCTGCGAATCAAGACAGGGTGGAAATCGCGCGGCGATAACGCTGTTCCAGCGTCTCCCGGTTGGTTGCCGTCACTTCCAGATCGCGCAGTCGGCCATCCTGAATGCCGTACACCCAGCCGTGGATCGTAACTTTCTGTCCACGTTTCCATGCGGACTGCATGATGGTGGAGTGGCCGAGGTTATAAACCTGCTCGACAACGTTGATTTCACAGAGCGTATTCAGGCGCTGTTCGGGAGGCAATTCCCCCAGCAGCGAACTATGCTTGTACCACAAATCACGGATATGCAGCAGCCAGTTGTTAATCAAACCCAGTTCCGGGTTTTCCACCGCCGCCTGAACACCGCCACAGCCGTAGTGGCCGCAGATGATGATGTGTTCGACTTCGAGAACTTCGACAGCATATTGCACGACGGACAGGCAATTGAGGTCGGTGTGGATAACCAGATTTGCGACGTTGCGGTGAACAAACAGTTCACCAGGCTCAAGGCTGGTCAGACTTTCCGCAGGCACGCGACTGTCCGAGCATCCAATCCATAGAAAACGGGGACGTTGCGCCTGCGCCAGGCGTTCAAAATAGCCAGGGTCCTCTTCCACCATCGTTTTAGACCAAAGCTGGTTATTGGCGATGAGCGTTTCAATTTCTTTCATGAAAGTAAATGACCTGTAACAAACAAGGGGCAGTGAGGAGTAATATAAGGCAACATGCGTCGTTTGAAAAACGATAGTTTATACTCGTCATACTTCAAGTTGCATGTGCGTTGGCTGCGTTCACTCACCCGAATCACTTACCTGAGTAAGCTCATCGGGATTCCTTCTCTTGCCGCCTTCCTGAAACTTGAATTATTTAGAGTATTTATTTGTCACACTTCGAATCTGTAGAACTCACTGATAATAAGGCAATCCATTTCTTATGACATATGCACTGGAACTGGCGCAACTAACCAAAACTTATTCGGGAGGCGTCAAGGCGTTACGGGGAATCGACCTGAACGTGGAAGCGGGGGATTTCTATGCGCTGCTGGGGCCGAATGGCGCAGGAAAATCCACTACGATTGGGATTATCAGCTCGTTGGTGAACAAAACCGCTGGTAAAGTTCGCGTCTTCGGCTATGACCTTGAGCTGGATAAAGTGAATGCGAAACGCCAGTTGGGACTGGTTCCGCAGGAATTTAACTTCAATCCGTTTGAAACGGTATTACAGATTGTCGTTAATCAGGCCGGCTACTATGGCGTGAAACGTCAGGATGCGTTGCAGCGTGCCGAAAAATACCTGAAACAGCTGGATTTGTGGGAAAAACGCAGCGAAAAAGCAATGATGTTGTCGGGGGGGATGAAACGCCGCCTGATGATTGCCCGTGCGTTAATGCATGAACCTAAGTTGCTGATTCTTGATGAACCAACGGCGGGTGTGGATATCGAATTGCGTCGTTCCATGTGGGGCTTTTTGAAAGAGCTAAATGCGCAGGGCACCACGATTATCCTGACGACGCACTATCTGGAAGAAGCGGAAATGCTGTGCCGTAATATCGGGATCATTCAGCGGGGTGAACTGGTGGAAAATACCTCGATGAAGCAGCTGCTTGCTCAACTGAAGTCCGAAACGTTTATTTTCGATCTGGCGGCAAAAAGCCCGCTACCACAGCTTGAAGGTTATGCGTTCCGCCTGATGGATACGTCAACGCTGGAAGTGGATGTGATGCGCGAGCAAGGCTTGAACGCGCTATTCAGCCAGCTAAGCGCGCAGGGGATAACAATATTAAGTATGCGTAATAAAGCTAACCGGTTGGAAGAGCTGTTTGTCACGTTGGTTAATGGGGACGGCGTGAACGGTAAGGGAGAAAAGGCATGATGCGTTTGTATTGGGTGGCGCTACAGAGTATCTGGGTTAAAGAAGTGACCCGTTTTGGCCGTATATGGATTCAGACGCTGGTGCCACCCGTGATCACCATGACGCTGTATTTTATTATTTTCGGCAACTTGATCGGTTCACGCATTGGGGAAATGCACGGTTTTACCTACATGCAGTTTATCGTGCCGGGTCTGATCATGATGGCGGTGATTACTAACGCCTATGCCAACGTAGCTTCTTCCTTTTTCAGCGCCAAGTTTCAGCGCAATATTGAAGAACTGCTGGTTGCGCCGGTGCCAACACACGTGATCATTGCGGGTTATATTGGCGGGGGGATCGCGCGCGGTCTGTGCGTTGGGGTTCTGGTCACTGCGGTGTCGCTGTTCTTCGTTCCGCTGCATGTTCATGCCTGGTGGATCATCGTCCTGACGCTGCTACTGACGGCGACGCTGTTCTCGCTGGCGGGATTACTGAATGCGGTGTTTGCGAAAACCTTTGATGATATCAGTTTGATTCCGACGTTTGTGCTGACGCCTCTGACCTATTTGGGCGGGGTATTTTACTCGCTGACGCTGTTGCCGCCGTTCTGGCAGGCTGTTTCCAAGCTGAACCCTGTGGTGTACATGATCAGCGGTTTCCGCTACGGCTTCCTCGGGATTCAGGATGTGCCACTGCTGTTCACCATGTCGGTACTGATTGCCTTTATCGTGGTGTTTTATCTGCTTGTCTGGTGGCTGATTGAGCGAGGACGTGGGCTGCGGACGTAGTGTGTAAATTGGGAAGGCGGAGTGACCACCGTGTTAGCCTTTTGGCAGACTAATCTAAGAAGTGAAAACGGTAGTAATGGAATAGAAGAGTAAAGCGTCCGCGCCAGGGATGGCGCGGCTCGAGCTTACAGGGAGGTACTTGCAGCGTCTTTACGATCTATCCATTACTACCGCTCGATTTCGTCATAAACTTAGCGATCAGGCGACCTGAACCGGAATCGCTTTTGCCTGACGTTGCAGCTCGTTTTCGCCAGAAAAATAGGCAACCTTAGGGCTGTGGCTTCTGGCCTGTTCGTCCGACATCTGCACATAGGAACAGATAATCAGCTTGTCACCCACGCACGCGCAGCGAGCGGCGGCACCGTTCACAGAGATAATGCGTGAACCTCTTTCGCCTGCAATGGCGTAGGTGGAGAAACGCTGGCCGTTATCAACGTTGTAGATATCAATCGCTTCGTATTCCAGAATGCCTGCGGCATCCATAAAATCCTGATCGATGGCGCAAGAGCCTTCATAGTGCAAGTCAGCCTGAGTCACTCTGACCCGGTGCAGCTTGCCTTGCAGCATGGTACGTATCATCGCTTTGTTACCTCGGTTCATACAGTCAAATCGACCTGGTGGTTATCAATCAATCTGGCCTTGCCTAACCAGGCAGCCATCAAAATCACTGCACGCGTGCTGGCAGTGCTCAGCGGTTGCAGCGTATCAGCATCGCGGATAAACAGTTCATCAGGCGTAAAGCCCGCTTCGCGCAATTTATCTGCCGTGTGTTCCAGCAAGGTATCGATCTGGCGATCGCCGTTGTCCAACTGCGCTGAAAGTGCCATCATCAACTGATACAGCGTCGGTGCCAGCTGGCGCTCTTCAGCACTGAGATAGCCATTACGCGAACTCAATGCCAAACCGTCTTTTGCTCGTACGATAGGGACGCCAATGATATCAATGTCATAGCCCATATCGCGGACAAGCTGCCGAATCAGCGCTAACTGCTGGTAATCCTTTTCGCCGAAGCAGGCCAAATCCGGCTGTACCAGATTGAACAGCTTGCTAACGATGGTAGCCACGCCGCGGAAATGACCGGGGCGGCTAGCGCCTTCCAACATAGAAGACAAGCCGGGCACATCGACAAACGTTTGCGATTCCAATCCATTTGGGTATACCACATCCGGGCTCGGTGCGAAAACCAGATCGGCACCACGGCGGTTTAATTTCTCGCAATCTTCCTGCAACGTCCGGGGGTAGCGGGCTAAATCATCTGGCCGCTCAAACTGCATGGGATTGACAAAAATGCTGACAATAACGATATCGGCGCGTGCTTTGGCTTCATCGACCAGCGTCATGTGCCCGTCGTGCAAATTGCCCATAGTGGGAACCAAAGCTATGCGTTTCCCTTCCTGACGCCAGCGACGAACTTCGCGGCGCAGCAGCAGAGGGGTTTCGATTATTAACACACCCATACTCCCAAAAATAGCCTGATTAATGAAATACTCGTTCTTTAATGAAACGACATTTCTCAATGAAATGAATGTCTCAATGAAATGAATGTTCTTCGGCCGGGTAGAGGCCCTGTTCGACTTCTTGTGCATACAACCGCACTGCTGCGCTGATATCGCCACCGCTTTGCGCCAGAAAGTTCTTGGCAAACTTAGGCGTGTTGTCGCCGGTAATGCCGAAGGCATCATGCATGACCAGAATCTGCCCGTCGGTAACATTGCCTGCGCCAATGCCGATGACAGGAATTGACAGCGCGTCCGTTACGCGTTTAGCCAGTGCGACAGGTACGCATTCCAGCACAAGTAACTGTGCTCCGGCTTCTTCAAGTGCGAGTGCATCGGCCAGCAGTTGATTAGCGTCGCTTTCGCTTCGCCCCTGAATTTTATAACCACCGAAGATGTTAACGGATTGCGGCGTCAGGCCCAGATGACCGCAAACCGGCACGGCACGTTCAGTCAGCATTTTTACCGTTGGGGCAAGCCAACTTCCGCCTTCCAGTTTCACCATATTCGCACCGGCACGCATCAGTTCTGCCGCCTGACTGAATGTTTGTTCCGGCGTGGCGTAGGTCATAAATGGCATATCGGAGAGAACCAGAGCCAGCGGAGCACCACGGCGGACGCACTGAGTATGGTAAACGATGTCGTTTGTAGTCACGGGCAAGGTGGAATCGTGACCTTGTACGGTCATTCCCAGAGAGTCACCCACCAGCATCACACGAATGCCTTGTTCAAAAAACAAACGAGAGAAGCTGGCGTCGTAAGCTGTTATCGTCGCGAATTTTCGCTGCTCTTGTTTCCATTGGCGCAAGTGGGAGATAGTCGTCGGTTTCATGACGGTCTTCCTATGTCAATAGGGCGAAGAATTGAGGGGAACATTCTAATGTAAGCCGACGTGTAGCGATATACCCACTATGCTTCAATCTGCTTGTATGTTGGCTTTATTGTGGCTCAGGTAGGAGTGTTGTCGTCCCACAATGTCAGACCGTTGCGATCGACATGGGTTAGCCGTTGCACGAGCGTTTCGCCGTCGGGGAATGCCAGATCAGGGGCAATTTCCGCGAGCGGGTAGAGCATGAATTCACGATTTTTCATATCGTAATGCGGCACCGTCAGACGTTCTGTCTGGATCGTGGCATCACCAAACAGCAGAATATCCAGATCCAACGTGCGCGGGCCCCAGCGGTGTGCTTTACGTTCGCGACCTTGTTCCAGCTCAATAGCCTGTGTGCAATCGAGCAATGATTCGGCAGCTAATGCGGTTTCCAGCTCAACGACGGCATTAAGATAATCCGGTTGATCCTGTGGGCCGAGCGGGCGACTACGATAAAATGAGGAGCAGCGAATGACGCGAGTCTGTGGAATCGCATCCAGCGCTGCCAGTGCGGCGCGTACCTGCAGCAAAGGCTGGGCAAGATTGCTGCCCAGCGCCAGATACACGCGTGCCATCAGGCTTGATCCCTGCGTGCCGTCGTCGGTTTACGTGGGCGACGAGGACGGGAGCGACGATGTGGTGTCGGGCCGTCATCCAGCGATCTCAGCATGGTTTGTTGGCGTGGCGGTGCTGCAACCTGGAATTCCCCCCACCATTGAGCCAGACGCAGCAGCTCCTGATGGTTTTCGATTTCGGCGCGTAGGCAAAGCAGATCATACGCTGCACGGAATTTAGGATGTTCCATTAGCTTATAAGCACGCTTACCCTGACGACGAGACAGACGCGTTTGCAGTTGCCAGATATCGCGGACTAACGAGGTAATACGCTTAGGGATCGCCAGAGAACGGCACTGTTCGTCCAGTACATCGTTCATTGCCAGCGAGAATGCATCGAAGTAGGCCAGACCACTTTCCTGAGCCAGCTTTTGTGCATGCTCGATCAGCGGATACCACAGCATGGCGGAGAACAAAAATGCCGGATTCACCCGCATGTCGTTTTGCAAACGCTTATCGGTGTTTTTCAACACTTGAGCAACCATGCGCTCCAGCGTGGAATCGCCGTTTGGTGTGAAATGACGGCTCAGCAGCGGGAAAAGCGGCTGGAACAGCTGGTATTCACACAGCATTTTATAGGTTGGATAGCCATAGCCCGATTGAAGCAGCTTCAGCGATTCTTCAAACATACGTGCTGCGGGAATATCGTGCAGCAATGAAGCCAGACGAGGAATCGGTTCGGCGGTTTCTGGGCTGACGGTCATGTTCAGCTTGGCGGCGAAACGAACGGCACGCAGCATGCGCACCGGATCTTCACGATAGCGCGTTTCGGGATCGCCGATCATACGGATGACACCCTGACGCAGATCGTTCAGGCCATTGGTATAATCGCGTACGCTGAAATCAGCAATGCTGTAGTAGAGACTATTGATTGAGAAATCGCGGCGTTGGGCGTCTTCTTCAACCGATCCAAAAATGTTGTCGCGCAGCAGCATGCCACTCTGAGCCTGCTGAGAAGAGTTTTTAGTTTCTTGCTGCTCTTGATGCTGATCGTGGTGACCACGGAACGTGGCAACTTCAATCACCTCTGGCCCGAACATGATATGTGCGAGACGGAAACGACGCCCAACTAAACGACAGTTGCGGAATAACTTGCGCACCTGATCGGGCGTGGCGTTAGTGGTGATATCAAAATCTTTCGGCTTTTTGCCCAGCAGCAGATCGCGTACGCCGCCGCCAACCAGATAAGCCTCGTAGCCCGCTTTGTTCAGGCGATAAAGTACTTTCAGCGCATTATCGCTGATGTCGCTGCGTGAAATTGTATGTTGGTCACGCGGGATCACCGTCAGATGCTGACGCGGTTCCTCTGATTCGACCATTTCGTTCTCACGATTCAGTACTTTACGACAAAAATTAGCAACTCGGGAAAAGATAATACACCTCGATAGTGATGGATAAATCAACAGCACAGCATTGGCGTCGCCCCCCAAAGGGGCGGCTAAGGATGGCGCGCCACGAAAAATAGCGGCTAATCATAGCTCACCAATGCCCCTTTGAGAATGCTGATGTGATCGCGGACGCGTTTATTGCCGCCTGCAACGGGATGGTATCCAAGGACCAGTGCGCCACAGACCATGCCAGAAGCGCGGAAAGCGTCATATCCTGGCCATTTTCTGGCAGTGGTTGATGCAAAAATTGCAGTGCGGCAAGCAGCACAGGACGCGGATCGCCGTTCGGTAGTGAAGGGGCGTGATTTTGTTTGGAAAGCTTATTTCCCTCGAGATTCAGCACCAGCGGCAGATGAACGTAGGTGGGGATCGTGTAGCCCAATTGGCGATAGAGCGAGATTTGACGAACGGTTGGTTCGATAAGATCGGCACCGCGTACGATCTCGGTAATTCCCTGATCGTTATCATCGATCACCACGGCTAGATTGTAGGCAAAAAGTCCATCGCGGCGGTGGATAATAAAATCTTCCCGAGCGAGGGCGTTATCGGCATACAGATCGCCACGTAATTTATCGTGAAAATGAAATACCGGCGTCGCCTGGCGCAGACGGAGCGCGGCGTTATCGGCGGGCAGGTTGCGCGTTCGGCAATAGCCATCATAGTGCCCACCTAGCTGCTGAATACGGCTACGCGTACAGGTGCAGTAATAGCTCATTCCCTGCTGTTGAAGCTGTTGAAGGATCTCACGGTAACGCGCATGCCGCTGTGACTGGTAAACCACACCGCCGTCCCAGTGCAAACCGTAGTGTTCTAATTGCGCGAGTATGCGAGAAGCGGCCCCGGGGATTTCCCGCGGAGGATCGATGTCTTCAATACGTACTAGCCAGCGCCCTTGTTGAGAACGAGCCTGAAGATAACTACCCAGTGCGGCGATCAATGAGCCAAAATGCAGGTCACCAGAGGGAGAAGGAGCAAAGCGCCCGATATAACGGTCGGTTTCAGAAATGCGAGTAGCTTCAGAAAAACTATTTTTTCCGGTAAAACAATCGGTTCCAGACATAAGAGGTTGGTGCTATCTCGTCAGCGTTTTATCCAGACAGAAGATAGAGTGATGAATATCATTCATCAGCGGTACATGATCCGAAGACGGCCCCTGCGAGTGGCAGGAGCCGATTTTAGACAGGATATTATCCTGCCATTTGCTTTTCGCGTATCTCTGCCAGCGTTTTGCAGTCGATACACAGATCGGCAGTCGGACGAGCTTCCAGACGGCGAATGCCAATCTCGACGCCACAGGATTCGCAGAATCCGAAGTCCTCATCTTCGATTTTCACCAGCGTTTTGGCGATTTTCTTAATCAGCTTACGCTCACGGTCACGGTTACGCAGCTCGAGACTGAACTCTTCTTCCTGCGCCGCGCGATCCACGGGATCGGGAAAATTAGCGGCTTCATCGCGCATGTGCGATACAGTCCGATCCACTTCATCCATGAGTTGGTTGCGCCATGCTTCAAGAATACGCTTGAAATGAGCCAGCTGAGCGTCGTTCATATACTCTTCGCCCGGCTTCTCTTGGTACGGCTCTACTCCGGCAATTGCGAGAATGCTCAGAGAAGATGTCTTACGATTTTGCCCTTCTTGCATGTTGCTTCTCCTACATAACACGACACGCATAATACCCTTTTATGCAGTGAAGTTGCGGCGTTGTCGACCAGAACTTCAGCTATCTGGGTATATCGGCCCCCAAAGGGGGGAAAAAACAGGCCGCTATAAATAGCAGATGAAGATGGGGTTGGCAATGCTTCCTGACACCGGCCTGATAAAGTGTGAGGAACAACCTGCTTACATTAAATAATAAACAATGTGTTACGCCTTGGGTGGTGCGTTCGGCGTGTTATGCAATGCTTGTGCTTCATCCCAACAACGGTAGCTTATGCGTCAACGTAATACCGTCAGGGCATAATGTGGAGCCGTAACATAAAATTTCAACCCCTGCCCGCTGTGCTTCGATAAATAATTCCGCATACCGTGAATCAATATGCCGGGCAGGAGAAACCTGCTGGATTCCTGAATGGAGAACGGCGAAAAAAAGGACGGCGCGTTTTCCATTGGAAACCATCTGTTGCAGCTCACGCAGATGCTTTTGCCCTCTGAGTGTAACCGCATCGGGAAAGTAACCACATTCATGTTGCAATAATGTGACAGATTTCACCTCAATATAGCAGTCAATCTTGTCTGGCGCCTGTAAAAGCAGGTCGATTCGGCTGTTTTCCGTACCGTATTTCACTTCCGTTTTTACATCAGAGTAGCCTGCTAGCTCTTCTATGCGATTCTCTAATAAGGCTTCGTGCAATAATGTGTTGGCACGCAGAGTATTGACACAAATCCAGTCATTTTGTTGTGTTTCAGTCAGTTCCCAACTTTGCGGATACTTACGTTTAAGGTTCTCGGACGTTGAATACCACACGGTATCACCGGGTGTGGCACAGCCCGTCATGGCACCGGTATTGGCACAGTGCAACGTAAACGTCTCGCCTTCCGGCGTCACGACATCGGCCAAAAAGCGTTTGTAACGTTTAATTAAGCGAGCAGGTTGTAAGCGTGGGGTGTAGTTCATGCGTATCCTGTTTTATTCGTTTATACCCGTCATACTTCAAGCTGCTTGTGCGTTGGCAATACTCGGCTCGGTTCTGAGCCTCGCCCTGAAGGGCCGCCGCAAGCGGCGTTCAAATCGGCTAAGCCGATTTGTCCTTACTTACCCCAGTCACTTACTTGTGTAAGCTCCTGGGGATGAAATGAGAGACATCCTGTCTCTCACCGAAGGCCAGCCGTTGGCTGGTCAAATTCGTTCCCGACGAATTTGTCGCTCGGTTGCCGCGTTACAAGGCTATAAATGAGCCTTGCCCTAAAGGGTCAACGCAGAGCGTTGTTCAAAACGCTAACGTTTTGTCATGCAACTCGAATTATTTAGGGTATATCTAACTATTCTCTTATTTAATGAATGACCAGCTTTCCAGCTTTTGATAGCGGGTTTTACCGTTATCGAAAAGAGACTGGTAAAGGGAAAAGTGCGTCATGTCGGTCTGCCAACTGAACGTCGCGGGGGGAATCGCCACGGGACGAGTCGCGCCGCGCAATAGCGTAATGTGTGGATGAAAAGGTAATGATGTTTGATAGCAGCCGTTGCGTGCAGCTTGAGAACGCAGCAGTTCCGCGAGCTGTAACAATCCACGCGGTGCTCGGCGGCAGCCTAGCCAGACAACACCGGGACGCGGCCAATGTCCAGCGTCATTTAGCGTGAGGGTAAACGCGGGCTGGCGGATTCTGCCTGCTAAGGCCTGTAAGACCTGCGCTTTTTGCTCACTCACATCGCCTAAAAACGCCAGCGTCAGATGGAGGTTGGCCGCCGCAATCGGGCGGCCCGCGTCCAGAGGGAAGTGTTCGGCACGCCAGCGGATGATTTCTTGCTGTGTGGTTTCCGGCAGTGATAAGGCAAAAAACAGGCGGCGGGGGGCTGGCATGGTGCACTCTCTTGTTCTGATTCCATCCGATGCTACATTCATCCAGATGCTACAATGCTCGCCGCTGAAAGTTAACCTTATACGGAGATGTCTGTGATTTTACCGCCCGTCAGCGCCGTGCTGGATGATGTGATAACGGCGCTACATACCGCGCCTCAGGTGCTGCTCAATGCCCCAACGGGGGCGGGGAAATCAACCTGGCTGCCGTTGCAATTACTGCAACAGGGCAATTTGAACGGGCGCATTATCATGCTGGAACCGCGCCGTCTGGCGGCGAAGAGTGTTGCCTGGCGGTTGGCACAGCAGCTAGGTGAAGATCCAGGGCAAACGATAGGCTATCGGATGCGCTCAGAAACCTGCGTGAGTAGTGCAACGAAGCTGGAAGTTGTCACCGAAGGCATGCTAACCCGTTTGCTGCAACAGGATGCGGAACTGCAAGGTGTAGTGCTAATCATCCTTGATGAATTTCATGAGCGCAGCGTGCAGGCCGATCTGGCATTGGCGCTGCTGCTGGATGTGCAACAGGGGCTGCGTGACGATTTAAAACTGCTGATTATGTCCGCCACGCTCGACAATGCGCGGCTGTCAGCGCTGTTGCCGGAAGCCGTTTGCGTGGTTTCCGAAGGTCGCAGCTATCCGGTCGAGCGGTGCTATGCGCCGCTAAATAGTCAGGAGCGTTTGGAAGACGGCGTTGCGCGACAGGTACGGCGGTTACTCAATGAAGAAGACGGTTCGCTGCTGCTGTTTTTACCTGGCGTCGCAGAGATTCGCCGCGTGCAGGCGCTGCTGGAAAATGGCGTGTCGAGCGAGACGGATCTCTGTCCTTTATATGGCGCATTGACGCTGGCGGAACAGCAAAAGGCCATTCTGCCTGCGGAGCCGGGCCGGCGTAAGGTGGTATTAGCCACTAATATCGCTGAAACCAGCCTGACAATTGAAGGTATCCGGCTGGTGGTGGACAGCGGTCTTGAGCGTGTAGCCAGCTTTGATGTGAAAAGCGGCGTCACTCGGCTGGTAACACAGCGCATCAGCCAAGCCTCGATGGTGCAGCGCGCGGGGCGTGCGGGGCGTTTAAGTCCCGGTATTTGCTGGCACCTGTGCTCTCGCGAACAGGCAGAACGTGCTGCGGCACAAAGTGAAGCCGAGATCCTGAATAGCGACTTAAGCAGCGTCTGGCTGGATTTATTACAGTGGGGTTGTACCAATGTAGCGCAGCTGACCTGGTTGGATTTGCCACCGGCTCCTGCGCTTTATGCTGCGCGACACCTGCTGCGCCAGCTTGGTATTACGGATGAGCAGGATAGGTTGACTACCGAAGGGCGTAAGATCGCCGCGTTAGGCAGCGATGCCCGTTTGGCAACCCTGCTGTATGCCGCATCACAGCAAGGTCCGGACGCGTTGGCTACCGCAGGGTGCCTGGCGGCGATACTTGAAGAGCCACCGCGTAGCGGATCGATTAATCTGGCTGACTGGCTGCATCGCCCGCTCCCTCATTGGTTGCGGCGAGCAAAACAGCTGACGCGCCGTTTATCGACGACTTCGGGGCATATTGACGGCGGCGAAGCCGACTGGCTGCTGGCACTGGCTTTCCCTGATCGTATCGCACGACGGCGCAGTCAGGATGGGCGCTACCAGCTTGCTAACGGTAGCGGCGCGATGATGTCGGCTGATGAAGCGTTGTCAGGTAACGAATGGCTGCTGGCACCTTCGCTATTACAAAATAGCCAGAGCGCAGATGCGCGGATTCTATTGGCGTTGCCGCTGGATATTGAACGGCTGGAGCGGCGGTTACCCGGATTAATAAATGAGCGTAACGTGGTGCACTGGGACGAAGAAAAGGGTACTCTGCGCGCCAGCCAGCGCGACCAGATTGGTTGCCTGACTCTGCGAACGCGCCCGTTGAACAAGCCTTCTGACGAGGCATTACAGCAGGCGATGCTATCCTGGATTCGGGAGCAGGGGCTTAAAGCGTTGAATTGGGACGCTGCGGCGTTGCAGTTACGTGCTCGCTTACAGTGCGCTTGTCAGTGGTTGCCTGAGGTTGACTGGCCGCGAGTGGATGATGACAGGCTGCTGGCAACGTTGGAAATCTGGTTACAGCCGTCACTGTCTGGCGTGCGCGATTTACGTGCACTACACCAGATTAATTTGAGCGACGCGCTGCTGCGATTGCTGGATTGGTCGCTGCGTCAGCGGCTGGATAACGCGTTGCCCACGCATTACACCGCGCCTGGCGGTAGCCGTTTGCCCATTGCCTATTATGACGATAAACCACCGGTACTGTCGGTACGGATGCAGGAAATGTTCGGCGAGCAGCAGAGCCCGCTGCTGGCAGAAGGTCGTGTGGCGCTGGTACTGGAGCTTTTATCACCCGCACAGCGTCCACTACAGATTACGCGCGATTTAGCGGCCTTCTGGCAAGGGACATACCGCGACGTGCAAAAAGAGATGAAGGGGCGTTATCCCAAGCATATCTGGCCGGATGATCCGGCGAATACGGCGCCGACGAGGCGTACCAAGAAATATCAGAATCACTAATTTCAGACGTTTCCGCTTTCCCAAAAAGGGGGCTGGAAACAGAGTAGGCGGCTTGAGCGCAAAGCTGATAGCCGTGAACAACCTGATGGAGAAGTTATTGTAATGTCTCGGGATGACCGCGAACCTATCGGACGCAAAGGGAAAGCGCCAAAACGTAAGCCTGAACGCAAGCAGGCCATACGACGTCGCAGGGATGACGACTATGATGATGACTATGACGATTATCAGGACGACTATGACGACGATGATGATTACGATGGCGATGACGCGATGACGCGGAAATCACAGAGAAGACGGCGCTGGCTGGGGCTGGCGATCAAGCTGTTCCTGATCTTTGCCGTGGCGATGGCAATCTACGGTGTATACCTCGATAGCCAGATCCGCAGCCGTATTGAAGGCAAAGTCTGGCAATTGCCTGCCGCTGTTTATGGCCGCATGGTCAACCTTGAGCCCGGCATGGCTTATAGCCAGAAAGAGATGATTAGCCTGCTGGAAGGTATGCAATACCGTCAGGTGAGTCGCATTACCCGTCCGGGTGAATTCAGCGTGCGTGGTAACAGCATTGATATGTTGCGCCGCCCGTTTGATTTCCCTGATGGAAAAGAAGGGCAGATTCAGGCGCGCCTGACGTTTGCCAACGATCGTTTGTCACAGATCCAGAATCTGGACAACCAGCGTAATTTCGGCTTCTTCCGTCTCGATCCGAAACTGATCACTATGATGCAGTCGCCGAATGGCGAACAGCGCCTGTTTGTGCCGCGTGCCGGTTTCCCCGATCTGTTAGTGGATACGCTGGTGGCGACCGAAGACCGCCATTTTTATGAACACGATGGCATCAGCCTGTACTCGATTGGCCGTGCGTTTTTAGCCAATATCACCGCAGGACGCGCAGTGCAGGGCGGGAGTACGCTGACGCAGCAGTTGGTGAAGAACCTGTTCCTGACCAACGAACGTTCGCTGTGGCGTAAAGCCAACGAAGCCTATATGGCGCTGATCATGGATTATCGCTACAGCAAGGATCGCATCCTTGAGCTGTATCTTAACGAGGTGTATCTCGGTCAGAGCGGTAACGATCAGATCCGCGGTTTCCCGCTTGCCAGCCTGTATTACTTTGGCCGTCCGGTGAATGAGCTGAGTCTCGATCAGCAGGCGCTGCTGGTGGGGATGGTGAAAGGGGCATCGCTGTACAACCCATGGCGTAACCCAGATATTACGTTAGAGCGACGCAATCTGGTGCTGCGACTATTGCAGAATCAGCAGGTCATTGATGCCGATCTGTACAACATGCTGAGTGCGCGTCCGCTGGGCGTGCAGCCGAAAGGCGGCGTAATCAGTCCTCAGCCCGCGTTTATGCAGATGGTGCGTCAGGAATTGCAACAGCGACTTGGCGACAAGGTTAACGATCTCTCCGGCGTGAAGGTCTTCACCACGCTCGATCCGGTCTCGCAGGATGCGGCGGAAAAAGCGGTGGAAGTCGGCGTGCCGGCACTGCGTGCAGGGCGTAACGTCAGCGATCTGGAAGCCGCGATGGTGATTGTCGATCGTTTCAGTGGCGAAGTCCGCGCGATGGTTGGCGGTGCTCAAACGCAGTACGCTGGGTTTAACCGTGCGCTACAGGCGCGTCGCCCTGTCGGATCGCTGGCGAAGCCGCCGACTTACCTGACGGCATTGAGCCAGCCGGACACCTATCGTCTGAATACCCTGTTGGCGGATGAGCCGCTGTCGATCAAGCAGCCTAACGGACAACTGTGGCAGCCGAAGAACTACGATCGTGAATTCCGTGGTCGCGTCATGTTAGTCGATGCGTTGGCAAACTCGCTGAACGTCCCGACCGTCAATCTGGGGATGGCCGTAGGGCTGGATCAGGTCACGTCAACCTTGAAGCGTTTAGGTATCCCCGAAAACGTGATTCAGACTGTACCAGCGATGCTGTTGGGTGCGATCAGCCTAACGCCGATGGAAGTGGCGCAGGAATACCAGACGATCGCCAGCGGCGGCAACCGTGCCCCACTTTCCTCACTGCGTTCGGTGATTGCGGAAGATGGTACGGTGCTGTATCAGAGCTTCCCGCAGGCTGAACGCGCGGTTCCTGCGCAGGCGGCCTATCTGACGCTATACGGCATGCAGCAAGTGGTTGAGCGCGGTACATCGCGCTCGCTGGCGGTGAAATTCCCGAATTATCATCTGGCGGCGAAAACCGGTACCACCAATGACCTGCGTGACAGCTGGTTTGCTGGGATTGATGGTAAAGAAGTGGCGATTAGCTGGGTAGGGCGTGATAACAATGGTCCGGCCAAGCTGACGGGGGCGAACGGGGCGCTGACGATCTATCGTCGCTATCTGGAAAACCAAACGCCGCTGCCGTTGATGCTGACGCCGCCGGAAGGTATTACGACGATGACAGTGGATGCCAGCGGGAACTTTATCTGCAACGGCAGCAGCGCTGGACGCGTCTTGCCGGTCTGGACGGATAACCCGCAGGCTCTGTGTCAGAGTAGTCAGCCGCAGCCTTCAGCCCAGCAGAACCAGCAAAACGGAGAAGGTGTCGCTGACTGGATCAAAGAAATGTTTGGTCAATAAATTCTTCTCACTGCCCCTGGTTAATCTATTGTCTCTTATAGACAAAGGCAGGGGTATCACGTGTTTTGTCGTTATCCGGCGTAAAAAATTATGCTGAGGAGATAGCAGGCTTAGGATGAGCCGCATGGACGCGGCTCAAGCTTGCGCCACGTCGGGAGCGTGTCGCAAGCGGTCCTCTAAGCCTGATACCGACGAAGGCACCGCTTTAGCGGCATAATTTCCGCCAAAAGCCGGGGTTCATAGGGGGCTGGCGTAGCCCCCTATGTCGGGCGCGTGCTACGACGTAACATGAAGATAACAATGTTCGAAGCGCACGAAATCGCCTCAATAGTGACATGAAATGTACCTAATATGCTGAATTTGTGGGTGTTTTTTTCTCTACTATTTTGGGGCGAGCACCACATCCTACCTGATACCGCTTTTCTGTTCACGCCACTCTGGCGCTGCCCGGTAAAAGTCTTGCGATTGGTATTCTGTTGCGCCTATCATGCTGCCTTTATCGTAATCATTATCGTTCTCTTTTAGCTTGATCGTTATGGGTCTGGTTCGATAGTTACGGGAATAGCGATCGCCGCTTATCTCCTTTCCGTCCGTGACATTAAAAATCAAAAGCGCTATGCAAAATCAAACTGTACTGCCTGATACCACCTTCAGATTGGACGACGTCAGCTTTTCTGTCGCCGGACGCACGCTGCTACACCCGCTCTCTATCACGTTCCCCGTCGGGAAAGTCTGTGGTCTGATTGGGCACAATGGTTCGGGCAAATCGACATTGCTGAAAATTCTGGGCCGTCACCAGCCCGCCAGCAGCGGAACGGCATTGTTGGGAGAACAGGCGATCGGAAGCTGGGACAGCAAATTGTTCGCCCGTCAGGTGGCTTATTTACCACAGCAGCTTCCCGCTGCTGAAGGGATGACCGTGCGTGAGTTGGTTGCTGTGGGGCGCTACCCGTGGCATGGCGCATTAGGCCGTTTCGGCAGCGCCGATCGGGAAAAGGTCGAAGAAGCCATCACGCTCGTTGGGCTAAAGCCATTTGCTAACCGTCTGGTGGATAGCCTGTCCGGCGGCGAACGGCAGCGAGCCTGGCTGGCGATGACGGTGGCGCAAGATAGCCGCTGCCTGCTGTTGGATGAGCCGACTTCCGCACTGGACATTGCGCACCAGGTTGAGGTCCTGGCGCTGATTCAGCGCATGAGCCACGAGCGCGGTATTACCGTGATTGCAGTGCTACATGATATCAATATGGCTGCCCGCTATTGCGATCATTTGGTGGCGCTGCGCGGTGGTAAAATGATTGCACAAGGCGAGCCTGTCACGCTGATGCAAGGGGATGTACTGGAAAGTATCTACGGTATTCCCATGGGCATTCTGCCTCATCCGGCTGGTGGCGCACCGGTCAGCTTCGTTTGTTAACTCGGTTTACCTGCTAATGATGCCTGAATTGTTTTCTTCCCCGCGTTCTCCTGACCCGTTACGTCGTCGCTTGCTGACGGCGCTACTGCTGTCTCCGCTGGTTTATTCGGCGGCGAGTAGGGGAGCCACCGCTTCACGTCCTGATTTGAACCGTATTGTGGCGCTGGAATGGTTGCCCGTTGAATTGCTTCTGGCGTTAGGCATTACCCCCTTCGCGATTGCCGATAAGCATAATTATAACCTATGGGTGAAAGAGCCGGCATTGCCTGAGTCGGTGATTGATGTGGGGCTGCGTACCGAGCCTAACCTTGAATTGCTGACGCAGATTCGCCCGTCCATGATTCTTTATTCTGAAGGTTACGGCCCTTCGGTCGCGAAAATGTCCCGTATTTCTCCACTGCTGGGTTTTGGCTTCAGCAGCGAACAGGGGAAGCCGTTGACGTCGGCACAGGCATCAGTAATGAAGCTGGCTGACGCGCTAAATATGAAGGCCGCTGGAGAACGGCATCTGGCGGAGTTGGCGCAGTTTATCCAACAGGAAAAGATTACGCTTCAGCCATATACCGAGCGTCCTCTGCTGCTCATTACGCTGGTTGATAGCCGCCATGTGCTGGTGATTGGCAAGAACAGCCTTTTTCAGGAAGTGATGGATCATGTCGGGATAGAAAATGCCTGGCGCAGCGAAACCAGCTTCTGGGGCAGTACGATTGTGGGGATTGAAAGCCTGGCAGACGTCGGCGATGCCAACGTGCTCTGCTTCGAGCATGGCGATAGTGCCATCAGCGCACAGCTTGATAATAATCCGCTCTGGCAGGCCATGCCGTTTGTGCGTAACCAGCGTTTGCAACGTGT
>NZ_LXFY01000010.1:24855-76683 GCF_021432585.1 Pectobacterium sp. IFB5596
GCCTGCCGTCTGGCTGTATGGTGGAACGCTCTCGGCGATGCGCTTCTGCCACGTATTGAATCAGGCATTGGAGGCGAGACAACATGCCTAATTCTCCGTCTGTCGCGCACAAGCGTGCTGTGCACCCGTTGGTGCTCCCCATTGTTTTAATTGGTTTTCTGCTGTTCGTGATTCTGGGCGTGGGCAGCTACAATTTGCAGCAGCAATTGCCAGTGTCGCAGTGGTTTGAGGCGCTGACGCAGCCTGCTTTGAACAACATGCAACAGCTTCTGTTCCACTACAGTTTGCTGCCGCGCATGGTGTTGGCGCCGCTGATTGGTGCTGGGTTGGGGCTGTGCGGCGTGCTGTTCCAGCAGGTCTTGCGCAATCCGCTGGCTGAGCCGTCAACGCTGGGGATTGCCACGGGTGCACAGCTAGGCATTACGGTAGTC
Source organism: Pectobacterium sp. IFB5596 (assembly GCF_021432585.1). Classification (NCBI taxonomy): domain Bacteria; kingdom Pseudomonadati; phylum Pseudomonadota; class Gammaproteobacteria; order Enterobacterales; family Pectobacteriaceae; genus Pectobacterium; species Pectobacterium sp. IFB5596. The sequence continues at coordinate 25,287 of NZ_LXFY01000010.1, forward strand.
ACGCTGTGGGCGCTGCCCGGCGGCGCAGTGATCCAGCAGGCCGCAGCGATGATGGGGGCACTGATGGTTGGCGCATTGGTCTTTGGCGTCGCCTGGGGTAAACGGTTATCGCCCGTGACGCTGATACTGGCGGGGCTGGTGCTGAGTTTCTACTGTAGCGCAGTCAATCAACTGCTGGTGCTCTTCCATCATGAACAACTGCAAGGCTTATTCTTGTGGAGCAGCGGGGTACTGAACCAGCAGGACTGGAGCAATGTACAATTTGTTCTCCCGCGTCTCGCGGTGTGTTTCTGCCTGGTGCTGCTTCTGATTCGCCCGCTAACGCTGCTGGGACTGGATGATGGCGTCGCGCGTAATCTGGGGCTTGGGCTGTCGTTGGCACGTCTGAGTGCGCTTGGGTTGGGGATTTTTCTGTGTGCGCAGTTGGTGAATGCGGCGGGCATTATCGGTTTTATCGGCCTGTTTGCGCCGCTGCTGGCGAAAATGCTGGGTGCACGGCGTTTACTCCACCGCCTCTTATTAGCGCCGCTGCTGGGGGCGCTGCTGCTCGGTGTGACCGATCAGGGGGTTATCTGGCTGAGCCGGGTGTGGCTTGACGTGCCGACTGGCGCGGCGACCGCGCTGATTGGCGCGCCGCTGTTACTGTGGCTGCTGCCGCGCCTGCGTAATAGCGGTCAACCGGCGATGATCGACAATAACAGCACCCCGACGGCTGAGCGCAGTTTGTGGGGAACATGGCTGGTGCTTGGCATCGTGCTACTAGGAATGGTGGTTATCACGGCGCTGATGTTGGGGAAAGATGCCGAAGGTTGGCAGTGGGGCGGCGGTGAGGTGTTAACGCAGTTGCTCTCATGGCGTTGGCCTCGGGTTCTGGCGGCGCTGACCGCTGGAGTGATGCTGGCGGTGGCGGGAACGCTAATCCAGAAGCTGACAGGCAACCCGATGGGGAGTCCTGAAGTGCTGGGAATTAGCTCCGGTGCATCGTTTGGCGTCATTATTTTGTTGTTCTTCATCCCCGGCAATGCGTTCGTGTGGCTGCTTCCCGCCGGAAGTGCGGGCGCGGCGCTGACGCTGCTGGTCATGGTGATGATCGCCGGACGCGGTGGTTTCTCTACGCAGCGTATGCTGCTGGCGGGGATTGCGCTGAGCATGGCGTTCACCACCGTCATTGCGCTGCTGCTGGCCAGTGGCGATCCGCGTATGGGCACCGTGCTGACCTGGCTGTCGGGATCAACCTATGCGGTTGAACCGACTGACGCGATACGCACGGCAGTGATTGCCGTTCTGCTGTTATTGATTGTCCCGCTGTGCCAGCGCTGGCTGCGTATTCTGCCGCTGGGTACCACCACGGCCAGAGCGCTTGGCGTGGCCGTCACGCCGGTTCGTTTGCTGGTCTTGTTACTGGCATCGGTGCTGACCGCGATGGCAACCATGATGGTCGGGCCGATGAGTTTTGTGGGCCTGATGGCACCCCATATGGCGCGGATGCTGGGCTTTAGCCGTGTGTTGCCGCAAATCGCTAGCTCTGCGTTGATTGGTGGCGCGCTGATGGTAATGGCAGACTGGTTTGGTCGGATGATCCTCTTTCCGGCACAGATTCCGGCAGGGTTGCTCGCGACATTTATTGGTGCACCTTACTTTGTGTATCTGCTACGCAAGCAGGTGAAATAACGCGAGCCTCGGCGGGGAGGGAAGCCCGCCGACGCCGTGTGATTAGCCAGAGAGGTTAATGGCTTCGACCAGCATCCAGAAGGTGGTGAGTACCAGAGAAAGCGCCATGATGCCGTTGAAGGCTTTCAGTTTCCACGGTTCCTGAAGATGTTTACCGATGCGATCGCCGAGCAGCGCCCAGACTAAAATACAGGGTAGATTGAGCGCCATAAAGGCGACTACCGTGGTGAAAAGGCCGCCGCTAGCGGCATAAAGCAGCGCGATGTTGCTGGACATCAGCCAGGCTTTCGGATTTACCGCCTGAAATAGCGTCCCTTGCAGTACGGTCATCGGCTGTACTCGCCCCTGTAATTCCGGTGCCGATGAGCGCACGATTTTCCACGATAGCCACAGCAGATAGACGCACCCCAGCACAGTGAGCGGGAGGCGAATCATGCTCATCCAGCTCAGCAGAAGTTCCAAGGCCACGCCCATCAGCGCCGTTTGTATCCCGCAGCCAACGGAAATGCCCATCATCATCGGTAACGTACGACGCAGGCCAAAATTGACGCCTGAGGTCGCCAGCAGCAGATTATTGGGTCCCGGCGTGATCGACATAACGGTGACGTAGCTGAAAAAAGAAGGGTCGAGCATGGTGTTATCCTGATGATGGGGGAGAACACTATAGTAGGCAGAAAAAATAAATGGTTACAGATACACAAAATGATTATTGTTATGGGTACAAAATGAATTAATCGTTAACTGTACTCATCGGCTTGCGGGGGAACTGTGTCCATTATCGACTCACAAGAAAGTACGCTCTATCAACAGCTCGCGGAAACCTTCGCCACGGCGATTCATCAAGGAACGTTAGCGCCGGGAAGTCGTCTACCCTCTATTCGCCGCGTTGCCGGTTCGCATCAGGTGAGTGTGAACACGGTGCTGAACGCCTGGCGTATTCTCGAAGATCGCGGGTTGATCGAAGCACGGCCGCAGTCCGGCTACTTTGTGCGGGGGCGTCTGCCGTCGCTGACGGAAAGCAAACCTCACCGTGCGCAGGTGATTGTGCCGGGCAGTGAAAAACTGGATTTGATTGATACCGTATTTGCTGCCCAGACGCACCCTGACTACACCAATATTTCTCTGGCATGCCCGCAGCATACCGATTTCTATCCTACCGAGAAGATCAGCCGTATTGCCGCTTCCTTGCTGCGGCGACAGCCTGAATTGATTGGTCGCTATGCGCTACCGCCGGGCAGTGAACGGTTGCGGCGCGAAGTGGCACGGCGAGCGATGGATTTGGGGATGACATTGACCCGTGAGGACATCACGATCGCTCACGGCTGTATGGAGGCGCTACAGTTAGCGCTACGCGCGGTGACGCAGCCGGGCGACTGCGTGGGGTTGGAAACGCCAACCTATTTTTATCTCTTTCCTCTGCTCGCCAGTTTGGGATTGAAAACGGTGGAGATTCCGACCGATCCGCAGCGTGGGCTCGCGCTGGATGCGTTGGAGTTACTGTTATCAGAAAATCGCTTACAGGCGATTATCGCCATGCCAAACGCGCAGAATCCGCTAGGGTGCAGCATGACGCTGGCAGATAAAAAGCGGTTGGCAACGTTGGTGAACGATTATCAAGTGCCGCTTATCGAAGATGGCTTGTACAGCGAACTTCAGTTTACCTGGCCGCTGTCGCCGACGGTGAAAGCCTTCGACCGTGAAGGCTGGGTGATTTACTGCTCCAGCTTCACGAAAACGCTGGCACCCGATTTTCGCATCGGCTGGATGGCGTCGGGTCGTTTTCGGGCAAAGGTGGCGCGACTGAAAGCGGTGTCGTCGATGGCGGAATCGGCGCTGTTATCAGAAACGCTGGCGCAGTTTCTGGAATCCGGCGGTTACGATCATCATCTGCGCACGCTGCGCCGCCGCTATGCCGCGCAGATGGATGAGGCTCGCGGGCTGATCGCTCGACATTTCCCGCAGGGTACACGTGCAACGCAGCCGCAGGGCGGTTTTGTCTTCTGGCTGGAATTACCGGGTGGCGTGGATGGGGTGGAGTTATTTCATCGTCTGCTGCAAGAAAGAATTTGCGTCACGCCCGGTGAACTTTACACGCTGAGCGGCCGCTGTAAGCACGCGCTTCGGCTGTCTTGCTGCTACCCGTTTGATGAACGCTACACCTATGCGCTTAAGCGTGCTGGCGCACTGGCCTGTGAAATGAGCGGTATCGGGCCGGGTAGCACAGAATAGCGTTATGGCGTGCCGTTTCGTCCCCAGGTCAGGTAGCCTGCACGCTCGCTTAAGCGTTCATAGTAGGCGCGGACGGCAGGATAGTCTGTGTGTTCCAGCGGTGTTTCATACCAGCGATTGACCGATAGCCCGATGGGAATGTCGGCCAGCGTAAACGCTTGCCCTGCAACGTAGTGACCAGTCCGCTCCAATTGCTGGTTCAAAATGCCCATGGTGCGTGACCAAAGCGCGCAGGATTCTGCCAATAGCTGCGGTTCCTGATGTGCGGGAGACTGGCGAACCAGCGACATAAAGGCGTAACGCCATGAGGGATTGAGCTCGGTGGCCTGCCAGTCGATCCATTGATCAACCGGGGCGCGACTACGCGGCTCCTGTGGGTAGAGCCAGCTTCCGTCTTTCGCGTTAGCGAGATAGCGTAAAATCGCGTTCGATTCCCACATGACGAAATCGTCGTCCTGAATAACCGGTATCATGGCATTGGGGTTAAGAGCCAAAAATTCCGGTGACTGCGGTGACTTATAGCCGTCACCCCAGTCTTCGCGCTGAAAAGGAATCGCCAATTCGTCACACAGCCACAGCACTTTCCGAACGTTGATCGACGACGTGCGTCCTAGAACCTTTAACATGATTTCTCCGCTATTTTCAGGCAAGTAGACTTACTCATAACCAATTTGAGAGGGCTTGTCATTCTCAAATGAGCATCCTGATGAAAAAATGTAAGGCGGGGGAGGGGCTGTTATTGAACAGCCATGGCGCCACTGAGTGACGCCATGGTGTACGCGTTCGCTTTATAGGCGTGAGAAGCAGAGCTGTGCTGCTTCGATGGTGCGTTCGATATCTTGCGGTGTATGTGCCAGCGACATAAAGCCTGCTTCAAACGCGGACGGCGCGAGATAGATCCCTTCTTCCAGCATCATGTGGAAGAAAAGCTTAAAGCGCTCGACGTCGCACTTCATCACATCTTGATAGCTTGTGACGCTGTCAGCATCGGTAAAGAACAGGCCGAACATGCCGCCCGCCTGATTCACTACCAGCGGAATGTTTTCGGCTTTCGCGGCAGCCAGCAGGCCATCAGCCAACTGATTGGTCAATGCGGTGAGCTTTTCATGTACGCCGGGTTTCGCGACTTCGGTTAAACAGGCAAAGCCGGCGGCCATGGCGATGGGGTTGCCAGACAGCGTTCCCGCCTGATAAACCGGGCCGGTCGGTGCCAGTGCTTGCATGACTTCACGCTTACCGCCGAATGCGCCGACTGGCATGCCGCCGCCGATAATTTTCCCCAGACAGGTCAGATCCGGCACTACGCCGTAGTGTGACTGTGCACCTGCCAGTGCCACACGGAAGCCGGTCATCACTTCATCGATGATGAACAGTGCACCAAACTCGTCACACAAGGCGCGTAGGCCGGGAAGAAAATCTGGCAGCGGTGGAACGCAGTTCATGTTGCCCGCGACGGGCTCGACGATAATCGCGGCGATCTCATCAGGGTATTGTTCAAATGCGGCGCGAACGGATGGCAGATCGTTATAGACGCAGGTCAGCGTATGGCGGGCGAAATCGGCCGGAACGCCGGGAGAGTTCGGTTGACCCAGCGTCAGCGCGCCGGAACCGGCTTTTACCAGCAGGCAGTCGGCGTGACCATGGTAGCAGCCTTCAAATTTGATGATTTTATCGCGACCCGTGTAACCTCGTGCCAGACGGATTGCGCTCATGGTGGCTTCTGTACCGGAGTTGACCATCCGTACCATATCCATACTGGGCACCAACGAGGTGACCAGACGCGCCATCTGCACTTCCATCTCGGTAGGCGCGCCAAAACTCAAACCGCGCTCTGCGGCAGCAATCACCGCATCACGGATTGCCGGATGATTGTGCCCCAGCACCATCGGGCCCCACGATCCCACGTAATCAATGTACGCTTGCTCGTCAGCGTCATAGAGATAAGCGCCATCAGCCCGTTCGATGAACAGCGGAGTACCGCCAACGCCGTTAAAAGCACGAACGGGTGAGTTCACACCGCCGGGAATAAGTTGCTGTGCCGCAGCATACAGGCTTTCAGATTTGTTCATTACGCGGTCCTGACTGGTCTTGATCGTAAAATGTAGGGGTATTCTAATGAACTGACCGCCGTTATGAAATCGCTGTACGGGGTTTCACTTGAAAACGCATGGCATCATACCCATTGAGAGTACTGGCTGGGGGAGAGATGACACCGCATAATGCGGCGATTATTTCAACAGCTGCTGTCAAATCTTGAACGTTTTCGCAGACTGCCGGATAATAAGCGTATGAATATGGGTCTATCACCTGATAAGCCCTGAGTTGGGAGTAAAAATATGAGCGACGATATAGCAGCACTGCCTCTGCAATTTACCGATGCGGCGGCAAGTAAGGTGAAAAACCTGATTGCTGATGAAGAAAACCCAGAGCTGAAACTGCGCGTATATATCACGGGCGGCGGCTGTAGCGGTTTCCAGTATGGTTTTACCTTTGATGATCAAATCAACGACGGCGATATGACCATTGAGAAACAGGGCGTGGCGCTGGTGGTTGACCCGATGAGCCTGCAATATCTGGTGGGTGGTGCGGTCGATTATACAGAAGGATTGGAAGGTTCTCGCTTCATCGTGACGAATCCGAATGCGAAATCTACCTGCGGCTGTGGTTCCTCTTTCAGCGTCTGATCGCGTATTGCGGTTATTCACCGACTAAAAAATAAAAACCGTGTCTTATTGAGACACGGTTTTTTTATAGCAGACATTTTTTATAGCAGACAATAAGCCTTTCACAGAAGCGTTAAAAAAATACGCTCCGTGTTTTACCGTGGTTACCATTCGACCGTAATCAAACGTGTTTCCGTACCCTGCGTCGTTTTTGCCGCGGAGGTAGAAAATTTTGCCTGATCGATCTGAATACGTGACTCAGTAATTTTAGGTTGAGGTACAGACGCTACGTTACAGTTCATTTGATATTGACCGGATTGCGGCGTGACGCCACACGACGGTAATATCGTCAATTGGGCATTAATTTGCCCGCCCTGACTCCCTGCATATGCCGTGCTACAGGCCGCCATCAATAGGCCCGCGTAAAGCAACGCACTTTTCATGTTTAAAGCTACCTGGTGTAAAGGAACCGATATCGGTTCAAAATTTTTATTTACTGCATATTGCTTTGGCTTTATCGCCGAGTGGTAATCAACACCTTTTATTGATGTCTATGACTCCACTCTTACGCTCAGATTATCGGCAAATATTGGCGAAATAAAAGCCTGCTAGTGTTACAACTTGTATACTAATGAAGCTATTGTTATCGAGATGATTTTATTGTGTTAATTGGTGATCATTTTATTGGCGAGGATGCCAGTCTTAATTCAGCTAATTGAGAACAAATTTGCTGTGCTGCCAATAGCAACCGAGGGCCGCTGCGGCTAAACCAGTCTTCATTGACGGTAATCACCGGGACTGCGAGCTGTGGCTGCCAAAATGCCTGAACGCTGGCAATTTTATCTGGTGTACCACTGACAATAATGGCCTGTGGTTGCCGCCTTAATACCTGTTCACGACTGACCTGCGGCCAAGGCACGGGGCTGTCGGCAAAGATATTTTCTGCGCCACATAGTGAAACGATCTGGCTTTGCAGCGTCGCTTCCGAAGAGGTAAACAGCGGTTGAGTGCCGAATTGAATGAATACCCGCAACGGATCGGTGTGTGTCGCCTTATGCTTCTCACCCGCGCGCTGTAACTTGCCTATTTGCTGCTGAAAATTTACCGCAGCCCGTTCGGCTTGCTCAGGGTCGCGGCTATAGGTTGCCAACTGTCGCAATGACATCGGGATATCGTCCAGCGTTTTCGCATCCAGATAAACGATGGGAATCGAGAAGTTGGCGAGCTGTTCCAGCGGGCGCTGTGGGTTGCCCTCGCGCCAGGCCAGAATCAGGTCGGGCTTGAGTGCGAGGATGCGCTCCAAATTGATGCCCTGCCAGGAGGCGACCTGTTCCAGTTTTTTCGCTTCCGGCGGGTAATCTGACCAGGCGCTGACCGCAACCAACTGTTCGCCCATGCCTGCCGCGTAGGCCATCTCGGTTGCGTGTGGTGCGAGACTGATGACACGCTGGGGAATAGCATAAGCGGTGCTGCAAAGCAGCAGCCCGATCAGCCAGCAAAGGAGCCTGAAGGTCATCGATTAGCGAGCAGCTAACTTGGCCAGAATCACTTCTACCATTCGCGTTGATTGCTGTGCGGCAACGCTCAGGAACTCATCAAAACTCAGGTGTGAGGCTTTATCGGCCACATCAGAAATCGCGCGAACCACCACAAACGGGACGGCAAACTGATGGCAGACATGGGCGATCGCGGTGGCTTCCATTTCCACGGCAATGGCCTGCGGGAAGGTGGTGCGGATGCGGGCTAATGGCTCTGCGCCGTTAATGAAGGCATCGCCGCTGACAACCAGGCCGCGCACGGCATTCAGCTGTAAATCGGTAATCGCTTCCTGCGCCAGTGCGATGAGTTTTTCATCAGCAGGGAAAGCGGCAGGGCAGCCCGCCATCTGGCCGGGTTCATAGCCAAAGGCCGTGACGTCAGCATCGTGGTAACGCACTTCATCAGAAACGACGATATCGCCGACATTCAGTGTGGGTGCCAGCCCGCCTGCTGAACCGGTGTTAATCACCACGTCCGGCTTGCTGTGTTCCAGCAGCAGCGTGGTGCCGAGTGCAGCGGAGACTTTCCCAATACCGGATTTCAGCAGTGCGACGTCTACGCCGTTGATGTGTCCGGTGTAGATTTCGCAACCCGCACGCTGAAAGGTTTGACGGTTTTCAATCCGATCGCGCAGCAGCGTTACTTCTTGTTCCATCGCACCGATAATACCGACTTTCATAAGGTTCCCCGCAAATTCTGTTATAAATGGAAGGCGTGTAGCTGGGGTTAGTCTATCATGGCTAGCGGGATGAGATGGAGTGTGCATTATTTTGCTGTAGCGGGATGACGGGGAGAAGCGTATGTCTGGTATCGATTTCGCCAAAAAAATGAGCTTTCAGCGCCATTTCAGCCGGCCTAAAACGGCTGAGGATGAATATACGATTGTGCGCCAGTTTGAGAGCGATCGGGGTCGTATTATTAACTCCGCTGCCATCCGCCGCTTACAGCAAAAAACCCAGGTCTTTCCGCTGGAACGTAACGCAGCCGTCCGTTCCCGCTTAACCCATTCGATGGAAGTGCAGCAGGTTGGTCGCTACATCGCAAAAGAGATTTTGCACCGCCTGCAAACTGATGGCCGACTGGCATCGCTCGGGCTGGCCGACAGACAAACGCCGTTTGAAAGCCTGGTTGAAATGGCATGCCTGATGCACGACATCGGCAATCCGCCTTTTGGTCATTTTGGTGAATCCGCGATTAACCAATGGTTCAGAAAATTGCTGGATAGCCATTATCTGGACAGTGAATCTCCGGAACGTGTCGATGACTGTAACGTGTCTGTGCTGCGGATGCAGCAGGATGGGCTGGACGAATTGCGTGGGCAGATCCGTCAGGATCTAAGCCACTTTGAAGGTAACGCACAGGCGATCCGGCTGGTACACACATTGCTGAAGCTCAACCTGACCTACGGGCAGGTAGCCTGTATTTTGAAATATACCCGTCCCGCGTATTGGCACGGCGAGCTGCCAGCGGATTACCACTATTTGATGAAGAAGCCGGGCTACTATCTGGCAGAAGAAGCGTTTGTCGCCAAACTGCGTGAAGAGCTGGATATGGGGGAGTTTCATCGCCATCCGCTGAGCTACATTATGGAAGCGGCCGATGACGTTTCCTACTGTATCGCGGATCTGGAAGATGCCGTTGAGAAAGAGATTCTCACGATTGAAGAACTGTACGATCTGTTGCGTGAAAATTGGGGAGAAGGAACGGAGAAAGACATTTTCGCCAAAACGATTGAACATGCCTACAAAGAGCGTGAGCGTTTAAAATGGCGCAGTCACGACGACCAGTTCTTTATGAATCTTCGCGTTAATACCGTGCAGCAGATGGTGCCCCATGCCGCGAAGCGTTTTATCGATAACCTGCCAGAAGTCTATGCCGGATCGTTTAATCAGGCGTTGCTTGAGGACGACAGCCCGCAGAACCGCCTGCTCGGCATTTTCAAACACGTCGCTTTAAAGCACGTTTTTAATCATCATGAGGTTGAACAACTGGAGCTACAGGGGGATCGCGTGATTCGCGGCCTGCTGGATATTTATAGCCCGCTGCTTGAGATGCCCTATCAGGATTTCAGTCAGCTCGTTCGTGAGGATACACACAGGCGTTATCCGATTGAAACGCGGCTTTACCACAAGCTATCCAGAAAGTATTGCTTAGCCTATTGTGAAGCCGTTGCCGAGTTGGAAGGCTTACCCGAAAGCGAGCAAATCGTCCGTGAGTATTACTATCGAGCCCGTCTGATTCAGGATTACATCAGCGGTATGACAGATTTGTACGCCTACGACGAATACCGCAAACTGATGGCGGCAGATTAGCGATGAACAGACGGCAATGGAAATCGCGAGTTTTGTAAAGCCGTTCAATATTTCCTTACGCTTCACAATCTTCCCCTCGGGAACCTTGTTGGTCCATATTTATCTCATACAGCACGACCACTGAGTGTACCCGGTGTCGGGTACACGGGCCGTAAGACTCGCGTGTTGATTACTATGAGATAGACTCCTATGAAAAAAAAATCACTGGTCCTGAGTGCGTTGGCGTTAAGTCTGGCGATGACGATGGGTTCAACTACGGCGAATGCGGCTGAGTCAGCGGCATCTGCTGCGTCATCGGGTCAATTACCCAGCCTGGCTCCTATGCTGGAAAAGGTTATGCCTTCCGTCGTGAGTATCTACGTGGAAGGACATACCACCGATCAGGGGAGAGAGAATAATGTAGGCAAAGAAAATATTCCGCCGCAGCTTCAGCCATTTTTTGGTGAAAACTCGCCTTTCTGTCAGGAAGGATCGCCGTTCCAGTCATCGCCGATGTGTCAGGGAGAGGGTGACGATGACGACGGTCAACCGCAACCAAAACAGGAAAACTTCCAGGCGTTGGGCGCGGGCGTCGTGATTAATGCGGAAAAAGGCTATGTGGTGACCAACAGCCATGTGGTGGATAACGCCGATAAGATTCAGATTCGACTCAGCGACGGTCGCAAGTATGACGGTAAAGTGTTAGGTAAAGACCCGCGTTCAGATATCGCGCTGGTACAGTTGAAAGACTTTAAAAACCTGACGGCGATTCAGGTTGCGGACTCCGAGCAGTTACGGGTTGGTGATTACACGGTCGCGATTGGTAATCCATATGGTCTGGGAGAAACGGCGACATCAGGTATTGTGTCCGCGCTGGGGCGCAGCGGCTTGAATATTGAAAATTACGAGAACTTTATTCAGACCGATGCGGCGATCAATCGTGGGAATTCTGGCGGTGCGCTGGTGAACCTGAATGGTGAGCTGATTGGGCTGAATACCGCGATCCTTGCCCCAGGTGGCGGTAATATCGGGATTGGCTTCGCTATTCCTAGCAATATGGTGAAAAGTGTCGTCGCACAGATTGTCGAATTTGGTGAAGTGAAACGCGGCGAGCTGGGCATTACCGGAACGGAATTGAATTCCGAGTTGGCACAGGCGATGAAAGTGGATGCGCAGCGCGGCGCGTTTGTGAGTCAAGTGCGGCCGAAATCGGCGGCAGATGTGGCGGGCATCAAGGCTGGTGATGTGATCGTTACGCTGAATGGTAAAGCGGTTAGCAGCTTCTCCGCATTGCGTGCTCAGGTTGGTTCGTTGCCGGTGGGCAGCAAAGTGGCGCTTGGGCTGCTGCGTGAAGGTAAACCGCTGACCGTCGAGGTGACGCTGCAACAAAGTAATCAGGCTCAGGTCGCTTCCGGTAATCTCTATTCCGGTATTGAAGGTGCGGAGCTGAGCAATACTCAGGTGGATGGCGAAAAAGGCGTTAAAGTAGATAACGTCAAACCCGGTTCTGCTGCGGCTAAAATCGGTCTGAAGAAGGACGACATCATTCTCGGTGTTAACCAGCAGGCAGTACAGAATATTGGTGAACTGCGTAAAATTCTGGACAGCAAACCGGCGGTATTAGCCTTGAATGTACGACGCGGCGACAGTTCGATTTATCTGCTGGCTCAGTAATTGAGTTGTACAACGTGTAATAAAGTAATTGCCTTTTAAGACAAGGTATTACGGTGATTGTCTGGCTGGGCACTTCGGTGCCCAGCGATTTCTCGTTTCTCCATGAAAGCGCTTTTGTGAGTTCTCCCACAGATTTAACCTAATTCCCGTTTCTTTGTTAATTTGCACAATGTGTGGCGCATCGCGTGGCGGTATGCTGGTGCAATTGTCAATGTTCCTCTCAGAGGTAAAAATGGCGTCGTATCATCTCAATGCCAAGATGGCACAGGATATTGTCGCGCGAACCATGCAGATCATTGATAGCAATATCAACGTGATGGATGCTCGCGGTAAAATTATCGGCAGTGGCGATCAGGAACGATTGGGGGAATTGCACGAAGGGGCGCTGTTGGCGCTCTCGCAGGGACGGGTTGTTGATATTGATGATGCCGTGGCGCGCCACCTGCACGGCGTGCGTCCGGGTATTAATTTACCCTTGCGTATTGATGGTGAGATCGTTGGCGTTATCGGCTTGACGGGAAATCCCAGCCAGCTGCGACAATATGGCGAGCTCGTCTGCATGACAGCGGAAATGATGCTGGAACAGGCGAGGCTGCTGCATATGCTGGCGCAGGATAGTCGTCTGCGTGAAGAACTGGTGCTGAACCTGATCCGTACCGACGATCTGTCTCCCGCGCTCATGGAATGGGCGCAGCGTTTAGGCATCGATCTGAATAAACCTCGCGTCGCCGCGGTGATCGAAGTGGACAGTGGGCAGCTTGGCGTAGACTCGGCAATGGCAGAGCTACAGCAGTTACAGACGCTGTTGACCACGCCGGAGCGTGACAATCTGATCGCGATTGTTTCTCTAACGGAAATGGTGGTGCTAAAACCGGCGCTGAACAGCCATGGGCGCTGGGATGCGGAAGAGCATCGGCGTCGCGTAGACACGTTGATGTCGCGTATGGCGGAAAGTAGTCGGCTGCGGGTGCGGCTGGCGCTAGGGAACTATTTTTCCGGCCCCGGCAGTATCGCGCGTTCTTACCGTACGGCGCGCACGACCATGAGCGTCGGGAAGCAGCGTATGCCCGCCCAACGCTGTTATTACTATCAAGATCTGATGTTGCCTGTGCTGTTGGATAGCCTGCGCGGCGGCTGGCAGGCAAACGAGTTGGTGCGTCCGCTCTCGAAGCTTAAGGCAATGGACGGTAATGGTCTGCTGCGCCGAACGCTGGGAGCCTGGTTTCGTAACAACGTTCAACCCGGCGCGACGGCGAAAGCACTGTTTATCCACCGTAATACGCTGGAATACCGTCTTAATCGTATCTCTGAACTCACGGGATTAGATCTGGGGAATTTCGACGACCGTCTGCTGCTGTACGTTGCTTTACAGCTGGATGAAGAAGAGTAGGACAGAAAGATACCCGCCTTTACTTAAACCGACCTTCCGCCATATATACCTGATGCCGCACGGCATCAGGGCTATTTCCGACGCGGTCTTAGAAGGTGTCAGCGGCAACAAAATTGCTTAGACTGAAAACTATGACATAACCATTAACAATATAACGCGATAGCATAAATTATCGCGAAACAATATTTTTGCCCCTTCCTTATATCCACTATTGTCACTTCCATGTTGTCAGCCTGACATACCCGTCATATTTCAAGCTGCATGTGCGTTGGTAATACTCGGCTCAGTTTGAGCCTCGCCCTCGCGGGCCGCCGCAAGCGGCGTTCAAATCGGCTAGCCGATTTGTCCTCGCTTACCCCAGTCACTTACTGATGTAAGCTCCTGGGGGCGTAGTGTCGCCACCTTCTTGCCGCTCGAATTATTTAGGGTATCGCCGTACAAAAGGCGTCAGTCGGCCACATTCATCTAAATACTTTCAAGCATTAAGGTTAGGGAGTGATAAGAATGTCAATACGTCGTCTGGGGTTATCTGTTGCTACGGCAGCACTGTTGTTTTCCGGTGTGGCCTCGGCGGCTACCGAATTATTAAACGTGTCTTACGATCCGACACGTGAGCTGTATCAGCAATACAATGCGGCGTTTATTAAGCATTGGAAAGCGACTACGGGTGAAGATATCACCATCAAAAACTCGCACGGTGGCTCTGGAAAGCAGGCTCGTTCGGTTATTGACGGTTTGCAGGCCGACGTAGTGACGCTGGCGTTGGCCGGTGATATTGATGCGCTCAACCTGAATCAACCGCTAATCGATCCTAAATGGCAGGCGCGTCTGCCTGACAACAGCACCCCTTATACTTCCACTATCGTTTTTCTGGTGCGCAAAGGTAATCCGAAGCAAATCAAAGACTGGAACGATCTGGTGAAACCGGGCGTTGAAGTGATCACGCCAAACCCGAAAACCTCCGGTGGCGCACGTTGGAACTTCCTGGCTGCATGGGCCTATGCCAAGGCGCAGCCAGGCGGCAATGATGAAACCGCACTGAAATTTGTCACAGAGCTGTATCGCCATGCTCCTGTACTGGATACCGGTGCACGTGGTGCGACCATCAGCTTTGTACAGCGTCAGTTGGGCGATGTATTGCTGGCATGGGAAAACGAAGCTTATCTCTCTCTGAAAGAGCAGGGTGGCGATCAGCTTGAAATCGTCACTCCGTCTCTGTCGATTCTGGCTGAACCACCAGTTGCCGTCGTCGATAAAGTGGTTGAACGTAAAGGGACGCAGAAACAAGCTGAGGCTTATCTGCAATACCTCTATAGCGATGAAGCACAGCGTATTATTGGCAAAAACTTCTACCGTCCACGTAACGCCAAGATTGCCGAAGAGTTCAAAGATCAGTTTGCACCAGTGAGTTTGGTCACGATTGATAAGGATTTCGGTGGTTGGACATCAGCACAGGATAAATTCTTTAACGATGGTGGCGTGTTCGACAAAATCTTTAAAGAGATCAATAAGTAATTTTTAACGTCTGACGGATCAAGGCCGCTATTACCGTAGCGGCTTTTTTCAGGTTAAAAAGGGCAGGGAAACTGCCGCCTGAAACGTTTTGTCAGGTAGCGCGTGTCGGCAAGCAGTTGTTGGCTGAGTAGTGAGTATGAAAATTAAAGGCACGGTATGTCACAGCGTTCTTCCTCAGTGATTCCCGGTTTCGGGCTAACGTTAGGGTTTAGCCTGAGCTATTTAGGATTAATAGTTCTTATTCCGTTGGCTGCGATGTTTTTGTATGCCAGCCAACTAACGTTCGGCCAGTTTTGGGATTTGATCACCAGCCGCCAGGTCTTGTTTTCCCTGCGGCTTTCGTTTGGCACTGCACTGGCTGCGGCTTTTATTAACGGTATTCTCGGGACGCTGCTGGCGTGGGTGCTCGTGCGTTATACCTTTCCTGGCCGCAAGGTGATCGATGCCATGATCGACATGCCTTTCGCGCTGCCAACCGCCGTAGCGGGGATTGCACTGACGGCATTGTATGCGCCGAATGGCCTGATTGGTTCTCTGTTTCCGTTCAAGATTGCCTATACCGGTATTGGTATCACGCTGGCGCTCATTTTCGTCACGCTGCCTTTCGTGGTCAGAACGCTACAGCCGGTGTTGGCCGATATTCCTAAAGAAGTGGAAGAGGCCGCAGCCTGTCTTGGTGCGCGACCGCTTCAGGTTTTCCGCCATGTATTACTTCCTGCGTTGTTACCGGCGTGGCTGACGGGGTTTGCTTTAGCCTTTGCCCGCGGTGTGGGGGAATATGGTTCAGTGGTGTTTATTGCGGGAAATATTCCGTTTAAAACCGAGATCCTGCCGTTGCTGATCGTCTCTAAGCTCGATCAGTATGACTACAAGGGAGCAACCGGGATCGGAGTATTCATGCTGCTGGTCTCTTTCATCATGCTGCTGCTGATTAACGTGTTGCAGCGCCGCATTCAACCGAAACTGTAAGGGCTGGTCGTCATGGAACAGGTTATTTCCTCTCAGGCCAGCGCAGCTAAAAGAAAAAAACAGCCCGCCGCCTATTACATTCTGGTCTCACTGGCGTGGGTCGTCTTTTTCCTGATTTTGGTTCTGCCGTTGATGATGGTGGTGACTCAGGGGCTGGATAAAGGCGTTGGCGCATTTTGGGACGCGATTAGCGAGCCGGATGCGATCTCTGCGCTTAAGCTGACGTTACTCGCAACCGTTATTTCTGTGCCGTTAAACGTCGTGTTTGGGCTGGCGACGGCGTGGTGTGTGACGAAATTCGAATTTCGTGGTAAGAGCTTCCTGCTGGCGCTGATCGACTTGCCCTTTTCTGTTTCCCCTGTTGTTGCCGGGCTGGTGTATGTGCTGCTGTTTGGGGCGCAAAGCAAAATCTATCCTTTCCTGCTCGAACACGATCTGCAAATTGTTTACGCCGTGCCGGGTATTGTACTGGCGACGATTTTTGTCACATTACCTTATGTTGCCCGTGAACTGATTCCGCTGATGGAAGAACAAGGGTCGCAGGAAGAAGAAGCGGCGCGACTGCTGGGGGCGAACGGCTGGCAAATGTTCTGGCACATCACGCTGCCAAACGTGAAGTGGGCGCTAATCTACGGTGTGGTGCTGTGTACCGCACGTGCTATGGGGGAGTTTGGCGCCGTTTCCGTCATTTCCGGCCATATTCGTGGCCTGACTAATACACTGCCGCTGCATATCGAAATTCTTTATAACGAGTACAACATCGTTGCTGCCTTCAGCGTGGCGATTCTGCTGCTGCTGATGTCGCTGGTGGTGCTGTTACTGCGCCAATGGAGTGAAGGTCGGTTGACGAAGCAAATACAGAAACAACAGGAGTTGGCCAAAAATGAGCATTGAGATTCGCAATATTAATAAACAATTTGGCCAGTTTCGGGCGCTGAACGAGATTAATTTATCGATCCACAGCGGTGAACTGGTGGCGCTGCTGGGGCCATCTGGTTGTGGTAAGACGACGCTGCTGCGTATCATCGCCGGGCTGGAACAGCCGGATAGCGGCAGCATCATTTTCCACGGTCAGGACGTGTCCGTCCACGATGTGCGTAAACGTAACGTCGGGTTTGTCTTCCAGCACTATGCGCTGTTTCGCCACATGACGGTGTTCGATAATGTCGCGTTTGGGCTGCGAATGAAGCCGAAGAATATCCGCCTGTCGAAAAGCGAGATCGAAAAGAAAGTGCATGAATTGCTGAATTTGGTGCAACTGGACTGGCTGGGGGATCGCTATCCTGAACAGCTTTCCGGCGGCCAGCGTCAGCGTATTGCGCTGGCACGTGCATTGATCGTCGAACCGAGCATTCTGCTGCTGGATGAACCTTTTGGCGCGCTGGATGCCAAGGTGCGTAAAGAGCTGCGTCGCTGGCTATCTCAGCTGCATGAAGATATCGATCTGACATCGGTATTTGTAACGCACGATCAGGAAGAGGCGATGGAAGTCGCTGACCGTATCGTGCTGATGAACAAAGGCGTGATTGAACAAATCGGTACACCGGCAGAGGTGTATAACAATCCAGCCAGCGAGTTTGTTTATCATTTCCTTGGCGACAGTAATCGGTTGAAAGTCGCGCAAACGGAAGAAACCATTCTGTTCCGTCCGCATGAAGTGTCGTTGTCCGTTCAGGCACAAGATGGCTATCAGGCGGTGACCGTACGCGATATTCGTCCGCTGGGCGCTTTGACTCGTCTGTCGTTGAAATTGGGTGAGCAGTCTGAGCTGATTGAAGCCGAAGTTGCAAAAGACGATGTGAGCCTGGAAGGGTTGCAGAAAGGCGATGTGATTCAGTTCAAGCCCAAGCGCTATAATCACGATTGGGAAATCTGATTTGTATGTTGCAGACAACAAAAAACCCGCAAATTCGCGGGTTTTTTGTTTTTGCTATTAATGCTTGTGGCTGCAAGAATTAACGATAAGCAGGGTTAGAGGCGACAGAGTAACGACCACTGCCAACCAGCATGATGATAATGCCAGCAAAGAAATAGAGCGCTTCGACTTCCAGTGCCCATGCACCGACTTCGGTTAGGGTGAAGAATTTACCGGTACCCACCATCAGCGTAGCGACAACCAGCGTCAACGCAGCAATCAGGCCAGAAATACGGGTAAACACGCCCAGAATAATCAGAATTGGCGCAACGACTTCGCCTACGTAGACGCCGTAAGCGATAAAACCTGGCAGGCCAGCGCCTTGCAGCATCTGTACAATCCAACCCACACCGTGCTCAATTTTTGCTACGCCGTGAAACAGCAGCAGAATACCCACGGTTAAACGCAGTAAAAGTTTACCTGCATCGGGATGATCGGTTAAACGCGTGAACCACTGATTCAACTGAGAAATCATACTAGACAACCTCATGAGTTAGCGAAAAGTGCTATTGGAGATAAGGCGGCAGTGTCGTCGATTTAGCGCCTGAATAGAAAACAAATAAATTTGATATTTTCTGTCAAAAAATTAGGTGAAGCGTGTCAACACGAAAAGCATAGCACTGCAATTGTGGTGGTCTAATGATGGATGAGAATAACGCAATAACACTATGTTATGAGAAGAGCCGGTGACCTGAACGGTGGAAGGTTAGGGAATAGCCTGTATAAAGGGGATATTTTTGATGGGAAGCGCGATTGGGGCTTATCACGGTTGCGGTAGGCCCCTTTTCATAACATGCCTATGATTCGCCAAGCAGCGCCTTTTTCGCAGCGCTGAGAAAGTCGTCTGACAAAGTGTCGCCAGCTGTTGCACGTGCTAGTGCCAGCGCGCCGGATAACAGGGCGAATTGCGCCAGAGCATGCTGCTTACGCTGCTCTTTATCCTCTATAGTCGATAGAGACTCCAGCCTGTCCAGCATGGCTTTGACACCGCTGAGATAAACCTCGCGTACCGGCTTATCTTCACCTTCTCTGGCGACATCGCTGGCTAATGCGGTGATTGCGCAGCCATTTTTAGCGCTGTCACGGTGGTCGGGGGAAAGATAGTGTTCGACAATCGTTTGTAGATCATGTTGATCGGCGTGCTGGCTTATTTCCTGCCAGCGCGCATGGGAATCCTCAAGCGCTTTTCGGCTGGCGATGGCAGCGAGCTCATCTTTTGAGGCAAAATGACCATAAAAGCCGCCGTGGGTTAACCCGGCCGCAGCCATCAAATCGTTCACGCTGACGCCATTCAGACCCCGTTCGCGAAAGAGCTGTGAAGAAACCTGGATAATTTCCTCTCGGTTACGCTCCATCTGCTGTTTTGATACACGGGCCATGTTGTTCTCCTTTCTTTGTCAGGCATCATCTTAGAGTATGAAAAAATCAGACTCAATAGATGATGCCTTTCATCAATAGCCAGATCAGGCTCGTGGTGGCCATGGCGTAATGATATGGGTGCTGTCGCTTCCCTGAGCCCGTGGCAATGTTCCTGCAATCTGCTCGTGTGGCGTTCCCAGAGAAATAGCGCTGACTTCATCCAGCCGTGCTATTTGATCTTCACTTAGCGTCACATTTA
The DNA here is from genome assembly GCF_021432585.1 of Pectobacterium sp. IFB5596. Taxonomy (NCBI): domain Bacteria; kingdom Pseudomonadati; phylum Pseudomonadota; class Gammaproteobacteria; order Enterobacterales; family Pectobacteriaceae; genus Pectobacterium; species Pectobacterium sp. IFB5596. The sequence continues at coordinate 44,761 of NZ_LXFY01000010.1, forward strand.
ATGCGAGTAGCGCGTCGTCCAACTGTGCCAGCGTGCGCGAACCCAGAATGGGGATCAGACTGGTGCTGGAACGGGCGGACTTATGCCGCAGCCAAGCGATAGCAATCTGTATTGGCATGACGTTCAAATCGTTTGCCACGCGAAATACCTCATCCAGCAAGGTCGTATCTTGCTCTGTGTGTAGTAATCTTCCGCCAAAACCGATCAGTCGACCTTCTTTACTTTGACGGTATTTTCCCGTCAGCAAACCGCCACCCAGCGGAGACCAAAGCGTTGCAGCCAGCCCCATTGCTTCAGCCATCGGCAGCAGTTCCCGTTCTGCGGTGCGCTGTACCAGGCTGTATTCCACCTGAATACCGGCAATGCGTGACCAGCCGCGCAGTTCCGCCATGGTGTCCGCTCGGGCAATACGCCAGGCTGGAAAATTAGAGAAGCCTGCGTATTGGATTTTCCCTGCTCGAATGAGATCGTCGAAAGCGCGAACAATCTCTTCAAGCGGGGTTAGCCGATCATCAAAGTGCGCCCACAACAGATCAATATGATCGGTTTTCAGTCTCTTCAGGCTGTTTTCTACCGATGAAATCATGTTCTTGCGGCTATTGCCGGTTTGGGAAATTCCTGCATCCAGCATGGCACTTAAGGTGTATTTCGTCGCCACGACAAAATGATCGCGTTCTGAAGCAATGAATTCTCCGACCATCTGCTCAGATTGGCCTAACTGGTAAGCATCTGCCGTGTCGATGAAGTTACCGCCCGCGTTGGCATAACGATCAAACACCTGTTTAGCCTGCTCTTTTTCAGAACCATACCCCCAACCGGTGCCAAAATTTCCTGTTCCGAGAGCCAGCTCTGAAACGCGTAAACCCGTATTCCGCCCAAACGTCGAGTATTTCATACTGTTCATTCCATATTTAAATGTTGATTGACATTTATTATATATGTCATACATCATTTATAAGTGCAAGCAGGGTGGCATTCTCTTTACAAGAGACGATGCTAACAGGGGTTGCTTAACTGCATGAATTGCGTTTTTAATCCATGTTCAACGCCACTATGGCGTTAAACCTTAAAAGGAAATATCCATGTCTGACGATATTCTATTTAGTCCCTTCACGGTGAAAGGGTTGACCCTTCCCAATCGCATCGTTATGGCACCCATGACACGGGGTATGGCGGAAGAGGGGGTTCCTGGTCTGGCGAATGCGGAATATTACCGACGCCGTGCCGAAGGCGGCGTAGGACTGATTCTTACAGAGGGGACGGTGGTCGATCGTCCCGCTTCGCGCAATATGCCAGGAATACCATTTTTCCACGGTGAGGCAGCGCTAGCAGGCTGGGATGCGGTGGCTAAAGCGGTTCATGCCGCTGGTGGTCGTATTGGCCCACAAATTTGGCATACGGGGTCAACGCACGGTCGTGGCTGGGAACCGGATGCCCCTGTTGAAAGCCCATCGGGACTGGTTGGGCCGGATGAGCCCCGTGGTGTGGTGATGACGGAAGAAGCTATTGCCGATACCGTAGCGGCTTTCGCCCGCGCAGCAGTCGACGCCAAACGGTTGGGGTTTGACACGCTGGAGTTGCATGGTGCGCATGGCTATCTGATCGATCAATTCTTCTGGCCGGGTACGAATAAGCGTACAGATGTTTTCGGCGGAGCAACGATCCGTGAGCGTTCTCACTTTGCCGCAGAGATTATTCGCGCGGTCCGAGCCGCTATTGGTGACGATTTCCCGCTGATCCTGCGCGTGAGTCAGTGGAAACAGCAGGATTACCGCGCACGGCTTGCCACTTCCCCACAGGAGATGATGGACTGGTTGGCACCGCTGGTTGAGGCGGGTGTGGATGTTCTCCACTGTTCCCAGCGTCGTTTCTGGGAGCCGGAATTCCCCGAAATTGACGGGGCTGAAGGGTTGAATTTCGCTGGTTGGGCGAAGAAGCTGACAGGTGCGACGACAATCAGCGTTGGCTCGGTAGGGCTGAGCTCGGATTTCTTTGCGGCGTTTGGTGGCGAGGGTTCCGGTACGGCAGCGCTAGATAATCTGTATGCGCGCATGGAGCGAGAAGAATTTGATTTGATCGCTGTTGGCCGAGTTCTGCTCTCTGATGCGCAATGGGTACAAAAAGTACGTGCAGGACAGACTGATAAGTTGCGCGGTTTTGATGCAGCGGATTTAGCCGTACTGGCATGATAGTTAGGTGCCGCAGCTGAGCAACGCTGTGGTACTTCATCGAAGTTTAGGAATATTACCGTAAAACTGACAACGGCTCTCATCTACACGATACGTGCAGTAGATAACATTGGGTGGATTTACTTCAGAGAGGAATCACTTTGCGGAAGTGGTGGGTCGTGCAGGATTCGAACCTGCGACCAATTGATTAAAAGTCAACTGCTCTACCGACTGAGCTAACGACCCGCAGAAGTGGTGGGTGATGACGGGATCGAACCGCCGACCCCCTCCTTGTAAGGGAGGTGCTCTCCCAGCTGAGCTAATCACCCACTTCTGTACTACATTTACTTCTTGTGCTACTTCAACTTCTAATAAGAAGACCAGCTGGTAGAGATTGGTGGGTGATGACGGGATCGAACCGCCGACCCCCTCCTTGTAAGGGAGGTGCTCTCCCAGCTGAGCTAATCACCCAATCTCAAATCTTCTTACTCTACACAGCGAGCGACTCTTACTTAATTTCAGTAAAGAGTGGTGGGTGATGACGGGATCGAACCGCCGACCCCCTCCTTGTAAGGGAGGTGCTCTCCCAGCTGAGCTAATCACCCCCGCTGTGTGGAGTCGCATTATAGGGATACTTGAATATGAGTCAACGCTTTTTAAAACTAAAATGATTGTTCGTTGCAAAATTAGGCAAGGCGTCGTATTTATCACCGCTGGTGCTGCATCCTTGCGCAATTCAGCGAGGTATCTGGTCATTTCTACCAGAATAAAAGCGTGTGCGGCATGTTACGGCGTTGAGGAATCGAAGCAGAGTGATAGAATGTTGCCCACTTTTGTTCTCTGAGCTTATGTCGGTATTGCCGACAGCCGTTGCGTAATAAGGCTGTAATCCCAAATGAAAATCAAAACCCGTTTCGCCCCTAGTCCTACTGGCTATCTTCATGTCGGTGGCGCTCGTACCGCACTTTACTCTTGGCTGTTTGCTCGTCATCAGGACGGCGAGTTCGTGCTGCGTATTGAAGATACTGATTTGGAGCGTTCAACTCAGGACGCGATTGATGCCATTATGGATGGTATGAACTGGCTGAGCCTGAACTGGGATGAAGGCCCGTACTACCAGACTAAACGTTTTGACCGCTACAACGCCGTTATTGATCAGATGCTGGAAAACGGCACGGCCTATAAGTGCTACTGTTCTAAAGAGCGTCTGGAAGCGCTGCGTGAAAAGCAGATGGAAAACGGCGAAAAGCCGCGTTACGACGGCTGTTGCCGTGGCTCTCACGAACATCATGCTGATAATGAGCCGCACGTCGTGCGTTTCCTCAACCCGCAGGAAGGCTCGGTCATCTTCAATGACCGCATTCGCGGGCCGATCGAATTCAGCAATCAGGAGCTCGATGACCTGATTATCCGTCGTACTGACGGTTCACCAACCTACAATTTCTGTGTCGTTATCGATGACTGGGATATGGAAATCACGCACGTTATCCGTGGTGAAGACCATATCAACAACACGCCGCGCCAGATCAATATCCTGAAAGCGCTGGGTGCACCGGTGCCGGAATATGCGCATGTGTCGATGATCCTGGGCGACGACGGTAAGAAATTGTCCAAACGTCATGGCGCAGTCGGTGTGATGCAATACCGCGATGACGGCTATCTGCCGGAAGCTCTGTTGAACTATCTGGTGCGTTTAGGCTGGTCATCTGGCGATCAGGAAATCTTCTCCATTGATGAGATGAAGTCTCTGTTCTCACTGGATGCCGTCAACAAATCGGCGAGCGCCTTCAATACTGAAAAGCTGCAATGGTTGAACCACCACTATATTAACTATCTGCCAGCAGAATACGTGGCAACGCACTTGTCATGGCATATTGAGCAAGCGGGTATTGATACGCGTACCGGGCCGCAGTTGAGTGAACTGATCGGCTTGCTGGGCGAACGTTGTAAGACGCTGAAAGAGATGGCGGACTCTTGCCGTTATTTCTATGAAGATTTTGCTGAGTTTGATGCCGATGCTGCGAAGAAACACCTGCGCCCGGTTGCCCGTCAGCCGCTTGAGCTGGTTCGTGAGAAGCTGGCGGCAATTAGCGATTGGACAGCGGAGAACATCCATCACGCTATTCAGGGCACGGCAGATGAGCTGGGTCAGGGGATGGGGAAAGTCGGTATGCCATTGCGCGTTGCGGTAACGGGCGCTGGCCAGTCTCCGGGCGTTGATGTGACTGTACAGGCGATTGGCCAACAGCGTTCGCTGGCGCGTATTGATAAAGCACTGGTGTTTATCGCGGAGCGTGAAGCCCAGCAGTAATCGCTATTGCGTGAATAGCGTTATACAGAACAGACCCCGGCAAAATGTCGGGGTTTTTTATGACATCAAATAATGATTATTGACCGGCGATAGTGACCGCTTTGCCTATGGCATCCGGGATGACGTCGCCGTGTCCTTTGCCAGGGAACAGAATAAAGTCGGTTTTTGTGCCCTGTTCGTTGAGTTGTGCGACCAGCGTTTTTGCTCTTTCCACCATTTTTCTTTGGCTGAGCCGTTCCGCCCGCTTTTCATCAACGGCTTTACCTGCCTGAGTTTTGACAGGTTCATCCTCATTTTCTCCAGCTGTGACAGTAATCGACAGCGGCGGTGTAGCGAGCAGCGGCGTTCTTACCGGAATCACAACACCGTTTCCCCACCAGATAGATGGACTCGCAGCGATATAACGCTGGAAAGATTCGGTGTGGTTAAAAAGCGTATAGAGCGTGAACAGGCCACCGAAAGAGTGCCCGGCAAGCGTTTGTTTTTGCTTATTGACGGCGTAGTTTGCCTCAACCCAAGGTTTTACCGTGGATTGCAGGAATTGGTAAAATGCCTCGGCTTCGCCGCCCGCGGCAAAATCTGGGTCGGTAATCGTTGTTGGCGGCGTGTAGTCACGCGTGCGGGCGGGAACATCGTAAGGTTTATCGATCGGATAACCGATAGCGACAATCAGCGGTGCCGCGCCATTTTTCGCGTTGTAACTGTTTATGGCAACCGGAAACTGGGCATTACCGTCCAACATGTACAGCACCGGATAGCCGCCTTCTGGCACGGGTTGACGGGGAAGCGCGATGAAAAGTCGATAAGCATGTTGTTCGCCACTTTGCATCTCAACGTGCCTGATTTGAAATTGGGCTTTTGCTTGTTCGGTAATATCAGGAATGGCTGGCTGTGCCCGAACGGGCAACATGCCAGACACAGATACCATCAGAGAAAATACAATCATAGAAAAATAGCGCATGTGCGAAGTGCTTAATAGAAGACAGAAGCGTAACGTAAATTGATGATAATAAATCGCGTTATCGTTGGCAGCTTTTTATTGTACTTATGATGATATGACACCGAAATTGCCGCCTGTTTTTTCTCACCTTTGGCGTCTTTTTCAGCGGTTGATCGGATAAGCGGATTTAGCCGTTGACACTGCTAATCGGGTTTCATATTATGCGACGCGTTCGCACAGTACTTGCCTTTGCGGTAATGCTGTAAGATACGGGGCTATAGCTCAGCTGGGAGAGCGCTTGCATGGCATGCAAGAGGTCAGCGGTTCGATCCCGCTTAGCTCCACCAAACACTCCCTCTGTTTGGTTGATTATCGTGAACATTCCACACGTTGTGGGGCTATAGCTCAGCTGGGAGAGCGCTTGCATGGCATGCAAGAGGTCAGCGGTTCGATCCCGCTTAGCTCCACCAAATCATCGCATTACTTCCTATTATTTATTCCTTTCGATTTATCCACATTCAATCAATGTTTTTCATTGGCTTAATACGCTTGTAAGCGACTTCTTGTTAACGATTTTTTATAAATGCTTCTTTATAAACGGTTCTTTGTAAAGGATAGTTGGTTGCCCCCATTCTTTGAAAGCAACCAAACTGTTGCACTTAGATCTCTTCCGGAAGCCTTGGCATCCAATCTATTGGCGATAATCCTTGCTGTTCCAGAAGCTGATTGGCCTGCGAAAAATGTTTACAGCCCAAAAATCCACGGTGTGCGGACAGTGGGGAAGGGTGCGGTGATTTCAGAATATGGTGGCGCTTCTGGTCAATGATGTTGCCTTTTTTCTGTGCATGTGAACCCCACAAGAGAAAGACCAGGCCTTCCCGCTGTTCATTCAATGCGGCAATGACGCGATCGGTAAAGGTTTCCCAGCCCAGATTGGCATGCGAGTGTGCTTGCCCGGCCTCAACCGTTAGTACGGTGTTTAGCAGTAGAACGCCTTGCTCCGCCCAGCTTTGCAGAAAACCGTGTCGTGGAATTTCAAACCCAGGGATGTCGTTTGCCAGTTCTTTATAAATATTGCCCAGGGAAGGCGGAGCGGGGACACCCGGACGTACAGAAAATGACAGTCCGTGTGCCTGATTCGGGCCGTGATAGGGATCTTGCCCCAGAATGACGACTTTGACCTGATGCAGTTCGGTAAAGCGGAACGCGTTAAAAACATCCTTCTGCGGGGGATAGATCGTCTTACCCGCTGCTCGTTCTTTCCCAACAAATTCAAGGGTATTGATGAAGTAAGGCTGCTGCTTTTCTTGTGCCAGCACGTCATGCCAGGTGAGAGAGGTCGCCATCATGCACTCTTTTTTTACAGGTTGAATGGTGTTGTGGGTAGCTTACCGATCTATCGTGCTCAGGTAAAACCGTAACCACGATTGTCGGGATTAAAGAGGATTTTTTGAAAAAAAATTGAAAATTTACAAAAATATTTGCAATTGAGTGCTTTGGTAAAATTGATATAAAACAATAAATTGCCTTCACGTAGTGGGATTGCAGGGTTTTAAAATTGATTTAAGTCAAAGATGTCTGGCTATCAGGCTGGTATATAAGAGGGCAGAGGCAAACAGTTTTATACGATCGTTACGAAATTTGGCATTTTTCTGCCGATAGCGATTTTAACTCAGTTAGTTTTTAACTAAGACAATAACACGCCGTTTTACGGAGGCAATTATGGTTACTGGTATTCAAATCACCAAGGCTAACGACAGCGCGCTGATCAATTCTTTCTGGTTGCTGGACGAAGAAAAATCACAGGCACGTTGCGTATGTGCGAAATCAGTTTATAGCGAAGATCAAATCGTTCCAGTGAGCGATCTGGGTCAGATCGAGTATCGTGAAATTCCACTGGAAATCAAACCTGAAGTACGTGTGGAAGGTGGTCAACACCTGAACGTAAACGTCCTGCGCCGTGAGACGCTGGAAGATGCTGTTAAGCACCCGGAAAACTATCCGCAGTTGACTATCCGCGTATCTGGCTACGCTGTTCGTTTCAACTCACTGACGCCGGAACAACAGCGCGACGTTATCGCTCGTACTTTTACCGCCAGCCTGTAAGTTGTTACTGAAGCCTTAACAAGAAGGGAGCCGAAGCTCCCTTTTTTACATCTGTGTTTTTATTGTGTTTACAGCAACGGTTTTATTCGCTGGTCGGTTCACTGGTTTTCTGCGTGGGTTGACGACGCTTACCAATGTTTTTACTATCGCGATCGCGAACTTTCACTTTAACTTTTTCTTTTTCCTTCTCTTTTTTCTCTTTCCGCTTAGCGAGCACTTTTTTCGACGGTTTGCCCGTCGTTTTGGCGCTTGGCGCTTTGGTTTCTGGGCGGAGTTCCTCAATGATGCGTGGTTTTAGCGGCTCATTCAGGTAACGGCTGATTTTTCCCAGTAGCAGATGATCGTGCGCTTCAACGAAAGAGATGGCACAGCCTTTGCGACCCGCGCGACCGGTGCGGCCGATGCGGTGAAGGTAAGTATCTGCGGTGCGCGGTAAGTCGAAGTTAAATACGTGGCTGACATCATTAATATCAATACCACGCGCTGCGATATCTGTTGCCACCAGCACGTTAACCCGGCCGTCACTCATGCGTTTGATTGCTTCGTTACGCTTAGCTTGCACCATTTCGCCTTCGAGATAGCACGAGTTAATGCCAGCTTCACGCAGCCAGGCTACCAGCTCATGCACTCGCTCACGCTTACGTACAAAGATGATAGAACGCGTAACATCTGGCTGTTTTAACTGATGGCAGAGCAGGGCTGTTTTGTGTTTGAGATCGTCGGCGCGGTAATACCATTGCAGAATTTTTTTACGTTCCCGACGAGAGGGGTCGGATTCGACTTCAACGGGTTCGTTGAGCAGACGCTCGGCGAAATCCTTGATCGCATCCCCTTCCAGCGTCGCAGAAAACAGTAGCGTTTGCTTGCGCCAACGGGTTTCCCCAGCAATGTGTTCAATATCCTGGGCGAAGCCCATATCCAGCATTCTGTCCGCTTCATCCAGAATCAGCGTTTCTACTGCGCGGCAATCGAAGTTTTCTTCTTTGATGTATTGCAGCAGACGGCCAGTCGTCGCGACGACGATATCCTGATTTTCGCTGAACACTTCTGCGTGGTTCATATAGGCCACGCCGCCAGTGATCGTGGCGATATCCAGATGCGTATGTGCCGCGAATGCACGCGCTTGATCGGCTACCTGCATGGCGAGTTCACGGGTTGGTGTGAGGATCAGAATACGAGGTGGACCTGATTTTTTACGAGGAAAATCGATAAGATGCTGCAAAACCGGCAGCAAATAGGCGGCGGTTTTACCTGTTCCTGTTGGCGCGGAGCCTAGCACGTCACGGCCTTCCATTGCCGGAGGGATTGCCTCGGCTTGAATCGCAGTCGGACGTTCATAACCCATATCACGCAGGGCGTCTAACAGGCTTTCATCAAGATCGAGCTCGGAAAAATTGGTTACAGTCATGGTCTACCTCTATTTGGGGCGCCGATTATAGACGGATTGGCCGATTTCTTCACCTGTTTAAGCAGACATCGACACTTTTCCTGCGCTGATGTTTCACCTATGCTACTGCGGTTTGCGTTTGGAATCTTATTTTCATGAGTCATCAGGCTGATAATAAACTGACATTGCGTCGGGATGGATTTACCTTCAAGCAATTCTTTGTGGCGCACGATCGCTGTGCAATGAAAGTGGGAACCGATGGTATTTTGCTGGGAGCTTGGGTTCCGGTTTCCTCTGCAACGCGAATTCTGGATATCGGCAGCGGTTCCGGCCTCCTCGCGCTGATGCTTGCACAGCGTTCTGAACCACATGTTCTCATTGATGCCGTCGAACTGGATAGCGCTGCGAGTCAGCAGGCGAAAGACAACGTTGTTGCCTCGCCATGGGCTGACAGAATCGCGGTCTATGCCGAGGATATCGTGAATTTCGCCGCGATGCGATGCGCCGATTATTCGTTGATTGTCAGTAATCCGCCTTATTTCCAGCCTGGGATCGCGTGTGGTTCGGTTGAGCGTGAGCAGGCGCGTTATACCACCTCGTTAACCCATGAAGCGCTATTGCACTGCGCGCATCAACTGCTGATGCCCGAAGGGCTTTTTTGCGTGGTGTTGCCCGTTCAGGTTGTGGAGCATTTTCTTCCTCTGGCGCAGCAACATCATTGGTTTGTTCATCAGCAGCTTCGCGTATCGGAACAGGAAGATAAAACTGCGCACCGCGTTTTGCTGGCGCTGTCTCGCCAGAAACGGGCGTGTGTGAACTCCGCATTGGTAATCCGTGATGCAGCAAAGCGTTATTCGAGCGATTTTCAGCAACTGACAAAAGATTTCTATCTTTTCATGTAGCTGGCAGACGCATTATCGCCGCGTCTGCCTTTTCTAACTGACTTATGGCACCAGAATGGTTGGTGTCGGTGCCTCGAACTGTTCTGGATAGTCCAGCGTGTAATGCAGCCCACGGCTTTCTTTTCTTTCCAGCGCACAGCGGACGATGAGTTCGGCGACCTGCACCAGGTTACGCAGTTCCAGCAGATTGTTGGAAATACGGAAGTGGGCGTAGTACTCGTTGATTTCCTGCTGGAGCAGATGGATACGGCGTTGCGCCCGTTCCAACCGTTTAGTGGTACGCACGATCCCAACGTAGTCCCACATAAACAGACGCAGTTCGTGCCAGTTATGCTGGATCACTACCTGCTCGTCGGAATTGTCGACCTGACTTTCATCCCAATCCGGCAATTTTTTTACCGCTTTGATTTGCGGCAATCGTTGCAAAATATCCTCGGCGGCTGACCAGCCATAAACCAGACATTCCAGCAGTGAATTGGACGCCATGCGGTTTGCGCCATGTAATCCGGTATAGCTGACTTCGCCAATCGCATACAGACCGTCAAGGTCGGTACGTCCATGCTGGTCGACCATCACGCCACCGCAGGTATAGTGTGCTGCCGGTACGATCGGTATCGCTTCTCGCGTCAGATCGATGCCAAGAGACTGTAATTTTTCATCAATAGTGGGGAAGTGTTGTTTGATGAACGCTTCGGGTTTGTGGCTGATGTCCAGATACATGCAGTCTGCACCAAGCCGTTTCATCTCATGGTCGATCGCTCGGGCGACCACATCACGCGGAGCCAACTCGCCTCTGGCATCGAAATCGGGCATAAAACGTGTGCCGTCGGGGCGTTTAAGGTACGCGCCTTCACCGCGCAACGCTTCCGTCAGCAGGAAGTTTCGCGCCTGTGGGTGGAACAGACAGGTTGGGTGAAACTGATTAAACTCCAGGTTTGCCACGCGACAACCAGCACGCCAGGCCATGGCGATACCGTCTCCGGAGGAAATATCGGGATTCGTGGTGTATTGATAAACCTTAGATGCGCCACCCGTCGCTAAAACTACCGTTTTCGCCCGACAGGATTCGACGCGTTCGCGTTCACGGTTCCAGATATAAGCACCAACAATGCGGCGAGTACCGGGCAAACCCAGCTTATTGGAGGTAATTAAGTCGACGGCGTTGCAGCGTTCCATAATCCGAATATTCGGGTGGGATAACGCTTTTTGCACCAGTGTATTTTCTACTTCTTTTCCGGTTGCATCCGCGGCGTGTAGAATTCGGCGGTGGCTATGGCCACCCTCGCGCGTGAGATGGTAACGTTCTTCGCCGCTGGTGCTGGTTTCGGTATCAAATAGCACGCCTTGTTCGATCAGCCATTGCACGCAGTGTTTAGCATTACTGGCGATGAATTCAACGGCTTCCCGTTCACACAGGCCATCGCCGGCGATCAGGGTATCTTCGATATGAGAATCAATGGTATCGGCTTCATCGAAAACAGCAGCGATGCCGCCCTGAGCATAAAATGTCGCACCTTCGTTCAGCGGGCCTTTGCTTAATACCGTCACGTTGGCCTGAGAAGCCAGACGCAATGCCAGTGAAAGCCCGGCAGCGCCGCTGCCAATGATTAAAACATCACAGACGTATTCAGTGGTCGTTTGCATGGTGGTGTCGTGGATGCAAAAAGAAGAGGAAATCTGATGGTAGCACCCAATGGTCGGTTGCTGTATTGGTTTTTAGCCTCTTATCTACGCTATAAAGAATAAGCGAATGACGTCATAGGGTGAATCGTGCGAATACCCTGGATTTATCGTATCATCCTCGCAAGAGCGTAGAAGCCTCAGATGAAGACCGTGTGTTCAGATAAATACAATGTGTGATGAAGAGAATGCGTCATGATACGCATCGCAAAGACGAGTAACGGTGCTAAGTAAAAGAAAAAAATGATGACCCGGAACTTTATTGAATGTCTTGGTTCTAATGAGGAGCTTGCTCTAAATATGACTTATATAGCTGGCAGTACTATTTTGTGTGTGGAGAACGGTTTGAGTAGAGATTACCTCGGATGAGCGAGCAACTGGCAGATCAGGTTCTGGTCGAGCGAGTCCAAAAAGGCGATCAAAAATCGTTTAACTTATTGGTCGTTCGTTATCAGCATAAGGTAGCGAGCCTGGTATCGCGGTATGTTCCACAAGGGGACGTGCCGGACGTGGTACAGGAATCGTTTATTAAAGCGTATCGCGCGTTAGAATCATTCCGCGGTGATAGTGCATTTTACACATGGTTGTATCGTATCGCCGTGAATACAGCCAAGAATTATCTGGTAGCTCAGGGGCGCCGCCCGCCCTCCAGCGACATTGATGCTAATGACGCGGAAAACTATGAAAATGCGGGTGCGCTGAAAGAAATATCGAACCCTGAGAATTTAATGTTGTCAGAAGAACTACGAAGCATAGTTTTCCGAACTATCGAGTCTTTGCCGGAAGATTTACGTTTAGCGATCACGCTGCGTGAGCTGGACGGTTTAAGCTACGAAGAGATTGCCGTGATTATGGATTGTCCCGTCGGCACGGTTCGTTCTCGTATTTTTCGGGCGCGGGAAGCTATTGATAATAAAGTACAACCGCTTATTCAGCGCTAGCGAGCGTTTCCAGCTATCCGCATGACTAATGATGGATTTGACAAGGTAAGGGTGTCGGTATGCAGAAAGAGAAACTTTCCGCTTTAATGGATGGCGAAGCAGTAGATTCCGAACTGTTAGGCGCATTGTCACGCGATGACGCGTTGCAGCAAAGTTGGCAAAGTTATCATCTAATCCGCGATGCGATGCGTGGTGATGTGAGTGAAAACGTGATTCACCTGGACATCGCTTCTCGTGTTGCCGCTGCAATCGAAAAAGAGCCCGTTCGTCTGGTTCCACAAGCGCAGCCTGAATCTCAGCCACAACCTGTCGAGTGGGCGAAGATGCCGTTCTGGCACAAAATTCGCCCGTGGGGCAGCCAACTGACGCAAGTTGGTGTCGCGGCCTGCGTATCTTTAGCCGTGATTGTTGGCGTACAAAATTATCAGCAGGGCAATTCGGCCGAACATGTTGTGGAATCCGGCGTGTTCAGTACCTTACCCGCTATGGGGACAGCCTCCCCTGTGAGCTTGGGTGTACCGTCAGAAAATATAGCCCCTCATAGCGGTCAACAGAAATCTGATATGCAGCGTAACCGCCTTAACGCTATTTTGCAGGACTACGAATTACAGCGCCGGTTGCATGCCGAGCATGCTCTGCCGCAGGACGATCAGCAAGCGGCAATTCAGGTTCCCGGCACTCAATCATTAGGAACACAGCCCCGGTAATGAAGCGCGTTTGGTCCGCCGCCTGTTTTCTGATTGGCAGCCTGTTTTATTCTACGTTCGCCCCGGCTCAGAATGTTGAGCCGGGCGCGTTGCTGCAACAGATGAATGGCGCTGTTCGTTCTCTGAATTACGAAATTTCATTTATCAATATCACCCTGCAAGGATTTGAGTCGGTACGGTATCGTCATGCTGTGGTCAACAATCATTCCTTGGCGCAATTGCTGTTTATGGATGGGCCGCGACGCGAGATTGTGCAGCGTGGTAATGAGATCAGCTATTTCGATCCCGGTTTTGAGCCATTTACGCTAGCCAGCGATCATATCGTCGATTCTCTGCCTTCCCTCGTCTTTGCTGATTTCCAGAAGCTATCGCCCTATTATGATTTTGTTCCCGCAGATGGGCGGGTGCGTATTGCCGATCGTCTGGCATTAGGCGTTCGCGTTATTTCACGCGATGGTACTCGCTACAGCTATACGGTGTGGATTGATGCGGAATCTAAACTTCCACTGCGTATCGATTTACAGGATCGTAATGGTGACAAGCGGTTGGAACAATTCTTAACGACATCACTGATTGTTGACGATGATGTGGTTAGCGTGATGCGTCCGCTGGAAGGGATCAAGCTGCCTCCCGTTTTACCTACGTCTGCTGTAGAAAAAGGGGATTTCACCTGGGAGCCAGAATGGTTACCGACAGGAATGAAAGCGCTTTCGCACAGCAAAAAAATCTTGCCTGGTTCGTCCATTCCGATTGAAACTCGCTTGTACAGCGATGGTTTGTTTAGTTTTTCGATTAATATTAGCCCGTCTTCTGACGTGAGCGAGGAGCAGTCACTACTTACCGGTCGACGTTCTATTCACACCGTCATGCGGGGCAACCGTGAGATTACCGTTGTCGGTGATATTCCTCCTTCTACGGCTAAGCGCGTGGCTGACAGCATCCTTTTGAAGGCGCAACCATGATTAAAGAATGGGCAACAGTTGTGTCATGGCAGGATGGCATTGCAGAGCTGCGCTGTGAGCCCAGTGCGGGGTGTGGCAGTTGTAAATCTCGCTCATCGTGTGGAACTGGCTTATTAAGCCAGCTTGGGCTTTCTGCTGAAAATACGCTGCATGTCCCTTACGATCGGCCTTTGGAAGTGGGGCAAAAAGTGGAGTTGGGTATTTCCGAAGGGCGGTTGTTGCTTTCTGCCGCTCTGGTTTACTTTGTTCCTCTGGTTGGGCTGCTGTTCGGGGCGGCGATATTCCAAACGTTGTTCAGTACCGATCTGGCTGCCGTTATTGGTGCATTATTGGGTGGCGGTTTGGCGTTTATCGGGGTTAAACGTTGGGCAAAACGGTTAGGTAAAAATAAGCGTTATGAGCCTGTTATCCTGCAAATCGCGCTGCCTGGAACGCTGTTGCAAAATTGATTCGTACGTGTTGGCGCAAAGGGCATGTGGTGCGGAAACCGTGTTCACTATCTTGCTATCTTTCAACACGCTGTTTGCCACGTAATGACACTTTACTTCCTGCTTTCCTCTTGTTGTTCTGCTATTCCAAATAAAACCGTCATAATCAAGGGGAATGCACCGGACATGACTAGGTTTTCACGCTTCCCGCATGTAGAATGCTGCGATTCAGGTGGAATAACATCGCTGCTGTTTTCACCTATGCGCATGCCCATCGGCAAGAATTTCAGGAATATCAAGGTAGAAAAATTTTTATAATGAAGCATATACGAAATTTCTCCATTATTGCCCATATCGACCACGGTAAATCGACGTTATCTGACCGTATTATCCAGATTTGCGGCGGTTTAACCGAGCGTGAAATGGCTGCGCAGGTTCTGGATTCGATGGATCTGGAACGTGAACGTGGAATCACGATTAAAGCGCAAAGTGTAACGCTGGATTATAAAGCGCAGGACGGCCAAACCTACCAGTTAAACTTCATTGATACGCCAGGGCACGTTGACTTCTCTTATGAAGTTTCTCGCTCGCTCGCTGCCTGTGAAGGCGCGCTGCTTGTTGTTGATGCCGGGCAAGGTGTTGAAGCGCAAACGCTGGCTAACTGCTATACCGCGTTGGATATGAATCTGGAAGTGGTGCCGGTTCTTAACAAGATCGACCTGCCTGCCGCTGACCCCGATCGCGTTGCTCAAGAAATTGAAGACATTGTTGGTATTGATGCCACCGACGCTGTGCGCTGCTCTGCAAAAACAGGGATTGGCGTGCCGGATGTTCTGGATCGTTTGGTACGTGATATTCCGCCGCCGGAAGGCAGCCCTGATGAGCCGCTACAGGCGCTAATTATCGACTCCTGGTTTGATAACTACCTTGGCGTTGTATCTCTGGTACGTATCAAAAACGGTACGATGCGCAAAGGCGACAAAATTAAGGTGATGAGTACGGGGCAGGTGTATAACGCCGACCGTCTCGGCATTTTCACACCGAAGCAGATCGACCGCGATGTATTGAACTGCGGCGAAGTAGGCTGGTTGGTGTGTGCCATCAAAGATATTTTGGGAGCCCCTGTTGGGGATACCCTGACGCTGGCGCGTCAGCCGGCTGAAAAAGCGTTGCCGGGTTTTAAGAAAGTCAAACCGCAGGTCTATGCCGGTCTGTTCCCGATCAGTTCCGACGACTATGAAGCATTCCGTGATGCGTTAGGCAAGCTGAGCCTCAATGATGCCTCCCTGTTCTATGAACCGGAAAGCTCTACGGCGCTGGGCTTTGGCTTCCGCTGTGGCTTCCTGGGGCTGCTGCACATGGAGATCATTCAGGAGCGTCTGGAGCGTGAGTACGATCTGGAATTGATCACCACTGCACCGACGGTTGTGTATGAAGTAGAAACGACGGCGAAAGAAACCATTTATGTCGATAGTCCGTCTAAACTGCCGCCATTGAATAATATTCAGGAACTGCGCGAGCCGATTGCCGAGTGTCACATGCTGATGCCTCAGGAGTATTTGGGCAACGTGATTACGCTTTGTATTGAGAAGCGCGGCGTGCAGACGAACATGGTGTATCACGGCAATCAGGTTGCGTTAACCTATGAAATCCCGATGGCCGAAGTGGTGCTCGATTTCTTTGACCGCCTGAAGTCCACCTCTCGTGGTTATGCATCACTGGATTACGGCTTCAAACGTTTTCAGGCATCAGATATGGTGCGCGTTGATGTATTAATTAACAACGAACGTGTTGATGCATTGGCTCTGATTACTCACCGTGATAATTCACAATATCGTGGCCGTGAGTTCGTCGAAAAGATGAAAGAATTGATTCCTCGTCAGCAGTTTGATATTGCGATTCAGGCCGCGATTGGTAACCACATTATTGCGCGCTCTACGGTTAAGCAATTGCGTAAAAACGTACTGGCCAAATGCTATGGTGGTGACGTCAGCCGTAAGAAGAAACTGTTGCAGAAACAGAAAGACGGTAAGAAACGTATGAAGCAGGTCGGTAATGTCGAACTGCCACAAGAAGCGTTTCTGGCAATTCTGCACGTCGGCAAGGACAGTAAATAAATTCTGAGGAGTTGGCATGGCCAATATGTTTGCCGTAATTTTGGCATTGGTGACGCTGGTCACGGGGATTGTCTGGGGTTTAGAGCGCTTCGTTTGGGCTCCGGCTCGCCGGAAAAAATTTGCCGCCATGAGCGGTGCCGATCTGGCTGATGGTGCGGTTTCGTCGAAAGCCATTCCACAACCCGGCTGGATCGAAACCATTGCGTCCGTATTCCCGGTAGTGGCACTGGTATTGGTTGTGCGCTCCTTTATTTATGAGCCGTTTCAGATTCCATCCGGTTCGATGATGCCAACGCTGTTGATCGGTGATTTTATTCTGGTGGAGAAATTTGCCTATGGCATTAAAGAACCCTTCACGCAAAAAACGCTGATCGAAACGGGACACCCGAAGCGCGGTGACGTCGTGGTGTTTAAATATCCGTCCGACCCGAAGGTGGATTTCATCAAGCGTGTGGTTGGCGTGCCGGGCGATCGCGTCAGCTATAACCCAATAACTAAGCAGGTAACGATTCGTCCATCCTGCCAGGGGCAGCAGGCGTGTGATACAGCACTGGCGGTGACATACAGTAATGTGCAGCCTAGCGATTTTGTTCAGACTTTTAACCAGCCTGGTGGGGAATCGCGTGGCGGTTTCTATCAGGTGTCTGCCAATGATAACAGTGTCGATGGTGTTCGCATGGGCGCGCGCAAAGAGTCATTAGGCAATGTCACGCATAATATTTTGTTAGTACCGGGCCAGCAGGATCAGCTTGGTGGTTATTATCAGCAATCGCAGCAGCAACTTGCTACATGGGTTGTTCCGGCAGGGCACTACTTCATGATGGGTGATAACCGAGACAACAGTCTGGATAGTCGCTATTGGGGCTTCGTACCGGAGAGAAATCTGGTCGGTAAAGCTACTGCTATCTGGATGAGCTTTGAGAAGCAGGAAGGTGAATGGCCCACTGGCGTACGTTTGAGTCGCATCGGTGGCATTCATTAATCCAAAGTAAGCATTACTGAAATAAGATACAGGCAGCATTCTAATGCTGTCCGTTGTAGAATATTTCTGAAATACTTTTTGAAAGAACGTGCCCTAAATAATGCGAATTGCAGGGCAAAACGTTATCGTTTGAACACCGCTAACGTGCATGCAACGCGAAGTATGACGGGCAGAAAGGCAGGCTCCCTCATGGGAGCCAATGCAAACGAAACAGTTTTGACCGAATTGGTAAGCAGGGCTGTTCCGTATGCTGCTGTTTTTGACGCATCGTTGATCTATTGGTAACACATGAATCCCATCCTGATAAATCGTTTACAAAGAAAGCTGGGCTATACTTTTCAGCAGTACGAGCTTTTGTTACAGGCGTTGACACATCGCAGTGCCAGCAGCAAACATAATGAAAGACTCGAGTTCCTGGGTGACTCCATCCTGAGTTTTGTGATCGCTAATGCGCTGTATCATCGTTTTCCCAAGGTTGATGAGGGAGACATGAGCCGGATGCGAGCCACTCTGGTGCGAGGTAATACCTTGGCGGAAATCGCGCGTGAATTCGAGCTGGGAGAGTGCTTGCGCCTCGGCCCCGGTGAGTTAAAAAGCGGTGGTTTCCGGCGTGAGTCGATATTGGCGGATACGGTCGAAGCCCTGATTGGTGGCATTTTTCTCGACAGTGACATCCTGAATATCGAACGTTTGATCTTGAATTGGTATCAAACGCGCCTGGATGAAATCAGTCCCGGCGATAAGCAAAAAGATCCGAAAACGCGGTTGCAGGAATTTCTGCAAGGGCGTCACCTACCTCTACCAACCTATCTGGTGGTACAGGTTCGTGGGGAAGCACACGATCAGGAGTTTACTATCCACTGTCAGGTGAGCGGCTTTAGCGAGTCGGTCATTGGTACAGGATCGAGCCGTCGTAAAGCCGAACAGGCTGCGGCTGAACAAGCGTTGAAAAAACTGGAGCTTGAATGAGCGAAGTACAGACACACTGCGGTTTTATCGCGATTGTTGGTCGACCAAACGTCGGTAAATCGACGTTATTGAATCAACTGCTGGGGCAGAAGATCTCCATTACGTCCCGTAAGCCCCAGACAACGCGGCACCGCATCATGGGTATCCACACAGAAGGGCCTTATCAGGCGATCTATGTGGATACGCCGGGATTGCACATTGAAGAAAAACGGGCGATTAACCGCCTGATGAACCGTGCCGCCAGCAGTTCAATTGGTGACGTTGAACTGATCATTTTCGTTGTTGAAGGTACACACTGGAACGACGACGATGACATGGTGTTGAATAAGCTGCGCGATCAGAAACTTCCCGTGCTGTTGGCGATCAATAAAGTCGATAACGTCACGGATAAGACTAAGCTGCTGCCGCATATCCAGTTCCTCAGTCAGCAGATGGATTTCCTTGATGTTGTCCCGATCTCGGCTGAGAAGGGCACGAATGTCGATACGATTGCCAGCATTGTGCGTAAGCACTTACCGCAGGCAACGCATCACTTCCCGGAAGATTACATCACCGATCGCTCACAGCGTTTCATGGCATCGGAAATTATCCGTGAGAAACTGATGCGCTTTCTGGGTGAAGAATTGCCGTATTCCGTGACGGTCGAAATCGAACGTTTCGTGACTAACGAACGTGGTGGTTATGACATCAATGGCCTGATTCTGGTTGAACGTGAAGGCCAGAAGAAAATGGTCATTGGTAACAAAGGTGCCAAAATTAAAACCATTGGTATCGAGTCGCGTCAGGATATGGAAGAGATGTTTGAAGCCAAAGTTCACCTTGAACTGTGGGTTAAAGTGAAATCCGGCTGGGCAGATGACGAACGTGCCCTGCGCAGCCTGGGTTATAGCGAAGACTTGTAAGGTTCACGCCGATGGAAGGCTGGCAGCGCGCATTTGTCTTGCATGGGCGACCTTATAGTGAAACCAGCTTATTGCTGGATCTGTTTAGCGAAAGCGATGGTCGAGTTCGCGTGCTCGCTAAAGGTGCGCGAGCTCGACGCTCTAGCCTAAAAGGCTGTTTACAGCCTTTTACTCCGCTGCTGGTACGCTGGAGCGGGCGGGGGGAAGTGAAAACCTTACGCAGTGCGGAGCCTGTCTCGTTGGCGCTGCCGCTGACGGGCTCGATGCTGTATAGCGGTTTATATGTTAACGAGCTGCTGTCTCGTGTGCTGGAACATGAAACTAATTATTCCGCTCTTTTCTTCGATTATCTCCACTGCTTACAACACCTTGCTGCACAGGATGCTTCTCCAGAACCGGCATTAAGACGCTTTGAATTAGCGTTATTGGGCTATCTGGGATACGGCGTCGATTTCCTGCATTGTGCTGGCAGCGGTGAACCTGTAGCAGATACTATGACCTACCAGTATCGAGAAGAAAGGGGATTTATTGCCAGCCTGGTTGTCGATAATAAAAGCTTTACCGGACACGAGTTACGCTCGTTGGCATCGCGTGAATTTCCTGATGTTGGCACACTGAAGGCTGCAAAGCGTTTCACCCGCATCGCGTTAAAGCCGTATCTGGGGGGGAAACCGTTGAAAAGTCGTGAACTGTTTCGACAGTTCGTTCCTGCTGCTAATGTGTCCAAATCCACCTCTTCTGATAAATAATCCCTTCTCCTCAGTACCCCGACGCTGTGACATCGGTGTAAACTCCAACGTATCGTGCATGACTTTATAGAGGGTTTATCATGGCTGAACTGTTACTTGGCGTTAATATTGACCACATCGCGACACTGCGTAATGCGCGTGGAACGGCGTATCCCGACCCCGTTCAGGCTGCTTTTGTTGCGGAACAGGCTGGTGCGGATGGCATTACAGTACATTTGCGTGAAGATCGTCGCCATATTACGGATCGTGATGTACGGATACTGAGAGAGACGCTCCAAACCCGTATGAACCTGGAAATGGCTGTCACGGAAGAAATGCTGAATATCGCCTGTGAAGTGAAGCCGCATTTTTGCTGTCTGGTACCGGAGAAACGTCAGGAGGTGACAACCGAAGGCGGGCTGGATGTGGCGGGGCAGCAGGAAAAAATCGATAACGCGGTAGCCAAACTTAGCCGGGCTAACATATTGGTTTCGCTATTTATTGATGCGGATAAACGGCAAATTGATGCCGCCGTTGCCAGCGGTGCACCTTATATCGAAATTCATACGGGAGCCTATGCCGATGCACCCGATGATGAAACTCGTCAGCATGAATTTGAGCGCATTCGCGATGCGGCGACTTACGCTGCTGCGCAAGGGCTTAAAGTCAATGCTGGTCATGGTTTGACCTACCATAACGTTCTGCCTATCGCCGCGCTACCGGAAATGCACGAATTAAATATCGGGCATGCCATTATCGGACGCGCAGTAATGAGCGGTCTGAAGGAGGCGGTTGCCGAAATGAAGAGTCTGATGCGCGAAGCTCGCCGCTAATGGCGATTCTTGGGCTCGGCACCGATATTGTCGAAATCGCCCGTATTGATGCTGTTATTGAACGTTCAGGCGAGCGATTGGCTCGCCGTGTTCTGACGGATGCTGAATGGGCACATTATCAGCAGCATCAGCAGCCAGTCCGTTTCCTTGCCAAGCGTTTTGCAGTGAAAGAAGCAGCTGCAAAAGCTTTCGGTACGGGAATTCGCAACGGACTCGCGTTCAACCAGTTTGAGGTTTTTAATGACGAGCTGGGCAAACCTTGTCTGCGGTTTTTTGCTAAGGCGGCAGAGTTGGCAGAACAGATAGGCGTAAGACGCGTACATGTAACGTTGGCTGACGAAAGACGCTATGCCTGTGCGACGGTGATTATCGAAAGCTGACACTCGCTATTGGATGCTCAAATCCTGTCAGCGTGGTGCATGAGCACATATTTTTCCCATAGCTGCTCATTACCTTCAACATGGCTTGGATCTTTGACGATCGTATTGTCGATTGGACAAACTTTCTGACATGTAGGTGTGTCGTAGTGACCAACGCACTCCGTGCAGAGCGTGGTATCAATTTCATAAATGTCCATGCCCATGGAGATGGCCTGATTAGGACACTCGGGCTCACACATGTCACAGTTGATGCATTTATGGGTGATGAGTAACGCCATGATGTTCTTCTACCTTACAAATAAGGCGCAGATTATACCCGTTGACGCTCGTTTAGACACGCGTAACTATGGTTGATGGGTAATATACTGCCGAATTGGCCTCTGTTGCCTTTGACGTGCTTTCTCCCCGGCGGCTATTTTCTGTCGCTTTCATGTGTTTTCGCAGGTCTTCAGCATGCGACCTATTGGCTACATAAATAGTGAGGTTACAGGGTAAAATTACCATCTGTTCGTTAAATTGGTTTTATGTGTATGCATTAGACTGCATAAATCAGCCAGTGCGACTGTGTTTATTGGTTTTTAATTTATTGATTTACAATTTAAATAAATTTAGTTGTGATATTGAACCACTTATTTTTGTAATATCATGGACATCGATTTAATCGGTTTTGCCGATTAAGTTTGCATCTTGAGAGTCGATGCCGGTGCATGCCCATATGATATAATTTTATAACTAATAGTGTCAGTTTAATGGCGGAACTCATAGTGCAGCAGGAAGGTCATCTTAATCAGTTTGGAACTGGATTTTTCCAACAGGGAAGCGTGGAGCCGTTAGACGCTGATTACTGGCAACAATGTCAACGGCGGTATACTTTTCAGCCCATTTATCGAACATCTGGTAAATTAATGGCTATTGAGTTACTGACTTCCGTTTTTTCTCCTACCCTGCCGCAAAAGTTCATCTCTCCTGAAAAATACTTCGCAAATATTGATGTCGATACCCGCCTGTTAATTATTGTAGAACAACTGCAACTTTTGTCTCAATGGAGTTTCCGATTTACTCGCGACGATCTTTTTGCCTCTGTCAACATCGATGGCATGACGCTATTGGCGTTGCAAAATAATCTGGAAGCCAAACGCCTGATCGCGGAAATGCCTTGGATTCGTTTTGAAATGGTTGAAAATCAGGGGGGGTTGCCGAAAGAAGTATTAACCAAACTCCCTGAGGCACAAACGTTGTGGTTGGATGATTTTGGCTGTGGCATGGCGAATTTTTCATCATTGATGCTGGCTCAGTATGATTGCATCAAAGTCGCGCGTGAGCTCTTCATTCTCCTGCAACAAAGTAGTGAAGGACGCACTGTTTTTCCCGCTTTGATCGCGTTGCTATCACGCTTTTGCAATTATGTGGTGATTGAAGGGATCGAAACACGAGAGGAGTGGGCGATTGTTCAGGCTTCGCATGCTTATGCTGCCCAAGGTTACTATCTTTCACGTCCCCAGCCATTTGAGAATTTTGAAACGTTGAAGCTCGAACTATAGGTAATAACCTGTTGTTTTGAATATGATTTTACTCATTAGAGTACTGCTATACATCTCGTCGCTTTTCTTCTTCCGTATCAACTCATTATGTTTTCTAATGCTTCATGGTTGTGTGAAAATTCGCCACGCCGACAACTTTACCTCTCATTTCACTTCATGAAGTAAAATGCCATTTTTGTTTTATTTTTGTTATTTAATTCTTATTTTATTTGTTATAACAGTGTTTAGTTTCAATAAACTAAAAGGAAGAGGGGTTACAAATTTTGCATCAAATTATGACATATATCATCAGGCACTTGCGTTAATGATTTTATTTTTTTCTTTTAATTATTTGATTTTTAATGGTAAAAAAATATAATGTTTACTGTTAACGATCAAAAATCATTTTGTGATAGATTTTATTGATTAAAACAATGATACTTATTGGTATAATTGATTTGCTTACAAAAAATTGACGTTCAAAATATATCTCCATATACCTTTAGGAATATTCTTTTATTCCATTAGAAAAGCTTATAACCCGAACAATTACTACTATTAAATTAAGATACTCTTTTGAATTTGCTGTTTTTATCTGCGCACAGCCATATGCGAGGGCTTTATGCTGACGTTGCTATGTTTCTAAATACTCCTGCTTCATGGAGCGTTTTTTCTTTCATCCTTTCTGCTCTCTGGAAATTCACCGATCCCGAAAATCGGCGGGGTAGGGGTTTGTTGCCGGGATTTTTCGCCATCTGCGTTGTGATGTGTACGATCAGGACCACTCGGGCCTGAGGAGAGTGTTATTGTGTATGAAATTATAATAACCTTACTGTTAATGCTGTTATTGTTTTCTTCTGTGAAAAATAGAAAAATTAAACAAAAGTTTAAAACTGAACAGAAAAAACAAGATTTTCTCAACATGACTTTTTTTGCAATGGAATATAGTCCTGCCTCAATTATGATCGCAGATGAAAATTGTGAAATTATTTACGTAAATCGTCAGTTTATTACCATGTCTGGCTATATGCCGGATGAAGTTATTGGCAAAAAAACGAATATATTAAACTCTGGCATGACTAACGCCAGCGTCTATGAAGATCTGTGGGCTACCATAAATAAAGGTAATGTTTGGAGTGGTGAGTTTGTTAACCGACGCAAAGATGGGCAACTGTATTGGGAAAAGGCCAATATCGTTAAAATATATAATAAAGCGAGTAACACGACTCAATATGTCGGCATTAAGTTAGATATCACGGAACGGAAATCACAGGAACATCACGATAATTCATACAATCGTGCGCTGGAACTGTTATCAAGCGGTGCGCCGCTGAAAGATATTCTGGATGCGATCATTTTCAGCGTTGAGGAGAAAAATCCTGGCCGCATCGTTTGCTCTGTACTGTTAGTCGATAAAGACAAGAAATGTCTGACGCTTGGATCTGCACCAAGTCTGCCTGGTTTCTATAAAAATGCCATTCATAATGTAAAAATTGCTGATGGTGTGGCTTCTTTTGGTACGGCAGCTTATACCGGAAAGCGCGTAGTTGCTGACGATATTTCAGTTCATCCACACTGGTCCTTATATAAAGGGTTGGCATTATACGCTGGGCTGCGCTCCTGCTGGTCTGAACCTATCATTGGCCAGAACAAAGAAATATTAGGTGTTTTAAGCGTTTACCATCGTAAAGTCTATGCACCGACCGAGGAAGAAATTTTCTCTATAGAGAAATCTGCACAGCTGATTGCGATCGCTATAGAGCGATACCATGCCATCGATATGCTGCGGAGGAGTGAGGAACACTATCGGCAACTGGCGCATTATGACTCATTAACGTCATTGGCTAACGGCCTGACGTTCGCCGAACAAATGGAACAGGCGATTCTGTTATCTAAGCAAACTGGCAGAAAAATCGCGCTGATGTTCCTCGATCTCGATAAATTTAAACAGATAAACGATTCATTCGGACATGCTGTTGGCGATTTGCTATTAAAAGAAGCCGCGGCGCGTATGCGTGGCGCGGTTCGTGATTCGGATACGGTATATCGCCGCAGCGGCGATGAGTTTATTATTCTGCTTCAGGGTATTAAAGAGATTGATAATACGCTTTATGTTGCCGATAAAATCCATAACGCATTGAACAAACCTTTTGAGATCAATGGTAAAACGTTGGATATATCATGCAGTATTGGTATTGCATTGTACCCAGAGCACGGTTCCGATTCTCTGACGTTGGCAATTAATGCCGATTCCGCTATGTATCAGGCTAAAGCGATGGGGCGGAGCCAAACACAGATTTATCACAGTATGAATGAGCACTGATTAGTGGAACAGATAAAAGGCGCATGTTGAGCGCCTTTTTATTATCTTTCTCGCAGTGCTTCCGCTTTTGCCCGAATGATTGGCTTTAACAAATAACTGAGGATCGTTTTCTTTCCCGTTATTATATCTACCGAGGCTACCATGCCGGGAATGATAAGAAGAGGTTTATCGGCTGAGCCTAAATAATTCTTATCAGTCCGCAAACGAATAATGTAAAAGCTGTTCCCTTCTTTATCGGTTACCGTGTCTGGGCTGATTTGTTCCAACTGACCTTTTAAACCGCCATAGATGGTGTAGTCATAGGCCGTCAACTTTATTATGGCATCCTGACCAGGGTGCAAAAAGGCAATATCCTGAGGGCGAACTTTAGCTTCCACCAGTAGCTTGTCATCTAGTGGAACAATTTCCACCAGATCGCTACCCGGCTGAATCACCCCCCCGATGGTATTTACCAGAACCTGCTGCACAAT
The DNA here is from genome assembly GCF_021432585.1 of Pectobacterium sp. IFB5596. Taxonomy (NCBI): domain Bacteria; kingdom Pseudomonadati; phylum Pseudomonadota; class Gammaproteobacteria; order Enterobacterales; family Pectobacteriaceae; genus Pectobacterium; species Pectobacterium sp. IFB5596. The sequence continues at coordinate 70,517 of NZ_LXFY01000010.1, forward strand.
ACCGCGAACAGGGGAGACGACTAGCGTTCGATTTACCCTGTCTTCCAGTGCTTTACCCGTAGCTTCAATTTTATTCAGATTGGTTTGTGCTTCACTGAGCTGAGATAACGCCTCGCTTTTATAACGACTGCGGGTTTCTTCTATTTTATTCTCGATCTCTTTAATTGCAGATTCCGCTCGGGGAATTGAGAGTTTGACAGAGTCGAGCTGACCACGGGTTTCGACTTCAGCACGGCGTAGGCGCAAAACTTCTACTTTAGAAATTGCGCCTTCTGCAATCAACGGTTCCGACATTTTAATTTCTTGCTGAAGCAGACCCAGACTATTGCGGAATTGAATCTCTTTGGCAGAAAAATCCCGCAGTTCTTGGCGACGTTGGATCAACTGCTCTTCCAGACCGGATACTTCATTATGAAGCTGCTGGCGACGGCTGTTATAAAGCTCTTGTTCTCCTGCTGCAATTTTAGGCGCTTGCGTCATTATTTCTTCGGAAAGCATGAGCTCCCTATCGCTGATTTCGGCGTTCAGGCGCTCAACGCGTGACAGCAGTGCAAGCCGGTCAGCTTCGGTTTCTCCTACATTGGAAGCAAAGCGAGTATCATCAAGGCGCAGCAAAGGATCGCCAGCATTGACGACCTGACCTTCACGAATGAATACTTCCGTGACGATTCCACCTTCCAGATTCTGAATTTTTTGCAAGCGAGAAGAAGGGATGGCTTTACCCTCGCCTCGGGTGACTTCATCAATATTCGCCAGTCCCGCCCACAAAATAAAGAACAGGAAAAAGGCCCCGATAGCCCACAGCGTGAAGCGAATAGAACGTGGTGAATCCTCAGCCATTGCCCGGCTTACTTCTGGCATCGTTTGTAGGCTTTCCTCATCTCCACCAACAAAATACCGTTTGATTCGTTTGATATATTTACCGAGACGCATTGATCTGCCCCTTCTTCAACGCATCCATCACGATCGCTTTCGGCCCATCCGCAATAATTTTGCCTTTATCGACAATCACTAAACGATCGACCAGCGCCAGCATGGAAACTCGATGGGTAACTAGCAATAGCGTTTTTTCCGCAATGACGGGGGCGAGAGCTTGCTTTAACCGATCTTCGCTGGTGTTATCCATCGAACTGGTGGGTTCATCAAGAACCAGAATCGGAGGGTCAAGCAATAGCGCTCTGGCTATCGCAACAGCCTGACGCTGCCCGCCGGAGAGTTGTTGGCCTCGTTCGCCGACCTGAAGGTTGTAGCCATCGGGGTGCAGGCGTGCAAACTCGTTTACCCCTGAAATTTCAGCGGCTCTTAGCATGGCTTCATCTTCGACATAGCGCGCGCCGCTAATGAGGTTATTGCGCAGCGAGCCACTGAACAATTGAATATCCTGCGGGACATAGCCGATGTTGTGGCGTAAATCGCTGACATCCAACTGACGGGCATCAACACCGTCGATCAGAATATTACCCGTGTTGGGCTGATAGAGATTCACGATCAGCTTTTGCAATGAGCTTTTCCCTGAGCCGCTGCGGCCAATTACCCCCACTTTCTCACCGGGAGAAATGGTCAGACTGATACTTTGCAGTGAACTGGTTTTTTGTTCTGGGTAGTTGAACGTCACATCGCGAAATTCGATCCCACCTCGGATACTCTCGCGCTTCAGCGGATGTTCGTTATCGCTACGTTCTTGCGGTAGTTGCATCATCTGTTCGGTGGTTTGCATCGTCAAACGCGCTTGCTGATAACGGCTGACCAGCCCTGACAGTTGGCCTAACGGCATAAGCGCTCTGCCGTTCAGCATGTAACAGGCAATCAGCCCACCCATGCTGAGTTTACCGTTAATTAGCATATAAACGCCGACGACAATCATAGCCACGCCAGCAAATTGCTGGAACCACTGCGTCAGGTTCACTGCCAGTGAAGACAACGCTTTCGCCCGCATTTCCAGCTTACTCAGACTGCCAATCGTCTGTTCCCACTGGTGCTGCCGTTCGCTTTCTGCATTGTTAACCTTGATCGCATCCAGGCAGCTCAGCGTTTCGATCAGTGTTGCCTGTCGTTCACTGGCAAGATGCATCGTTTTTTCAATCGTGGCAGACAGCGGTTTTTGCATCGCCCAGCTCGCCAGCAGGGCGATAGGGTAGGCCAGTATGGAAACCCAAACCAGCGGACCGCCGATGATGCCGATAACCAGCAGCAGAAGCAGCGTAAAGGGAAAATCGATCAGCGTCGTCAGCGTCAGCGAGGACAAGAAATCTCTGAGCGACTGAAATTCATGAATATTTTGCGCAAAGCTACCGACTCGTGGTGGCCGAGCCTTCATCGACATTCCGGTAATGCGCTCAAATAACGTGGCTGAAATAATCAGATCGGTTTTTTTGCCCGCCATATCGAGGCAAATGCCGCGTAGCGTTTTGAGAATTAAATCGAAAACAAAAGCACCAGTAACGCCGATTGCCAGCACCCATAATGTCGCCGTTGCCTGATTAGGTACAACGCGGTCATAGACATTCATCACGAACAACGGTGTGGCAAGTGCGATAATGTTCACCAGCAAACTGGCAAGGATGGCATCCAGATAGAGCGAACGTGAAAGCTGAAGCGTATCTCGAAACCAGGATTTGGTATGAGGGATCAGTGACGGATTTTGCAAATCGAACTGATGGCGGGGCTGGGCGAACATCACTAAGCCAAGGTAATTCTGTTGCAGCATATTATGCTCAACAGAAATTTCTCCGCCTTCAGTTTCACTGGGCATCAGACGTGCGCTGCCGTCGGCGTTCCAGCCTAACAGAATCGCTGCGCCTCCTTCCCGTAGCAGCAACATCGCGGGAAGTGACATCTCAGAAATTTTATTCAGGGAACGTTTGAGAACGCGGCCTTGCAATCCTGCACGTGCTGCGGCTCTTGGGAGCAATTTTACGGATAAGCGCTGGTTAGCTAAAGGCAAGCCAGCGGTGAGAGTGGTACGGCTGACGGATTTCCCCTGTAAGGCACAGAGGATCAGCAAACTATCCAATAACGGGTCGTCATGACGGCTGCGAGGGTCACTATTTTCATGGACGATGGGTTCATGAACGGTAGATTCATGGGCGACCGATTCATCAGAACCTTTCGTCTCTTGTACTGAATGCAACTTCATTTAACTGAACGTTCCCTTACACAACGTAATTCCCTCGCATATAAACCATAATTTATTGCTGGCTGACTAATGAAATATATTAATTAAGGCTTGGCAACTCTGCTTGGGTTGTCACGTTTGTCAAACTGACACCTGCATCAGGCGTTGGGATCGCTAAACGATTCAATAACTCTCCCATACGCGATGTGATCCGGTATTCGGTATAAAGGGCGATGAAGCGAACCTCGACCAGGCGTCTTTGTGCGGTGAACAGTTCGTTTTCACTATCCAGCAAGTCCAATAACGTTCTTTCTCCCAGACCAAATTGCTTCTGATAGGCGGTACGTACTTTCATACTGCGATCGGCGTATTCGGCGGCAATCGGAACCTGTTGACGTGAATTATTTAGCGCTGACCAGGCGAGCTTCAGTTCTTCATTCAACAACCGCAGAGCATTGTTTCGAACATCCTGTGCTTCTTTTACCTGATAGGCTTTAGATTCCATGCTGGCCTTGCTACTGCCGCCTTCATACAGGTTGTAGCGCATCCGCAGCATCGCTTGCCACTCATTGTTTTGGCCGCGCGTCCCATCAACGTTATTATTCATTGTGCGAGAGAGTTCAACGTTGAGGCGTGGATAAAAGGTTGATTTTGATGTTTCATACTGCTGCTGCGTGGCTTCAATATCCGATTCTGCGGATTTTAGTGCCGGGCTATTTGCCAACATGATGCGTTGTGCTTCCTCCAAAGAAGGGGGAAGTTTTATTGCGGACGCATCGGGCATAACCAAATTTTCAGGCACTTTTCCGACAATACTCATGTAGTTGATTTTGGCATCGTCCAGATTGGTTTTTTCTGTCAGCGCGTTGTTGCGTGCTTGTGCTAAACGGGCTTCCGCCTGATCAAGGTCGGCCAATCTCCCAACGCCTTGCTCGCTGCGCAGCCTTATTTGATCGTAAATGCGCTCATGGCTTGCAAGATTGGCTTCTGCCAGGCGGACGAATTCTTGGCGTTGCAGTACGTTGAGGTACACCTGAACGGTGCCTAATGCCGTCGCTTCACTTGTATTCAACACTTTATAGGCGCGTGAATTGACGGTGGCACGCTGTCTGCCAACTTCACTCGAGGTAGCAAAACCATCAAATACCGTCTGGTTCAGAGCGATGCTTGATTCCTGACGACTGAGCTCCGTGCGTTTATTGGCACTAGCACGTGTTGAGGGGCTATCGGTTTCCTCACGGCCAACGCCAGCATTCAGCGTAATGGAGGGAAGATACCCGCCTTTTGCCGCACGTAAGTCGTGTTCGGCGGAAAATCGGCTATTAATGGATGCACTCACTTCGGGGTGTGTGTAAAGCGAGCTTTTTATTGCATCCTGGAGCGTCTCGGCATACGTCGCTGTGGAAAAAAGGGCAATAAAGGGTAATAAAACAAAACGGTATCTACGCATCATTAGCAGTTTTCCTTCACAAAAACTTTATTTGTGATTATTCCTATTAAAGTGTTTGAGTGTTATATAAACGCTTAACGAATTTATTTTTTTTATTTCTTTAATATCAGTGCGTTAATTCTATCGCAAAGGGCGTATTGAGAGAAAGAAATAAGACTTACCCTAAATGAGTAAAGTTCTGGAAAGAATATTCTGAATTTTTTATTATATCGCTCATCGAGTCAAGCGTTTGACGCATAACGGCAGCATTATCGTAGCGTTTTTTTTAAAAAATGTCAGGACGACACACAGCAAATCAACCCTATCAGGATGATAGTCAAAATCTATAGCTGCAATATCGCAATATCATAAAAATAATTATAGATATCAAGGAGAAAGTATTTTGAACGGTGTGATTGGTGTTATTAAATTCGTTATTGGACAAGTTTTTGTTGTCGCGCTTGATGGGAGTCAGAGACTGTTAGTTGCTGGCGATCGCGTTTACAGTGGTGAAGAAGTGATAACCGGTGCTAACGGCGCGGTTTCAATCACATTACCTGATGGTAAGACACTGGATCTGGGACGCGATAGCCACTGGAGCGATGTAAGCAGCGCATCTTCTCAGAAAAATGTAGATGTCGCCAATGATGTCGCAGCTATACAAGATGCTATTGCTCAGGGCGCTGACCCAACGCAAGTCCTAGAGGCGGCCGCCGCTGGTAATGATGACACTGGCGAAGCGGGTGATGGCGGTGGTGGGCATTTCAATTCAACGGTGGTACTGGATTTAACGGCTGATGTCGTGACTGCCCCGATTGGTTATGATACTGCGGGCATATCGTTTACCGATAGAGCCTCATCTGTTCTGGATGGTGTCGATTCATCTACGTTGCTTACTGCCACTGCTGCTACCACTGCGGAAGATAATAGTGCACCGGTCACGGCGGATCAGAGTATTGCCACGGATGAAGATACGCCGGTGAGCGGCACCATTGTGGCCACCGATGTGGACGGCGACACGCTGCGCTACAGCGTGAGCACGCAACCTGCTAACGGCACCCTGACGCTGGACGGCAGCACCGGGCAATATACCTATACGCCGAGCGCCAACTTTAACGGCAACGACAGTTTTGTCGTCACCGTCTCGGACGGCAACGGCGGCACCACCACCAGTACGGTGAGTATCGGGGTTCGTCCGGTCAACGATGCGCCGGTGACCGCCGATCAGAGTATTGCCACCGATGAAGATACGCCGGTGAGCGGCACCATTGTGGCCACCGATGTCGATGGCGACACCCTGAGCTATACGGTCGGTACCCCGCCGGCCAACGGCACGCTGACGCTCAATGGTGCTACCGGCGCGTACACCTATACGCCGGGCGCCAACTTTAACGGCAACGATCGCTTTATTGTCACCGTCTCGGACGGTAACGGCGGGACGGCGACCAGCACCGTCAGTATCGGGGTACGGCCGGTCAACGATGCACCGGTGACGGCGGATCAGAGTATTGCCACCGATGAAGATACGCCGGTGAGCGGCACCATTGTGGCGACCGATGTCGACGGCGACACCCTGAGCTATACGGTGAACACGCAACCGGCCAACGGCACCCTGACGCTGGA
>NZ_LXFY01000010.1:76746-77363 GCF_021432585.1 Pectobacterium sp. IFB5596
TGGCACCACCGGGGCGTACACCTATACGCCGGGCGCCAACTTTAACGGCAATGACCGTTTTATCGTCACGGTGTCGGACGGCAACGGCGGGACGACGACCAGTACGGTGAGCATTGGGGTACGGCCGGTCAACGACGCACCGGTGAGCGCGGATCAGTCGATCACCACCCGGGAAGATACGCCGGTTGGCGGCACCATCCGGGCGACCGATGTGGATGGCGACACCCTGAGCTATACGGTGAACACGCAACCTGCTAACGGCACCCTGACGCTGGATGGTGCTACCGGCGCCTACACCTATACGCCGGGCGCCAACTTTAACGGCAATGACCGCTTTATTGTCACGGTATCGGACGGTAACGGCGGCACCACCACCAGTACGGTGAGTATCGGGGTACGCCCGGTCAACGACGCCCCGGTCACGGCGGACCAGTCGATAGCCACGGATGAAGATACGCCGGTGAGCGGTACGATTGTGGCGACCGATGTGGATGGCGATACGCTGCGCTACAGCGTAAGCACACAGCCACAGCACGGCACCCTGACGCTGGACGGGGCGACCGGGCAGTACACCTATACGCCGGCGCAGGACTACAACGGCAACGATCGCTTTATCG
>NZ_LXFY01000011.1:0-63822 GCF_021432585.1 Pectobacterium sp. IFB5596
GATGCGCCAATGGGCATGATAGCCCGTAGTGGATGCTTGGTACTCACCTGGCGGATTTCATCATGGTTCGGGGCGCAGAAGCTCCATCAGAAACCGGATATATGCCTGCAGTTACCGATTTTACATCTTGCTGAAAAACGCCTTGTTCAACCGGGAGCGTCCATATATGGCGCAAGCCGAGCGCACAAGGACGTGTTTACAGCGTCTTTACGATCTATCCGTTACCCCCGCTCTGCGGACTTTGTCAGCAACCTCGATAACCGCCGTGACGTCATCTAACGGTAAATGCCAGTCCAACGTGTTCCACGGGCTTTCTGGATTACCCGTTAAACGACGCAGAATATCCATCTGATCGTTAACAAAATCTTCCGTCGCCAGTGAACGCCAATATTGCCGCCCAACCACGTAGCTAATGGCAAAGTGATACCAGCTGTCATATTTCTGTTGCGCATTCCGCGCCATAGACATGATCATATCCCATCCTTCCTCTTCGCCCACCATACCCACCGCCATCCCCCAGCGGCACAGATTGACGCTACGCCCTTCGTCCCAGGCATCAATCCCGGTACGATCCAACGCAAACCGATTGAGCCTCACGATCAGTAATTCACTGTGATGTTCTTCATCATGTTGATGGCGCTGGATATACGCATCCATCTCCGCTTCAGACATCGCAGACAGCCGATGCTGTAGACGGCGGTAACCCGGCCCGTGTCCGTGACCATTGAGCAGGCGATGGATCTGGCGCAGCAGCGCTTCACGCGTTTCAATGCCCCAATCCCGTTTCAGAATATGTCGAATCGCCCTCAGCGCTTCCTGTTTATCACCACCACCATCCAGCACATCATGCCGATCGTAATTCATTTCCGTCAGAATGGCTGACAGCGCCAGCCCCCATAGCTGAGTTTTGGATAAAGGCTGCGTATTTTCCTGATTTTCTACGGTCATGCGTTATCTACTCCCTGCCGCCCCGGTGCTATCTGCTCCAGCTTCATCAACCACTCGCCGATCTCATCCATATCGCCGCCGTATTCCTGATATAGCTTCACGCCACGCTGAGCCTTGTCATACAGGCCTAATTCGCAGGCAGATTTCAACAATTCTAACGCGGCATCAGGATCCTTAATATTCCAGTCGATAGCTTCTTCCAGGCTCTCTATCGCCTCTCGATGGCGTCCTAAACGACTCAGACAGATCCCACGTCGATACCATACCGAAGAGAAAGATGGCTTACATCGCACAATAAAATTCAGGTCCGACAAGGCTTCCTCATAGCGCTCAAAGATATAGTGCAAAACGATCGAACGAACAGAAAAATACACCCAGTGCGATGCATCCAGTGCAATAGCCTGATTCACATATTCCAGCGATTTGTCATATTCATCCGTAAAACGAAAAGCCTCTGATAGCATGAAGCAGATTTCAGAATCATTACGGTGGTAGCCCTGTGCCTTTTCCAATAGAGGGATAACATCTTGGTAGATTTTCAGCTTCAACAGAACACGCGCTAAACAAACACTCGCACCGTAGCCATTTTCGCCTTGTCGTTGCGCTTCCTCCAGCGCCCAGGTATATGCCTGCCGGGCATCCTCATATTGATCCAGTTGATAATGAACATCACCGAGCGTCATGTAGAGCGTAGAGGAAAGCGTGCGCTCATTGAAATCGCCATGTTTGACAAAAAACGAGCGGTATATCACCTCAAAAATACTGCCTCTGATTAAGCGCGGCAGCGGCTTGGCATTATATTCAGCACGAGCCATCAGGTGTTGTATAAAATCGATACACAGAGTGTAAGCCCCATTTTGCAGATAACATTCTGCGACTTCTTCACAGTACTCCATGCTGTAACGCTTTGGTTTAATCGTCGCGAAACCACCAGCAATGGTTTGCGCATTGATTTTCAGCACCTGAATCTGCGCTTCTACGTCATACGGCACCAAGGTGCAGAGATAGCGATACAGTTCCCGAGCTTCAAAGAGCATCCCTTGAGCCAGGAAACAGCCAGCCAATCCCTTCAACGCCACGGCATGGTCGCTTTGCATCTCCAGCACCTGATTAAACGCATCGGCAGCGCGTAGGTACTGTCGGTCATCCAGCTCAATCTGCGCTAACCGCAAATAACCGTCTATTTGCTCCGGCACCATTGCAATTAACTGACGACAGCATTCACGAGCAGGGGAAAAATCACCAAGGCGATGGTAGTGGGCGATAGCCCAACAGAGCAGCTCTGGATCGCAGATCTGTCGGGATAACATCTGCGCCAGTTGCCGATCAAATGCGGCATTGTCATGTTGATAAACGATGCGAACCAGCTGCTCCCGGTCGTGAAAATAGCGGTCTACGTCTTCACCAGTTATACCGGAAGGAAACCGCAACCCCCGCACAGGGATATGCCAGACATCTTCGTCATTCAGCCATTCCAGTACATCTTCCACCTGCTGTGAAGAATAGTGTCGCCTGAGCAACAGCAAGTTGTGTTCCCAGTCAAACGTCTCCAATAAGCATTGCTTCACCGAGTCTGGCAAGAAAGCACAGTGGCCTAAAAAGCCAAACAGCCACAGTGAAACAGGCTGTTTGATTTCAAGACGATCGAGTACCGATGTTGATAGCACGTCACGCCAAACCCCATCGTCGATACGGCACTGAACATCCGCATAGATTGCCGCCACACGCTGCTTTATCGCTTCAATTTGCTGCATCGTATCCTGCATTACAGCAATGTCATCATTCGCCGTGTTAGCCGCAGGATTGCTCATCTTCTCAGCCTCTGCTGCCACCTCTGACGCAGGGTTTTCCTGCTGCTCGGCATCCCCTTTAGCCACCAGATAGCGCGCCTGTAAGAGCGCGTCTTCATACGCTGCACGGAGCGCCTTAAACGCTTCGGCGTCATCTTCTGGATTATGCTGCCGCAACAAACGCGCATACGCACGTCGAATGGCCATTTGGTCGACCGTTTCCTCAATCCCTAAAAATACCCAGCACGACGTTTTCATAACGAATGAGGCTCCATCTCATCAAATACGCTCTGTATCTCTTTTGTTACCCGGCGAATGTGCAAGGAGTCCTGCGTTTCCAATGCATCTTCAAAGGCTTGCAATTCATGTGCGATACGCTCTCGCGCTTCACCCATCAATTGCTCATATAAACGCTCACCGCGCGCCAGTAACAGTCGACTTTCCATACGCTCACGCGGGTGTATTTTTATCTCTGCCAACTGCTGTAAGCGCGCCTGTATCTCAGCGTCCGACAAATCACAGCTATCATTGCGGATAATCGTTGATTTACTGTTGCCCTCATGGAGGTCTGTCGCCTGCACTTCCAAAATGCCGTTGATATCGTAGGTATAACGCACACGCACAATGGGTTCGTCTTCCGGTGTGGGCGGAAACTCAATTTCCAGCTCACCCAATTTGACGTTATTGCGCGTCAGGCGACTTTCCCCCTGATAGATTTGCAGCAGCATGTTGGTTTGCCCTTCATGACAGGTGCTGAACACTTTTTCCCGGCTCACGGGGACGACCGTATTACGATCAATAATCGGCGTATAATAACCGCTTTCCAGATGTCCATTCGGTAAGCGGCGTGCCGTTTCTAATCCTAGGGTAAACGGGCAGACGTCAGTCAGCACGACCTCCGCTAGCCCTTGGCTACGCGCCTTGAGCCCAGCCTGCACAGCCGCACCCAACGCCACGATTTCATCAGGATTTAGCGTCGCGATCGGGTACTGACCAAATAGTCTGGCAGCCAGGCTTCTCACCACGGGCATACGGCTGGCTCCCCCGACCAGAATGACGCAATTCAAATCACGCGGGGTAATAGCCGCATCATTCAATGCCCGCTCGATAGGCTGCCGTAACGCATCAATTAAAGGGGCACAAAGTGATTCGAAATCATCGCGGGTAAGGTGCCACGGATACGCTACGCCACCGAACTCTGGCGCTATCGTCGCCTCATGTTGCAGCGTTAACTCCCGTTTCATCCCTTCGATATGCTGGCGCAGGCGACTCATTTCTGACAAGTCGAGCGACGTCAGCGTATGCGCATTCAGAAACGCTTTTACCAGCGTATCGACAAAATCTTCGCCCCCCAGTGTGTTGTGCCCTGCTGTGGCGTTCACTTCCATAATGCCGTCAAATAGCGTCAGGACTGACACATCGAAGGTGCCACCGCCTAGGTCGAAGACTAAAAAACGGCTTTCTGGATCATTAACATGCAATCCGTAACTTAGCGCAGCCGCTGTCGGTTCATTCACCAGGCGCTCCACCTTAAGACCGGCTAGCTGCCCTGCAATCTGCGTTGCTTTACGCTGTTTATCATTAAAGTAGGCAGGCACGCTGATGACCGCTTCTGTCACAGGCGCACCAAGAAATGCCTCAGCATCGGCTTTCAGCACGCGTAGCAGAAAAGAAGATAATTCTTCAGGCTGGTAGGTTTGTACACCGCCGAGCGAGTAGGCCTTTTTCGTCCCCATGTAGCGTTTGAACAACGCTGCGGTTTTAAGTGGGTGGGTAATCAAGCGTTCTTTGGCAACACGCCCTACCAATAGATCGCCGTTATCATCAAGGCCGATAACTGAAGGAGTGAGGTAATCACCGTGTGCATTGGGAATCAGTACGGCTTTCTCGCCATCCCAGAATGAAACCAAACTGTTTGTCGTGCCTAAATCTATCCCTATGATATGAGACATGTTCCTCCCTGATTTAACAAACGCAAAACGCCTGATGAAATTCATCGGGCGTTGGTTAGACTGAGTAAAATTAACCGATAAGAGAACTAATTATGACCACAATAACGGATTCGAAAAACGCATTATTGTAAAGTAAAGCAGGTAATTATCCTGCAATCAGGTATTTATCTTGTAAATAATTCCGTGCGTGATTATCCAGACCGTATTCCACTTCAAGCCAGCTATCGATAGAACCATGTCGTTCATAGATCGCCTGCAACGCCGTCACAATGAACTCTTCCTGCACAGAGAGCACATAAGAAAACTGTCCTAATGCTTTCTCATTCAGCGTTTCTGACAAATGTGCCAGTAACTGCTGACGGAATGGCGTCAGCGTCGTATCCGTGAGCAGGTAATCTTCCATCACGGTCTGCTCATCGGCCCCCAGCGCAAACATCACCAGCGCAGAACCGATACCTGTGCGATCTTTACCGACGGCGCAGTGCTGCACCAGCCCGCCCTCATCCGGCCGCAATAGCAGCGATACCAGCTGTTTATAGGCTGAGTTATTGAAAGGCAGACGGCGGTAGAGTTCCAACATAAACGCACGGGAATCAAACGCTGCCAGCACATCGGATCCCAATGAATCCAGATTGGCTGTTACTTCGTGGCGCAATGGGTTGGCTGGGTAAGCGTGATAATTAGCCCCCGTCCACAAGACGTCGGGCTTCTGCGCAATTTCATCGGCATCCCGATAGTCCACCACGTGAGAAATAGGCACGCCAGCAAGGTGTTCACAATCCGCCTGGCTCAGCAAATCCAGCGAACCGGAGCGAAAAAGTTTACCGTGTCGGATAAGCCGCCCATCAGCAGCCCGGTTACCACCTAAATCACGGAAGTTGATTCCACCGTCCAGCGGTAATAAAGAGGGATGAAGCAACGTTGGTTCGGTCATACATCTCCTTGCGAGGTTGAAAGGCGAGCAAGGCAACCATATTACATACGCAGGCGCGTCGCAGGTTAACCCAATAAACCAGAACAAGTTTATTAGGATAAAGGCTGGCCTCTGCGATGACCAGCCCAAAATACCATCAATTTTTGTACTTATTCAGCGGCTAACAAACGGCGTGTCGCGTCCAGCAACACCTTGATGACGGTGGTTTCGGCCAGCTTCATGGTCGCCGCATCCGGGATTTCCTGCTGAGTACGGTTCACGATCACACCCGCGATCATGCCCGCTTTTAGCCCCTGGCTGGCGCACATGGTCAGCAGCGTAGCAGACTCCATTTCATAGTTCAGCACCCCCATGCTCTGCCACTCCTCCATCGAACCGCGGAAGCGACGAACCACGCGTCCAGAGAAGGTGTCATAGCGTTCCTGACCAGGATAGAACGTATCGGAAGATGCCGTGATGCCAACGTGCAACGCGGCACCCGACGCTTTCGCGGCTTCCACCAACGCGGTAGTACAGCCGAAATCAGCCACAGCAGGGAACTCCATTGGCGCGAAGTGCAGACTCGCACCGTCAAGGCGGACGGCTGCGGTGGTCACTAACACATCACCGACATTGATACCGGACTGAATCGCCCCCGTCGTACCAACGCGCAGAAACGTGCGGATGCCAAGCTGCGCCAATTCTTCTACCGCGATTGACGTTGACGGACCACCGATACCGGTCGAGCAGACAATGATTGCCTTGCCGTCCAGTTCTGCACGCCAGGAGGTAAATTCACGGTGTGATGCCAGATGAACCGGGTTATCCATCAGGCGGGCAATTTTTTCGACACGCTCAGGATCGCCGGGCACGATAGCCAGCGTCGCGCCCTGTAAATCGTTCTTAACCAGACCAAGATGGAACACATCAGATGTAGACATAACTGCCTCCCGGGCAATCAATTGGGTATTCAGAGAAATCGTGCCGAATGCCTCATCTATGCTGCTTGTCGCAGTCTGTAAGCATCCGCGTTATAAAAAGACTCTAGCGCATCATTGCGTTTTTTTAAGTGACAGGAGTCACCTATAAAAAAGAAACAAACATAAACATACATAAAAAATGTGATTTAAATCACTATTTATTGGGTGAGGAATTCATTTTTGCCGATTAATTGTCTTCTAGTGTAGATTCTTTAATCATTGATAGTATTTATCATGACATCCCTCTTTCACATGAAACTCGGCAGACCGATAACAGGAGAGCGCGTAATGAAGACTGATGAACAGACGACCTTCAAACATCTTCCTCAAGGGTTATCCCCGGCGGTAAAACCGCAGGGCTTCTCCATCATTACAACGGATTCTGTCGGTATCGTTGCCAGTGAAACCACCATTCCTTCCCAAGGTGAACAGCTACCTGCCTATATCGCCAGGCCAGCGAACCATAATGGGCCGCTCCCTATCGTCCTGGTGGTACAGGAAATTTTCGGCGTTCATCAACACATTCAGGATGTGTGCCGCAGGCTAGCTAAGCAGGGCTATATAGCCATCGCCCCAGAGCTGTATTTCCGTCAGGGCGACCCCAGCCACTATAACGACATTCAGCAAATCCTGACCGAGCTGGTGCATAAGGTTCCTGATTCACAGGTGCTGTCCGATCTCGATCACACAGCCAACTGGGCGATTAAACAGGGCGGCGATGCCAGCAAGCTGGCGATAACGGGATTTTGTTGGGGCGGGCGTATCACCTGGCTCTACGCCGCGCACAATCCACAACTCAAAGCGGCCGTGGCCTGGTACGGCAAATTTACCGGTGAGAAAACGCTGAACAGCCCCAAACATCCGGTCGATATTGCAACGGAGTTGGAAGCGCCCGTGTTGGGGCTATACGGAGCGAAAGACGAGAGTATTCCGCAGGAAAAAGTGGATATTATGCGACAGGCGCTACGCGCTGCGAACGCGGCGGCAGAAATCATCGTCTACCCCGATGCCGGCCATGCTTTCCATGCCGATTACCGTCCCAGCTATCATGAAGAATCCGCACGTGACGGCTGGCAACGGATGCTGGCATGGTTCCAGAAAAACGGTGTAGCGTAGCGCCATCACACGCGTCCGTTCTTACCTACGATCTAAAACGCCACCGAACAACGGTGGCGTTTGTGTTTCAGCGTGTTACACCGACGGCCTTAGAACGTCGTCCAGTCACCGTTGTTGCCTTGATCTTTCGCAGGCGTCACGGGTGCTAAAGACAGCGTTGGGGTACGTGTTGGGGACGATGCATAAGAAGCGGCTTTGCCGTTGCCATATGACAGCAGTTTAAACGCGCTCACCGCTTCCGCCAGCACGGAAGCCTGTGCTTGCAGAGAAAGTGCCGCAGAGGCAGATTCTTCAACCAGAGCCGCATTCTGCTGGGTCGTGGTATCAATTTGCCCAACCGCCAAATTCATCTGGTTAATCCCGTCGCTCTGCTCACGACTGGCCTGCGAGATTTCACTGATGATCTCATTCACATCCCGCACATAGCCGGTTAATCCGCCCATGGTTTCTTCAGCAGTATCAACCAGCGACATGCCTTCCTGGATTTTGCTCACGGAGTCGTCGATCAAATCCTTGATCTCACGCGCGGCTGTCGCACTGCGCTGTGCCAGAGAACGCACTTCACCTGCTACCACCGCAAAACCACGCCCTTGTTCGCCCGCTCGCGCCGCTTCAACCGCCGCGTTCAATGCCAGGATATTGGTCTGGAAGGCAATACCATCGATCACACCAATGATTTCCGCCATTCGCTGGGATGAATCACGAATACCGCGCATTTTCTGCGTAACAGAAACCATGACGTCACCGCTTTGCTTGGCAGCACCAGAAGCTTTATTCGCTATGTCTGTTGCCTGCTGCGTATTTTCCGCCGTATTTTTAATGGTAGAAGTCAGCTGTTCCATTGAAGCTGCCGTTTCTTCCAGCGAGCTGGCCTGTTCTTCGGTGCGTGCTGACAAATCCTGATTACCCGCGGCAATCTGCGAGGCGGCCGTCGAGATCGTTTCCGCTCCGTCACGTACCTGCCCAACAATTTCGCTCAGGCTGGTGTTCATATGATCCAACGATTGCAGCAGTTGTCCCGTTTCATCTTTGCTGGTAACAGTAATGCGTGAGGTCAGGTCGCCCTGCGCTACTCTATCTGCCACTTGCAAAGCCTGCTGTATCGGCCGGGTTACGCTGCGCGTAATCGACCACGCAATCAATGCGCCAAATACGACACCCAGCGCTAAAATGAGCAACAGAATAATACGCGTCTCGCTGTATACCTCAGCCATAGCTTCAACGGAGGTGTCCATCGCATCATCTTGGTAGTTCACTAATTGTTTCACTGCATCACGATATTGGCGTTGAACCACGTTCAGGTTGTTGTTGAACTCATCGATCGCCGCTTCCCGATTGCCCGCCACCACTTCACTAATGATTTTATCGCCAGATTTCAGAAACTCGGTACGAATCGCGCGAATCGCCCGTAGCTGGCTAACCGAACGATCTTCAACCGTTTGGCTTTCTAGTTTATCCAGCAGGCGACCAATTTCCTGACGGAACTCATTCACGCGAGTCACGTTTGTCTGGATCTGTTCCTCACCCGAAACCAGCATCAGCCGCTGATACGCCACCAGAATACCATTTACATTGTCGATGAGATTATTGGCATCAATCGTTTGTGGATAGACGTCTTTGACAATGCCTCTGGCACCGTCCTGAAAGCCGGACAACTTAGACAGGGAAAAAATACTTACGGCAAATAACATCAGAATCAGGATGGCAAATCCAGCCCCCAATCGATAACCAATACGCCAGTTTGCTAAATTCATGTCTCACTCCTTTTAGGTAATGCATAGCAAGGTCAGTTGCGCACATGTCGCAACTTGATGGACCACAGGGCGGAGAATGGCTGGTTATCCAAAGGAAAAAGCGGTTTCCTTCTGACATACCAGAGATACCTTGAGGCAGGCATTTTTACGCACGCTCTCAGCATGAGAGGTGCGATCAAAAATCAAATAATTTTCCTCAGGTGTTGAGGTGCAAAAGTGGCAATAAATCTAACAGTGGTACAAATACGATTGATAAGACCGAGGAGACGTTATCGAGGTGAGATGATGACCTTCCCTCTCCGTATTCGTGCATCCATAGCCGTTCCTGTGTGATCCATTTTATCGGCAACTTGTTTCTGAACTTTACAAATTGATCGTTTAAATCATTCAAAAACATATAATAAATAGACTGCAACTATCAAAAATTAAGTTTCGATCGGAAAAATCACAGATTAATTCAACGGCGATTAACAAAAATAACACCACAACTACATTAAATGATAGTCAGACATATTTGATATTAAAAATAAAGAGAGGGAATTTTTCTTAAAAAAGGACAACAAACTGAATAAGCAAAGGAAAAAACAGATTTGCTCTATATCGCGAGATAACGGAATCAGGGAGGCCATTACCCCCCCTGATGAAATAGACGTTGCACAGCAACACAGGCAAATTATGGCAGCAAATTTACTCTTTATTTGCCAGCGCCAGCAGTGGTGTACTCATCGGCCTCGGTGCATAAGACCCGGCATCACTACGGCTAGATGACTGTACTTTAAACGCGCTCACGGCTTCTGCCAGAACGGAGGCCTGCGCTTGCAAGGACAAAGCAGCAGAAGCGGATTCTTCAACCAAGGCCGCATTCTGCTGGGTCGTGGTATCAATCTGCCCAATCGCCAGATTCATCTGGTTAATCCCGTCGCTCTGTTCACGGCTAGCCTGTGAAATCTCAGTGATAATGTCGTGCACATCCTTCACATGGGATGTTAAGCCACCCATGGTTTCTTCGGCGGTATCGACAAGCTCCATGCCTTCGCGAATTTTGCTGACGGAGTCGTCGATCAAATCCTTGATCTCCCGCGCGGCTGTCGCACTGCGCTGTGCCAGCGAGCGGACCTCTCCTGCCACTACCGCAAAGCCGCGCCCCTGCTCACCCGCACGCGCAGCTTCAACCGCCGCGTTCAGTGCCAGGATATTGGTCTGAAACGCAATACCGTCAATCACACCAATGATTTCTGCCATACGCTGGGATGAATCGCGAATACCGCGCATTTTCTGCGTCACGGAAAGCATGACATCACCACTTTTTTTCGCGGCACCGGTCGCCTTATTGGCAATCTCCGTCGCCTGCTGAGTATTTTCCGCCGTGTTTTTAATGGTCGATGCCAGTTGTTCCATTGAGGCTGCCGTTTCTTCCAGTGAGCTGGCCTGTTCCTCTGTGCGTGATGACAGATCCTGATTCCCTGCGGTGATTTGCGATGCCGCCGTCGAAATGGTTTCTGCACCATCACGCACCTGGCCAACAATCGAGCTCAGGCTGGTATTCATACGATCCAACGATTGCAGCAGCAATCCGGTTTCATCCTTGCTGGTTACAGTGATACGTGAGGTCAGATCGCCCTCCGCCACTCTATCCGCGACTTGCAAAGCCTGCTCAATCGGTCGGGTAACGCTACGCGTGATTGCCCAGGCAATCAGCGCGCCAAAAGCCGCACCCGACAGCAAAACAAGCAGTAAAATTATGCGAGTACTGCTATACACCTCTGCCATGGTCTCGACAGAGTTATCCATCGCTTCATTTTGGTAATTCACCAACTGCTTCACCGAGTCACGGTAATTGCGCTGAATCACATTCAGGGTGTTATTGAATTCCGCTACGGCGACGTCGTTATTACCCGCCAGCGCATCACTAATAATTTTATCGCCGGATTTGATAAACTCAGCACGAAACCCACGGACAACCCCCACCTGTGTGCGAGCACGCTCTCCTGAGGCATTGTTTTCCAGGTTATCAAGCAGGCGGCTAATTTCCTTGCGGTACGCCATAATCCGATCGACATATCCCTGACGCTGCTCCTGACCGGATACCAGCATCATCTGCAAATAAGCGACAAAATGCCCATTCACGTTATCAATGAGATCATTAGCCTCTACCGTTTGTGGGTAAACCTCTTTGACGATATCTCTGGCACCATCCTGAAAACTGGACAGTTTAGACAGGGAAAATAAACTCACGGCAAATAACATCAAAATCAGAACGGCAAACCCGCCTCCTAATCGATAGCCAATACGCCAATTCGCTAAGTTCACATCTCACTCCTTTTAGGTAATAAATAATAATGACTACTGCGCACAGCACGCCGTCGAATAACGTCGCAGAGTGGGGAAATAATCGTTTTTCGGGAAAGGAAATATGCTTTATAGGTATATTTAATCTACCCATAAGAGAGTAATTACAGGTGCACTTCCAACATAAAGAAAATATTAAAAATAAAAAATCCTCGCGCTATTGGTACGTCCTGAGCCGCCTCCATGCCGTTTACCTTATCGGCACAATATTCTCTAGCTTTATGACCGTGTCGATTTACCCCAGCGAAAAATAGAGACATAGATAGCGGATGAATATTCATTTTCGGAAGATAACCTACCAGTTGATGCAGAAAAACAAGGGGGATAGCGCGGCGATTTTATTAAAGAAAAGACAATATAGTTAATTTTTAGGAAGAGAGAATATTTGCAGTGAGAAATAATGAAGAAGCGTGAGGAAAAGCAAAATGACGCGTATTTTATCTATTCGTGAAGGGTACAAAAAATCAGGGAGAGCATAGCCTCCCTGATTTCATCAGTCATTAACGATTACTGGGTTTCACGCAGACGCTGTGCTGCCTGAACCATGTTTGCCAAGGCCTGACGCGTTTCCGGCCAGCCACGCGTTTTCAGACCGCAGTCTGGGTTCACCCACAGGCGCTCAGCAGGAATACGCTGAGCCGCTTTTTTCAGCAGGGCTTCCATCCATTCCACACTCGGTACGTTCGGAGAGTGAATGTCGTAGACGCCTGGACCAATTTCATTCGGGTATTCGAACTCTTCAAACGACTCCAGCAACTCCATATCGGAGCGAGAGGTTTCAATCGTAATCACGTCTGCATCCAACGCGGCGATAGAATCCATGATGTCGTTGAACTCGCAATAACACATGTGAGTATGGATTTGCGTATCATCTTTCGCTACAGCGGCATTCAGACGGAAAGCATCCACTGCCCAGGCCAGATAAGCGTCCCAATCAGAGCGGTGCAGCGGCAGACCTTCACGCAGCGCCGGTTCATCAATCTGGATGATACCAATGCCTGCGGCTTCCAAATCGGCCACTTCATCACGCAGCGCCAGCGCAATCTGCTTGGCAATGGTTTCACGCGTGACGTCTTCGCGCGGGAAGGACCAGCACAGGATGGTTACTGGACCTGTCAACATGCCTTTCATCGGCTTGTCAGTCAGGGACTGTGCGTATTTCGCCCACTCAACGGTAATCGCTTCTGGACGGCTCACATCACCAATGATAACTGGCGGTTTCACACAGCGAGAACCGTAGCTCTGCACCCAGCCATTCTGGGTAAAGACAAACCCATCAAGATGCTCACCGAAGTATTCCACCATGTCGTTACGTTCAGCTTCACCGTGCACCAGTACGTCAAGCCCCAGACGCTCTTGCTCAACGACAGCTTGCTTGATGTGCTCGGCAATGCCGGTGCG
The DNA here is from genome assembly GCF_021432585.1 of Pectobacterium sp. IFB5596. Classification (NCBI taxonomy): domain Bacteria; kingdom Pseudomonadati; phylum Pseudomonadota; class Gammaproteobacteria; order Enterobacterales; family Pectobacteriaceae; genus Pectobacterium; species Pectobacterium sp. IFB5596. The sequence continues at coordinate 13,204 of NZ_LXFY01000011.1, forward strand.
GTAGTTATTACCGTCCAGACGACCCTGCTTGAAATCCAGACGCAGACCGCGAATTTCGGTGGTTTGCGGGAAAGAACCAATCGTCGTGGTCGGCCATGCTGGCAGATTAAAGCGCTCACGCTGAGCATCGGCACGCACGGAATACACGTTCTGACGCTGGCTGTCCTGTGCGGTGATGGCCGCCAGACGCTGCGCAACAGCGGCGTTGTTGACACGCGTAGAGGTACGACGAGCACGAATCGGCGCGCTGTAGGCTTCCAGTGCCTGACCGTTGCCGCTGTTAAGTGCCTGAGACAGCAGTGACAACTCCGCACATTTCTGAATCGCAAAGGCAAACCAGCTCTTCACTTCATCATCCAGGCGCACTTCCACACTCAGATCGATAGGGCTATGCAGCAGTGAGCATGAACTTCCCAGCCATAGAGCGCGCGTCCCCACCAGCGGTTGCAAACGCTCGAACCAACTGCTCAGGTCAGCACGCCATACGTTACGGCCGTTAATCACCCCCAGCGACAATACCCAGTTAGCTGGCAGTTGGGCGCTCAACGTCGCGGCATCGTCCTTCCCATGAACCAGATCGATATGCAGCCCCTGAACCGGCAGCGCTTTGATCGTTTCCAGATTCTGGCTAACGCTGTCGAAATAGGTCGTCAGCAGCAATTTCACCTGACCTTGCAGCGCATCGTAAGCGGGTTTAAACGCGGCCAGCCACGCTTGCGGCAGTTCCAGTGCTAGTGCCGGCTCATCAATCTGCACCCACTCAATGCCACGCTTCGCCAGTTCAGCCAGCACTTGCTGGTAAACGGGCAGAATGCCTTGCAGCAGTGATAAACGGTCAAATTGATCGCCTTTCACTTTGCCCAGCCACAGGTAGGTAACCGGGCCTAACAGAACAGGCTTCACCTTATGGCCCAGCGCCAGTGCTTCATCCACTTCATCCAGCAACTGCGTCCAGGTCAGCGCAAACTGCTGCCCTTGAGTGAATTCTGGTACCATGTAGTGATAGTTCGTGTTAAACCATTTGGTCATTTCTGCCGCAGCGGCAGGCTGACCGGTTGGTGCCCGTCCACGGCCAATACGGAACAGCGTGTCCAGATCGACCGATCCATCTTCATTCTGATGACGCGCAGGTACATTACCCAGCAGCAGACTCGTGGTCAGCACATGGTCGTACCAGGCGAAATCACCCACTGGCAGCAGATCAACGCCAGCATCCTTCTGTTGTTGCCAATGACGCGCACGCAGCTCACGTCCAACGGTCAGCAACTCTTCCTGTGTTGCGTTACCTGCCCAATAGCTTTCCTGCGCTTTTTTCAGTTCACGGCGTAACCCAACGCGCGGAAAACCCAGTGTGTGATTCACAATCGTCATCGTTAATTCCTCATTTAGCCGTCCAGATGTTTACACATCCATAATCCGCAGGTACTGTAGTAAGCACAAGCGCAATTTATTCACTGTCACTGTGAAGGACTCTCATGATCGAATTTAAACACCTGCGAACGCTGCAAGCACTGCGCAATACGGGATCGTTAGCCGCCGCTGCCGCTGCACTTCACCAAACCCAATCGGCGTTATCCCACCAGTTCAGCGATCTGGAACAGCGTCTTGGGTTCAGACTATTCGTGCGTAAAAGCCAGCCGTTGCGCTTTACGCCTCAGGGAGAAATTCTGTTGCAGTTGGCAGAGCAGGTGTTACCGCAAATTCAGCAGGCGTTGCAGGCGTGCCATGAGCCGCACCAAACCATGCTGCGTCTGGCCATCGAGTGCCATAGCTGCATTCAGTGGCTGACGCCTGCGCTAGATGAGTTTCATCAGCACTGGCCACAGGTCGCGATGGATTTTAAATCAGGCGTCACGTTCGACCCTCAGCCCGCACTCCAGCAAGGCGAATTGGATCTGGTTATGACCTCCGACATCATGCCTCGCAGTGGGCTGCACTATTCACCTCTGTTTGATTTTGAAGTCCGACTGGTACTGGCTCCCGAGCACCCACTGGCAAAAAAAGAAAAAATCGAACCGGAAGATTTCAGCGCAGAAACCCTAATGATCTACCCGGTACAACGGCAGCGGTTGGACGTCTGGCGTCATTTTTTACAACCCGCAGGCATCAGCCCTGCGCTGAAAAGCGTGGATAACACACTGCTGCTGATTCAGATGGTTGCCGCCCGTATGGGCATTGCCGCGCTCCCCCACTGGGTGGTGGAAAGTTTTGAACGCCAAGGGCTGATTGTGACCAAATCGTTGGGTGATGGGCTTTGGAGCCGGTTGTACGCCGCCGTCCGCGACGGAGAACAGCGCCAACCGGTCATTGATGCGTTTATTCGTTCGGCGCGCCAGCACGCTTGTGATCATTTACCGTTCGTGAAGGATGCTTCACGACCCAATGCTGGTGTACCCACAACGAGGACGTAATGATTGCTGTCCCTATGATAAAGCTCAGCCAGTCTGGCGTTTTATGCCAGATGGCGAAGTTGACCAGTAGCCCAGCCGGCACGTGAAAGTTATTCATTATGCTGAGCGTTCCGGCATCCACTTGGGTTGCGCCATAGTTCCACATAAAATAACCCAAGCCTGAAGCGCCAATCCCCAGCCAGGCCAGCACACCCCACTGCAAGGTTGTGGTGGGTAACTTAGCCATGTTGCCGAAGAGCAACCACGCGGCTATCGTCACGATCGCGGCTCCCAGATAAAACCAGGAAAACGCGCAGTGCTGCGGTACAGGATGAATCTCCATCAGACGCTTATAGCCAACCTGACCTGCGGCAAAACACACGTTCGCCACCTGCACCAGCAGGAATCCCCACCAGAAATGCTCACTCACGCCGTGATAGTGGATTACGGCTGCGCCGAATACTGCCAGAAGCGCACTCATCGCGTAGCCCCAGCGTAGGCGCTGTCGGGCAAGCAGATCGTAAATCAGCGTGACGTACAACGGCGTCATCACCGTGAAGAGTAAAAACTCAGGCACAGTCAGGTACAGGTAAGCCTGGAATACGAACAGGTACATGATACCCAGTTGGCAAGCGCCCACTAACATATACAAGAAAATGACGCGCGGCGCGTAGCCCCGCCAGCGTAAGAACGGCAAAAATACCACTGCCGCTGCCGTCAGACGAAACATCGCAGAAAACCAGCTATCGACCTGACCCGCCAGATATTCGCCAATCAGGCTGAATGAAAATGCCCACAAGATCGTGGTGATAATAAGTAATGGCACGACAGCATCCACTGAGAAAAAAGTATCGCCATTGTAGCGGAGATGGCTGAATGAACATCAGTCAATATGGTTTACATCAGGATAAATAACGAGCAAATAGAAAGTAAACGTAGAGAAGAAAAGATGTGACGTTAAATACCTTTATCCAGATAACACTTACGCCATTCAATATATTTCATCAATGCGCGATCTACAGAATAAACAGAGCCTCGTTTTGTAAAACAAAAGAGGCTCGTTAATCTAAGAATTAAATCTGCCACCTGAGCCAGGCAAAGAAAACATTACCGTTATTGTATGTTCCGGGAATATACGTCGCCTGAAAAGAAAGTTTGCTATAACTTATTGACGCCAAAGGCAACAATACAGGGATCGGGATATAGTTCCAGTTATCACGCATCGTGAAACCTGCCGTAAAGCCCAGACCCAGTTGAAAATCCTGATCGCGGGTGGGTCGCCAACGCTTTTCATAACCGTAGCCACCAATAGGCTCCCATTTGTTATAGGAGTCTTTGAACGCCATGAGATAAAGCCCGTGCCAGTCCCCATCCTGATCCAGGCGAGAAACACCGTAACCCGCGCCCCATGGTCTTTCATTATATCTGTCAGTCTTTTCTTTATCGTACGTCCAGCGGTTATGCCAGGTGATAGCAGGGATATAAATATCGTGACTCTGCGGCGCATTCCAGGTCGTAGACAGGTTATTTTTACTTCTCTGCCACCAACTTTCATCCTGCTTATTCGACGCAGAATCAGTAGAGTCCGCCGTGACGGATACAGGGTTTTCCATGCTGCCCGTATTATTTATGCTTTCTACTGCGTAACTCGAAAAAGGGATGATGGGTAGTGTAATCAAACTCAACGTGATTAAAGTTCGCTTCAAATGCATATAAGGTTCTCTGTAACAGCGTCACGATTCCATTCAAACAAAGGTGATCCAAGCAAAGCTATTCTGATGGTTACCAAAATATATATAGTTTAGTTCACGTAATCTGCCTATATAACCGATGAAAAACTCAAACGACCTATTATGAAGGGTTAAACAGCGGCAGTGCTTAAATAGATAGCGAACCAAGCGTTGCTTTCAGACGTTTCTTAGCTGCAATAACAAAAAACCACCTTATTTGTCGGTGGTTTATATTCAGCAGAGGGTAATGAAGAACCTATGTCGCGAGGTTAGATACCATCACCGTATTCGAAACCGCGGTTGATACCGTTGAAATACTGATCCATATCCATCGCAGGTTTATCGCTTTCCGGGCGACCGACGATACGCGCCGGAACCCCTGCCGCCGTCGTGTGTGGTGGAACGGATTGCAACACGACAGAGCCAGCACCAATTTTTGCGCCACAACCGACCTCAATATTCCCCAGAATTTTAGCGCCAGCGCCAATCATCACGCCTTCGCGAATTTTAGGGTGACGATCGCCACTGGTTTTACCCGTTCCGCCCAGCGTGACGGATTGCAGAATGGAGACATCATTTTCAACCACAGCGGTTTCGCCGATCACAATACCTGTTGCATGATCGAGCATGATCCCGCAGCCGATTCTCGCCGCCGGGTGAATATCCACGCCGAAAGAAACCGATATCTGGTTCTGGAAATAGACCGCCAACGCTTTACGATCCTGAGACCAAAGCCAGTGACCAATGCGATAAGCCTGCAATGCATGAAACCCTTTCAGGTAGAGCAATGGCGTCGAGTATTTATCCACCGCAGGATCGCGCAGACAGACAGCCTGAATATCGCGTGCGGCAGAAACGATCATCTGCGGCTCGGCGCGGTAGGCTTCTTCCACCACCTCACGGATAGCGATCGCGGGCATAATAGAATTGGCTAGCTTGTTCGCCAGCATGTAGCTCAGCGCACTACCTAAATTCTCGTGCTTCAGCAATGTGGCATGAAAAAAGCTGGCCAGCATCGGTTCACAGTCCGCGAGATTGCGCGCTTCTGTTTTGATATTGCTCCAGACCAGCTCCAATTCTTCTGTCGACATTGCCTTACTCTCCGAGACACCACAACATATATCTGTTCTAAAACAACAGGCTTATTAGCACTACCGCGCGTATACAAGAAAATGAAGATACTATGAGCCCCCAGGATTAGGAAGCCCAGCATAGACTCGTCATACTTCGAGTTGCATGTACATTATTAAAAACGTTAACATTTTTAATAAAACTCGAATTATTTAGAGCATAGAACGACGTGTTTTATAATTTGGCGGTTTCGTCTTTACGCGTACGTCCTAACAGACTCAGCGCGGCCTCTCGGGCATCTTTCCCACAATACAGAACCTGCCAGAGTTGCTCCGTAATCGGCATTTCAACGCCGTAGCGCTGCGCCAATGCCAGAACCTCTTTCGTATTGCGGTATCCTTCAACAACCTGACCAATGCTATCCTGCGCGCTCTGCACATCCATTCCCTGCCCCAACATCATGCCAAAGCGTCGGTTACGGGACTGATTATCAGTACAGGTCAGCACCAGATCGCCAAGCCCAGCCATCCCCATGAAAGTGGTAGGGTCTGCACCCAGTGCGGCTCCAAGCCGGGTCATTTCCGCCAATCCGCGAGTAATCAAAGCGGTACGTGCATTAGCACCAAACCCAATGCCGTCAGACATTCCGGCACCGATAGCAATGACGTTCTTCACCGCGCCGCCCAACTGCACCCCGATAAAATCCGGGTTGCTGTAAACACGGAAGCTCTTCCCGCAATGTAGTAGCCGTTGCAGGTCGTCGGCAAACTCACTGTCCGTTGATGCCAGCGCAATCGCCGTCGGCATACCCGCCGCTAATTCTTTGGCAAATGTCGGACCAGAGACCACCGCAAGCGGAATAGCTTCGCCCAATGCTTCGCGTGCGACATCCTGTAACAAGCGCCCCGTTTCCGCTTCCAGCCCTTTGGTCGCCCACACGATACGCGCATCGGCACGCAAGTGAGGTTTCAACTGACGCAGAACATCACCGAATACGTGGCTCGGCACAACAACCAGCACGTTTCTGCTGGCAGCGAGCGCCTGTGCCAAATTAGTTTCCAACTGTAGGGAATCAGGAAAAGGCACATCAGGCAGGAATGCCTGATTACAGCGAGCGGCCTGTAACGCCTGAATGTGCGTAGGGTTGTGGCCCCACAGCACGACTCGATGGCCATTACGCGCCAGCGTAATGGCTAATGCGGTGCCGTATGAACCGGCACCGATGACGGTCATGGAAGCGTCAGACGCGTTCATCAGGCATCCTGATGCTGCGCAGCGCCTTCACCTTCGGTCTGCTGTTGCAGGTAATTCATGAACAGCGCATCAAAGTTAACCGGCGCCAGGTTCAATTGCGGGAAAGTACCGCGAGAAACCAGGCTGGTGATGCACTCACGCGCGTAAGGGAACAGAATGTTCGGGCAGTATGCGCCCAGGCAGTGCGCCAACTGAGTCCCTTCGATACCGCCAACGGTAAAGATACCACCTTGTTGAACTTCACACAGAAATGCCGTTTCTTCGCCCAGAGATGCCGTTACGGTCACACGCAGTACGACTTCATAGATGTCATCAGCCAGTTGGCTAGAAGCCGTATCCAGATCCAGTTTTACTTCTGGCTGCCATTCCTGTTGGAACACCTGAGGCGCATTCGGCGCTTCGAAAGAGATATCTTTGGTGTAGATACGCTGGATTTGGAAAGCCATTTCTGTGTTGTTTTGTTCAGACATGTTAAGTAATACCCTTTTGTTGGATTTTCTTGACGTCTTCCGTCGTCATAAGTAGGCGGACGTCAGCACATTTTTGTCATTGTCGTACTGCAATCAGCCTGTCGGTTATCCTGCAAAATCGTCGCCATTTTCGCAGTGTATAACTGACGCACATGGCACGATGCGGATAGTTTTACCACAAACCGTTTTATTTGCCGCGGACTAAAGGCAGATTCTCACCGCTCCAGCCAGCCAAACCGTCTTTCAGTACCTGCACACGCTCAAAACCCGCTTTATGCAAGTTCTCGGCCGCTTCGCGTGAAGAGAGGCCGTTGGCGCAGACCACGATAATCGGCTGCGACTTATGTTTTTCAAGTTCACCTACGCTGCCGTTTTTAATGTCGTTCGGCAACAGGTTAAATGCGCTGGCAATATGGCCACGGCGATAGTCGTCACGGTTACGGATATCAACGACGACAGCATCTTCTTTATTAATCAGTCGGATCGCTTCACCACGAACCACTTCTTTCACGTTCGACAGTTTACTCTTCACAGTAAGTACAATTACCGCAACCAACAGCGCAACCCAGGCGATGCTCAAAATAGGGTTCTTGCTAACGAATGGCATAATCTCTTGCATGGGGTGTAACGGCTCCCGGATCAGTTAAGCAACAAAAATATAAGGTTCCTGAGTATACCTGCGCGATACGGCAATTACAGCCAGTAAGCCAACATAGCGTATCGAATCTGCGGCGCGCTTTCCATTTATCTATCATTGATACGCATAGACATGCGCCTTTGTGCCATGCTTGTCACGTCTGGAAATAGAAATCAGACAAGAGACAACTGGTAAGCCGCTGTTCATCGTGGAATAATTTATCGATATGAGTAAAAACGCGTTATTTGTACAGAGTCGAGTAGCATGTAGCGCCGATCGCCAGTTATCCGCATTACACAGGCTACTCACCCGCTGCGTCAGCGCGCTCTGCGTTGGCGTTTTGCTGTTGCCCGCGCTCGGCCAAGCGGAAGATAACCAGGCACAGCTTAAGACCCTGCAACAAGATATCGCCGCGAAAGAAAAAAGCGTCCAACAGCAGCAACAGCAGCGCAGCACCTTAGTGCAGCAGTTGAAAAAGCAGGAGCAGTCTATCTCTCAGGCCAGTCGTCAACTGCATGAAACGCGCAATACGCTGTCTACGCTCAATAAAGAATTAACCAGCCTCAGTGCCTCTATCGCAAAACTGCAATCTCAGCAGGATAAGCAACAAACGCTTCTCTCCCGTCAGTTGGATGCCGCCTTCCGACAAGGCCAGCACAGTGCGCTGCAGCTCATGCTGAGCGGAGAAGAAAGTCAGCGCAATGAGCGCATCCTCGCTTACTTCGGCTACCTGAATGAAGCACGGCAGAAATCTATCAACGAATTGCAGCAAACCCGCGTAGAGCTGGCTAATCAAAAACGTCAGTTGGAACAAAAACAGACGCAGCAAAAAACGCTATTAAGTGACCAACAACAGCAACAGCAAACGCTGGAACAGGCACAGTCCGACCGGAAGAAAACGCTGTCGACGCTGGAAAGCTCGCTGGAAAAAGATCAGCAGCAGTTGACGGAACTGCGCCAGAATGAAACCCGCTTACGCGACCAGATCGCCCGCGCCGAGCGAGAAGCAAAAGCCCGTGCCGAACGGGAGGCACGCGAGGCCGCCAAGGTTCGTGCCAAAGAAGAGCAGGCCAAACGCAGTGGGAGCAGTTACAAACCCACTGAAGGTGAGCGCTCACTTATGGCGCGCACTGGCGGTTTAGGCCGACCTTCTGGTCAAGCTATCTGGCCAGTTAACGGGCGTATTGAGCACCGTTTCGGCGAGCCGCTACAGGGTGAGCTACGCTGGAAAGGTCTGGTCATTACCGCACCGGAAGGGACTGAAGTGAAATCTATCGCCGATGGCACGGTGTTGATGGCCGACTGGCTACAAGGTTACGGACTGGTGGTGGTCGTGCAGCATGGTAAAGGTGATATGAGCCTGTATGGCTATAACCAGAGCGCGTTGGTTTCCGTTGGTACTCAGGTCAAGGCCGGTCAAGCCATTGCGTTAGTCGGCACCAGCGGCGGGCAGAGCAAACCTGGACTGTATTTTGAAATCCGTCGCCAGGGTCAGGCGGTCAATCCACAACCTTGGCTGGGAAGATAGTCTTGTCTTATTTAACCAAAACACCGTTATTGGCATTGAGTCTGTTAGCGCTTTCTCCTTTGGCACTGGCCGGAAAGCTTTCCATCGTGATCGATGATTTTGGCTATCGCCCACATAATGAGAACCAGATTCTGGCGATGCCGACGGCAATTTCCGTCGCGGTATTGCCCAACGCACCGTATGCCCGTGAGATGGCAACCAAAGCCCACCAGCAAGGGCGCGAAGTGCTAATCCACCTACCGATGGCGCCAATGAGCAAGCAGCCGCTGGAGCGTGACACGCTACGCCCAGATATGAGCAGTGACGAAATTCAGCGCATCATTCGCCAATCGGTCAATAACGTGCCTTACGCCGTGGGGTTGAATAACCATATGGGCAGCGCGATGACCGCCAGCCTGCCCGGTATGCAAAAAGTCATGCAGGCGCTGAGTGCCTATCAGCTCTACTTCCTTGATAGCATGACCATTGGCAGCAGCCAATCGAGTCAGGCTGCGGCAGGAACGGGCGTCAAAGTCATCAAACGCAAAGTCTTTCTGGATGACTCGCAAAACGAAGCCGAGATTCGCAAACAGTTTACCCGTGCGGTGCAAATCGCCCGTCGTAGCGGTTCCGCTATCGCTATCGGGCACCCACATCCTTCAACCATCCGTGTCTTGCAGCAGATGCTGCCCACGCTGGATGCCGATATTGTCTTAGTGCGTCCCAGCCAGTTGCTGAATGAACCAACGCGGCAGTATGAACCTCAGCCGCAGCCGCCAGTCAAACCGCGTAACCCGTTCCGTGGCATACCGCAGTGCCAAGTCAAACAGCCGCCGGAACCGGTGAAGAACGATGTGTTCTTCAAGCTAGTGAGCAGTAGCATTCAGGAAAGTGCACCCGTGCTGTTTATCAAGCACCGCTGGCAGACCTGGATTGCCCCAGCCGACACCGAAACACACAAGCAGCCGTAATGCCGCGTGGACTCGCTACGGCAGGGTTACTCTTCATCCCAATTGAGAATAACCTTGCCCGACTGACCCGAGCGCATGGCATCGAACCCTTTCTGAAATTCATCAATGGGAAAGCGGTGGGTGATAATCGGTGACAAATCCAGCCCAGACTGAATCAGTGCCGACATTTTGTACCAGGTTTCGAACATTTCCCGTCCGTAGATCCCTTTGATAAATAGCCCTTTAAAAATCACCTCTCCCCAATCAATCGACATCGGTTCATGCGGAATGCCCAGCATGGCAATGCGACCACCGTGATTCATCGCTTTCAGCATGGCACGAAAGGCCGAGGGTGCGCCCGACATCTCTAACCCAATATCAAACCCCTCGGTCATGCCTAGTTCTATCATTACATCGGCCAGTTTTTCCTCTGCCACATTGACGGCGCGCGTTGCGCCCATTTTGCTGGCTAACGCCAGGCGATACGCGTTCACATCGGTAATCACGACATTCCTTGCGCCAACGTGACGGCACACCGCCGCCGCCATCATGCCGATCGGTCCCGCTCCGGCAATCAACACATCTTCTCCCACTAAGTCGAAGGAAAGTGCGGTATGCACGGCGTTGCCGAAAGGATCGAAAATGGCAGCCAGCTCGTCAGAAATATTGTCGGGAATACGAAATGCGTTGTAGGCAGGGATCACCAGATATTCCGCGAACGAACCGGGACGGTTTACTCCAACACCGATGGCATTACGGCATAAGTGACGTCGCCCGGCACGGCAATTGCGACAGTAGCCGCAGGTAATATGCCCTTCGCCCGAGACTCTGTCGCCAATATGAAAGCCGTTAACTTCCTGACCGATAGCGACAATTTCCCCCACGTACTCATGTCCGACGACCATCGGAACGGGAATGGTCTTCTGTGACCATTCGTCCCAGTTATAGATATGCACATCCGTTCCGCAAATCGCGCTTTTGCGGATTTTAATCATGATATCGTTATGTCCGAGCTCCGGCGTGGGGGAATCCACCATCCAGACACCCTCTTCTGGCCGCAGTTTTGCCAATGCTTTCATGACGATATCCTCAGATGATCACACCCAGGCGTTTGCCCACGCGGATAAACGCCTCGACGGCGAATTGGATTTGCTGCGGTGTATGAGCAGCCGACATTTGGGTACGAATACGCGCCTGGCCAAGGGGAACAACAGGGTAGAAAAAGCCCGTGACATAAACGCCTTCCCGCTGTAGTGCCTGCGCAAAATCCTGTGCCAACTGTGCCTCACCCAGCATAACGGGAATAATGGCGTGATCGGCTCCCGCCAGCGTGAACCCTGCGGCGGTCATCTTTTCACGGAATAAACGAGCGTTTGCCCACAGACGCTCACGCCGTTCTCCGCCATGTTCCAACAGAGCCAGCACCTTGAGCGACGCGGTGACAATGGCTGGCGCAAGTGAATTGGAAAACAGATAGGGCCGCGAGCGCTGGCGCAACCAGTCGATCACTTCACGCCTGCCCGCCGTATAGCCGCCTGACGCACCGCCCAGTGCCTTGCCTAACGTGCCAGTGATGATATCGACACGCCCCATTACTCCGCGATGTTCATGCGTCCCACGACCATGTTCACCGACAAACCCCACCGCATGGGAATCATCAACCATCACGAGCGCGTCATAACGATCGGCCAGATCGCAAATTTCCTGCAAATCCGCAATCACGCCGTCCATCGAGAAAACGCCGTCGGTGGCAATCATGATGTGTTTCGCTCCTTCCGCTCTGGCCAATTGCAGCTGTGCTTCCAGTTGGTTCATATCGTTATTGGCGTAACGGTAGCGCCGCGCCTTCGATAGCCGAACACCATCAATGATCGAAGCATGATTGAGCGCATCGGAAATAATCGCATCCTCCGGCCCCATCAGCGTTTCAAACAGCCCGCCGTTGGCATCAAAGCAGGAGGAATAGAGAATCGCGTCCTCCATGCCCAGAAACTCCGCCAGCTTACGCTCCAGCTGTTTGTGGATATCCTGCGTTCCACAGATGAAACGCACCGAAGCCATACCAAAACCGTGGCTGTCCAATCCAGACTTTGCGGCGGTAATCAACTCAGGGCTGTCCGCCAGGCCAAGATAATTATTGGCGCAGAAGTTGAGCAGGCGGTCGCTGCCCATTACCCCGATTTCAGCCTGCTGCGCAGAGGTAATGATGCGCTCCTCCTTGAACACGCCTTCGGTGCGTGCAGCCATAATTTGTGCAGTAAGTTGTTGATAAAACGCGGCAGGCATAGCGTCACTCTCCCATAAAAAGATTGCGTTATGGTTTTTAAGCTAGCGGATGTGGGCAAAAATGCGGGGTAAACAGTCTGAAAATGCTGGCGTCGTCACGGCCTGAATCATCTTAAAAAAGTTGGCGCAACACGGGATAAATTAAGCTCTGGCTGCTTGCGGTAAAATGAAATGCTATTATAGCGGTCATAAACAGTGTGGGGCGCGGTGCCTCACCGGCAAGATTAACAAAGGTCGCGCCCATGATTATCGTTACTGGCGGTGCCGGTTTTATCGGCAGCAATATCGTAAAATCTCTGAATGACATCGGCTATCGGGACATTCTGGTTGTCGATAACCTGAAAGACGGCACCAAATTCGTCAATCTGGTCGATCTGGACATCGCAGATTACATGGATAAAGAAGACTTTATCGCCAGCATCGTTGCAGGTGACGATCTGGGTGATATCGATGCCGTATTCCATGAAGGTGCTTGCTCTTCCACGACAGAGTGGGATGGCAAATACATGATGGATAACAACTATCAGTATTCCAAAGATGTGCTGCACTATTGCCTCGATCGCAGTATTCCGTTCTTGTATGCCTCTTCTGCCGCGACCTACGGTGGTCGCAACGATAACTTCGTCGAAGACCGTCAATACGAGCAGCCGCTGAACGTCTATGGCTATTCCAAATTCCTGTTCGATCAATACGTGCGTGAGATTCTGCCGGAAGCGGAATCACAGATCTGCGGTTTCCGCTATTTCAACGTCTACGGACCGCGTGAAGGTCACAAAGGCAGCATGGCGAGCGTCGCGTTTCACCTGAACAACCAGATCAATCAGGGTGAAAATCCGAAGCTGTTCTCCGGTAGCGAAAATTTCAAGCGTGATTTCATCTACGTCGGTGATGTCGCCGCCGTCAACCTGTGGTTCTGGCAAAACGGTGTTTCCGGCATCTTCAACTGCGGTACCGGCCGTGCCGAGTCCTTCCAGGCCGTTGCCGACGCCACACTTGCCTTCCATAACAAAGGCAGCGTGGAATACATCGAATTCCCTGAGAAGCTGAAAGGTCGCTATCAAGCCTATACGCAGGCCGACCTCACTAACTTGCGTGCTGCGGGCTACGATAAGCCGTTCAAAACCGTCGCCGAAGGCGTAGCGGAATATATGACCTGGCTGAACCGTACCGTTTAATCGGATAAGGATTCATAAGCGGTATGAAAATTTTGGTCATCGGCCCTTCCTGGGTCGGCGATATGATGATGTCGCACAGCCTTTATCGCACATTGAAGGCTGAACACCCGGAAGCGGTCATTGACGTGATGGCACCGGCCTGGTGCCGTCCGCTGCTGGCACGGATGCCGGAAGTCAATCAGGCGTTAGCTATGCCGCTAGGGCACGGCGCACTTGAGCTGGGGGAACGCCGCCGTCTTGGCGTATCGCTGCGTGATGCGGGCTATGATCGCGCTTACGTGTTGCCCAACTCCTTTAAGTCTGCGCTGGTGCCGTTCTTTGCCAACATTCCGCAGCGCACAGGCTGGCGCGGCGAAATGCGTTATGGGCTATTGAACGACGTACGCGTGCTGGATAAAGCCGCCTTTCCGCTGATGGTCCAACGCTACACCGCATTAGGCTACGATCGTAGCCGTATTCATCGTGCAGAGGATCTGCCACAGCCGTTGCTTTGGCCACAGTTACAGGTCAGCCAGACCGAAATTGCGGACATGACGCAGACCTTTGATCTCAGCGATACGCGCCCTATCATCGGTTTTTGCCCTGGTGCCGAATTCGGCCCTGCCAAACGTTGGCCGCATTATCACTATTCAGCCTTGGCGCAATCGCTGATTGAACGCGGCTACCAGATAGCACTGTTCGGTTCAGCCAATGACCACTCGGCCTGTGACGATATCCTTCAGGGATTGACGGAAGATACCCGGCAATATTGCACCAATCTGGCGGGAAAAACCTCGCTGGAACAGGCCGTGGTGCTGATTGCCGCCTGTCATGCTGTCGTCAGCAATGACTCAGGGCTCATGCACGTCGCGGCGGCGCTTCATCGTCCGCTTGTCGCACTTTACGGCCCCAGCAGTCCCGACTTTACTCCGCCGTTATCTCATCAGGCCGAAGTGATTCGCCTGATAACCGGTTATCACCGGGTGCGTAAAGGGGATGCTGAGCAGGGTTATCACCAAAGTTTGATCGATATTCAGCCCGAACGCGTGCTCAGCGCGCTAGATAAATATCTGCTGCCGAGAGCAAATGCATGAGAGTGCTGATCGTGAAAACATCGTCAATGGGCGATGTGCTGCATACTTTACCCGCCTTGACCGACGCGATGCAGGCTATTCCCGGTATCCAGTTCGACTGGGTGGTTGAAGAAGGTTTTGCACAAATTCCAAGCTGGCACCCGGCGGTTTCCCGCGTGATTCCGGTAGCGATCCGCCGCTGGCGCAAAAGCTGGTTCAGCGCCCCGATTCGTCAAGAACGTGCAGAATTTAAGCGTCAATTACGCCAGTATCGCTATGATGCCGTTATTGACGCACAAGGGCTGATTAAAAGCGCGCTGCTGGTAACACGACTCGCCAACGGAAAGAAACACGGATTGAACTGCAAGAGCGCACGTGAGCCGCTGGCAAGCTGGTTTTATAACTATCGCCATCCGGTAAGCCGTCGGCAACACGCCGTAGAGCGCGTACGAGAATTGTTTGCCGCGAGTCTAGGCTATAGAAAACCCACTGAACGCGGCGATTATGCGATTGCCCAGCGCTTCCTCTCTCAATTACCCGCAGATGCCAATCGCTATCTGGTGTTTCTCCATGCCACCACGCGTGATGAAAAGCACTGGCCTGAAATGCACTGGCGTGAACTCATTGCCCTATTGGCACCGAGTGGGCTGCGTATCAAACTCCCCTGGGGAGCGGAACATGAGCACCAGCGTGCATTACGGCTGGCGGAAGGGTTCCCACACGTTGAAGTCTTACCACGTCTGACGCTGCAACAGGTCGCCGAGGTGCTGGCAGGCGCTAACGCTGTCGTCTCCGTCGATACCGGGCTTAGCCACCTAACTGCAGCGCTGGATCGCCCGAATATCACGCTGTACGGACCGACCGATCCAGGGCTGATTGGCGGTTATGGGATGAACCAGGTGGTGGAAATGTCTGAAAGCCAGAAAATGGAGACAATTCCCGCTAGCCTCGTCCATCAGAAATTAGAGAAGCTGATAGAATTACCTGCATCAGGCGAGTGATATCGCTCCCGACTGTGAACAAATACATGCTTAATGAATTAAGGTACGAACTGGGCAAAACGCCCAGTATAAGTTCGGCTGTCGCACTTAACGCCGTCTTCCCCGGCTGTTTACTCACATTAGCCATTATGCCATTTAGTAGCATTCTTGCCGGATGGCTTTTTTATCTCACTGCCACGCTATCCGTTTTCTATGTAGTGACACACCTAAAAGCTATCGTGGGCGCTAAGCGACGTCTACTTATTCCACTTTGCCTGCTCGCTATCGGTATAACCAACCTCATTTGGTATCACCACTATTATCAACCCGATAGTCTTTTCCCCTATGTGTATAACGCCTACAAGACATCTGCGCACGCCGGGATTTTGGGCGCGTTTATCCTGCTGACGGCACTGCATATCACCCAAAAACAACGAAAGCAGTCGCTCTTCTACATCATCGCAATTTGTGTATTAGCGCTAGGTTATGCGTTCTATCAGTCGCTGTTCAGTGGAATGCATCGCATTGGGTTGATATTTGGCACGGCAACCAGCGCCGCCTATTTTCTTACTTTTATTGGTGCGTTAAGCGCACAGGCGCTGCTGAAGCTCGATTCAACCTATAAGTATTATCTCTATCTGGTACATTTTCTGTTAGTCACGATAGCCATTCTACTGACAGAAACCCGGGCAGCTATGTTTGTCTACCCTATTGTGGGCGCAACCATTTTATTGTCAGAAGTCAGACACGATAAACGTTTGTTCATAAAGGCATTCATTGGTTCAGTAACAACACTTCTCCTATGCTTATTCCTGTTTCAGGAGACGATTCATCAACGCGTCAACGACCTGTTCAACGACGTACATAGCTACAGCATGAATAACAGCAAAACATCAGTGGGTGCGCGCATCGCCATGTACCAATCTGGTATAGAAGCAGGAGAAGACGCATTATTGGGGCAATCTGCCGAACAGCGTGCCGCCCAGATCATTACACAAGCGGAACAAAAGCCGAGTTTAGCGGGTGCTGTCGAGTATCTGAATGTCCATCTACATAATGAAGTGGTTGATGCCTTTTCCCTTAAAGGGTTACCGGGGGCGATATTACTAATATTGCTCTATGCCTCCTTATTCTATTTTTCATTTTTTGTTCTACGCAGCCACCTCTCTGTCGCGCTACTTTTTGCTCTGATTATGTATGGACTTAGCGATGTCATCCTTTATTCACGGGATATGCTTATTACGTGGCTAATGACGTTTTGCCTTGGCACAACGCTGACCGGAAAATGGTTAAAGAATTAACCCTGTTATAATTAGCAGGTGGCAATAGCATTTACCCCTGTGAGAGAAATGTGGGTTCTAGTACCATACGGAGGTTTAGCACAATATGTGCTGTAGCAACATCGCGAGATAAATTTGCGTTCCGCAAATCGCTATGAAGTCTTGAATCATCTCAGTTAACTGGTAGCTGTCGAGCCAGGGGCGGTAGCATACCCGCAATAAAATAATAACCTTTTGATTAAATGAAGGAAAACGAGTGAGTCAACGCATCATTTCTTATCACCGGATTCTTGTAGTAAAGCTCAGATATCATGGCGATATGCTGCTGACCACTCCGCTCATCAGCACGCTGAAAGCAAATTATCCTGACGCCAAAATCGACGTATTGCTGTACCAGGATACGATGCCAATTCTCTCCGCAAACCCAGAGATACATCAGATTTATGGGCTCAAGAGAAAGACTGGCACGCTTTTAGAAAAAATCCGTAATTTCACAGAAACCAGGCAAGCGCTTAAACAAAATAATTACGATCTGATCGTCAATCTAGCTGACCAGTGGCCGATTGCTCTATTAGTCAAATCATTGGGATGTCGCAGTATTGCTCTTGATCGGGGCAATAACCTGAAAGGAAAGATATGGCGTTCATTTTTCAGTGATTGCGTTCCGCCAATAGGCGCGCATATTGTTGAGCAAAATCTTTATCTCCTCACCCCGCTCAACTTACCAGCGTCAAATACGCGCTCCCGGTTATCCCTGTATTATCGTCAGGAAGATGCCCAAAGCATCATAAATCAACGCCCTACACTGTTAACGCAGCGCTACGTTGTCATCCAACCCACAACTCGCCAATACTACAAATACTGGGACAACGACAAATTCGCTCAGGTCATTGATTATCTTAAAACCAAAAATCTGGAAGTCGTTTTAACCTGTGGTCCTTCTGAAGACGATTTAAATGTGGTGCAAGATATTCACGCACAGTGCACACATAAACCCGATATGACCTTCGCAGGTAAAACGAGTTTTCTGGAGTTGGCCGCACTCATTGACAACGCTGTATTGTATATCGGCGTAGACTCGGCCCCGATGCATATGGCGGCCGCGTTGGATACACCACTCGTAAGCTTATTTGGTCCAACAGACTATAAATTATGGCGTCCGTGGTGCGAACACTATAAACAGATTTGGGCCGGCGAATACCAACAGATGCCAGCCCAACAGAATTACGATCAGACTGTTAAGTATTTATCCTGCATTCCTGCGGAAGATGTCATTCAGGCATCAGAACAGATGTTGAATACTACGCCGCAAAGAGATAGCCAATGAAAATCGCCTTCTGTGTCTATAAATACTTTCCTTTCGGCGGGCTACAGCGGGATTTTCTAAGCATCGCACAAACCTGCCAAAAACAAGGCCACGAGATTCGCGTTTACACGAGCGAATGGCAAGGTGACAAACCAGAAGGGTTCGACATCGTTCTCGTACCGATATCAGGACTCGGTAACCATACTCGCCATCGCCGTTTTTCCGACTGGATACAACGCCATTTACAGAAACACCCTGCCGATCGCGTTGTCGGGTTTAGCAAAATGCCAGGGCTGGACTTCTACTATGCCGCAGAGGGATGTACGGCAGAAAAAGCGGTTCAGGAAAAAGGCTTTTTTTATCGACTAACACCCCGCTACCGCGGATATGCGGCGCTAGAACGCGATGTGTTCGATAGAAACAGCCACACGCGTATGCTGATGCTAACACCGCGGCAAATTGCCCATTTTCAGAAGCATTACGGCACACAGGATGAACGCTTCTTTATGCTGCCCCCAGGTATTTCATCGGATAGAAAGTACAGCACGCGTTCTCCAGATACGCGTACTCAATTTCGCCAGCAGCATAAGCTGGATGAAAACGGATTCGTTCTGTTACAGGTAGGCTCCGACTTCAAACGTAAGGGCGTTGGCCGCAGCCTGATCGCTATCGCTAGCTTGCCACAGGAATTACGTCAACAGGTCGTGCTGCTCGTTGTCGGCCAAGACGATCCAAAACCGTTTCAACAGCAGGCTGAACAACTCGGTATCGGTAAACAAATACATTTCTTTTCAGGTCGAGACGATATTCCTGACTTTATGGCAGCGGCGGATCTGTTACTGCATCCGGCTCATCAGGAAGCAGCCGGCATTGTCTTGCTCGAAGCTATCGCAGCAGGATTGCCGATACTCGTTACCGATGCATGCGGTTATGCTTTTTACATTGAGCGCTCGCAGGCAGGACAAGTTATTTCCGAGCCTTTTAGCCAGACAGAACTGAATCACGCGTTATCACACGCGCTCAGTCAGCCAAAAACGCTCAAACAGTGGGCGGAAAATGCCCGCCACTTTGCCGACACGGAAGATATTTATAGTCTGCCAGAAAAAGCAGCGCAGTTGATTATCGAATCATAATGAGAAATAAAAACATATTCTGACCTGTTTCTTACAACACGTTATTCTCTTCGCTATTCATCCAACACGGTAAGCGCATGTACTTTGACAAAGAAAAAGTCATAAAAAGTGTACACTCATTCTCCTATTCTAAAAAAGATGCCGAGTTAGACATAGCCTTTGGCACTGATGAAAAATTCATTTATGGCTGCGCCATCGCTATCGCATCTATTTTATTAAAGAATCCGGATTACTGTTTATCCTTTCACGTGTTTACCGACAAACTCAGTGATGGTGATAAAGCCAGATTTCAAGAGATGGCAGAGCAATACAATACAACCATTAACATTTATATCGTTGATTGTTATTGGTTAAAAACGTTACCAGAAACAAAACTCTGGAGCTATGCCATTTATTTTCGTTTTATTATTGCCGACTATTTCTATCAGATACTCGATAGAGTTCTCTACCTTGATGCGGACATTATATGTAATGGCTCGTTGCAAGAATTAATAAAATTAGATATTAGTAGCCATATTACCGCTGCTGTTTTAGATGGTGATAGCAGTTGGTGGGAAAACCGTGCACAAAAGCTTCAACATCCTGAACTCAGCAATGGCTACTTTAATTCCGGCGTTTTGTTAATTGAAATAAACAACTGGCATCAAGCATCTGTAACAGAAAACAGCATGCGTTTTTTGATCGATCCAGAGATGAAGAAAGTCATTACTCATCCTGATCAGGATGTTTTAAATATACTTTTGGCAGGGAAATTTTATCAACTGGGCTATAAATACAACACCCAGTTTAGTATTAATTATGAATTAAAATACAGTCATGGCGAGTCTGCTCCTATGCCGATTTCCAATGAGACTATTTTTATTCATTACATTGGCCCTACTAAGCCCTGGCATAAATGGGCTGCTAATTACACTTGCACAAAATATTTTTTAAACGCCAAAGACAATTCGCCATGGGGAAATGAGCCTCTCTTAGAGGCTGTGACAGCAAGTAACATGCGATATTGTGCTAAGCATCAGTTTCATAACAGCCAATTCATTTCTGGCACAATTAGCTACTTAAAATATTTTTATAAAAAAGCATTTTAAAAACGAACGCTAAAGTCCAAACGCTAAATTTTTCTTCTTTTAAGGTGATGTAATGGTCTTTTCATCGCATATTAATGTTCTTTCAGTTTTCGAAAATAGACATCAGCCAATCGCCGATAATGACACTCTAAACGTTGCTTATGGTATAGATAAAAATTATGCTATTGGTTGTGGAATATCAATAGCATCAATTCTCATCAATAATGACATCGATTTTACATTCCATGTTTTTTCTGATGATTTTGATGATGACTTTATTAAAAAATTAAATGTTCTTGCTGAAAAATTCAAAACTAAAATCGTCTTATATAAAATAAATTCTGAAATGTTAAAAACATTGCCTTGTACTGATATTTGGTCGCATGCGATGTATTTCAGGTTATTAGCTTTTTCCCACCTTTCAGAAAAAATATCAAATCTCCTTTATCTTGATGCTGATGTAATGTGCAAAGGTTCTTTAGCACAGCTTCACAAGTTGGATACGGCACCACATGTTGCGGCCGTAATTCGTGATTTACCTGAAACACAAAAAAAATCAGCAAATCGATTAAAGATTGCTGCCTTAGAAGGGAAGTATTTTAACTCTGGCGTTTTATTCGTAAATTTAACTATCTGGAATGAATTGGATTTAACACAAAAGATATTTGATAAATTAATAAGTGGTGAAGAGTCAATCCAATATCCAGATCAAGATGTCATGAATATATTATTACACGGTAACGTAACCTTCCTTCCCAGGGAATATAATACTATTTATTCTATAAAAAATGAGTTGAAAGATCCAAGCCATCAAAAATATAAAGAAATCATAAAAAATACGACTATTCTCATACACTATACAGGTGTAACTAAGCCTTGGCACAAATGGGCAAACTATCCGTCAACATCATACTTTCAACACGCTCAGCAAGAGTCTCCCTGGTCAGTCAACGACCTAAAGGATGCCAGTAGCTTTGTAGAAAGAAAAAAGGAATATAAACATTTATTAAAACAACATAAATATCTTTCAGGATTAGCAGCCTCCTTTTCATACGGAATAAAAAAGCTATTAATCAAGATAAAAAATTAATATATTATTAGGATTTTTAAATGACATCTTCTATTACTATAGTTACTGCATTTTTTGATATAGGAAGAGGAAATTGGACCACTGAAAACGGGTACTCTCCATATTTCCATAGAACAAGTCAAACTTACCTTGACTATTTCAAAAATCTTGCAACCCTTGAAAACGACATGGTTATTTTTACTTCAAAGGAGTTTGAGGATAAAATAAGAAAAATTAGAGGCGAAAGGCCAACAAAAATAATAGTAATGAATCCTGTCAAGAGATTAATTAAATTAAGAGAAAAAATAAAAAAAATTCAAGATTCTGATAAATTTAAGTCATTATTAAATAAAGAACAATCTATTAGCCCAGAGTACTTCTCCCCAGATTATATTTTAGTTTGTAATCTTAAAAGCTACTTTGTATCTAAAGCAATAAATTTAGAACTAGTTAAAACAGAAAGTGTGGCGTGGGTTGATTTTGGATATTGCAGAGATTTAAAAACATTAAATAATATTGTGAGATGGGATTATCACTTCCCAGAAGAGAAAATTAACTTCTTCACGATAAAAAAAGGACTGAAAGTAAATTCCTTAGATGATGTTTTTGATAAAATGTTAAACAACGATGTTTATATAATAGGAGGGGCCATAGTTGGAAAAAAAGAAAAATGGAATGAGTTTTCTCGTCTCGTCTGGGCTTGCCAGCGATTGACATTAAAAAGAAAGATGATAGACGATGATCAAGGAATTTTCATCATGTGCTACTACAAAAGAAATGACTTGATAAAACTTAATTATCTCGGTAAAAACAATTGGTTTTATTTATTTAAAAAATACAACCATAGCCAGTTGATGTTATGGTATATAAAAATTAAATTAATTATATTCTCAAAGTTGGGAAACAACACTGAAAATAAAAAATCTCTGAATAGTTAATTATATAAATCCAATCTTACATATTATAATTAAAAATATAAAGATCACCACACCAATGATTTATTAACGAACTATATAAAAATGACTAAGAATTTATTTTCTTTCAAAGACTATAAAAAAACTCGACTCTACTTTCCGCTGAGCAAAAAGTCACTATGAATATAGTATGGATAACAAAATATTCCTTAGTCATGTGAGCAATAAAACTCACGAAGAAAATAATATATTTTCATTTAGAAAAGGAGATAATATTGAAATTTATGGCAATGTTTTTTCCGAAAAATATTCAATAATGGCACATCGATTTTTTTCTAGCCTAGGCGCGTTTTTGTTCCCAACATGCTCCTTCCGGGTAACGTAAAAATGGGTAGATTTCGTAGTATTGCCAGTAATGTAAAAATCATGGGTGGCAGTCATCCAATAGATGGATTTACAACACACATGCTTACTTATAATAGAAATTATGATGAGTATGCAAAAGAAAATTTAATGGCATATGGATATTGAAAGATTTTTACACACCCTAGAATTAGTCATTGGTCATGGTGTTTGGATTGCAAATGATGGTGTTTTAAAGGGGGGATAACTGTAGGCGATGGGGCAGAGATTGCTACCAATTCTGTGGTTACAAAATATGTCCCACTATACGCTGTAAGTAGCAGGCATCCCAGCAAAAATAATCAAGTACAGATTTAGTCGCGATATTATTAAATCTAAAGTCGTGGAATTACAGGTACACAGACCCACCTGATAACAAAAATTGCGATAACGTAAATTACTTCATAGATGAGTTAAAAACGAAATATCAAGTCTCAGTATAGAAGAACATCAATATAATAAATTCAATCTTTCAAAATATTTTTTAAAATTATCAAACGTAACCATCTGACACTAATAACCCGCAATAATCGTCTGGCACATAAAACTATCTGCTCTCACGTTCAATTGAGGTACATAAAAAAGTGTTCGGAACCTTCATAGGAAAATACATTTTCTAATAATTGGTAATCACTACCAAATATTTTATAATTAGAGAAAAGTATTGGGTATAGCAACGTTTAGTTAAATGGAGTAATTCATGACCGACACTTTCCTACCTAATTATAGCAATGTTCGAATACTATCGTTGTATTGGAATAATGTAGACCCACGTTTAGTTAATGCACAACGGCAAGTCTTTAATAAATTAGGTTTTCATATTGAACAACAAAACCGCCACAATGTAGATCATGCAATATGGATGATGGAAATATTTGACAATGCATCAGATGATGATGTAATTATTATCGTTGATATTGACTGCATTCCTTTAAACTCAGCAGCAGTACAAAAAGCAATAGCCAGTGCACGTAATGGCCGGATTTATGGTTGTACGCAATCAGCTAATCATATTGATTATCATTATATTTATGTAGCTCCAATGTTTCTTGCTTTAACAGGAAAAACATGGCGTGGCATAGGATGTCCATCATTAATTGCAGATACCGAGTTTGATGTTGCTGGTAGGATAACATTAGCAGGAAAAAATGCTAACTACACGATAGATTTCGTTTACCCAACTATTTCTGCTGTCCCTAAATGGTTATTAGGTGACAGTCATGTGTATGGATTATTTACGATATATAATAACGATTACTTGCATCTATTCGAGTCAAGAAATAAATTTCTTATTGAATGTTTTATCGATTTATCTGATGAAATAATTCGAGCAGGCGGTAACATAGACTATCGAAAATATGTGGTAAAAGCATCAGAAGAAAGTCATAGTTCATATTTAAAAAATTATTTAGACAAGAAAAATATTTTAAAAAAAATAAAAAGAGAGTGGTCTCGATTCAAGAAAAGGAGATTAGTTAAACACCCTTAAATAATTATCTAATGAAGCATCTATTTTGCTATTAATAAATATAAAATTTCACTTTGGTAAATATATGAAAGTCATATTCCATGAAAATCAATTGTGTTATCGAGGAACAACCAATGCAATGTTCCATTATGCGTTAGAAAATCAACGAGCTCTAGGAAATGAATCTATAATTATATATGAAAAAGATAATCCAAATAATTTCCCCCAAGCAGTTGAATTATTCAAAAAAAACTTTGCAGTATATAGTTACTCTCATCTTTCTGAAATAAAAAAAATAATAAAAGAAACGCAATCAGACGTTTTATATGTAATAAACTCAGGTAAAAAATCTGATGTAATTAGTGATGATATTAAAACTGTCGTTCATGCTGTTTTTAAAAATCATGAGCCGCATGGTGATGTATATGCTTATGTCTCGAAATGGCTTTCAGATGAAATGACTTCAGGTAAGGCTCCCTATGTACCTCATATGATATCCTTACCTGATGACGAATCAGATCTGAGAACCACCTTAGGAATTCCTAAGGACGCAATTGTTTTCGGTAGACATGGCGGTGCAGAAACATTCGATATAAAATTTGCTAAAAATACTATTAAGAAAATATCAAGAAAGAGGAAGGATATATTTTTCTTATTTCTCGGAACAGATCCGTTCGTTAAAATTAATTTCTTCTATAAATACGATAACATTATTTTTCTTAATGGAACATCAGATCCGAAATATATATCAAAATTTATAAATACATGCGACGCTTATCTTCACGCTAGAACTAACGGAGAAACATTCGGTATAGCTATTGGTGAGTTCTCGATAAAAAACAAACCGATTATAACATGGGGGTTATCCGATGAACGTTGTCATCTTGATATCCTAGGAGATAAGGCAATAATATATAATAACGCTGATGACCTTCACCGTATAATCAGTGAATTTGATAGGGAGTATATGAAAAAACAAGATTGGGATTGTTATACTAAAGAATTTAACAAATTGTCAGTCATGAAAAAATTTGATGATGTTTTTCTAAAAAATAGTTAAAAATAACAAAATTAATATATGTGTATAATGAATCAATCGAAAATAATTTAACTAAAACCACCATGAGTTATAAAATTAATCCACTACCCTAAAAATGCTCTTTATACTGTGCATCTTGAATAGTGGATTCTATATAGTCATTAAGCCTTTTCTTTTTTAAGAAAAATCCTTCTAATATATTTATGATAATATTTTATCACATAATAAAAAGGTTGCTTTTTTATTACTCCCATTTGGTATTTTTCTTTTTCATTTAACAGCAATAATCTTTCAGTCTCTATGGAAGACAGCGATTTATCAATATCATATGCCTTGACTAATTCTTTATTCAACGCATAAACCTTTAATAAAGATACTTGATAAAACCATAGCCATGCATCAGCCACTAATATGACAGGATTATTTATTCGTATAAGTTTTTTAGCAGCCTTACTTGAAATAATATATCCATGAGTACATGATGCATTATAAACCTCATAAAAAAAATAATCTTGGGTGACATTTATTTTTCTATTAGTAAATCTTAATCCTGAAGGGTACAGTAAAAAAACATCTCCTTGCCTCTTGTCTTTAATATTTAAAAACTGTCCTAAAAACACATTAATATCTTGGGGTATTTCAACATCATCTTCTAAGATGAGAGCATAATCGATGTTATCATCTACTATTTTTTTATATATTTTTTGATGACTCAATGCACAACCAATTTCTCCCTTAGAAAGATAATTAATACTAATATGATGAACTTTTGAACTCAACTCACTGTTACTTAGCTCTCTGCCATCAACTGCACTAATTATTTCGTAATCAAGTTTAGCTTTTTTACATTCATCCTGTATCTGATCTTTTTTATTTTTATCTCTCTCCAAGTTTACTACGAATGTCTTCACGGTAAATACCTTATGATAATATTAATTGATTAGCGTATATCAATAACAATGAAAAAATCAAGAGTAACTTACATCATAGGTGTAGTATGAATAAAAAATTATCTATAATAATAATCACAAAAAATGAATCAGAATTAATAGAAGAGTGCCTACAATCCGTTAGTTGGGCAGATGAAATCATTGTCGTCGATTCTGGCAGTACCGATTCTACGGTAGAAATAGCTCGTCAATATGGTGCTAGAGTCTATCAACACAATGACTGGCAGGGATATGGCAAACAAAGGCAACGAGCACAGAGCTATGCCAGCGGAGACTATATCTTTTTCATTGATGCTGATGAAAGAGTAACCCCTGAACTACGTCAATCCATTGAAAGCGTGCTACTCAACTCCAATCTAGACGATAAAATCGTCTACTCTTGCGCGCGACAAAATCTCTTTCTTGGCCGCTTTATGAAACATAGCGGTTGGTATCCCGATAAAGTAATACGACTCTACGCAAATCATCACTACCAGTATAATGACAACCGCGTACATGAATCATTGGATTATGGTGATGCTCCTATTCAGCATTTATCTGGAGATCTTAAGCATTTAACCTGTCGTGATTTTTCGGCATTCCAAGAAAAACAGTTACGTTATGCTTCTGCGTGGGCAAAAGAACGTTATGAAAAAGGTAAATCTTGCAGTTATATTGCGATATTTACTCACACCATTTTCTCATTTTTAAAAACGTGGATATTCAGAGCGGGTTTTTTAGATGGAAAGCAAGGATTGTTACTCGCATTTGTCAATGCTCAGTATACCTTTAACAAATACACCGAACTGTGGTCACTAAATAACAACAAATAAAGCGAAATATATTTTCCATAAAATATAAATTAAATTTTAAAATCATCAATAGATATATTTTTTATTTTTTAAAAAACCAAGGACGACACAGTGATGAAAATACCTAAAAAAATTCATCAAATATACACTAAAGGCATACATGAGTTGCCTGAAGAAATATTAGCATCTATAGATAACCTGAAAAAAATAAATCCTGAATGGACCTATTTTTTTTATGATGAAAATAAAATATTAACATATATAGAAAATAATTACGGGAAAGAAGTTCTGAGTCTCTATTTAAGTATAGATCCTAAGTATGGTGCAGCCAGAGCTGATTTATTTCGCTATCTATTGATTTATATCGAAGGCGGTGTTTATCTGGATATTAAAAGCTCATGTTTGATCCCACTTAACGATGCCATTGCAGAAGATTGTGAGATACTGCTATGCAGTTGGGATAATAAAGCATGTGGCTGTGATAAAAATATGGGGATACACAAAGAGTTAGATTTCTTAAAATGTGGCGAATACCAACAATGGAACATAGCCTCAGTACCTAGGTCTCCTTATATAAAATCTGCAATAGATGAAGTTATTCATAGATTAAAAAATTACAAACCCTGGATTTACGGTGTAGGAATGAAAGGCGTGCTAAATACTACAGGCCCAGTTCCATTTTCTATTGGTATTGAGAAAATCAACAAAACCGAATTCTTCTACCATGAAGAAAACCATCGAAACATCGGATTAAAATATCGTAATGTTACCGATGATATAATAAGAAAGTTTAACAGTAATCATTACAGTAAGCTAAAAGACTCCATTGTTATGCTAGAAGGGAAAGATAAATTATATTATAGATTATGGTTATTACTGGTTCACCCACTACAGCGGCTAAAGAAAAACATTATTAATGAAAGCAAAGGCGTAATAAGAAAAATAAAACGTATCTTCTGTGAAAAATCCCAATAGCTACAAACGTCTTATAAATCAAGGTCCGGGCAGATAGCACAGTTGGCTCTTCTAATTCGTTCGATTGACTGTTTAATCCGAACGCTATCCAATAGCCACAGCCATGTACGTATCTGTCCGCATTTTTTAGGAAATGCGTCAGAGGAATAAGCGCATCCGTTTTACAAATAGCCTTATCCTCACGAACCCGATAAAATCCCCCCAGCGATAACCGATAACAGTAGATCTTATGTTACAAACTCTCTACACCATCATCCTGTACCTCATCCAACCGTTGATTTGGCTTCGCCTGTGGCTTCGTGGCCGCAAGGCACCCGCTTATCGTCGGCGTTGGGGTGAACGCTACGGTTTTTGTGCAGAGAAGGTTAAACCAGACGGTATCATGCTGCATTCGGTCTCAGTGGGTGAAACATTAGCAGCCATTCCTTTAGTGAGAGCATTGCGTCATCGTTATCCTAATCTGCCGATAACGGTAACGACAATGACACCCACTGGCTCTGAGCGCGTGCGTTCCGCTTTTGGTGACACGGTCTATCACGTTTATCTGCCTTATGATTTACCTTGT
The DNA here is from genome assembly GCF_021432585.1 of Pectobacterium sp. IFB5596. Taxonomy (NCBI): domain Bacteria; kingdom Pseudomonadati; phylum Pseudomonadota; class Gammaproteobacteria; order Enterobacterales; family Pectobacteriaceae; genus Pectobacterium; species Pectobacterium sp. IFB5596. The sequence goes on from NZ_LXFY01000011.1 coordinate 41,665, forward strand.
GCCCTGAAACGTTTTTTTGATCAGGTTCGTCCAAAAATCGTCATCATTATGGAAACCGAACTATGGCCGAATCTGATCGCGGAGCTGCATAAACGCGAAATTCCGCTGGTCATTGCCAATGCTCGGTTATCAGAACGCTCTGCGGCGGGTTACAAAAAGATCGGTAAGCTAACGCGTCATATCTTGCAACGTATCACGCTCGTCGCCGCACAAAATCAGGAAGACGGGAATCGATTTATCGATCTTGGTCTGAAACGCTCAAGCCTGAAAGTAACCGGTAGCCTCAAATTTGATATTTCCGTTACACCGGAGCTAGCCGCCCGAGCGATCACATTACGCCGGCAATGGGCACCGCATCGCCCAGTATGGATAGCGACCAGTACGCATGAAGGTGAAGAAGCAATCGTTCTGGCCGCGCATCGCCAGTTGCTTAGTACCTACCCCGATTTATTGTTGATTCTTGTTCCTCGCCACCCAGAACGTTTTTCTACCACACAGGTGTTGGCAGAAGATTTGGCATTCACCTACACCTTGCGCAGCAGTGGTGAACAGCCTTCTGCGAACACTCAAGTGGTCATTGGTGACACCATGGGCGAGCTGATGCTGTTGTACGGCATCGCCGATTTGGCCTTTGTCGGTGGAAGTTTGGTTGAGCGAGGCGGACATAATCCGTTAGAAGCGGCAGCTCATGCTATCCCAGTATTGATGGGGCCACACACGTTCAATTTCAAAGATATCTGCAACAAACTAGACCAGGCTGACGGGCTGATTACCGTTACCGATGCAGACTCACTTGGAAAAGAAGTAGGGAAACTGCTCGCTGACGAAGACTATCGCCTCTACTATGGCCGACACGCCGTGGAAGTGTTACATCAAAACCAAGGCGCACTACAGATGCTGCTAACGCTACTGGAACCTTATTTACCCCAGAGAACCCAGTGAAACAGTGACCACCGAGACAGTGAATGAAGGGCTAACGTGATGACAACCAAAGCGATTTATCCTGGCACATTCGATCCATTAACCAATGGTCATTTGGATTTACTGACGCGTGCGTCACGCATGTTCGATCAGGTGGTGCTGGCTATCGCCGCCAGTCCGAGTAAACATACGCTTTTCACACTGGATGAGCGCGTGGCGTTAGCAAAGGGCGCAACACAACATTTGTCGAACGTCGAAGTCATCGGTTTTAGCGATCTCATGGTGCACTTCGCGCAGCAGCAAAAAGCGAATATTCTTGTGCGCGGTTTGCGAGCCGTTGCCGATTTCGAATATGAACTTCAGCTCGCGAAAATGAACCATCACCTGATGCCGACGCTTGAAAGCGTTTTCCTGATGCCATCGGAAGAATGGTCATTTATTTCATCTTCTTTGGTCAAGGAAGTCGCTCGTCACGGCGGCGATGTGTCACATTTCTTACCCGACGCCATCGTTAGTGCACTACACGATAAATTAGCGAAGAATCTGTAGAGACATTATTTTTTCTTTGAAAATAGATAAACAGTAAGATTAAAACGTAGGGCATACCAAAAGTCATTAAATGAGCCCATTTCCTTGAATAAATTCCCACCAATGCCAGTAGCAATAACTTTCTGGGCTAACTGTTTCCGAATGGCATGAGATGATATTTTTTTACGCAAAAGCCCAAACAAATGGCGACTCTCTCGGTTTGCATGACGAATTAATGCTTTATTTAAAATAGCGTTGTCTTTTTTTCGATGAGCAAGAGCAATTAGGCCATGCATGATATCAATATAACTGTTTGCTCTACGTGATATTTTCTCAATCGACACTGATTTTGTTATCGAATTCGTATTACCGATTCGATAACCATAACCTACCTTTTCACAGAAGCCCACTCGTTTAGCAACCAGCGCTAAATTCGCCGTCCATAGAATGTCTTCATGCATCATATCCGGAATAAAACTTAATTTATTCAATGATATGACATCATGGCGTATTAGCTGCAACCATGCAAAGTGGCACCATTCATTATTTCTTACACTACGAATGATCCATTCATCTCCGCTAATTACCTCATCCCATGGCTGCTTTGTTTGAATAGGCTCTTTTACTTCTTGTTCTGGATTTTCATTAAACTTAAAACCATTGCCTATCAATAGATCAAGGCGTTGTTCCTTGGCTTTTTCAAGCCATGTCGATAGCGTACTTTTTTCCAACCAGTCATCACCATCAACGAATGCAATCCACTCGCCACTGGCGTGCCGAATCCCTGTGTTTCTCGCTTCAGACAACCCTTTATTCTCTTGACTGACAATAATCAAATTTGTAGCCGACTTGCCTATCTCATTCAATTTCAGAAGGCTGCCATCTGTGGAACCATCATTTATCGCAATAACTTCAAAAGCGACATTATCCTGGGCAAGCAAAGACGAAACAAGAGGCTCGATATACTCTTCACAGTTATAAATAGGAACAATGACGCTAATATCCACACGACTCATAATGCCCTCTAAAGCACCTTATATTTAAGCGAAAAAAGCTAAATTAAACAATATTAACGCTGACAACGGCGGCAAAAGAATGTGCTACGCTGCCCATGTTTCGCGGTTTCTATTGGTGTTCCACATGTTCGGCAAGGTTCACCGTTGCGGCCATAGACCCGCAACTCCTGTGCGAAATAGCCAGGCTTGCCATCTGATTGCAAAAAGTCACGCAGCGTCGTGCCACCCTGCTCAATCGAAAGCTGTAACACCTGTTTAATCACGTGCACCAAGACGGCTGCATCATTCTCATTTAGCGATCCGGCCGTTCTATCAGGGTGGATACCCGCAGCAAATAGCGATTCACTCGCATAAATATTGCCTACGCCAACGACCACTTTTTTATCCATAATCCACTGTTTTATCGACGTTTTTTTATTTCGTGACGCCTGATAGAGATAATCTGAGGAGAATTCTGACTCTAATGGCTCCGGCCCTAGATGTGCCAATACCGAGCAAGTTTCTATATTATCCGTCCACAGCCAGGCGCCAAAACGCCGGGGATCGGTGTAACGCAGCACTTTACCGCTGTCCATCACCAAATCAACATGATCGTGCTTTTCTGGTTCGCTATATTCCGGCAATACCCTCAGGCTACCAGACATACCAAGGTGCACGATAATCCAGCCACGCGTAAGCTCAATCAGCAGGTATTTTGCCCGTCGACGCACGCTTAGCACTGGCTCATCGCTTAGTGAGAGAACCTCAGCCGATATCGGCCAGCGCAGGCGCGTATTCCTCACTTCTGCATAAAGGATGGTATGACCAACGAGATAGGGTGAAATTCCCCGACGACTGGTTTCAACCTCAGGTAATTCAGGCATGTGCGTCTCCTGATAAAGGTGGCTACATTAGCATAAACAACAGGATACCATCTGTGATGGCCCCCAAAACAGGGGATACGGCGGGAAACAACGCTATCGCTGACATATTTTACCCACAGCGATTAAAACAAATCAGTTAAGACAAATCGACACGTGCCTGACAGACAACTGCCAAAAAAAAACCCAGCCTTGGCTGGGTTTTTCATAAAGGAGCAAAAATTACTTAATTTTAGCTTCTTTGTAGAGAACGTGCTGACGGACAACTGGATCGAATTTCTTCAGTTCCAATTTTTCCGGCTTAGTACGTTTGTTCTTCGTAGTGGTATAGAAGTGACCAGTACCAGCAGAAGAAACAAGCTTGATCTTCTCGCGAACACCCTTAGCCATGATTCAGTTCCTTAATACTTTTCACCACGGGCACGCAGATCGGCCAAAACCGTCTCAATACCCTTCTTATCAATAACACGCATACCTTTAGCAGATACACGCAGTGTTACAAAGCGCTTCTCGCCTTCAACCCAAAAACGGTGTGAATGCAGGTTCGGCAGAAAACGGCGTTTGGTCGCATTCAGTGCGTGGGAACGGTTGTTCCCGGCCACCGGACGCTTGCCAGTAACTTGGCAGACTCGGGACATGTCTATTCTCCAAAAATCAAATCAGCTCGAGCTTCGTATAGGGTTTGGCCGCCTCGTCAGGCTTTAGAGCCCATCTCAGCAACTTCACTGAAAAGACTCTGTCATCAGGATAAACCTGCTGAGATAGGCTCTTAACGCCACACCCAAGATTCTCAAAGGTGGCGTAGTATACGCTCTGAAGCGTAAGTGCTCAAGTCCCGAACAGCTAAAGATCCCATTGGATCGCGGAAATATCTGTTAAATCCAGCCACGCTCGGCAAAAGAAACGTATTCGCCATGCCCAATGACTAAATGATCGAGCACGCGGATCTCCATTAACAGGCACGCTTTGACAATCTGTTCGGTTATCGCACGGTCAGCCTGACTCGGCTCCGCTTTTCCCGACGGGTGATTATGCGCCAAAATCAGCGCGGCGGCATTCGCCTTTAGCGCTTCACGCACAATTTCACGCGGGTGTACTTCCACGCTGTTAATCGTACCAACAAACATCTCCTGATGGCGAATAACATGGTGTTGATTATCCAAAAACAGGACTAAAAAAACCTCGCGCTCACGTCGCGACAGTAGCAACTGCAAATATTGACCGGTCGCTGCCGGGTTTAGCATCGCGTCCTCTTTTGCCAGGCGAGAGAAAAACAACCGCCTCGACAGCTCTGCTATCGCCTTAAGCTGCGTATATTTTGATATTCCCACGCCTTTGGCGCTATGAAACGCAGACTGCTCGGCCGTCATCAGTTGATATAACGACCCAAATTGCACCAACAAACTTTCTGCCAGCTGCATCACATGCATACCGGGTAGCCCTGTGCGTAAAAAAATCGCCAGCAGTTCGGCATCCGTCAGCGATTCCGCCCCTAAACGCACCAGTTTTTCACGCGGTGCCAATCCCTTTTCCCAACCCATCAGCCTCTCCCTGTACCGCTCGACGGCATCATGTCACGCCGGCAAAAATAGGACGATATCGCCGATAAAAGGCTGCGAGGTGCCTCGCAATCTTCTCAGGTAAACCCTGGCAACGACCTTAAGGTTCTTATCTGACCGCAAGGTTATGGTAAAATGATGCCTCTTCGGACTTTTAATCGGACCATGATGATGACGGAATTTTCCAGCCTGAATGCACTCTCCGGCAAACGAATCGTACTGGGTATCAGTGGCGGTATTGCTGCGTACAAGTGCCCGGAACTGGTACGGCGCCTGCGCGATGGCGGTGCCGATGTACGGGTTGTCATGACATCTGCCGCTAAAGCTTTCATCACGCCACTGACGCTACAGGCTGTCTCTGGCCATCCCGCATCAGACGACCTGCTCGACCCCGCGGCAGAAGCCTCAATGGGCCACATCGAGTTAGGAAAATGGGCTGATTTAGTCATTCTTGCCCCAGCCACCGCCGATCTGATTGCCCGCGTCGCCGCTGGCATGGCAAACGACCTGCTGACCACCCTTTGCCTCGCAACGTCTGCCCCTATCGCCGTCGTCCCTGCGATGAATCAGCAGATGTATCGCGCAGAGCCCACGCAAGACAACCTGCGCACGCTGGCGGCAAGAGGGCTACCAATCTGGGGGCCGGATAGCGGCAGTCAGGCGTGTGGCGATGTTGGACCGGGTCGTATGATCGACCCGATGGACATTGTTGGGCTGGCGCAGCGTCATTTTTCTGCCATCAACGATCTGCAACATCTGAATATTCTGGTCACCGCTGGGCCGACGAGAGAAGCGCTGGACCCGGTGCGCTTCATCTCTAACCACAGTTCCGGAAAAATGGGCTTTGCTATCGCACAGGCCGCTGCCGCTCGTGGCGCTAACGTCACACTAGTAAGCGGCCCAGTCTCGCTTGTTACACCGCAAGGCGTCACGCGTATTGATGTCGGCAGCGCGCTGGAGATGGAGCACGTGGTGATGGAACACGCAACACAGCAGCACATTGTTATCGGCTGTGCTGCGGTTGCAGACTATCGCGCCAAACATATCGCTGATGAAAAGATTAAAAAACAGAATCAGCAGGGTGATGAAATGACTCTCACCCTGGTCAAAAATCCAGATATCATCGCTGGTGTCGCAGCCATGACAGAAAATCGTCCTTATGTTGTCGGGTTTGCTGCCGAAACCCAGAATGTGGAAGAATACGCCCGGCAGAAACTGGCGCGTAAAAAACTGGACCTGATTTGCGCGAACAACGTCTCTCTTTCCGGGCATGGTTTTAACAGTGAAACCAATGCGTTACATCTTTTTTGGCATGATGGAGACACCGCGTTGCCGCAGTGCGACAAACGTCTTCTTGGCCAAAAATTAATCGATGAGATTATCAGCCGTTATGATGAAAAAAATCGACGTTAAGATTGTTGACCCACGTGTTGGACAACAATTCCCGTTACCAACCTATGCTACTCCGGGTTCTGCCGGGCTCGATCTGCGTGCATGTCTGGATCAGGCGATTGAGCTCAAAGCAGGAGAAACCACCCTGATTCCAACCGGGCTGGCGATTCACATTGCCGATACCGGGCTGGCGGCGGTTATTCTGCCTCGTTCTGGGCTAGGCCATAAGCACGGCGTGGTGCTGGGGAATCTGGTTGGTCTGATCGATTCCGACTATCAAGGGCAACTCATGGTTTCCGTCTGGAACCGGGGTCAACAATCGTTTACGGTTGAACCGGGCGAACGCATCGCGCAGATGGTTTTTGTGCCCGTCGTTCAAGCTGAGTTTAATCTGGTCGAAGATTTCGTCGGCAGCGAACGTGGAGAAGGCGGCTTCGGCCACTCCGGCCGTAGCTAACGCGCTCCAGCCACCCTGTAGTGTAAAAAATTCATATAAGCCACAGCGCCGCCTATCCAAAAGGAAATGGCGACTGTGGCGCTAACGGGTGCTTGTCAGTCAAATATTTAGCAAGGGTCTTTTCAGACATGGCAGAAAAAGAAAATACGAAAAGGAATCGCCGCGAGGAAATTTTGCAGGCGCTGGCGCAGATGCTGGAATCCAGCGACGGTAGCCAACGCATCACCACGGCAAAACTAGCTGCGAACGTCGGCGTATCCGAAGCAGCGCTCTACCGGCATTTTCCCAGTAAAACGCGGATGTTTGATAGCCTGATTGAATTCATTGAGGATAGCCTGACCACCCGCATTAACCTGATTCTGCAAGACGAAAAGGAAACGTTTAATCGTCTTCGTCTGATTTTGCTGCTGATTTTAGGGTTTGCAGAACGGAATCCTGGTCTGACTCGCATCATGACGGGTCATGCGCTGATGTTTGAACAAGATCGCTTACAGGGGCGAATTAACCAACTGTTTGAGCGTATTGAATCGCAATTGCGTCAGGTATTGCGCGAGCATAAGCTACGTGATGGCAAAGGTTTCCAGCATGACGAAACGCTGCTGGCTAGCCAACTGTTAGCGTTTTGCGAAGGGATGCTGTCGCGCTTTATTCGCTCTGAATTCCGCTATCGTCCGACGCAGGAATTCGATACCCGCTGGCCGCTGCTGGCTGCGCAATTGAACTAAACACCGCCATTACCCGCCAGACATCTCTGGCGGGTCTCACAACGTTAAATCCCGTACTGCTCACGATAGGCTTTCACCGCATCCAGATGCGCCGCCATTTCTGGTTTTTCAGCCAGATAAGCGATCAAATCCGTCAGCGTAATAATCGAGATCACCTTGCACTGATAATCACGTTCAACTTCCTGAATCGCAGACAAATCAGCACGACCGCGTTCCTGACGATCCAACGCAATCATCACACCCGCCAGCGTCGCGCCGTGCGCACCGATGATCTCCATCGACTCGCGAATCGCCGTACCCGCCGTGATCACATCATCCACCAGCATCACGCGACCCTGCAATGGGCTGCCGACCAGACTGCCGCCCTCGCCATGGTCTTTAGCTTCTTTGCGATTAAAGCAGTAAGGCAGGTCACGATCGTGGTGTTCTGCCAGCGCTACCGCTGCGGTGGTGGCAATAGGAATACCTTTGTAAGCTGGCCCGAACAGCAGATCGAACTCCACACCAGAATCAACCAAAGCTTCGGCATAAAAACGCCCTAGTAAGGCCAAATCGCGCCCGGTATTAAACAGCCCGGCGTTAAAGAAATAGGGACTGATACGCCCGGATTTCAGCGTAAACTCGCCGAACTTCAATACCTGCTTGCTGAGTGCAAACTCAATAAACTGGCGCTGGTAGGCTTTCATTACTGCATCTCCTCGTCTTACGGATTAATCATGTTGTTGAGTAATTTATATATACCCTAAATAATTCGAGTTGCAGGACAAAAACGGCAAGGCGTTTTTGAACAGTGCTTGCGCTGACCCCGAAGGGGCGAGGCCATAAGTTGGCCGAGTAACAAAGCCAACGCACATGCAGCTTGAAGTATGACGGGTATAAAAAAGCGACCAATTGGTCGCTTATAAAATCAATCAGCTAAGGCAGCTTTCTGCGCCTGAACGATGGTATCGATTCCCCCTCGGGCGAGCGCCAGCAAGGTAAGCAATTCTTCGTGGCTGAACGGCTCGCCTTCGGCCGTCCCCTGCACTTCAACCATACGGCCATCTTCAGTCATGACCACATTCATGTCGGTTTCAGCAGCAGAATCTTCCACGTATTCCAAATCGCACAGCGCTTCGCCGTTCACGATGCCGACGGAAACCGCTGCGACCATGCCTTTCATCGGGTTCTTTTTCAGCTTACCGCTGGCAACCATCTGATTTAACGCATCTGCCAGCGCTACGCAGGCTCCGGTGATGGACGCGGTACGCGTGCCGCCGTCTGCCTGCAAGACATCGCAGTCGAGCGTAATGGTGTATTCGCCGAGCACTTTCAGGTCGATAGCCGCGCGTAGGGAACGTGCGATCAGGCGCTGAATCTCTAGCGTCCGCCCGCCCTGCTTGCCTTTAGCCGCTTCACGCGCGTTACGGCTGTGCGTCGCACGCGGCAACATACCGTATTCGGCAGTGACCCATCCTTGCCCCTGGCCTTTCAGAAAGCGCGGAACACCCTCTTCTACCGTGGCATTGCATAACACTTTGGTGTCGCCAAACTCGACCAAAACGGAACCTTCGGCGTGCTTCGTGTAATGACGGGTGAATGTAAGGGGGCGTACTTGCTGTGCACTTCGGCCTGTTGGGCGCATGGCTCATCTCCGGCGGGTCAATGAAAACTGGCGCGCATTATACGTTTTTCGCAGCGCGCTGCCTAATCTTACCCTGCGCCAGTACCGATAAATTTGCAAGATTAGCGGTTAATTCTTCACCAGCCATACCTTATCCTTATGGTATAACCTGAGGTTATACCCTACTCATAAACAAGTATTCGTCAGTGATGATGCATCATGAAATAGTCCGTTCATCCCTTGAGCGTGAATGAGAAAAATCATGATGCGGCATATGCACATTGAAACCGTCAATCTGCCACTGGCCCGCCCCATCACGGCCGATAACGGCACGCGTCATGTCGTCACCGTTATCCGCGTCTCGCTGGAAGAAAAAGGATTTATTGGCCAAGGCGAATGCACGCCTGCCGCCTATTATGGCGAGTCTGCCGACAGCGTATGCCACCAACTTTCTGCGATCCGTGAGGCGGTAGAAAACGGCCTCACCATTGAACAACTTCAACAGAATTTATCGGCAGGCGCGGCCAGAAATGCGCTGGACTGCGCGCTGTGGCGGCTCAACACCGCATTGAAAAAACAGACGCTGTGGCAACACCTCGATATTCGTCCGCCGGCATCCGTAGTTTGCGCGCAAACGTTGGCGCTCGACAGCGTGGAAAAAATGGCCGCTACTGCCTCAAATGCCGTTTCTCACGGCGCACTGCTACTGAAAATCAAGCTGGATCGTGAACTGATTCTGGAGCGGGTTGCCGCCATTCGTGCCGCCGCGCCCAATGCCAGATTGATTATCGACGCGAGAGCAAGCTGGAGCGGACTGGATTTACACAGCCTATCCAAGGCTCTGCTGCCTTATCAGGTTGCGATGATCGAACAACCGCTTCCCGTCGGTAAGGACGAGGATTTACAGCGCTTTGCCCATCCGATTCCCATCTGCGCAGATGAAAGCTGCCGCGACAGCGGTGACATCGTCGGGCTGCGCCGTCGTTATGACATGATCAACATCAAGCTGGACAAGTGTGGCGGACTGACCGAAGCGCTGGCAATGGTACGTGAGGCGAGATTCCACGGCCTGCGCATTATGGTCGGCTGCATGCTGGGTTCATCAATGGCAATGGAAGCCGCTTTGCCGATCGCGGCAGACGCCGAACATGTCGATCTTGACGGCCCTATCTGGCTGGCAGCCGACAGCTCGCCTTATCTGACCTATAACCTTGGCCGAATCTGGCTATGACGCTCTCAACCGAAGCAACCCTAAAACCCTCAACCGGAGTGACCATGACGGATATCATGCACGCGGGTGCCGCCACAGCACCCGGTAACGCCCCCAGACCTGTACTGGAAATCGACGATCTGAACGTTAGCTTTAGCGGCCGTTCCGGCACGCATCAGGCACTAAAAGGCATTTCCTTTACCGTCAATAAAGGGGAAGTGGTCGCCGTGGTGGGCGAAAGTGGTTCAGGCAAATCCGTGACATCACTCACCGTGATGGGGTTGCTAGCAGATTCTGCCAACATCGAACGTGGCGCACTCCGTTTCACCGCGCGCGACGGTCAACAACACGACCTGTTAAGTATGAAAGCAGATGCACGCCGTAAGCTGCGCGGTCGCGATCTCGCCATGATTTTTCAGGAACCGATGACCTCACTCAATCCGGTGCTAAAAGTCGGCGATCAGCTTACCGAAGCCCTGCTTGATCACAAAATCTGTGATGCCGCCAGTGCAGACAAAAAAGCCCGTGAGCTACTGCGCAAGGTGCGCATTGCAGACGTCGATCGCGTGATGAAAAGCTACCCGCATTCGCTGTCCGGCGGAATGCGCCAGCGCGTGATGATTGCACAGGCGCTGGCCTGCGACCCACAACTGCTGATTGCCGATGAACCGACCACCGCGCTGGACGTCACCGTGCAGGCGCGCATTTTGCAAATCCTGCGCGACCTGCAACAACAGAGCGACATGGCGGTATTGTTTATTACCCACGATATGGGCGTCGTCGCAGAAATCGCTGACCGCGTCGTAGTGATGTATCGCGGCGAAATCGTAGAGCAAGGCACTGTCGAACAGATTTTCGCTGCACCGCAGCACCCATACACCCAATCGCTGCTGGCCGCCGTACCGAAACTGGGCGACATGCGCGATAGCCTGTGGCCGAAACGTTTCCCACTGTTGGGACAGGCTACCGACCCAGACAATATTGAACAAGTCACCGCCCGCTATGATGCCGAGCCGCTGTTAGATATTCGCGGGCTGCGCGTCTATTACCCCATACGCAGCGGGATTTTATCTACAGTGACCCACCACGTTCACGCGGTAGAGCAGATCGATTTCAACGTCTGGCCGGGCGAAACGTTGGCAATCGTCGGTGAAAGCGGCTGTGGTAAATCGACTACCGGACGTGCCTTACTGCGTCTGGTTCAGAGCGAGGCCGAAAGCATTCACTTTCAGGGCAACGAAATATCCCAGATGAAAGAGCGTGATTTCCAGCCTCTGCGCCGGGAAATGCAAATGGTGTTTCAAGACCCGTATGCCTCGCTCAATCCACGTCTGACGGTCGGTTTCACCATCGCCGAACCGCTGCTGCTACACGGTCTGGTGAAATCACTGGAAGAGGCGACACCGCAGGTGCAGGCGCTGCTCAAAAGCGTCGGCCTGCTGCCTGAGCACGCCCGTCGTTACCCACACGAATTTTCCGGCGGACAGCGCCAGCGTATCGCGATCGCCCGTGCGATGGCATTGCAGCCGCAGGTCATCATTGCTGACGAAGCCGTCTCGGCGCTCGATGTGTCAATTCAGGCGCAGGTCGTCAACCTGATGATGGATCTCCAGAAGAAAACCGGCGTGTCATGGATTTTCATCTCGCACGATATGGCGGTGGTTGAGCGTATCGCTAACCGCGTCGCGGTGATGTACCTCGGCCAAATTGTAGAGATCGGCCCGCGTCAGTCGGTGTTTAACGATCCGCAACATCCGTATACCCGCCGCCTGTTGGCCTCGGTTCCGATTGCCGATCCAACCCGTCGCGGCACACGCCAGTTTGACGACAGCGAAATCCCCTCCCCCTTGCGTAAAGCAGGTGAGGCCGTCGCCAAAACGCGCTACCGAGAGGTTGCGCCGCAGCACTGGGTCGCCGACAACGAATCGGCAGCCTGAAATACGATGTAGCTATAAAAAATAGTAAAAAAACACGACACATTCATAAACACAACACACGTTCATTGCTGACCAGGAGAGATAACCATGAAGCCATTCGTTCGCCGCTCCGCCGTTGCCCTCGGGCTCTCACTGTGTCTGGCTGCTGTTGCCCAGGCGCAAGACCTTCGTATTTCCATCTATGCCGATATCACCGGACTCGACCCGCACGATACGTCGGACACGCTGAGCTACTCCATTCAGAGCGGCATCTTCGAGCGTCTGTTCCAGTTCGATAACAAAATGAAGCTGGTACCGCGTCTGGCGACGGGTTACACCAGCAACGATACCGCCACCGAGTTTGTCGTTACGCTGCGTGAAGGCATCACCTTCCAGGACGGCGCGCCATTCAACGCTGATGCCGTTAAAGCCAACCTCGACCGTCTGGCGGATCAGAGCAAAGGCTTAAAGCGCAACAGCTTGTTTAACATGGTGCAAACCGTCACCGTGCTGTCGCCAACACAGGTCAAAATCGAACTGAACAAATCCTTCGGTGCCTTTGTGAACACGCTGGCGCACCCGTCGGCCGTGATGCACAGCCCGGAAGCACTGAAGAAATATCCAGACGAAGCACAGCTGCGCGTACATCCGGTCGGGACGGGTCCGTTCAAGTTCACCGAATGGCAGCAGGGTAAAGACGTGAAGCTGGTGAAATTCGACAACTACTGGCAGAAAGGCTGGCCGAAAGTCGACAGCGTGACCTTCTACCCAACGCCGGAAGATTCCACCCGCGTAGCCTCACTGAAATCGGGCCAGGTTGATGCGGTCTATCCGCTGCCTTCCGACCTGATCGGCACCGTACAAAACGACAGCAAGCTGGCGATTCAGCGCGACCCAAGTATTTATCAGTTCTGGCTGGCGATGAATAACCTGCGTCCGCCGCTGAACGATATCCGCGTACGTCAGGCACTCAACTACGCTATCAACCGCGATATCTGGCTGAAAGTGGGCTTTGCTGGCATGGGCGTTCCGGCTTCCTCTGCAATGGCACCGGACGTACAGTTCTTCGCACGCCAGACCTCGCCGAACTACACCTACAACCCAGAAAAAGCCAAGGCGCTGCTGAAAGAGGCGGGCTACGCCAACGGCCTGAGCCTGAAACTGTGGACGACGAACCGCACCGACTACATCCGCAGTGCACAGTTCTTCAAACAGCAGTTAGAGCAGGTTGGTGTCAAAGTCACCGTCACCCCGATGGATTCCGGGATGCGTAACGCCAAGCTGTTCGGCGTAAAAGATCCGAAAGATGCCGAATTTGACCTGTTCTACAACGGCTGGTCTCCGTCTACCGGTGATGCTGACTGGGCGCTGCGTCCACTGTTTGCTACAGAATCCTGGGTGCCGGTTGCTTACAACGTCTCCTACTACAGCAATCCGGTCACGGATAAAGCGATTACTGCTGGGTTAGCGACGGCCGATGCAGACAAACGTGCTGCCGCTTACGCTGATGCACAGCGCCAGATTTGGCAGGATGCACCTGTGGTCTTCCTGGGTTCACCAGACAACGTTGTCGGTAAAACCAAGAACCTCGACGGCGTGTACATGCTGGCAGATGGCTCGCTGATCTTCGATCAGGCTGAATTTAAGTAATCGGTCAGGGAGAACGCCATGTTTGCTTATATCGTCCGACGTTTGCTGGAAATGATCCCGGTTCTGCTGGTGGTCTCCCTGTTAGTGTTCGGTTTTATCAAACTGCTGCCGGGTGACCCGGCACGTATTTACGCCGGTGCTGACGCGACCATTGAGGCGGTGGAAGCCGCCCGTCAGCAGTTAGGGTTGAACGATCCGCTGCCGCAGCAATATGTCCACTGGCTCGGCGGCCTGTTCAGCGGCGATCTGGGTGTGACATACCGCACGCAACAGCCCGTCATCGATGTCATCAGCAAGAGCTTCATGCCAACCATGTGGCTGGCGCTGGCGGGCTTCGTCTGGTCGGTGCTGCTCGGCCTGCTGATCGGCGTGGTATCCGCGCTCAAGCGGGGAAAATGGCAGGATTGGACGCTGATGAGCTTCGCGGTCGGTGGGATTTCCATGCCGCCGTTCTGGCTCGGCCTGTTGCTAATCCAATTTGTGGCCATGCCGTTCGGCGTCTTCTCCGTCAGCGGCTTTAATCAGCCCAGCGACATCATTCTGCCGGCGCTGACGCTCGGGGCATCGGTCGCCGCCGTGATGGCGCGTTTTACCCGCTCCGCGTTTCTGGAAGTCGCACAGGAAGATTACGTGCGCACCGCGCGCTCTAAGGGGCTACGCAATCGGCTGGTCACCTGGAAGCATGTGATGCGGAACGCGCTGATCCCTGTTATCACCATGCTCGGGCTGCAATTCGGCTTCCTGCTCGGTGGCTCCATCGTGGTGGAGAGCGTATTTAGCTGGCCGGGACTGGGTTGGCTGTTGATTGAATCGATCAAAACGCAGGATCAGCCGGTCATTCAAGCGCTGGTGATGCTGTTCGTATTTGAATTTATTGTCATTAACCTGTTGGTGGACCTGCTGTACGCGGTGGTCAATCCGGCGATTCGCCTACGTTAGGAGACACGATGAACCTGCCTTCCGAACCCGTCGTGGCCGCTGCCACGCTTGATGAAGAGACGATACGTTCGCCGTGGCGCGATTTCGTTCAGGTCTTTATCCGTAACCCGATGGCGCTGGTGTCCAGCGGCTTCGTCCTGCTGCTGGTACTGGTCGCGATTCTCGCCCCTTGGCTAGCACCGTGGAACCCGATGGAGCCCGACTGGATGGCGCTGGCTTCACCGCCTTCGGCGGCGCACTGGATGGGTACCGACGACCTTGGACGCGATGTGATGAGCCGTATCATTTACGGCGCACGCATCTCGTTATACATCGGTATTTTCTCCGTCACGCTCGGCATGCTGGTCGGTATCGTGCTCGGCCTGCTGGCGGGGTACTACGGTCGCTGGGTGGATACGCTGATCATGCGCGGTTCCGACGTGCTGTTCGCCTTCCCCGGTATGCTGCTGGCGATTGCAGTCGTTGCTATTCTCGGCCCTGGCTTGAATAACGTGATTATCGCTGTCGCCGTCTTCAGCGTGCCCGTCTTCGCCCGCATCGTGCGTGCCTCCACGCTGTCGCTGAAACAGGCCGCTTATGTGGAAGCCGTGCGCTGCGCCGGTGCGCCGGATCGCGTCGTGCTGATGCGCCACATCCTGCCCGGCACGCTGCCTAACGTGATCGTCTATTTCACCATGCGTATCGGCACCAGCATCCTGACCGCAGCAGGGCTGAGCTTCATCGGCCTTGGCCCGGAGCCGGACGTGCCAGAATGGGGCAATATTCTGGCGATGAGCCGTAGCCTGATGATGGCGGGCGCGTGGCACGTCAGCGTGTTCCCCGGTCTGGCGATTTTCTTCACCGTGCTGGCGTTTAACCTGCTCGGGGATGCGCTGCGTGATACGCTCGACCCCAAACTGAAAAGCTGAGGAAGGCGATGCACGGCGATCATCCGATGAACGACTATCACCAGCAGCAGCAGGCGCTGTTGCTACAACGCTGGAAGACGACGCGGCAACTGGGTACGCCGCGCTCGGCCAGCGGGCCGCATAACAGCATTAGCGATGTGGCAGGCGTGCGCGTCGGCCACTGCACGCTGGCGGCAGGCGAAGTGCAAACCGGCGTCACGGCGATTGTGCCGCCCGGTGAAAACCTGTTTACCCAACCTCTACCCTGCGGCGCGGCGGTGCTAAACGGCTTCGCTAAACCCATCGGGCTGGTGCAGATTGAGGAATTGGGGCAACTGCAAACGCCTATTCTTCTCAGCAATACGCTGGCAACCGGCACGCTATTTACCACGCTGGTGCGCGACGCGATTTCCCGCAACCCTGAGCTGGGCCGCACGCTGCCGACGGTGAACCCGCTGGCGCTGGAGTGCAACGACGGGTGGCTGAACGACATTCAGGCGCTGGCCGTGACGGAACCTATGGCGCGGCAGTCGCTGGACAGTGCAACGGACCGCTTTGCACGCGGCAGCGTCGGTGCCGGACGTGGCATGAGTTGCTTTAGCCTGAAAGGCGGCATCGGCACGGCATCGCGCCTGATCCCCGAATTGAACGCCACGCTCGGCGTGCTGGTGCTGGCAAACTTCGGCACGCTTTCCGCGCTGACGCTGGACGGCGTGCAAATGGGAAGCGCCATCGCGCCTCTGCTACCGGGGCTCGCTCCGCAACAGGACGCCGGCTCGATCATCATTATTATGGCGACAGATGCACCGCTCGATGCCCGCCAGCTCAAACGCATTGCCAAACGCGCGGGTGCAGGATTAGGTCGGCTCGGCAGCTATTGGGGACACGGTTCCGGCGACATCGCCGTCGCATTCTCCACCTGCTCACAGCCACAGCCGCCGGAGGATGCGCAGCTTGAACCGTTGTTAAGCGCCGCCGCCGATGCGACCGAACACGCGGTGCTCGACGCCATGCTTCAGGCAGACGCCGTTACCGGCTTTCGCGGCCATCATCGCCCGACGCTGCCACAAGCGTTGGATAAGCTAGCCGCGGCGCTCTCTTCCGTAGGACATTCTCCCGTAGGACATTAATTATGAAAATTTTTATCTCCGCCGATATTGAAGGGATCGCAGGCGTCATGCGCCCAGAGCAGTGCAGCCCCGGCACTGCGGAATACCAACTGGCACGCGGCCTGATGGAACAAGAAGTGAATGCCGCCATCGACGGCGCGTTCGCGGGTGGCGCAACAGAAGTGGTGGTCGCCGACAGCCATGCCGCAATGGTTAACCTACGCGCTGAGAATATCGACGCCCGAGCCCGACTGGTACAGGGAAAACCGCGCGGTTACTCCATGGTCGAAGGATTGGAGCAGCAGCAGTTCGACGGCCTGATGTTCATCGGCTACCACAGCGCCGCGGGTGAGTTTGGCGTGCTATCGCACACCATCAACGGCCGCGCGTTCTACCGCGTGCGCATCAACGGTGAAATCATGGGCGAGAGCGATATCTACGCTGCCGCCGGGGTGGAACAGAAGACGCCACTCTGGTTGGTCAGTGGCGACGACACGCTCCAGAGCTGGATCGCCCGCTACTACCCTGCCACCGACTACGCCTGCGTCAAACGTGCTATCTCACAGCACGCGGCGGAATCCCTCAGCACCGAACAGGCGCGTCAGGTGATTCGTGACGCAGCCAAGGCGGCGGTGGAAAAAGCGCACCGCACCTTAAATTCGCGGATTCAGGCACCTTACCGTCTCGAACTGATGGTGGCAAAACCGGTGCTGGCCGATCTATTCTGTCTGCTGCCGAACATTGAACGTTTGGATGCCATAACCGTAGGTTATACGGCGCAAAGCATGCGGGAAATCACCAGCCTGCTGGGTGCATTTTCCTATCTGGCGACAACGCAAAACTGATTCCGGTCTCTCCGACCCGACCTTCTGGGGCGAAAACCGATTAAAAAGAGAATTTATCGCATGACGAAACCCGTGATTGTGATCCACGGTGGCGCAGGCGCGCTGACCCGCTCGGCCATGAGCGCTGAAAAAGAGCAACGCTATCTGGCCGCGCTGTCCGAGATTGTCGCCAGTGGACAACGCATTTTGGCTGAAAATGGCACTGCGCTGGATGCCGTAACGGAAGCTGTCCGTCTGCTGGAAGAATGCCCGTTGTTCAATGCCGGACATGGTTCAGTCTTCACCCACGCAGAAACCCACGAACTGGACGCCAGTATCATGGACGGACGCTCGCTGGATGCGGGTGCGGTCAGTTGCGTCAGCCATATCCGTAACCCAATTCTGGCAGCGCGTACCGTTCTCGAAGCCAGTCCGCATGTGATGTTTACCGCCGACGGCGCGGAAGCCTTTGCAGAACAACACGGGCTGGAAAGGGTTGATCCTGCATTTTTCTCCACCGACGAACGCCGCCAGCAGTTACATAACGCGCAGGCCGGCTCAGGCCGTGTCATCCTCGACCATGACGGCCAAAGCGACCCTATCGATCCCGACCGTAAGTTCGGCACCGTAGGCGCGGTAGCACTCGATAGTGCGGGCAACCTCGCAGCAGCAACCTCGACGGGCGGCATGACCAATAAACAAGCCGGGCGCGTGGGCGATAGCCCTATCATCGGCGCGGGCTGCTACGCCAACAACCAGACGGTCGCGGTTTCCTGCACCGGCACAGGCGAAGTCTTTATGCGCGCCGTTGCGGCTTATGATGTCTCTGCGCTGATGGAATACGCCGGACTGACGCTACAGCAGGCCAGCGATCGTGTGGTGATGGAGAAACTGGTGCAGATGGACGGCAGCGGCGGGCTGATTGCCGTCGACAAAGCGGGCAACATCGCCCTGCCGTTCAACAGCGAAGGGATGTACCGCGGCTATGGTTACGTGGGAGAAGCCCCCGTCGCCGATATCTATCGTTAAACTATCAGCACGCCGAAACAGAACCAAAACGCCCAATATCGGTGCGATCGCACCATTATTGGGCATCAAAATAGTGCATAAAGCGTCCTCATCGCTTATCTATCGACCATTCATCGTGGCCTTATACCCTAAATAATTCGAGTTTCAGGAAGGCGGCAAGCGAAGGAATCCCGATGAGCTTACTCAGGTAAGTGATTCGGGTGACTGAACGTAGCCAACGCACATGCAACTTGAAGTATGACGGGTATATAATCTGGCGTAATAATTGCAGAACTTTTGGTTATTACTCATACGACGTTCATTAGAAAACGTCAGCCGGAGCCTGCACTCATGCGATTACGCCATATTGAAATCTTCCAGGCCATTGTTCAGGCAGGCACCATCAGCGGCGCCGCCCGGTTGCTCAACGTCTCGCAGCCCAACGTCAGCCGGGTACTGAATCACGCAGAACAACAGCTCGGTTTTTCTCTGTTTGAACGTCGAACTCAGGGGATGGTCGCCACCGAAGAAGGGCTACGCCTGATCCCGAAAGTACAGGAACTCTTCAGCCATCTGCAAAGCATCAGTTCACTCACCGAACAAATCAAAACCAGCAAAGCCCACTCCGTAAGGCTGGGCGCGGCACATGCGTTCGGACAGATGGTCGTCGCACCAACGCTAGTGGAATTTCATAAGCAGGCGGCATCGGTTAATGTCGAATTGGTGACCGAACATTTCAGCACGCTGTGCCAGAACATCCTGCAAAATCAGCTCGATTTTGCGCTGATATTTGGTCAACAGGTGCCATCCGAGCTGCTGGCAGAACCACTATTTCAATCCACGATGGTCGCCCTGCTGCCAAAAAACAGCCCGGTAAATGGCCCGGTATCGCTGGAATGGTTGTGCAACAACAACCTGCTGATGATGCAACATCAAGATCCGCTCGGTCAGGTGGTACACCGTGCGCTACGCGACAAGGCGCTACAGCCGACGGCTTCGCTCTACATCAAAACCTACTCGGTGATTGCCGATATGGTTTTGGCAGGCGGTGGCGCGGGCATCGTCGATCTCTTTACCGCCTGCCGCTATGCCGATCAGCTAAAAATCGTCCCTATCGACCAACCGCTGCCTTTTGAAGTCACCTTGATCAGCCGCCGCGACAACCCGCAATCGCAGGCGACGCTGCAACTGAAGCAGATGATGAAAAACCGCTGTCGCGACATCGCCAGACAGCACGAGACCCTGCTTTACGCCGCCTGATTCGCGACAGACGCCACGCCACGGACGGTTTTTCCTATCCCCTGTGTGGGACTCAACGCTATAATCCTTCTCATCATTTGCTTTACAGGTATGCACCAATGATTCGCAGCATGACCGCTTACGCCCGCCGAGAAATCAAGGGCAACTGGGGAAGCGCAGCCTGGGAACTGCGTTCCGTTAACCAGCGCTATCTGGAAACCTATCTTCGTTTACCGGAGCAATTCCGCAGCCTCGAACCCGTCGCCCGTGAGCGCATCCGCGCCCGTTTAACCCGTGGAAAAATCGAATGCAACCTGCGTTTTGAACTCGACCCGAGTGCGCAAAGTGCACTGATCCTGAACGAAAAGCTGGCAAAGCAGCTGGTTAATGCCGCCAACTGGGTCAAAATGCAGAGCGACGAAGGGGAAATTAATCCGGTTGATATTTTGCGCTGGCCGGGCGTGATGTCGGCAGAAGAGCAGGATCTGGACGCCATCAGCGCCGAACTGCTGAAGGCACTGGAAGGTGCACTGGATGACTTTATCGCCGCCCGTGAAAGCGAAGGTAACGCGCTGAAAGCCTTGATTGAACAACGTCTGGCAGGCGTCAGCGCCGAAGTCGTCAAAGTCCGCGCCCAGATGCCGAACATCCTGCTATGGCAGCGCGAACGCCTGCAAAGCAAGCTGGAAGATGCACAGGTACAGCTGGAAAATAACCGTCTGGAACAGGAACTGGTACTGATGGCGCAGCGCGTCGACGTCGCTGAAGAACTCGACCGCCTCGACGCTCACGTCAAAGAAACCTACAAAATCCTGAAAAAAGAAGAAGCCGTCGGCCGCCGCCTCGACTTCATGATGCAGGAATTCAACCGCGAATCGAACACGCTGGCCTCGAAATCCATCAACGCCGACGTCACCGCTTCTGCCATTGAGTTGAAAGTACTGATCGAGCAAATGCGGGAACAGATTCAGAACATCGAGTAAAGTTTCACGCGATCTCTTAGAGTCTCATCACATCCCATCGTCTAAAAAAGCCATTGTAAAAAATGGCTTTTTTTGTTTTATATAGTCTCATATCGTATCACTACAGCGCGTGTTTCATGTGTACATAGACGTGTACACATTAACATTTATGACACGCCAGTTATGTACACACCAATGGGACAGAGTAAGCATGGCGAAACTGACAGACATACAAATAAAAGCATGGATAAAGTCGGGCGAACATTTTGATGGGCGATCTGATGGAGGCGGGCTGTATTTATGCTTTCCTAAAAACTATGCAATACCATTCTGGCGTTTTCGCTATCGCTTTGCAGGAAAACAACGAGCAATGGTTATAGGGACATATGCTGAACTATCACTCGCTAAAGCACGAGAAACAGCTAAAGAACAGTCAGCACGTGTTGCCTTGGGGTATGACGTGGCGGGAGAGAAACAAGAGCGCAAAGCAGAAGCATTGAAAAAGATGGAGGAAGAAAAACATGCGCTACGTGTTTCAGAATTGGCAACAGAGTACTTTGAGCGTCAAATCCTCAATCGCTGGAAGCATCCAGACATCCTACGCCGTCGCATAGATAAGGATATTAATCCTAATATCGGGCATCTCAGAATCGAAGATGTTCGCCCCTATCATATTGATGACATGCTGCAAAAAATCGTACAGCGTGGTGCACCAACAATCGCTAACGATGTATTGAGATGGACTCGCCGAATATTCGATTACGGAATAAAGCGGCATATGCTGGAAACTAATCCCACTGGCGCTTTTGAAATCTCAGATGCTGGTGGTCAGGAACAAAGTCGTGAGCGCTGGTTAAGTCGTGAAGAACTCATCCAGTTCTTTCAGGCTATGCCCATGACAAAAGGATTCTCACGCCAGAACGAGTTAACAATGAAACTCTTGCTAGCCTTTTGCTGTCGCAAGATGGAGCTTTGTGGTGCCCGTTGGGAAGAGTTCGATCTTGATGGAGCTGTATGGCACTTACCCGCAGAGCGAGTTAAGAATGGCGATGCGATCGATATTCCCATTCCAGCACCAGCACTTGAATGGCTGAAAGAGCTTCACCAGATGTCCTGCAATAGCCAATGGGTACTTCCGGCAAGAAAGATGCAGCATAGGATGATTCCCCACATTCAGGAAAGCACATTGCCTGTAGCATTAGCAAAAATAAAAGCCAATATGCCCAGCGTTCCAAACTTTACTATTCATGATTTCCGGCGCACTGCACGATCACATCTGGCTGCGTTGGGGGTTGATCCCGTAGTTGCAGAGCGTTGTCTGAACCACAGAATCAAAGGCGTTGAAGGGATTTA
>NZ_LXFY01000012.1:0-599269 GCF_021432585.1 Pectobacterium sp. IFB5596
CCGGCAACACGGTTACTCAGTTGCCGTCGCCCTGTGAACCCTGGCTTTCGGCTAAATTATGCCGCTGCGCGATGCCATCGGTGTTCATGAGCACGATTCGAGCCGCCAGTGACGCGTTCCCGACGCGGCACTGGCTTTCGCGGCGTCCATGCCGCTCACTCGATGCTCACGCCCACCGCTGCATAATTTTTACGCCGAATAACACCCAAACCCCACTTACATCCCGACATTATTTGTGACTCAGAAATAGCCACCAAGTAGAGATCACCTAATATTGCCGTGCGCGGGAGAGCGCGGCTTTCACGTTATTGGCCGCAGCCTCAATCTCTGGATTATCCGCAACTTGCGCCGTGCCGGTGCGCCACCAGGATTCATAACCATGCGTCATAGTCTTCGGCAGCACCTTGATATCAAGCAGCACTGGCCCTGCATGCTGGCGTGATTCCGTCAGCGCCTGCCTGAGCGAGGCTTCATCATGCACCCGCCACGCTTTGCAGCCGTAACTTTCCGCGTTCTTGGCGAAATCAACCGGAATGAGCGCACCGCGCAACTGCCCCGACTCCACATCACGGTAGCGGTTTTCCGTACAGAAGCTGCCCATTCCCTGACTCATTTGCAGGTTGTTGATACAACCAAAACCCGCGTTGTCGAACAGCAGTACAGTGATTTTGATACCTTCTTGTACCGCCGTTTGCAGTTCGGTGTGAAGCATCAGATAGGAACCGTCACCAAGCATCGCGTAAACAGGCTGCTGCGGTGCCGCAAGACGTGCGCCAATCGCCGCCGCAATCTCGTATCCCATGCAGGAGTAGCCATATTCCAGATGATAGCTGTCCGGCGTTTTCACCTGCCACACGCGCTGTAAATCACCCGGCAGGGAGCCCGCCGCGCCAACCACAATCGCATTATCCTCCAGCTCCTCATTCAGTATGCCAAGCACCCGCGTTTGCGTCAGGTGGGTATTCAGCATCTGACGGTATTCATCCAGCTTGTCTTCCAGACCATCCACCACTTCTGGCACCAGTTCCCCCTTATCCTGTACCGTAAACAGCCGCTGTAGCTCGTCGTTCCATTCCGCACGCGCCTGTTCGATAGCCTGCTGCCAGCCACTACGATACGACGCCATCGCCAGCCGCTCTGCCAGCGCCACCAGCCCGATGTGCGCGTCAGCAATCAAGGGCTGCGCGTCCAGTTTGAGCGCATCAAATTCGGCAACGTTGAGTAATAGAAATTCGACCTCTGGGTTCTGAAACAGTGACTTGGAACCCGTGGTAAAGTCGGTTAAACGTGTTCCGACACCGATAATCAGATCCGCTTCTTGCGCCAGCCGATTTGCCGCCAGTCCGCCCGTAACACCAATGCCACCACAGTTCAGCGGGTGCGATGAAACCACTGCCCCCTTGCCCGCCTGGGTTTCACCAAACGGAATCGCAAACTGTTCAGCAAACTGCGCTAGCGCATTATGGGCACCAGAATAACGAACGCCCCCACCGCAAATCAGCATCGGGCGGCGTTTTCTCGCAATCAGCGCAGCAGCAGCATCCAGACGTGCCGCATCCGGCGGACGCCGTTCGAGGTGGTGGACACGCTTGCGGAAAAACGATGCAGGATAGTCCCAGACTTCTGCCTGTACATCCTGTGGTAAACACAACGTTACCGCGCCGGTGTCTGCCGGATCGGTCAGCACGCGCATGGCGTTAATCAGTGCACTCATCAGTTGTTCAGGGCGATTAATACGATCCCAATAGCGAGAAACCGGTTTAAAGCAGTCATTGGTACTAATAGACAGATCGTGGTACTGCTCGACCTGCTGCAACACAGGGTCCGGCTGGCGGCAGGCGAAGAGATCGCCGGGGAGAAGCAGCACGGGAATGCGGTTGGCGGTGGCGGTCGCCGCAGCGGTCACCATATTCGCCGCTCCTGGCCCTACAGAAGAAGTCACCGCATAGATTTTCCGCCGTTTGTGTTGTTTAGCAAACCCAACGGCAATGTGTGCCATTCCCTGCTCATTGCACCCCTGATGTACGGTAAGGCGGTTCGCTTCCTGCTCTAATGCCTGACCGATGCCTAGCACATTACCGTGACCAAAAATGGTCATGACGCCCTGCACAAAAGGGGATTCTTCACCGTCTACGCTGATGTATTGCTGATTGAGAAACCTGACCAGCGCTTGCGCCATGGTGATGCGACACGTATCCATTGATCTACTCCTTAAATAAGGATCTGATTTCTATAATGAACTATGTATATTCAGCGAGCATTTCGTGCGCGAAAATTTAGCCATTCTTATGCTACGTTGTAGCACGCGCCCGACTCAGGGCGCTCAATCGCCGCAGCCCTGAGAACCCAGGCTTATGGCGATAAATTATGCCGCTACGCGGGTCCTTCGGTATGTGTCACCGTCATCCGAACCGCCAGTGACGCGGTCCCTCCGCGGCACTGGCTTTCGCGACATCCTTGTCGCTCTTTCGGCGGTGCACCTACCTCAGCATAATTTTTGACGCCGGAAGAGCACAACCAGTGCACTCTATTCATCACCCGTTAGCGGTCAAATCCTCACTCCAGCGTGGGCATGACGAAGCTGCTGGTGTGGTGTTCCAGACGGACGCTGGCGGGCCAGCGGCTGGTGACGGTTTTCATGCGGGTGTAGAAGCGCACACCGTCATTGCCGTGGACATTCAGCGGCCCAAAAATGGAGCGCTTCCAGCCGCCGAAGCTGTGGAACGCCATTGGCACCGGAATCGGTACGTTCACGCCAACCATACCCGCCTGCACCTCTTCACAGAACTGTCGCGCCGTTTCGCCATCGCGGGTAAAGATCGCCGTGCCGTTACCGTATTCATGGTTGTTAATCAGCGTCACCGCCGTCTGATAATCCGGCACGCGTACAACGGATAGCACCGGACCAAAAATTTCTTCCTGATAGATTTTCATCTCCGGCGTGACGTTATCGAACAGCGTCGGTCCGATAAAGTAGCCTTGCGGGTGCCCCTGCACGGACAGCGTGCGGCCATCAATACGCAGCGTCGCCCCTTGATCGACACCACTTTGAATATAGTCGGAAATTTTCGCCCGATGTGGCGCACTGATCACCGGCCCCATTTCATTTTCCTGCCCATCCACCAAGCCCGGCCCGACGCGCATCGCTTTGATCTGCGCGCTCAGGCGCTGATGCAGCGCCTCTGCCGTGTCATCCCCCACCGCCACCACTACCGACAGCGCCATGCAGCGTTCCCCCGCCGCACCAAACGCCGCGCCCATAATCGCGCTGGCAGCCATATCCATGTCGGCATCTGGCATCAGAATGCAGTGGTTTTTCGCCCCGCCCAGCGCCTGACAGCGTTTGCCGTGCGCCGATGCAGTCTGATAGATATATTCCGCCACTGGCGTTGATCCCACAAAGCTCACCGCCTGCACGCGCGGATCGGTCAACAACACATCCACCGCTTCTTTGTCGCCCTGAACGACGTTAAACACGCCATCCGGCAGGCCTGCTTCTTTCAACAATTGTGCTAACAGCAGCGAGAGCGACGGATCTTTTTCTGACGGCTTAAGCACAAACGTATTACCCGTCGCCAGCGCAATCGGGAACATCCACATGGGCACCATCGCCGGGAAATTAAACGGCGTAATCCCGACGCACACGCCGAGCGGCTGCATGAGCGAGTGACTATCCACACCGGTGCCAACATTTGCCGAATGTTCCCCTTTTTGCAGATGCGGAATACCGCAGGCAAACTCAACAACTTCCAGCCCGCGTGTCACCTCGCCCACGGCATCGGAATAAACCTTGCCATGCTCTTGTGAAATCAGCCGAGCCAGCGTATCCATGCGCTCTTCCAGCAGCGCCTTGAAGCGAAATAAAACGCGCGCACGGCGTAGCGGAGAGTGTTTTGACCACGCAGGAAATGCCGCCGCCGCGCTGGCAATGGCCTGCTCGACTTCCGCCTTATCAGACATCACAACCTGGCGAATCTGCTCGCCCGTCGCCGGGTTATACACCGCAGCGTAGCGCTGGCTGCTGCTGGAGACAATCGCCCCCTGAATGAAGCTAGATACGGTTTCCATGTTTACACCTTTGTGGGTTTTGAGGAGACAAACGGCTGATATCGAATTACAGTATATGAAATGAATATTCCATTTAATGAAAAAATAAAATAAATGTTGATTATTGTGATCCGCTGCGAATTTTTAGGTAAACTTGAATATGGCTGTCCATAAAGACAGGCGAGCAGCCTCTGAAAATAGCCGGATTCCTAAAAGGTGTGCCGTCAGAAATGTCGTACAGATAAAACAGCCGTATACAGAAATGAATTTTCTGTTCCGTTTCAGGTGCGGCCATGGAAGGTATGACGGAGGCCGAGCAGAATTGTGATATGAGACTTTGGGAGATAACCCGATATGCCCATGGCAACCAGCCTGAGAGAGTTACAGGAACAGATCCGCGAGCGTTATGATTCGCTTAGCAAGCGGCTACAGCAGGTCGCGCATTATGTGCTGGATAATACCAACAGTATCGCGTTCGATACCGTCGCAACGATCGCCGAACGCGCGGATGTTCCTCCCTCAACGTTAATTCGCTTCGCCAACGCCTTTGATTTCAGCGGGTTCAACGAAATGAAACAACTGTTCCGTATGAATCTGGTAGAGGAAACGGCCAGCTATACTGACCGCGCGCGGCTGTTTCGTGCGATGGAAGCCGATGCGGTGCCAGAAACGCCGTTGGATATTCTGCATGAATTTGCCCGCTCAAATGCACAGGCAATGCAACAGCTGGCAGCACGAACTCCGCAAGAGGATCTGCAAAAAGCCGTTGATCTGCTGGCGCAGGCAGGCACGATCTATATCGTGGGACTACGGCGCTCGTTCAGCGTTGCCACTTACCTCACCTATGCGCTCAGCCATCTGGAAAGCAGTGCGATTCTGGTAAACGGCCTGGGAGGTATGTTTCGCGAACAGCTTAGCCGAGTTAACTCACGCGATGTGGTGGTCTCTATCAGCTTCTCACCCTATTCACAGGAAACCGTGATGGTTAGCGAGATGGCAGCAAAAGCTGGCGCGCGGCAAATCGTGATTACCGACAGCCAGATCAGCCCACTGGCAACGCTCAGCGACGTTTGTTTTGTGGTGAAGGAAGCGCAGGTTGATGCGTTCCGCTCACAGTCTGCCACACTGTGTCTGGTGCAATCATTGATGGTATCGCTCGCCTACCGGCAGGGAAACGGCGCGGAACAGAGCGAAAAGCAGCAGCGTGGCTAGACGAGCCATTTAGTTAGCCGGATCAATAAGTAAGGAGACCCATTTTATGCTTCAAGTCATCGCGCAGGATTTTATTAAGCCAGAGAGCATTGAGGCAGTCATGCCGCTGTACCGAGAATTAGTAGAGAAAACGCGACAAGAGCCGCTGTGCATATCCTATGCGCTTTTTATCAATCAGAAAGATCCGGGGCATTTCACCTTTATCGAAACCTGGCCGGATAGAGCCGCACTAGACATTCACTGCCAGACTGAACACTTCCAGCGTCTGGTTCCTATGATAAATAGCCACCAGCGTGCCGAGTGCACGTTTCTATTGATGGACCCGTTTGACGGCACGACCTCCTCGCTTTAATCCATCCGATTTTAGGTCGCTTGGCGGCCTAAATATCGTCGTAATTCCGCGTTATTCTGCTTTCTTTGACGCCAATTTTTAATTCATTTTTTTTGAATTAAAATCTCAATTTTTTCTTATTTCACATTATTCACAACCGGATAACATACAAAAACCTTCTGACAAATGGCGATTTAACGATTAAGTCAGCAGGAAAATGAATATCAAACAAATTAAATAATTTGATAATCATTCTAATGATTCTGCTTATGCCTTCTTATTCTGGCAACAGCCGCAAAGGATAAAGAGTGCATCGGTAGATATCGGCTCTCATTCAGGAGGAATCGATGTTTAAACTAAAACAGGTGGTCGCATTTACGGCGCTGATGGCAACGGCAGCGACCAGCTATGCGGCAGTAGAAGCCGATAAACGCCCAATTAACGAGCTTTATCAAAACGCGTTACGGGAAGGCGGTATTGTGACCGTCTACGCGGGCGGTGACACCCCGGGTCAGCAGGATGGCATCAAACAGGCATTTGAGAAACGCTTTCCGGGCATGAAACTCAACGTCATTGTGGACTACAGTAAATTCCACGATGCCCGTATTGATAACCAGTTAGAAACCAATACGCTCGTGCCAGATGTGGTACAGCTACAAACCTTGCAAGATTACCCGCGCTGGAAGAAAGAAGGCGTGCTGCTGAGTTACAAACCTATTGGCTGGGACAAAGTGTACCCAGCGTTTAAAGATAAAGACGGTGCCTGGACCGGCGTGTTTGTCGATGCGTTCAGCAACGTAGTCAATACCAAGCTGATTGCCGAAAATGCCTGGCCGACAGAAGCGAATGATTACCTGCGTCCCGATCTGAAAGGCAGCATTGTCTTGACCTACCCGAACGATGACGACGCCGTACTGTTCTGGTTCAAGCAGGTCGTGGATAAATACGGCTGGGAGTATGTTGCTAAATTCAAAGAACAGAATCCGGTTTACGTGCGTGGTACGCAGGCTCCCGCAGATGATGTGGAAAGCGGTAAATCTGCGGCGACATTCTCAACCGACGGCGCACTGGCTCCCGATCAGAATGCCAATTCCCGTTTTGTTCTGCCTAAAAGCGATCCGTTCGTCTCTTGGGCACAACGTGCAGCCATTTTCAAACAGGCTAAACACCCGGAAAGCGCCAAGCTGTACCTGAGCTGGCTGCTGGATAAAGAAACGCAGAGCAATGTCTGGTATATGTGGTCGGTTCGTACTGACGTAGCACCGCCCGCTGGCTATAAACCTATCTGGGAATATAAAAATACGAGTCCACAAGCCTTTGCCGATTTCATGAGCGATCGGGCGGCGGTAGAATCGTTCCGTGCTCAGATCGGCCTGTATCTCGGCGAGGTGAAAGGTGAGCCGTCTCCGGGCAACCTGGGACTGCACCCAAAAGAAGCATTGCCGCATTAATACGCGATTGTGGTCTGATTTATCACACTCGCAAGCAGTTCGATTGACGCCACAAAAAACCGTGGAATAAACAAGATAAAGCCCTTATCTCCCTCTCTATGGCATAAGGGCTTTTCTATATCACCGCGGAAAAATAACCACATATCAAGCGACTATCTTATCCACTCAGGCCACTTCGGTTCGGCGGCGACCTTTATTTTTTGCCCGATAGAGCGCCATATCCGCCGCTTTTAACCAGTCAATGTACTGCCCCATATCCGGCGAAATTTCCGCAATGCCAACACTGACAAAAACCGCCAGCTGAGGAGTCTGGTTGAGGAACTTCAACGATAGGCTTTCTCGAATACGATTCACCGCATCCAGCGCGTCCCCTGCACGGGTTTGCGGTAAAATAACGGCAAACTCATCCCCACCGAATCGCCCAATCACATCCGTTTCCCGAAAACCGGACGTTAATTCACGTGCCAGCAGCAATATCGCCTGATCGCCGACGTTATGCCCATAGTTATCGTTAAACGCTTTAAAATGATCGATATCGAACAGAATCAACGTCGCCGTCCGCTTATAACGCTGACAAATGTCATACTCATGTTTCAGCAGGTGTTCCCAATGGTGGCGGTTATAGAGGTTGGTCATACCGTCATGAATGCTGACTTCCATCAGCATACGTTTGTGTTCCGCCAGTTTCAACGCGGTAGTGTAGGTCACATAGCCCAGAGAAATCGGGTAGATCAGCAACATAGGCAGACAGGCATAAAGCTGTATCGGCGTCGTCTCCAGTGAGACAGGTACGGCAAATAGCGCAAGAACCAATACGCTGGTGACACACTGTAATACAATGCCCTGAACAAATAGCTTGATACCACCGCCAGCCGTGCCGTTCATTCCAACCATCGCAACAATCAGCGCGCTGGGCAAAAGGTTTACGCCCATAAACCCTATCCAGATGCCGCCAAATACCACATCAATCAATAGATTGCGTTTCTCGCGCCGCATAGGGTCACGAGACCGTCGGGATAACATGTAAGCCAGATGAGGCCAGGCAAAAACATTGAGAAAGAGTAGTCCCCATAATATCACCGGCGTAGGCTTGGTCATCAGCACCGAGGATATAAAGAGAGAACACAATATCGTACCGGCAATACGTGGAATGTAGACACGCTGGGAAAAGCGTAACCCTGAGCGACGTACATCTACCGTCAAAAACGTCGGCGGCGAGGCTGACATAACGACCCCCATGCGGTTCACTAACAAATAGCGAGAAAGAACATTATGGCTGAAAGCATGTCAGCAACAGTGAGTAGTTTTTACATTCATTTTGTTACATAACGAACGGGTGTCGTAATGGCTAAACAGAGTAACACGAATGTTAATCCACGGTGGTCTTACCCGTGAGATTCAGCCTGTACCATTCATTCCGCAGGTGTCTCTACCACGATAGCCGGCGTGATTAAGATGGGGAGGGATGTAACCGGTTGATATGAATAGTCAGAAACATGATTTCATCGGTAGTCAGTTGGCAGGCGTAATTCTTTTCCACATAGTCATACACTTTCATTGCGCAGGCATAGGCTCGCGGCATCAGCTCAGTAATCCCTTGATAGATAGAGTCGTCGCCGTGGCTTACCGTTTCCCGATTTAATAAACGCAAAGCGAAGAACTTAAGGTGCGTAACCAAACGCTGATAATTAAGGGAGTGTTCATCAAAAGTGATATGCAAATCGTACTTTAGGATGGTCAAAATATCTTTAATGATACCCGCACTTTGCATCGTGCTCTGCATATCGCTGTTATTCGCCGCATTCGCCAGATGCAGCGCAATAAACCCCGCTTCATCCTCCGGTAAATCGATATCCAGTCTGGCGCGAATCAACTCCAGTGCCTCAAGCCCAACGGCAAATTCACCGCGATAGAACTGGCGAATATCCCACAACATCAGATTTTTTATCGTCTGCCCTTTCTTATAGCGCTGAATAGCGAAGTTGATGTGGTCACTTAATGCCAGAAACAGCGTGTCCTGCACATCAAGCCGCAGCGTTTTTTGCGCCAGCGTAATAATCTGCTGCGTTACCGTCAGACAGTCAGGAGGAATGTCCGCCAGCAGTTGTGACAGCACATCAGCCATACCGTCGCTTTTCTTCACAAACTGACTTTCAATGCGATGCGGATCGACAGGGTCACCGACCTTTTTGCCAAAACCGACACCTTTGCCAATGGCCACAATTTCACGTCGATCATCTGCCAGCACCAGCACGGCGTTATTGCTCAGTATTTTTTCAATGATCATCGCACCAGCCGCCCTGTCTGACAGGAAGGCACGTAGGCCTCCCCTGCCGTTTAGCGCCTCGACCATGGTATTGCCGAGGCATATTTTGTTATCATTTACACGTCTGAGCTATCCAGCCCATTGTTTTTAATAATATCAGCATACCAGTATGCGCTTTTTTTACGGATACGCCGCAAATCTTTCAGATCGAACTCTTCGCGGTTAACGTAAATAAAACCATAGCGTTTCGAACATCCCTGATGAGTAGAAATGAGATCCAACGCCGACCACGGTGTATAGCCGAAGACCTCGACACCATCGGTAATCGCAAGCTGAATTTGCTCAATGTGGCGTTGTAGATAATCAATACGATAATCATCATGAATTTCGCCACTCTCATCGAGTTTATCAAACGCACCCAACCCATTTTCCGTGATGATTAGGGGTAAATGATAACGATCGTGTAGTTCACGCAAGGTATTGCGGAAGCCGATGGGATCGATTTCCCAACCAAAGGCATTTTTCTGCAAAAATGGATTGCTTGCGCCACGATGCACGCCTTCTTCACCCGATTTCAGATGCTGGTCACCACCGCGAGCGATCTCATCTGAACCGTCGCCTTTACTGGCTTCAACTGTTTGCGATGTGTAGTAATTAAACGCGATAAAATCAGGTTTGGCCGATGCAAGAATATCCATATCACCGGGCAAAATTTCCGGCGTATACCCTTTTTCTTCCATATAGCGCCAGGCCGCCGTATTGTAACGCCCGTATACCGCCATATCCAGATACAGCCAGTTGCGGATCGCGTTATAGTTGAATGCCGCCATCACATCTTCGGGCTTCGGTGAAGCGGGATAAATCAACGCGATATTGGGTGCCGGGCCAATTTTCGCACCGGGCACTTTTTCATGCAGTGCATTCATCGCTTTTGCCTGTGCCACCAGCATGTTGTGGTTCTGCTGATAGAGATTCTGCTTCGGATTCTCCAGCGTAGGATCTAACGTACCTAATGCAGAACCGTGCAAAATCATCATGTTCTGCTCATTGATGGTCAACCAGTACTTCACCTTGTCGCCATACTCATCAAACAACACGTTAGCAAAACGCTCAAATGCATCCACTGTCTCACGGTTGTACCACCCCCCTTTTTCTTGTAGCGCCTGCGGCAGGTCGAAATGGTACATGGTGACGATCGGCACAATACCGTAATGCAGCAACTCGTCGATAAGGTTGTGATAAAACGCAATGCCCGCTGGATTTAGCTTGCCGTTGCCGTCAGGAATGATGCGGCTCCAGGCGATAGAAAAGCGGTAAGTTTTGAAACCGATCTCGGCAAACAGTGCGACATCTTCCTTGTAACGGTGGTAATGGTCGCTGGCGACGTTAAAATCCGTTGTACCTTCAGGATAAGATGTTCGGGCATCAATCACTGACGGCCCTTTGCCGTCTTCATTCCATGCTCCTTCAACCTGATAAGCCGATGTCGCCGCGCCCCACAAAAAACCTTCTGGGAAACGTTTAAGATGACGGTATTTCACAGTTTTTCTCCTTTTCTCAACGAGATAATGTCAGCAAAACATTACTGATGTTACGGGTGGCACGCGACCGGGCTGGATTTAGGTAAAAAAAAACCTGATACGAACATGTTTACACAACATGTGTCGTATCAGGTTTCGCTCGGGCCTTAGCCCGATCACGTCCTTATTATCGGGTTATATCCGCTAACTGCGGTAGACTCAAACCACGGTCGGGCGATCTGTGATGAACATCACCGATAATCACCTCATCCGACTATGATTTGTCTCCTGCCTCTCTATTCCCTGAAATGTAAACTCACCGCCCATCATCAACGTCCCGCGCACCATTGAGTCTGACGAGCCGCTTCAACAGCCTCAGCAACTTCACGCCATCTGGCGACCCCAGTCCTGTACAGGCATCCCACCCTTCAGAAGCGACAAATGCCCCATTATTTCCCCGCACGATATCCTTGCAGCTATTACGATTGCGATAAAGCAACGGGGGAATAAATAGCGATACCGACTCGGTCAACGCGAGCATACGCGCGAGTAAACCAGCCCACAGCGGCGCAACCGCACTGGTTCCGCCAACCACACCTTCCCGTCCGTTGACTTCAACCAGATAGCCCGTTTCGGGATCGGCATTGCCGCTGACATCGGGGACACCACGGTATTGCAGGGAGTGCTGGCCACCATATTTATCGACCAGAGACAGCCCTAACTGCCAACTGGGCAATGCGAAGTATTGGCTAGTGCCACCGCCCGTGGCACTACCATCTCGGCTGTGCCACGCGATTTCCTCCTGCATTTTTTGCAATCGCGTACCACCACAGGCTAAAACATAGGGGCTGGACGCAGGAAAGTTCACATGCACGCCATGCGGTTCACCATCACTCGCCCCTTGATCGCCAGAAGCTACGCATACCGTAATGCCTAATGCCGCCGCCGTTTGAAAAGCCTGATTAAACACCTGTAATGCTTGCGCCGTCCATTTCGACTCGCTGCCACCCCAGCTAATCGAAATCACCGACGGTGCATTTCTCTCATCATGGATTGCGGCATTGATCGCTTCTAAAAACCCTGCATCAGTATTCGGGGCAAAGTACACCACTATTTTAGCGGCTGGTGCCAGCGTACCCGCAATTTCGATATCCATCTGTACTTCAATATCAATGGGGTTCACTTCTTTGTCGCCATCTGACGATGTAGGGGCATTCGCAGCACCACCGACACAAACATCGACAATCTGCGGTGGGTTAACGCCCATGCGTTTAAAATAGTGATTCAACTGCGGTAAGTGATATCCGCCCCCCAGTTCAATAATGCCGATACACTGCCCTGCCCCGTCATGTTCTGGAAAATGATAATGCTCTGCCAGTTCTAGCGGCGTGTAACCTGACGGACGTTTTGCCACATTAGAGAACGCATCATTCACATGCAGGCAGCAATTCGTTGCCAGACGGTCATCAAGACCGAGTACGGCAATCACGACGCCCTGTAGATATTCCGGCAGATAAATCCCTCCCGCTCTCCCACGAAATGTTCCCTGTTTGTGATCATATCGGGCTAAGCTAACGCGAAACGCTTGCTCCATCTGCCCCACGGTCCCCGTTAAAAAGACGGTACGGCTGGCAGGATGTTCACGTTCGATAGATAACCGATAATGGCGTGCAAACGCGCGGACATGTTCCATATCGGCCTCATCAGCGCTGAATTTTCTGGCATAACTGGCTCTCGACAGCGGCCTGTTGGCGTTGATCCCGCCAAATTGCGGATCGATACTATCGTGCAATTCGGTGTAATATTCATCATCTGGCATAGTAAAACGCAGCACCAGCATGACTCTGACGTTTTCATTAACATTACAGCGTTCGCGGTACGCTGCATCAGCGATATGTCCGCGCTCGCTCCCTTTCAATAATTGATAAGTCATCGTCTTCTCCCCCACTCAGCTACTTGCCGTCTGGTTCAATTTGACTCAATGCCGCATAAATCTGGCGTTTGTCGTTCTGTGACAGATGCTCAACATTAATAGAAGAAAGAAAAGCGTCCTCTTGCTGAGGCGCAAAATGCCCGCCATCCGAGAGGTAACGTTTAATGCTGACCAAGAGTTGGTCGTCAATCGTGAGTAACGCGGGTCTGATCGTGTCGTTCAACGAAAGGGGCGTCCAGCCGTTCTCCGGTGTCGCAAGCCAGTCCGCCATGTAGCGATACTGAATGGCTTTGCTGGCATTCATTAATGAAGTAAAAAACAGCTGTGTACTCTGAGGGAATAAACCAACGGCAACAGATTGCTCTTGCACCTTACTCAGAATACGTTCCTCTTGCTTCAGATCCTCAACGGGTAGATGTTGACGAGCCTTATACCCCGCAACATCTTTCATGAGCACCATTCTCTCCTGAATCAATTGATAAATACCAAGAGAGCTATCCTGCACGGCAGCATGCAGAGGGAGACACCAGGCAGAACTCATTACTAATGAAATAACAGCGGAAATAGGCAAATTCATCGGGTTGCACTCTCCTGTTAGCCTTACCATGAAGATCTATGGCTAGGTTTTTATTTCGCCACTACGGCAGGAGATAATAGATTTCGCGATATGAATCTTCCATGACGTAAATATTTCAACCATTACTCACAGGAAACACTTTTTCCTAAAAATTGCCCAGCCTATCGCGATATCCGCCATTAAATCGCTACATTACAAGCAGCTAATGAATCAACGCTCTGAGGCTCTACCTTCGATTTCTGATGATTAAGATACAAACAATAACCAAATGAAATAGTTCAAATTGGTTATTAAATGGTGATATTGCTCTGTAAAGCAAAGATGCACAAAAAAACCCGCCGTGGCATTCGGCCATGGCGGGCTTGATTAACGCTAAACGAACGGAGAGCGATTAGTTATCGGTATCGGTCACGTTATACAATGGATTACGGCGTTGCAGCATCTGACCACCATCACGCGTCAGCGGTACCCAACCGACAGATCCACGTTTCACCGTTGGTTCAGTAAACAGTAGATCAAACGGTATAGAGACGTAGAAACCTTTAGTAAAGCTCCCTTCACCGTATTCCGCGGCGCTAACGTTGGTTTTGGTGGCAAAGGCACCCGCAACAATCCCGCTGTCAAAGCGGCGAGACAGATCGATCGTCACCCCTTTATCTCCAGCCAGATAACGACCTACGCTAACCTTCGCTACCGCACCTTCCACGAACGGCAGTTCCCAGTACGCGGTCAGATGACCCGTCACCACATCGTAGTCGGCCATTCTCATGATGTCGTTCCAGTCACGCTGTTTGACATAGTTCACATCCATACCCAGCGCCCAGCTCTTACCGAACGGACGATATAGCACTTCAGACCCAACTCCCGCATACATCATTTCCAGATAGCCGCCGTAGACCTGGGTATACCAGTCCTGCGCCGGGTTATCCCTGCGGGTCAATTGCAGATTAGTCAACATAAGATCCGAAGAGGTGACGTATTCACGTACCCAGGTTCTGACACGCGGCAGCGCTGCACCATCTGCAGGAGGGGTTTTATAGTTAAACTTATCGTAGTTATCCACCAAGTTCAGCGTTGCGGTCCCCCCCACGCTCCAGTGATCGCTTAAGCGGTAATCGACGTTACCTTTCAGCGCAATCTGGTACATATAGAAGGATTCTGGGCCACCAAAAGACTGCGTCAGCGTCGGATCTAATGAATACGTCAGACGATCGGGTGCCGCAAGAAGCACCTGCTGACCACGCGCGTCGGATACGGGTTCTTTGCGATGTGTTTCAGGTTCCGGTTGGCCGAGTGGAGTGGCAGCCTGCTTCACCTGATGGAAGGCCTTGGCATCCACCTCCGTACTGGCAATAGGCAAACGCTGGCTGCGCTGCACAAGGTGGTATTCATCAATACTGCCCGGTACATGGTTCGCTAACACCGTAGCGGCACGCTGTGTGGCCTCTTCACTGCTACGATATTTTGTCTGTTCGGCAACAATCGTGACCTGTTTTTGGTCCGCGTAGATATCAGCGTCCTTAAAGCCCGCCTTATCGTTCAGCTCTTTCGAAACGAGCTGCCAGTTGGTGCCTTTACTATCCTGCACGGGTGCGTACACCGGTGGCGCATCATCTAAGTAGTTTGGCTTCAGGCTGTTAAAGTTGGTACGTAGGGTAAAGCCCCACATCAGAGTATTACCACGCTGCCACGAGAGCGTAGTATCCAGGTTATTGCCAACACGGTAAACCGCACCGATGTTGAAGGGAGAATCCTGCTTGATAGTACCAGCAAATTCACGACTGTAGTCATTACCGTCGTACTCAAGTTTTAAGCGCAACGGGTCCCACGGCGTCTGATATTCGATACCGCCAAACAACGCAGCGGGGCCGTGGAAAAAGTTTTCAAACTCAAACTGTCCTCCGCCTGCTTTAAAACCACTACTACGCTGGCAGAAACTGGCTTTAAATGAACAAGCAGGGTTTTTAATATTGCCGCTCTCAGCCATATTGCCCCAGCCCATCCCTAGCGTGAAATCAAATGGCCCAAAACGTTTACTGGCCACCAGATATTCACTATCAAATAGCCCTGTACCTGCAATATCACGCAGTCCCACGGAAACCTGCGGCAACCAGTAACTTTCTTGCCACAATCTCGCTTTTATATCAAACCCTTTATCTTTTTGGGTTTGGTCACCACTAAAAGCGGTACTGCCGCTGTATGGCCGTGTACGCGTATCGGTATAACGCACCGTGGTTTCCAGCCAGTCAAAGAGCTGGAGCGAGATGGAGTAGCGTCGGTATTCTTCGTTATCACGGTAATTAAGGCTAAACTCGCCCGTTTCCGCCATACGTGCCGTAGGCATCTGTAACAGACCTGTGCCACCGAAATCAGACTGCGATACCCCCGCAGGCTGAAAGCGCAGATTCGGGTTCGTCGCAGTGCGGTTGCTTTCACTTTCCGCCGCCATCACCTGCGCACTCAAAATGCCGCCAATCGCCAACGACAGACAGCTTAGTTTAACGTTTCTGTTCTTGGTCATTCGAGTGGGGTCCGGTTAGCAAGGTAGTCAGCAAGCTGATCGTTAAGTGATGACATATCCTGAGGTAAAACAGAGGGATCAAAACCGATAAACAGCATTTCGCCCGCGGCAGGCTCACTATGCTGACGGTTCCACAGCGCTAGCGGTACTTTGCGCCACTGGCCATTGCCCCCAATCAGATAGCCGTAACTATTATCTGCTCCTGCAAGCAACCGTCGCCCAGCGAGATAATCCTCGAGCGACCATCCGGCATGTAGCGCTACTTTCCCTGACGTTTCCAGTTCGCCTACATCGGCGGAGGTATTGACCAGACCGATCAGAGAGAGTCTGTCATCATGGGGCGCGATATACAGCGCATACTCCCCCACCAAAGGACGGTTATTTTCGATATAAACACGCACACGGTCAGGATCTAAATCTGTGTGGATACGGCCCGCTACATTAATCGGGCTAATAGCCTTTCTCAACAGCCAGGCGGAAATGGCCAAATCACCATCACCTGAATTACGCCAGCGCGTTTCCAGTTCAGCCAGTTTTTGCAACAAAGCGTCACCCTGTGCCCGAACGTTCTGCGTCGTAGCGAAATCGGAAATAAACGCCGTTCGCCAGTTGATGTTCTGTGGCCAAGGAACCTGTTCGTAAAATTTTTCAAGACGCGTACCGTCTTCCAGTTTAACAACGGCAATCGTCTGTTGAGGCGATTTCACCGTCAGTTGTGCAGACGTCGCGACGCCAGAAACGAGCAGCAACAAAGTTGTGATGCGATTAAGTGCCAACATTGCAGCCCCTTATTGTGAGTAGGGTTTTAATACGGTGAATGCAACCAATGCCATATCCGGCCCCATATACTGCTGGCTCTGAACGACACTTCCGTTAGTCGGATCAAGCCAGTAACTATTGGTATAAGAAGCATTCAAGGCAGGGACGGTGACCTGTTCATCAAAGCGCAACAATTCGCGCGCGGTATCCAGAATTTTTACCGTCTCTTTGCCACGAACCTGAAAAACGGACGTCATGTCATAACCACCGCGAAAAACCTGAGCCCACTCAACCCGGCTTTTCCACGTCATGGGTGTCGATGCTTTCAATAGGCCTAACGTCAGAGGATCATATTGCAGGTTATCCACATAGGTAATGTCTTCACCAAATCCTTGCGTCTTCACTACACGACCATGTTGGGTCACGACCATATTTTTATCAGCCCCGATCCATTTCAGCTGATTCTGCTCAGCAAAAGCGAGTACAACAAACGCCTGAGGCGCTTTACCCACTTTCAGATAGGCAGATGCATATGGCCTATCTGCAACCTGCCTAGCCGTCACATGGGTATCATCCTGTCCGATAAAAGCCAGTTTAAAAGTTTTCCCCACCTGTTCCATATTTTGCGAACAACCGGTCAAAAGAATTGAGAAAAAAGGGATAACAATCAGCGCTTTCATTTTTGCTATTCGTTTTATTCTTATCATGCGATGAAGTTCTCGTTGAACAGCGTAGCCCAGAAAAAGAAAGGCCACCGAAGTGGCCTTGGGATTAGCGAGACATCAGGTCCCAGTAGTTGTTGTCGCAGTATTGCTATCGTCATTGCTGGCAACAGCAACAGCAACACCCACAGCAACAGCAGCAGCGACACCCACCGCAACCAGTGCGGTGGTGCCAGCCGCAGCGCCAGCCGCAGCTGCGGCACCAGCCGCAGCACCAGCACCAGCACCAGCACCAACAGTACTAGTCGCGCCAGTAGCCGCGCCACCAACAGCAGCATACACGTTTGACGACATGGCCAGGACAGCGACCAGCGTGATTAACGTTTTCTTCATTACGATTTCCTTTTAAACATGAAGTACTTCAGGGTGGGGTACCGTCAAAAAGACCATACCCCGTCCTTCATTCCAGTCAGCACGGTGGCAAATATACTATTGTGCCTTAGCATGACCGTTACCGGGTTCCTCCCAGCAATGAGTTACAGTTCAATGGCGCTGAAACTCTTTACGATACAAGCATCGTTGATAAAGTAACACGCTCGGATAATCAAGGCCAAAGCGCAAAACTACCACTCAATTTTTGCAATACCGTTAAAAATAGCAAGATCCCAATGTAATAAACAGCAATGATCTCGGTAAAAACGCAGATTTCTTTAATGAAATTTACAGTATTTCAGAAAAAAATCATAGATATCTTAACGATATCAATAGACTGCTTCACCAATATAAAAAACGCCAGATATTTCCTAATCTGGCGTTTTATTAACAGACTGCATTACTTAATGCATAAAACGATTATTCCAGCCATTCGGTATGGAATACGCCTTCTTTATCCGTACGCTTATAGGTATGCGCACCGAAATAGTCGCGCTGAGCCTGAATCAGGTTAGCAGGTAGCACGGCAGAACGGTAGCTGTCGTAATAAGCGATCGCCGCGGAGAACGTTGGTGTCGGGATACCTTGCTGAACGGCGTAAGATACCACATCGCGCAGTGCTTGCTGATACTCGTCTGCCACTTTCTTAAAGTAAGGTGCCAACAACAGGTTAGCAATATCTGCTTTCTGATCGTATGCGTCGGTAATTTTTTGCAGGAACTGTGCGCGAATGATGCAACCTGCGCGGAAGATCTTGGCGATTTCACCGTAGTTCAGATCCCAGTGATTCTCATCTGATGCCGCTTTAAGCTGTGAGAAACCCTGAGCATAAGAAACGATTTTACCCAAGTATAACGCGCGGCGCACTTTCTCAACGAACTCGGCTTGATCACCACCGAATGGCTGAGCCGTCGGGCCTGTCAGCACTTTAGATGCCGCAACACGCTGATCTTTCAGGGAGGAAAGGTAACGGGCAAAAACAGATTCAGTAATCAGAGACAGCGGTTCGCCCAGATCCAAAGAACTTTGGCTGGTCCATTTACCGGTACCTTTGTTAGCCGCTTCATCCAGAATCACGTCAACCAGGTACTTACCTTCTTCGTCTTTTTTCTTGAAGATATCGGCTGTGATTTCAATCAGGTAGCTGCTTAGCTCGCCTTTGTTCCACTCAGAGAACGTCGCAGCCAGCTCATCGTTGTCCAGATTCAGTGCCTGCTTAAGCAACGCGTAAGCTTCGGCAATAAGCTGCATGTCACCGTATTCGATGCCGTTATGCACCATCTTGACATAATGACCAGCACCATCTGCGCCAATGTAGGTCACACAGGCTTCGCCGTCTGCACGTGCAGCAATCTGTTCCAGAATCGGCGCAACCAGTTCATAAGCTTCTTTTTGACCGCCCGGCATGATAGAAGGCCCTTTCAGTGCGCCCTCTTCCCCACCGGATACGCCTGTGCCGATGAAGTTAAACCCTTCAGCGGACAGCTCGCGGTTACGGCGAATAGTATCTTTATAGAAGGTATTACCACCATCGATCAGAATATCGCCTTTTTCCAGGTAAGGTTTCAGCGATTCAATCGTTTTATCGGTTGCTTCACCAGCCTTCACCATCAGCAGAATACGGCGGGGTTTTTCCAAGGATTCGACAAACGCTTCAACGGTGTAAGAAGGCACCAGTTTTTTGCCTGGATTTTCCGCGATAACTTCATCGGTTTTATCGGAAGAACGGTTAAAGATGGAAACGCTATAGCCACGGCTCTCAATGTTCAGCGCCAGATTGCGCCCCATTACCGCCATACCAACAACGCCAATTTGCTGTTTGGACATTAAAGCAACTCCTGTCTGAAGGATAACCTGCCTGCAACGGCGACAACGCCTCGCATTGCGACCTCGCAAGCAATTTAAAAACAGGGCAACATGGTAACTCAGCTTTGCGCGAGTGGGTAGTGATTGGTTTGATAGCGAAAGCCCACCTAATCGGAACATATGGCGGGGAAAAGAAAAAACCGCAGAACGATTCAACGATCTGCGGTTTTGCAGCAAGTTACCACCCGATATTACTTTTTCAGCAGCGCCTTAATACTTTCTTTAAATTCGGCGCCAAACTCCGGATTGCGTAATCCATAGGACACAAATGCCTGTGCGTAGCCTAATTTACGGCCACAGTTAAAGTTTTTGCCCGACATCTGTACAGCATCAACTTGTTGAGTCGCAATCATATCGGCAATCACATCCGTTAACTGAATACGTCCCCATGCGCCGGGTTCGGCTTTATCCAATAAAGGCCAAGCATCGGCGGTTAAGACATAGCGCCCTACTGCGGAAAGGTCAGACCCTGTTTCGGACGGTGCCTCAGGCTTTTCAATCATTGACGTAATCGCGGCCGCGTCGCCCGGGTTCACCAGCGGTTTTTCACAATCAACCACAGAATATTCAGGCAACACCTCATAAGGTCGATGTTTCACCAGCACCTGGCTGCGCCCAGTTTCTTCGAAGCGGGAAATCAACAGCGCCAGGTTTTCCTTCGTCTGATCGGCCGTGCTTTCATCTAGCACGACATCGGGCAACACCACCACAAACGGATTATCCCCAATGATTGGGCGAGCACAGGAGACCGCATGCCCTAATCCCAGCGTTTCCCCCTGACGAACGTTCATTATCGTCACGCCTTTCGGACAAATAGACTGCACTTCAGCCAACAACTGGCGCTTGGCACGTTCCTCCAGCAAAGATTCAAGCTCAAAAGAGGTATCGAAATGATTTTCTATCGCATTTTTAGACGCATGCGTCACCAGAACAATTTCTTTAATCCCCGCCCTCACGCACTCGTTGACGATCTTCTCGATCACAGGGCGATCAACCAGCGGCAACATTTCCTTAGGGATGGCCTTGGTCACCGGTAACAAATTCATCCCTAAACCTGCTACAGGGATAATCGCTTTCAATGATGTCATGGATTGACTCTCTTCAATCTGATGGTTTTTATTTAAATGCTATTTTGATCGAACCGATCATTTTCACTTCGTAGCCTAATACCACCCGCCACGCATGACTCTAAGATTACACCCAATCAGCCACAAAGCGATCTCAGGTATCTGACTTTTTCTGATTCTGACGCCGAAAGAAATTTTTGTAGAGTAACGTGATACACTAGAGTCGTGATCTAGAGATAATTTTTATAGCATAAGGGTAGATTGATGAAAGGGATCGTATTAGCGGGAGGAAGCGGTACACGTCTGTATCCTATTACTCGCGGAGTTTCTAAGCAGTTATTGCCTATCTATGATAAACCGATGGTTTACTATCCGATCTCCGTTCTCATGCTCGCAGGCATCCGTGAAATATTGATTATCACCACGCCTGAAGATATGCCAGCATTTCAGCGCCTTCTAGGTGACGGCAGCCGTTTTGGTATTGAACTTAGCTACGCGATTCAACCTAGTCCAGATGGGTTAGCTCAAGCCTTTATCATTGGTGAAGAATTTATCAATGGGGAACGCTGTGCGCTGGTACTTGGCGATAATATCTATTTCGGGCAAAGCTTTGGCAAAAAACTTGAGTCCGTAGCAGCAAAAGAAGAAGGTGCGACGATTTTCGGTTATCAAGTTACCGATGCTGAGCGCTTTGGCGTTGTCGAGTTTGATCAAGATTTCAGAGCACTATCGATAGAAGAAAAACCGGTAAAACCTAAGTCAAACTGGGCCGTCACTGGACTCTACTTCTATGATAAGAATGTTGTGGAGATGGCGAAACAAGTCAAACCCTCCCACCGCGGTGAGTTAGAAATCACTACACTGAACCAAATGTATCTTGAACAAGGCACATTGAATGTTGAGCTGTTGGGAAGAGGTTTCGCCTGGTTAGATACGGGCACGCACGATAGCCTGATTGAGGCGTCACAATTTATTCATACTATAGAGAAACGCCAAGGGTTTAAAGTCGCATGCTTGGAAGAGATTGCATTCCGCAAAGGCTGGCTGTCTAAACAGCAAGTTGCTGACGAAGCAAAAGTAATGAGCAAAACGTCCTATGGGCAATATTTAACCCAACTCATCTCAGAAAAATAATATGCAAATCATTGATACCGCTGTTTACGGCGCAAAAATTATTCAACCGAAAGTATTTGGTGACGCCAGAGGCTTCTTCCTTGAAACATTTGAGAAGAAGCGCTACCAAAAGATGTT
The DNA here is from genome assembly GCF_021432585.1 of Pectobacterium sp. IFB5596. Lineage (NCBI taxonomy): Bacteria > Pseudomonadati > Pseudomonadota > Gammaproteobacteria > Enterobacterales > Pectobacteriaceae > Pectobacterium > Pectobacterium sp. IFB5596. The sequence continues at coordinate 21,896 of NZ_LXFY01000012.1, forward strand.
GGATATCGATTTAGACTTTGTTCAGGATAACCATTCCCGTTCAAGCAAAGGCGTATTACGCGGCTTACATTTCCAAAAAACGAATCCACAGGGAAAACTGGTTCGCGTTGTACGCGGGGAAGTTTTTGATGTTGCAGTAGATATTCGTCAGGATTCCCCAACATATGGTAAATGGTATGGGATAGTGCTATCTGAAGAGAACAAAACCCAATTCTGGCTCCCACCGGGGCTGGCACATGGTTTTGTCGTTCTCTCAGATACCGCAGATTTCGAGTACAAGTGTACAGATTATTATGATCCCAGCGATGAAGGATGCCTGTTATGGAACGATCCTGAAGTTGGCATTGAATGGCCAATATCCGATCCATTGCTTTCTGAGAAAGATAAGCTAGGCCAATTATTCAAGGATCTGGGAAAATGAAAATATTATTAACAGGTGCGAATGGGCAATTAGGCCGCTGCTTTCAAGATCGTTTGCCAATAGGGTGGGAGATTTTGGCGACGGACTCTGGTGAACTCGATATTACGGATTTAGCCCACATCGAACAGGCAGTAAAGGATTTCCAACCGGATGCTATCGTCAATGCTGCTGCGTACACCGCCGTAGACAAGGCGGAATCAGAACCTGAACTTGCAGAAAAAATCAACACTACAGGCCCAGAGAATTTAGCTGTTGTCGCCAGCAAGCAAGGCATTCGGTTAGTCCATGTTTCTACCGATTATGTCTTTGATGGTAATGCTACTGAGCCTTACAACGAAGACAGTGCAACGAATCCGCTAAGCGTTTACGGTAAAACCAAGTTAGCGGGTGAGCAAGCAGTGACACAAGCTGCTCCTGAAGCAATTATTGTGCGAACCGCTTGGGTATTTAGTGAATACGGCAATAACTTCGTTAAGACAATGTTAAGGCTAGCAAAAGAACGGGATGCATTAAGTATTGTTGCCGACCAGCGCGGTTGTCCAACCTATGCCGGGGATTTAGCGCTGGCGATTATTTCTCTGCTTGAAAAAAATGCTAAAGGAGGGATTTATCACTATTGTGGGGATAAGGAAGTAAGTTGGTATGAATTCACCCAAAGCATTTTTACTATCGCTGCACATAATGAAAAATTGAAGAGAACACCAACGCTAAAACCAATCACTACAGTTCAATACCCAACACCAGCACATCGCCCTTCTTATTCATCTCTAGCATGTCAAAAAATTCAAAGGCTTAATATCGAGTTGTCTAACTGGCAGGCTGTTTTGAATAAGCTAATCAAGTAAAAATATCACTCTCATTTAAATAGAATAATATTTAATCATGGCAAGTTATTTATCATAACTTTGCCATGAGATTTTCTACTGCACAATCTACTAAAATCAACCAATCATGAAATTAATATATAGAGAGTGGTAGTTATATAATTGGAGAAATTTGTTCTATATAATTAGCCTAATCATGACTCCAAGAAGGATATGTTTTGGCATATTCAATTAAGAAAGGCCCTTCTTTAACTTCTAATATTAAGGCCTTGTCGCTAATACATTCCAAACTATGAATATCATATGGATTAAGTTCAACAACTGCAGAATTCATGTTTTCACCTACATTAAATTTTTTAATCACCCCCCCTTCATTATCATAAATACATATTTCCACACACCCCTCTATGACGATGAACATTTCCCATTGGTGTGGAAGAGCATGGTAATGAGGTCTAACATAGCTTCCTTTAGTTAAGGCTATAAATAATCGTTGAACTTTCTCATCATAATTAGCATGCAGGTTGAGATGAGACCTCTTTATTAGAGACTCTTTCGCACTTTCAAATAGCGGAGATAAGTACTCATTATTATATACTTTCATGTTATACCTTTAAGTTATCAATAATAGCATTTCCTACAGACTGAACTGAAAACTCACATTCAAGTAGAGAATATGCATTACGACCAACACTATTTCTTAACTCAGGGTTCTCATAAAGTAATAATGCATTATTAAACAGTTGCTCATCATCACCATTTATTGTAATCAAGCCTGCATTTTTTCCATTTACAATATCAAGTAAATCATTACCAAAATTAACACTACCTAAAATGGGTATTGACTGAACCATATAACCAAGTAGCTTTCCTGGAAAGTTATGAGCTGTATGTTGAGCTGATAAAGAGAAAAGTCCGATATCTATGTCTGCTAGGATATTTTTAAACTCATTTTGGTCGACAGAAGGTAAATAGGTGAAATTCTTAAGATTCCATTCTTTTGCCAATTGATTGACTAATTTAACTTCATCCCCTTGACCAACAAATAAAAAATGAGCCTTATCATAAACACTCATAGATTTTGCTAACCGCATTAGATTAGCCATATCTTGCGCATGACCAATATTACCGCCATAAAAATAAATTACTTTATTTTCTAAATGAAGTTTTTTGCGGATACTGACTGGCTTAGAAGGTGGATTATAAGGATTTAATGCAGCCCAGTTTCTTAAAATATCAGTTAAATAACTATGATTAGTAATTTCATCGAAAAGCAATTTATTTCTTTCAGACATTAAACCAATAACATTTGCTTGGTTATATGAATGTTTCTCAAAAAACCGAAAATATTTCTCAACAAATGATCCTTTCCTAATCATTCCTGCATCTATTACCCATTGGGGAAAAAGATCACGTAACACTAGGTAGGACTTACATTTACAACGTCCCTTAATTTTTGAAACCAATGGCCCCCAAAATATTGATGGTGAATAATAAATAATTCCATCAAAAGTCTCAGGGCCTATTTTTGAGGATATAGCATTCCACGCACGAAATGAAAGTAATGTTTCGTTAATTGCTCGTTTGATCTTATGAACATCTTTGATTGCTCCACTTGAAAAATACCAAATATTCACAGAATCAAGTTGGCACTGAACTAACTTTTTCTTCTGCTTTTCAACAGGAGTAATTACTGTAATCTCATAACCTAATGAAACATAATAGCAAGCAAGGTCATGGAACATTTTTGCTCCAACTCGTGTACTATGAGGTAAGTAATCATCAATAATCAGAGCTAAATGCATTAAATTTTTTTCCACACAACTCTATTTACATAGTCCGTATAGCTTAAGATAGTACGAAGAACTTTATCTGAAACATTTGGTGCTATGTAATCCTGAACCGTATTTATTAATCGTTCTTCTCCTCTAGGCTGTGTTTCCAATATTTCAATAGCCTGAAGAATACGAGTTATGCTCATACCCGTGAACATAACAGCTCCCTCTTCAAAACCCTCGGGTCTTTCTTGAGCTTCACGAATATTAATAGCAGGGAAATTTAAAATTGAAGATTCCTCTGTTATTGTACCACTATCACTCAATACAACTTTAGCCTCTTTTTGCAAGTGAACATAATCACTAAAACTAAGTGGTTTCATAAGTTGTATTTTGTCATCAAACTTAACATTTAGACTATCTATTTTTTTACGTGTTCTTGGATGAGTTGAAACAATTATAGGTAGGCTATATTTATCTGCAATTGTGTTTAATGCTTCCACATATAAATGGATGTTTTTTTCTGAATCAACATTTTCCTCTCGATGCACACTAACTACAAAGTAATTACCAGAACTGAGTCCTAGACGAGACAAAACATCTGATTTCTGAATTTTATCTTTATAAAAATTTAAAACTTCATCCATTGGGCTACCTGTTTTTACAATAAGATCAGGGCTGATTCCCTCTTTTAACAAGTAGCTACGAGCTATATCACTATAAGGCATATTCACATCAGAGATGTGATCGACAATTTTTCTATTAATTTCTTCAGGGACTCGTAAATCGAAACAGCGATTACCTGCCTCCATATGAAATATAGGAATTTTCCTACGCTTCGCAGAAATTGCGGCTAAAGCACTATTCGTATCGCCAAGAATCAATACTGCTTCAGGTATTACATCTTCAAATAACTTATCCGATTTGCTAATGACTTGCGCCATAGTCCCTGCAGGATTAGTGCCAGCACATTCAAGGAAATAATCCGGATAACGAATACCTAAATCATCAAAAAATATTTGATTTAGCTCATAATCATAATTTTGACCAGTATGTACTAATATATGTTCACAATATTGATCTAACTTTGAAATTATACGCGATAAACGAATGATCTCGGGCCGAGTTCCAACAACCGTTACAATTTTTAGCTTTTTCATAACACATATCTCTTTATATAATCTTTATACATATATTCAATTAATTCATGCCATATTGGCGGTAAAAAACCAGTTGATGTTCTAAACTTAATTGAATCTAATGAACGATCAATAATAAAATTATCGTTATTGTTGATTAATATTTTCTTCCCATAAATTTCAGCAACTAAAGAAAGCAGAGTAAATTTATCGATAGGATCTACTGACAAATTATACAAGCCGTTTAACTCTGAATTTATAAAAATTTTCTCCGCAAGAATTTTTGCGATGTAGGCAGTTGGTAGACCAGAGAAAATGGCTTTTGAAAAACCATCAATTTTTCCTTTCTGATTTAGAAACCAATCAATAAGGCTAACTGAAGTAGATAATTCATGGCCAATTATGGATGTTCGTAATGTTATATGCTTCCCGTAGTTAACTTCTCCGAGATATTTTGACTTTCCATACAAATCTGTTGCTGTTGGTAAATCATTCTCTTTATAGTTGCCTTTTTTACCATCAAAGACACAATCTGTTGAAAAATGAATTAACTTTGCATTATTCTGTTCGCAAAGGCTGGCCAATTGGTGTGGGAATAATGCATTAACTTTAATAGCAGATATGTGCTGCTTAGAGATATCATGCTGTTTTATAAGGCCAATACAGTTTAAGACTATGTCCGGTGATATTTTTTTAAGAACACTTTCGATATTGTGCATATCACTAATATTGATATTATCGATTACATTGTTTATATTTTTTTTAAAAAAACTCTCTTTTCCTTCGATAGTACGGACTGTTCCAAAAACATTAAGATGCCTATAATCACTTAAATTAGAAAATAAGCTATAACCAAGCATTCCGGTTGCACCAATAACTAGAACTTTCATCATTATACTCCCTCAGGAATAATAATATTTCCAGATTCTATTTCTTGAATGAAGTCAAGTTTTCGAAGAAGTGTCTTCATTCCATCAACATCTAAACGAATTGTATTATGAGAATTATAGTCTTCTATTGATGAAAGATCTTTTTGACCTTCTTCAAAATATTTTGAATAATTTAAATCTCGATTATCTGCTGGAATTCGATAGTAATTACCTTGATCCTGAGCCACAAACATTTCTTCTCTACTACACAAAGCTTCATATTGTTTTTCACCATGACGGGTGCCAATAATACTCACTGGATGTCCTGGTTTATTCAAAATATCTAATATAGATTTAACTAATATTTCGATAGTAGCAGCAGGGGCTTTTTGAACGAAAATATCACCATTCGAACCATTTTGAAATGCATGTAAGACTAGATCTACAGCATCATCTAGAGTCATCATGAACCGAGTCATATTAGGATCTGTTATTGTAATAGGATTCCCATTCACTACTTGACGAATAAATAGTGGAATTACAGATCCCCGTGAAGCCATCACATTCCCATAGCGAGTACCACAGATCGTGGTATTAGTATTTTCAAGATTACGGCTCTTAGCTACAATTACTTTCTCCATCATTGCTTTTGATATGCCCATTGCATTGATGGGGTAAACAGCTTTATCAGTACTTAGGCAAACAACCCTTTCGACATTATGGTTTATAGCTGATTCAAGCACATTTTCCGTACCTAATACATTCGTTTTTACTGCCTCTAAAGGATAGAACTCGCAGGATGGAACTTGCTTTAGTGCCGCAGCATGATAAACATAATTAACCCCACGCATTGCACTAGAGACACTTTGCAGATCTCTTACATCACCAAGGTAAAATTTAAGCTTGTCCGATTGAAAGTATTTACGCATATCATCTTGTTTTTTTTCATCACGTGAAAAAATTCTTATTTCTTTTATATCGGTATTTAAAAATCTCTTGAGGACCGCATTACCAAAAGAACCTGTTCCACCTGTAATTAATAACACTTTATCTTTAAACATACATCCTCTTAGTTCTTAATTTTAAAAACAGTCTTTATAGAAATAACTAGCTATACTCTATTGATAACATGCATCAAATCATCCCACCCATCAGCATAATTTATTCTTTTGGCAGGTTTTTTTTCATCACAGGACATTTTTTGTTTTATTTTATCAGCCCATATTTTTGCATCCATAGGGTCACAATAAGAGGCTTTATTATACTCAGATAGGACCTCTTTTGAATAAGGTAAGTCACTGGCCAATATATCCAAACCATAGTATGCAGCTTCTAATAACGGTAGTCCAAATGTCTCAAGGCGGCTAGGAAAAGCCATAATTCTCGTTCTAGAGTAAAGTTCGCTAACCTTATTTTTATCAATTCTTCCAAGAAATATAATAGAATCAGATAACCTATGCTTATCGATTAATGAAGAAACAAAATTAGAAAGTTCATTTTTATTTATTGTCAAAACCAGTTTTATATCGTTCTCTTCAAGGAAATCTTTCCCTATGATCCCTAGCGCATTAATTAGCACTTCATGGTTTTTATAAGAAAATGCAGTAGCTGGATAGAAAATGATATTTTTTATATTTCCACTTTTAGGACATTCAGGTATTTCAGGTATTTCAGGTATTTCAGGTAAACTTGGCTTGATCACTAAAACATTATCACTTTCTACGTTTAGTTTTGAAACTAATTCATTTTTTATCCATTTAGTTTGCACGATAAAATAGTCAGCAAATGGCAAATTTGCTTTTATAAAAAATATATAAAACTTCTTATATAGCCATAACAATCTTTCTTTAGAAGAAAGCGGCGAAAAATTTAAATCTGAAAACGGTATAGATTGATGCATATAAACAAATTGCTTTATTTTTTTTATCCTAACAGGGATATTTTGCATATTTATGCAAGTATCAAATATCATACCTTTCTTTTTTAAGAATTTATCCAATCGATAAAAGTCGAAAAGAATTCTACTAATCCAATTTTTGGTATTAATACAGATATAGTTAATATTATTATAATGTGGCAATTTATCAAATGTACTTTCATTAATAAGCACTGTATAGTTATGTTCTGTCTTCGACACAACGTTTAACAATTGACATAAAATAGTAAGAGCTCCCCCATCTGTTGCTGCTGTCGCTATAATTAGTATATTTTTTTTATTCACACACTCATCCTTACCAATTAAATTTTGAAATTCTATTCAGCATGGAATACTAATTATTTATTATTAATCATTACACTTTTAATAATTCCATAAGAATAAATCAGGACAAAACAGAAAAAAAACTCACCTTTAAGAAATAAATTATCAAAGATCATAAAAAAAGATAACACAGAGAAATAAATAAAATAGGCAACTCTTATTTTTGCAGGCATGGTCAAGAAACCAATGACATAGAATAAAAATTGAATGAATATTTGAATACAAACACCTGCTAATCCTAATAATCTTGCTGGTTGTGCAAAACCAGTGCTTGCATTTAAATAATCAACAACAAGATCAACTTTTAGTTCTGAAAACCCTAAATACTTTACAAGCGTGTTCGGTAATAAAAAAGACGAAATATAGTACCCCATGCAATTAGCAGAATCGTTATAACATATGTCTAATCCATGATTATATTGTTCAACATTAAATATTAAATTATAAATTGGGCTAGACATATAGAGCCAAATCCAATACAAAATCTCACCTAATGCCTCTCCATTAGCATTTGCCCCTCCGACATTTAAAATGTAATTAGAGGTATAATCGCCAGCTAATATCTGTCGGAGATTGCCAATAAAACCAAACGTCAAGATTAAGAGAAACGAAGAAAAAACCATTTTCATTACTAGTTTCTTATTAATCCCATTTTTATAAACCGTCGATATAATAACAATTAAAAATGAGACCATAAATAATTGCCTAGATAATGTAAGAACAGAAATCATCACAGCAAAAGAAAAAGAATAAACTAAGGCCTTTCTAGAAGAAAACAATGATGATAATAAGACAGCACAAATAGAAGATGAATAAAAAAAGACATGGAAAAACGGAAGGCCTTGATATTCATCTCTACCAGAGACCATGAGGATAGGAATCCCCTTTAAGTAAAATTCTAGAAAAAAACCTAAAAATGAGATTACTATGAATACTTTATAACCATTATCAAACCCATGATTATTATATAACTTAGGGGATGAAAAATTCTTTTTACATAAAGAATACAAAATTACAAATAAAACCAATGGAAATATAAAAAAAATAAAACTATTGAAAGATAAAGAGTTATATAGATAAGAAAAATTCAATGCGGATAAAATAAGGCAAAAGAATAAAGCCGTAAATATATTGAGTGGGTATAAAAAAAATTTTTCCATGTATTATATCTTCACTCTGAGGTCATCTTACTAAAAAGACAATAAATGTAAAAAAAGTCAACATTTTTTTATCTCTAAATAAACTTAAAAAAATATACCTAAAAGAAAAACATATCGACTTAATACCGTCTAGTTCGACTAAATAAAAAACATCATTATTTTTTATTTTTTTTATTTCAAATAGCATTCTTTTTATTTTAGCTTTCGATTTACTTATTCTACCAAATGAATCTAACGACGAACGAATTCTTTTAATGAGACTTTTCCTTCCCCCGCCCACAACATTATTATCATGTTGGCGATACTTAATCGTAATTTTATCAAAATAAAACAAACCATTTTCTGCTGCGGCATTCAGAGCCAACCAATTATCATGCATGGTTATACCATCAGGGATTGGCAGACATTTATCTAATAATGCACGATTAAAAACTGTTGTACAGCCATAAACACTACATTTCCATAATAAATTAATAGGATCAATATTTTCCCGTGGATTGATTTTACATGATTTGTAGAAGCTCTCGGAGATTGTATTCAAATCCTTATCCACCAATTCAAGATCACTATAGAGCATTACCGGACGACTTCTATTTTTATCTTTTTTCTGAATTTCATCTAACAATAACTCTATTCTATTTTCAGGCCACACATCATCTTGATCAGCTAAAAATACATAATCAGCTTTGGTTGCTTCTAACACTTTATTGAAATTACTCAACACCCCTCCCTGTCTCTCATCATTGATGAGAATAATTCTATCGTCAACCTGGGCCAACTGCTTAATAAGACCAACAGTGTTGTCCAAAGAGGCATCATCACTGATATACAATCTCCAATTCCCTACGGTTTGATTTATAATGGAATTGATTTGTTCAACTATATATTTTTCACCATTATATGTTGCCATAGCGATATCTATTGAAACCATGTTATTTTCTCGACAGAATATAAAGAAGAAGAAAATCAACAGTTACTCTAATTGTCCAAGCAATTGCTGTGCCATACAAAGAAAAATTCACCGTCAATAGATATAACAAAAGTAGATAGGGAAGAAGCTCAACACCATGTAGCGCTGCAGTCCATTTAGCGTGACCTCTTGCCTGAATTTGTGCGAACGGTATTTGGGCAAGTGAATTAAAAAAGAAACCAATCAAAAGAATGCTAAAAATGTTAGCAGGTTCGCCAAAAAATTCGCTCCCCATCCAAATCGTCATTATTTCTTCCGAAAAAAAGACACCTAAAAAAACAATAAAACCACAGGTAACAATAAGTACAAGGTAGCTAATTTTTTCTAATTTTTCATTATCTTCTTTATTATAACAACTGCTAAGTTTGGGAAATAATACTCTTGCTAATGCGAATGGGATATTTAATAACCTGCTGATACCTTCAGAAGGTGCAGTATAAAAAGCTACTTTATTTGCTCCTAATAAATTTGATATCACAAATCGATCAAAGTAAACCATTATAGGACTAATAATGTTACTTATCGTAATCCATCCGCCAAACTTAATAAGGCGACTAAAAGTTTCTTTATAAAAAATGAATTTACTTGCTAATATAAATTTACGACATGCAAAAAAGCCAAGAAACAAAGATATAGCTCTTCCACAGACTAAACCGATAGTCGCAGATTTAAGCGTTGGTTCAATCAACACAGCAAATGCTGGAAGTGCAGATATACAAGAACTACTGATGATACGCTGAATATTTATATTACCAAACTTCTCAAGGCCCTCAAGATATGCTAACCATATTTGGTTTAATAAAAAAACTGGCACTAATAAAGAAAGAAGTTGGAAGGATTCCTTTACATCGTCAAAAAAAACATCTGATACCTTTATAATTTCAGCTATCTGCGGTGAATATAAAAATATCCCGCCCCCCGCAACACCACCTAATATCAATACAGATATGCTAGATGTTGATATTATTTTCCTTTGTTCACTAACATTATCTCTATTTATTGATATTTCTCTAATCACCGTTCTGGTGAGCCCAACATCGAATATACTTGCATAACCGACAATTGCAAAAGCAAGGGTGAAAACACCAAATAATTCCATACCCAAATATCGTGATAACAAACCTAATGCAGGAATAGCGATAATAGAAGGCACAGCAAAACCACATAGGTTATATAATGTATTCTTAATTAAGCTCATAAATCATTCTGAAACTCTAAAACAAAAAGGGGTATTAAGAAACCATAAGTATTTTTATTTATGGTTTCTTAAAGTCATTAAAAAAGAATAAAAACCCATCCACTGTAGATAGTAATAAAAAAGAGGCAATGCTTTTTTCGTATTTTATATGACTATTTTTTATCGTCCTTATAGTCATATGTATAGTAGTTATAATTCCCATAACCGTAATAGCTAGCTGCACGTTTTACAATCGCATTCAGAATAACACCTTTAATTTCCGTACCATTCTGCTCAAATCGGCGCACACTTACCTCTATTTCTTTCAGCGTATTCACCTCAAAACGCGCAACCAAGAGGGACGTTCCCGCGTTCCGGCTGATAATTGCAGCATCAGTCACAGCTAGAATCGGGGGGGTATCCAATAAAACAATATCATAATGTTTAGAAGCCCAGTCAACGAACTGAGAGAAACGGCTATGCATTAACAACTCAGAAGGATTAGGTGGAATCTGTCCACGAGCGATAAAATCCATATTTCCCACAGCGGTTTTACGGACACTTTTTTCTGCCGTTATCTGCCCAGACAATATATCAGAAAGGCCATCAGTTCCATGGGTTCCCATTAATTCATGGGCATACCCCTTGCGCATATCACAGTCAACAATCAGAACTCGCTGTCCCGACTGTGCGATAACAGCGCCAAGGTTTGCGCTAACAAATGTTTTACCAATTGCAGGACTCGCACCAGAAATCATTAGTACATTATTTTTAGCTTCCATCATGGCAAAGTGCAGGCTCGTGCGCAGGCTTCTAATCGCTTCAATAGCGAGATCGGCAGGATTACCCACTGCGAGGAGTTCTGTAGAGCGCGTATTCCCTTTCTTGCTTTTTCCTAATATTGCTCTGTCTTTCTTCTGCTGCCATTCTGATAAAGGAACGCTGGCGTACACGTTAATTCCTAAATCCTCTAACTGCTCAGGGCTTTCAATGCCTTTATGCAGCATTGTTTTTAATATAACAAATATCGTTGATATTACAGCACCTATAATTAGCATTGACAAAATAGCAATGAGCTTTTTAGGTTTTACAGGTTTAAGCTGAAGTGCAGCTGCATCAATAATGCGAACATTACCAACTGTACTCGCTTTGTTAATGCTCAGTTCCTGTTGTTTATTCAACAGCTGCATATAGACTTCTTGTCCAACATTTACGTCACGTGTTAAGCGTAATATTTCTTGTTGGGTTTTTGGCATGCTACCAACACGCTTATTGATTTTTTCGCGTTCCTCTTCAAGAGTTTTTCGCTTTTCCATCAACGCACGATAAGCAGGGTGTTCTTTAGTATATAGCTTGGATATTTCAGCCTCTTTAAACGTAAGTTCATTAAGCTGAGACTCTACAGACACCATCGTATCCAAAACAGCTTTCGCTTCTAACGATAAATCAACGGATTCATTTTTTTGTCGATAACTGTTTAATTTATTATCAGCATCATCAAGCGTGAGACGAACATTGGGTAGTTGTTCCTTAAGAAACTCAAGGCTCTTTCCTGCTTCCTCAGATTTGCGTTCAACATTTTGCTGAAGATAATTTTGGCTAATACTATTAAGTATTTTATTGGTTAACTCAGGATTTTCACCTTCATAACTTAGCGAAAGTACTCCAGTATCCTTTCCTTTATCTGCAACAACTAAATTTTCTAATATGTTATTAATAGCCGTAATAGTATTTAATTTCTTAAGGCGAAAAACTGTACCTTTCTCAGCCTTAATATCACTTACTAATATAGAAAGGCCATTATGTTTTTCTATACTCCCAACTTTTCCATTGAATTTTAAAGCATCCCCTGCTTCTATTACATAATTCTGCTCATCAATAATGGTAAGTCTAATAGCTTCATCTTCCCAAGATTTAGGCACTTCCAATCTTGATACTGCAATCTTCCCCACATCTTCTCCCAGCAGCCTCGCAAAACCTTTACCAAAAACGGGAAAATATTTTTGTTGAGCTACAATATCTAAAGAGAGATCGCTAACCGTCTTACCAACCACCATCCGCGATTTAATCAGCTCAATCTCCGCAGCTGATTCAGGCTTCGCATCCGGTAATACACTAGAGATGTCTTTAAGGAGGGAATTCCCGGCATTTTGCTCCACCTGGATTAACGCATCCGATTTGTAAATTGGTGTAGCAAATGTCGCATAAAGAATACCAGCGATAGTGAAAACTGCAGTAACACCAACAATTAACCAACGATGATCCAACAATGTTCCCAACAAACGCCCTAAATCAATCTCATCCGCATTCGTTTCGGATGCTTTTACTGAAATTTTCTCTGCCATGGATTTCCCTGACTTGTTAACGGCTTAATGCCTGCACCCATTTTTGGGCGGATTGCTCAAGTTGCAAGTAAACGAATTCAAATGCTTCGCGACTCTTTCGGTAAGGATCGGCAATTTCTTGTTGGCTCAGCCAGTGGCCAAAGAGCATAGTTTTACCTCGCACCTCTGGTGCGATACGCCCCACTCCATCAATATGTCCTTTCTCCATAACTAGAATCAGGTCGTACTGGCGGCATAAGGCGGAGGTCAATTGCTGCGCTTCATGCCCTTCGAGAGAAAGGTTATGATGATTTGCTACCTCGGTTGCCATTGCATCGGCGGGCTTCCCTACCAATGCGCCTAATCCAGCAGAAGCGATTCTTTTCGTCGGCAAAGCCTGTTTCAACAACCGCTCCCCCGTAGGGGAACGGCAAATATTACCAACACAAACGACAAGTATTGAATCAAACATAGTTATCTCTACGGCCAAGTACGAACGCGCAGCGAGCCCTCGGTCAACTCATTGAACCCAGAAATAGTAGGTACAAGCTGACTGATGACACGGTTCCAGCGAACGATTGGTGCCGTCGTTACATAGACAATATCATAAGGTTGTAACTGGAATTCCGTCCCCATTACCATGGCCGTAGCATCTTTCGCATTAAGTTGGTAGACGTCAGCTAGTTTAGGCCCTTGTGTTCCTCGTAATGACCGGATCACAAAAATCCCAGTGGCATCAGAAAATGTCTGATCAATGCCTTCTGCATTACCCAAAGCCTCTGTCAGGGTCATGCCACTGCGATCCATTTTGAGCGTACTTTGCTTCTTGACTTCACCCATAACGAAGACTTTCAAATCGTCATTGCGGGGAATATAAAGGATGTCGCCAGGGTATAGTAGAGTGTTTTGAGAAAGATCGCCGTTTTGCATCAGCGCTTGAAGAGAGATACGTTTTTCCTGGCCGTTATGCGTCAGCACAATGTTACGCCAATCAGCATTCTCGCTTAACCCACCCGCTTTATTGATTGCATCCAGGATGGTTAGTGGCACATTGGTAATGGGCTGTTCACCAGAAGTTTTAACTTCACCAGTTACATACGTCTTTTGAGAACGGAAAGCGGCAATACTAACATCGACCTGTGGGGATTCGATATAAGTTGCCAGACGTGATGTGATATCTTCACGAATCTCCATTACCGTTTTACCAGCAACCTTCACCTTGCCAATATACGGATAGAAGATTGTACCGTCGGAGTGTACCCAGTTGCCCGTATCCGCAGCAGTACGGTATGTACCCGCTGGGGTAGTCAATTCAGGATGATCCCATACGGTAACCATGATGACATCGCCAATACCAATACGGTACTCATACTGTTGGAGTTCACGTTCTAGCGCAGGGTTAGTTTGCGCAATCAGCGGCTTCGCCCGCATTTTATCCACTAAATATGGTGTGAGTGGATAAACATTCACTAATTTATCAATATTAAAATCAGCGTCTTGCTGTTCGATAACCGCTTTGCCACTCGTAGAAAGATGGCTACCGGGGATTAAGGTACAGCCGCTCAACAAAGCGAGTGACACCACCATTGGTATCAATTTCAATTTATGCTTTATCATCCTGTTCATGCCATCACTTTTGATTAAAAATCGCGCAAATCCCTACAAAATATCAAATAATTATAGAGGACATTTCGTTAAGCAAACCTACAGTCTAAAGCGCAAACAGCCGTTAATTTATCTGTTAGCGTCGTTGCTCCATCTTATCTGCAACAACAACCGCCCCATGACTGGCACGCCTTATCCAGGTCAGCAGACGCCATACTCGCGTTATTGCCCAAAAATAACCGACAAAAACAACCAAGAACGCACTCAGCATAACAGATTCGGCTATACCACTTAATTCACAAATAATACCAATTGCAGCCAAAACCATTGCTACAACAACAATTGCCAATAAAGACTGCCTAGGTGTCAAACCTGCACGCATCAGGATATGGTGTAGGTGCTCGCGGTCGGGCTTGAACGGGCTATCGCCTCTGCGAATCCGACGCACCATAATCGTCACCATATCCATTAACGGAATAGCGATAAACCACAGCGCCGTCACCGGACGAATAACGGCATCATCACCTTGCGTAGCCAAAATCAACAACCAGATAACGGTAAAACCAATAAGCGTACTACCCGCATCACCCATAAAGACTTTAAATTTCTTACCCCACGGCACACCCAGATTCAACAAAATGTAAGGTAACGTCGCAGCCAGCAAGTACAAACTCCACCGAGCAAGTTCGTGCCGTCCATCAAGATAAAAAACCACAGCCAATGCACCAAATGTTACACAGGAAAGTGCGCCCAGTAAGCCATCGATGCCGTCAACCATATTAAAGGCATTAATCGCCCCCCACACCGCAAATAACGTGACCGTATAACCAAAAATACCTAAGAATAACTCGTACCCGAACATCACCTTGCCTAAGGATACAAGATAGACCCCGGCGTACATCATCAAACCTGCAACGAGCGCTTGTAGACCAACACGGGGAAGAACCGGAAGATCGTAGCGATCGTCCAATATTCCCACTACCAACAATACCGTGGCGCAAATCATATAGAGAGAGAAATCAGGAATCCATGCAAAATCAAAGGCATACATGACCCATAAGGCCATGTAAATAGAAACACCGCCAACCAGTGGAATATGACCACGATGTCTCTTGCGCTCATTCGGTTTATCTACCAGCCCAACTTTTATTGCTACTTTTCTTGCTAAGAACAACGCAATGAAAGCACTCAGGAAGACCACCATAAATTCTTGCATTTTTGCACCATCACCAACCCGTTATGTGAATGTTTTGCATCAGACACGCTACCGCCCTTGGCTCGTAGCTACCAATGCGCTGTCAAACAACGTACGGAACACCATCCAATGGCTACACCCTGGACCCGTAAACCATCTGTTTGCATCTAAATATTTTAATTTATTTGTTAATCAATTGATTTTTATAACAAAAAACGATCAGCCAATATATTTTTTATATGATTTTAGCTAAATAAAAAAAACTAAATCTCGCCCATAATATTGGCGGCGACATCAAGAGCACAAGGGCAAGATGGCTTGAAAGGAGCTTTTCAGAATAAGACTACGCGCATCCCTGTCGCAAAAATCCTGCTAAATCTGCGCATTATTCTATGCGTTGTATGCACGTATTATCAAATAGTAACGTGCGATACCTTACGTATCGTTCTTAAAATTTTACTTATTGTCGATTTTTCACCCAAAATCTACCAATAAGCTACTCACCTTTCTATGTCAAAAAAATGACAACGCTTATCAGCGTCATCTCTCTGATCGGTATTTGTCCATGAGAACGCTTGTTATAAAGAATATCCTCGCAAATTCTGGTTCATCTGCGCACGCCCTGATACGCTATCAAGGTTATCTTCATTTAAAGGTGAAAAAATAGCTATGGAGTGGATCGCTGATCCAACAATATGGGCCGGGTTGGCTACACTGGTTGTCCTGGAATTGGTTCTGGGCATTGATAATCTTATCTTCATCGCCATTCTGGCTGAGAAACTCCCAAAAGAGCAACGTGATAAAGCGAGAGTCGTCGGCCTGTTACTTGCCTTGATTATGCGACTGGGCCTGCTGACGTCCATTTCCTGGCTGGTATCGTTGACTACCCCTCTCTTCACGCTCCTTGAGCACACATTCAGCGCTCGAGATGTCATCATGCTGGTTGGCGGGTTATTTCTACTTTTTAAAGCCACCATGGAGCTTAATGAGCGACTAGAAGGAAAAGATGAGGAGCAACAGGCTCAGCGCAAAGGTGCGCGTTTCTGGCCGGTAGTTGCCCAGATCGTCGTACTGGATGCCATATTCTCGCTGGATTCCGTGATTACCGCTGTTGGCATGACCGACCATCTGCTGGTCATGATGTCCGCCGTGACGATTGCCATCTTCCTGATGTTGCTAGCCAGTAAACCGCTGACCCGTTTTGTCGCTGAACATCCAACCATCGTTATCCTATGTCTTAGCTTCCTATTGATGATTGGTTTCAGTCTGGTGGCAGACGCGTTTGGTTACCACATCCCCAAAGGCTATCTCTACGCTGCGATAGGTTTCTCGGTATTGATTGAGATGTTGAATCAAGTTTCCCTGTTTAACCGCCGACGCTTTCTTTCTTCTTCTGTTCCGCTACGCCAACGCACCGCAGAGGTTGTTTTGCGTATTTTGCGCGGCAATCATGAAGAAGCCGAGCTGGACAATCAGACCTCGTCGATGATTGCAGACAACACTCGGGCAGGCCGGGAGGTGTTCAATATTCAAGAACGCAGAATGATAAAACGGGTATTGGGGCTGGCCCAGCGAACCATTAGCAGTATTATGACGTCGCGGCATGATATCGAGTCAGTTGAGCTGAATATTACGCAGGATGTGCTCGCCAAGCTATTAACAAGCAACCAGCACTCCCGACTCGTGGTAACCGACAGCAACACCTCTGATGAACCACTGGGCATCATAAATGTTGCCGACTTACTCCAGCAGCAGCTAAACCGCGAGCCATTCAACCTACGTATTCTGATCCGCCAGCCGCTGGTTTTTCCTGAGCAACTCTCGCTTTTACAAGCGCTGGAGCAATTTAGAGAAGGAAGAACACATTTTGCGTTTGTCGTTGATGAGTTTGGTTCAATGGAAGGGATTGTCACATTAAGTGATGTGATGGAAACCATCGCGGGCAACTTACCGCGCGAAGGAGAAGATCGCGATGCTCGCCACAGCATTCAACAGAATGATGATGGCAGTTGGACCGTAAATGGCTATATTCCGCTGGAAGACCTGACGATGTATGTTCCGCTGACGCTGGACGAAAAACGTGAGTACTACACGTTGGCAGGCCTGTTGATGGAGCACGCGCAGCGAATTCCACAGGTGGGCGATACGCTATCAATCGATGGTTATCAGTTCACTATTTTGGCGGTAGAAAGCCACCGTATTGTGGAAGTTCGCATTACACCAAACAACGAACCACAAACTGATTTTGAAGTGTGATAACAGCGTTATCACACAACCTACACCTTATCCGTACCCACACCCCCTTCCAGAATGGTAAGGGTTGTGGGTATATAATCAGGCAGGGATCATTATCTCTGTAGCGACCACCACCACGATCAGCCCAACCAGCACGGGAACCGATGTGCGCTTTACTACCTCAAACGGCGATATTTTCGCCATCCCGGCGACCGCAACCACTACCCCGGATACTGGAGAAATAGTACGGCCCAAATTGGAAGCTTGAAGCATCGGAATGGCCAGGTAGGCAGGGTTGATGCCCATTTGCGACGCCAGCTTAGGAATCAACTCAACAAACGCATAAAACGGCGCATTGCCAGACCCTGTCGTCATCGCAGCCAGCATCGTGATTGCCACCAACACTAGCATAATCACCAACCCACCGCTGCCAAATGACTGCGCAAGACCAATCAGTCCGCTGATAAAGCCTATCGTGCCAAGCCCCTGAGCAAATACCCCAGCCGCGACCAGCAGGATGACAACACTAGAGAAGGCATCAGCCATGCCACGATAGGCTACATCCAGCCCATCAAACACTTTTTGCGCATTGAACGAGCGAACAAATTCCAGCATCGCGGCCAGCACCATGCAGATAACCAACACGGTAATAATGTGAAGCTCCGGCCCCCATTTACCATCAAATATCAGTACACCCACGATCGGCGTAAACGGCAGAATGGCGTAAAAACGCGGGGCATTGGTCGTGATTTCACTGACATCCAGAATTTCATGGCTAATGTTCGCTTTGTTGTCCAGATAGCGCTGCCAGAAGAAATGCGCGACAGCCATACACACGATAGCAATGATGGAAATGGGTAGCGTAGCCTTAAAGGCAAAATCCACTAATTTCATCTGCGATGCCTGTGCGGCAAGCACCACGTCGCCCGATGTAGGTGACAGGATCAACGCCACGGGAGAAGCGCAGATTGCCGCCGCAGCGCCGCGGCTAATGCCAACGTTCACCATGACAGGAAACAGCGTTGCCATTAATAACACGCCCAGCCCAGTGGCCGATGACACCGCTAGCGACATAAGACAGGCGACAAAATAGGCCGCAATCATCAGCAAATAAGGCGAGTTGATCATTTTCAGCGGGCGGGAAACCAGCTTAACGACGACATCATTGGCACCGATATGCGTCATATAGGCGGCAAAACCACACAGCACCATGATCATCATGCCGAGATCGCCACCGCGGCTCATCAGCAAAATTTTTACGTATTCAACAATATCCGTTGCGCTCCAGCCCGTCGCTTTCGCACTGGCTGGCAATACGTTTTTCCCCAGCATGGCGCTGATTGCCAAGAGTAACAGCCCCCCCACCAACAACACGCCAGTCGCGGAGTACCCTTTTATAATGTAACGACCAACCAGAATCGTTACAGCAACACCAATCAAAAGTTCGAGCATAGTGAGTTTCGATACCTGAGTAATAAATTATCTGACAAAATTCTCCGGCAGCGGAATATGGCACCGCACCGAAAACAGGGGGCGGAGTTTACTGCTTTAGAAAATAAAAAAAGAGAAAAATATTAATATGCAGCGTTAAAAAAGAGACATCGAACACAAAGTTTGTCTGGGGAAGTATGACAAATGAAAGGAAAGCATTGAGGATAAGCCGCCGGATTTGCTGACGGAAATCAGCAAACCGGCCTAGAACGCAGCATGTCTGGAAATTAAAGACGGTCGAGCAGTTGCTTCAAGTCTTTGCCCTTCTGGTTTTGCTGATTTTGGCTGGCCCAATCATTCAGGCGTTTCTTCAGTTCATCCTGTAGACGTTTACGCAGCAACTGATCTACCTGCAACTGGTAGTTCAATTTATCCCACTCGCCATAGACGCGTAACGGAATTGCCGTATTTTTCAACACGCTGACCAGTTGCTCATCCCCTTGCCACCCTTGCGTGATAGAAACATTCACGTTGACGTCACACGTCTGAGCTGGCAAATCGAATTGGCCGACACCGCTTAGAGACAGCAGCTCTGAGCGACCATTGAGATCGGTAAGACGCAATTTACCTGCATTCAATTGTACTTTTCCGGTCAGTTGTTGCAGTTCAGTATAACGCTCGTAGCGCTCTTGCCCACGCACATTGCCGTTACTGCGCGCCACAGCCATCTGCACCATTTGCTGAATATTCAAGCCCTGTAGGCGAACATTATTGGCTTGCAGCGCCGCCGTTCCTTGCCACTGCTGGAGCAAAGCAGGCAGCGCAGCGCTATTACCGCTGAATTGTCCCGTCATCGACAATTTTCCACTGATCGCCTCGGCAGGCAGCGCAAACGCAGACATCAGTTGAGACAGTTCAATATCCTTGAGATCGGGTCGTAGCGTGATATTGGTTGATGATTTCGTCACAACCTTAGCGGGCAATGAGAAATGCCCACTGCCCAGTTCGCCACTTAAGGTCGAAATATCGAGTAATCCCGGCTGATTCTCTGCCCGTAATGTGAATTGGCGAACATCAAGGCCACGATAAATCAGCGAAGCAGCCTGTAGCGACAGACGTGCAGTGAATCGCTGTAAGCTATCTTCTGGCTTGGTCGCTTCAGCTTCATTTGAAATGACAGGGGCTAATGGCTTAATCGCTACTGTAGACGCGTTATTTTCTTTTACCGCCGCAATCCCCAGCAGAGAATCGAGATCCAGCTTCTCAGACAACAAATCCAGCTCGTAATGGGGGATATCACCTAGCGTCACACTACCCGCCCCCGACAACTGACTATTATTGGTATTGAGTACAAGCTGGCTAAACGTGATTTTTTCAGGCTGTTGCTGATAACTGGCCTGAACACTTCCTGTCCCACTGATACCGTTTGTCGGTATTCCAACGCCCTGAAGCTGGTAATCCAGTTTGGTTATATTGGCATTTACCTGCTGGGGGAAACGCAACAGATCGACATCTGCGGCGAGAGAGAAAGCGATATCGCGCTGATCGCGATTAATACGGCTCGATAATTCGATGTTAACTTGGCGGTCGCTGTTCTGCTCCATTGCAAGATTAATATCGCGAACATTAATCTGTTCGTTATTACTGCGTTGCAAAATTAACAGACTATCGGCGACTTTTATCTTATTAATATCCAGACGCCAGCGTCGTTCTTCAGATGGAGTCTGCGATCCCGCAGGGGCAATTGGCGCATTGTTGGCCTGTCTGGCTTCACTTTCTGGCGTCAGGCGAATAATCGCCCCTTTCAACAT
This sequence comes from Pectobacterium sp. IFB5596, assembly GCF_021432585.1. Taxonomy (NCBI): domain Bacteria; kingdom Pseudomonadati; phylum Pseudomonadota; class Gammaproteobacteria; order Enterobacterales; family Pectobacteriaceae; genus Pectobacterium; species Pectobacterium sp. IFB5596. The sequence continues at coordinate 43,092 of NZ_LXFY01000012.1, forward strand.
CACCTGCTTGACCGCAAGCTTATGCGACAACAGCGGCCACAGCTGCACATCAAGGCGCATATTTTCAGCGCTGACAATTGGCGCACTGGAACCCGGCGCACTTAATGACATACCGCCAGATAAAATACTCAGTTGTGGCCACACGTGCCAGCGCAGATCGCCATCAAGTTGCAGACGATAGCCGCTACGTTCCTCAACCTGCTTCACCATGTAAGCGCGGAAGTCATTGGGATTAACCAGTACGACCAAGGCCGTCATTCCTGCCACCAGCACCACAAGCAGAATTGCTAGCGTCGTCAGAAATCTTCTCATGCCATCCTCATTGCGAAACGCGCGACTGCCTGATTTTTATATTACAGACCTATCGCCAGACGCTCAGTCTTTATCGATCCGGCTCGCTACCGCACCCTGCTGATCTTTATACTTGGCATCCTGACGGCGGTTGTACGGGCGAGCCGCCGGCCCGGAAAGGGGTTCAAAACTCAGAGCGCCAATCATCATGCCGGGACGTAACGCCAGCGGCAACTTACCTGAATTATAGAACTCCAGCACAATTCTTCCTTGCCAACCGGGATCAATACGGTGTGCAGTGACGTGAACCATCAATCCCAGACGGGCTAACGAAGAACGGCCATCCAACCAGCCTACCAAATTATCTGGTAGCGTGACCGACTCAAACGTTACTGCCAGAGCTAATTCTCCTGGATGCAGGAAGAATGCCTCACCTTCTGGCAAATTGATTTCATCACTCATGACGCGATCTAGTGCCGCACTGACTTCATCTTTCGGACCGCTTAAGTCAATGAAAGCCGCGGTGTGTCCGCGGAAGACGCGAAACTGATTTCCCAAACGAACATCAACGGTCGCGCCACTGATCCTCTCAGTTGGCGGACGGGGCGTAATCACCAGTCGGCCATCATCCAGCCAGGCTTCAATGTCACGGTCACACAGTCTCATCTTATTCTCCATTCGACACGGGTATATCGGGATAAACCTCATCCATACCCGTCATAACGTCACGTTGCGGCGCATTAACTGTGCAACGTGAATTAGTTAAGGTATCCACTACTCAAAGAACTGGCTTATCTTGGCTTTCAAGATATCAATCGCAATACGGTTTTTCCCGCCACGCGGTACGATAATATCGGCATACTGCTTGGACGGCTCAATAAATTGCAGGAACATCGGACGCACGGTCTTTTGGTACTGTTCCATCACCGAGTCCATTGAACGGCCACGTTCATTCACGTCGCGGCGCATGCGGCGCAGCAGGCAGATATCCAGCGGCGTATCGACAAAAATAGAGAAATTCATCTCATCGCGCAGACGCGCATCCGTCAGTAGCAAAATTCCTTCCAGGATAATGACCTTTTTCAGCTCAATATGCACCGTTTCCTGTTTACGGGTGTGCTCGACATAGCTGTACTGCGGGACTTCAATTGCCTGACCCGCTTTCAGCATTTGCAGATGCTTAATCAGCAGGCTGTGATCCATCGAACTCGGGTGGTCATAGTTGGTTTTTACCCGCTCTTCCATGGTCAGGTGGCTTTGATCTTTATAATAGCTGTCTTCAGATATCACCCCGATATGCTGATCACCAACCTGATCGCGCAATTCACGATACAAGGTGCTGGAAATAAGACTTTTACCCGAAGCTGATGCTCCAGAGATCCCGATGATGACGCACTGGTGAGACTGATCAGTCATGGTATTAACGACCTGATTAACATAAATAAAAGAGAGGGGAATGCGCCAACGGGCGCTTTGACGTGCAATTATAGGGAGTTAGCGGCCTTCACGCCACCCTTTCCATATATTGCGCCCAAGGGAAACTGGGGACTGGCGCAGGATCAAGCCGGGGCAAAGCCCGGCTTTTATACTCACTAACGGAAGTGCTACAGCGCCCGGAAAGAAATTTCTCCAGGAATAATATCACCCTGCCAGTAAAGCTGGGCGGCAACCTGCCCTGCCAGCTCACGGTACAAAGAAGTAAACTCGCTATCTGGCTGACTGACCACCGTCGGTTCACCGCGATCGAGGTCTTCGCGCAGGGAGATATGTAGTGGAAGCTGGCCTAACAGAGAACAGTGGTATTTTTCCGCCAACTTCTGTGCACCGCCTGTACCGAAGATTGGTTCCAGATGGCCACAGTTGCTACAGATATGAACGCTCATGTTTTCAACGATACCCAGCACCGGCACGCTGACTTTTTCAAACATCGCAATACCTTTCATGGCATCCATCAGCGCAATATCCTGTGGCGTCGTCACTACGACCGCGCCGGTGACAGGAATATTCTGCGCCAGCGTCAGTTGGATATCCCCCGTGCCCGGCGGCATATCTAACACCAGATAGTCCAGATCCGGCCAAAGCGTATCTTGCAGCAGTTGCAATAATGCTTTGCTCGCCATCGGCCCACGCCACACCATCGCATTATCATCCGTCACCAGGTAACCAATCGAGTTGGTTGCCAGGCCGTGAGCGATAATCGGTGCCATGTGTTGACCATCAGGCGAAGTGGGACGTTCACTGGCCGAACCCAGCATGGTAGGGATCGAAGGTCCATAAATATCAGCATCCAGAATGCCCACATTGGCGCCTTCAGCCGCCAATGCCAGCGCCATGTTGACCGCCGTGCTGGATTTACCCACCCCGCCTTTCCCAGAACTGACGGCAATGATGTTTTTTACACCCTTCACGCCAGCCTGATCGTTAACTCGGCGAAGCGTAGCGATATCGTGCGTTAAGCGCCATTCAACCGCTTTTGCACCTGATAAACGTAATAACTCATCGCTAACCGTTTCTTTTAATACTGCCAAACCACTGAGCCAGACAAACGGCATCGTCAGTTCGATATGCAACACATTATCTAGCAACGCACAATGACGTAGTGCATTCAGTGTCGTCAGATTATTTTTCAGTGTCGGGTGCTGAAAAGTAGATAAAACCCCGGTGACCATCGCACGCAATGCTTCAGGACGTTGTTCGGGGACTGTAGCGTTCATTCCGGCTCCTTGAAATTCTCATATTTGACCCTTGAGACCTGTATAGCATACCAGAGCGAGGGAAGCCTGACGCCCTTCGGCATCAAAAACGTGGAAACGCTACGCAAAATAGAATCTGCCATGTGGTTTCCTGTCGTTTTTACTCACGCCAGCGGTTTACGCAGTAAGGCGCTATCGGTTAACATCGATCTCCCTCTATTCACAAAAGAAAGCAAGTTCCTCATGACTCAAGTCGCAAAGAAAATTCTGGTAACGTGCGCGCTGCCTTACGCTAATGGTTCAATCCACCTCGGTCATATGCTTGAACACGTTCAGGCTGATATTTGGGTTCGTTACCAGCGAATGCGCGGCAACCAGGTTCACTTTATCTGTGCGGACGACGCCCACGGCACGCCAATCATGCTGAAAGCACAGCAGATGGGGATTGCGCCGGAACAGATGATTGCGGCAATGAGTCAGGAGCATCAGCAGGACTTTGCCGGTTTCAATATCAGCTATGACAACTACCACTCTACGCACAGCGAAGAGAACCGCGAGCTGTCAGGTCTGATTTATGGTCGGCTGAAAGAGAACGGCTTTATTAAAAATCGCACCATTTCTCAGTTATACGATCCAGAGAAAGGCATGTTCCTGCCGGATCGTTTCGTCAAAGGCACCTGCCCGAAATGTAAGGCAGCCGACCAATACGGCGATAACTGCGAAGTCTGTGGTGCGACCTACAGCCCAACAGAGCTGATCGAACCAAAATCTGTGGTGTCTGGTGCCACGCCAGAAATGCGTGAAACAGAACACTTCTTCTTCGATCTGCCTGCGTTCAGCGACATGCTGCAAGCCTGGACGCGTTCCGGCGCATTGCAAGAGCAGGTTGCCAACAAGATGCAAGAATGGTTCGATTCGGGCCTGCAACAGTGGGACATTACCCGCGATGCGCCGTATTTCGGTTTTGAAATCCCTGATGCACCGGGCAAATATTTTTACGTCTGGCTGGATGCGCCAATCGGCTACATGGGCTCGTTCAAGAACCTGTGCGACAAGCGTGGCGATCTGAGTTTTGATGATTTCTGGAAAAAAGACTCAGACGCGGATTTGTACCACTTTATCGGTAAAGACATCGTTTATTTCCACAGCCTGTTTTGGCCAGCGATGCTGGAAGGCAGCGGTTTCCGTAAGCCGACGAATCTGTTCGTACATGGCTATGTCACAGTAAACGGCGCCAAGATGTCTAAATCACGCGGTACCTTCATTAAAGCGGGCACGTACCTGCAACATTTGGATGCCGATTGCCTGCGCTATTACTACGCAGCAAAATTGTCTTCTCGCATTGATGACATCGACCTCAATCTGGAAGATTTCGTCCAGCGCGTGAACGCGGACATCGTGAACAAAGTCGTGAACCTGGCATCGCGTAATGCGGGTTTCATCAGTAAACGCTTTGACGGCAAACTGGCGGACAAACTGGCCGATCCCGATCTGTACAAAACCTTCACCGACGCGGCAGCCAGTATTGCGGAAGCCTACAGCAGCCGTGAATCTGGGCGTGCTATTCGTGAGATCATGGCACTGGCGGATATCGCCAACCGCTATGTTGACGAGCAAGCACCGTGGGTGGTGGCGAAAGTGGAAGGCCGGGATGCAGACCTACAGGCCATTTGTTCAATGGGCATTAACCTGTTCCGCGTATTGATGACGTATCTGAAGCCGGTCCTGCCTTCTCTCGCAGAACGAACAGAAGCGTTTTTGAACACGGAACTGAGCTGGGATGCGATCGCCACCCCGCTGCTGAGCCATCAGGTCAATCCATTTAAAGCGCTGTTTAATCGCATCGATCTGGATAAAGTCAGCGCAATGGTTGATGCCTCTAAAGAAGACATGGTCACCGCGCAGAAAACCGTGTCCGGTCCGTTGGCAGATAATCCGGTGCAGGACACCATTAACTTCGACGATTTTGCCAAAGTCGATATGCGTATTGCACTCATTAAGCAAGCTGAGCTTGTTGAAGGTTCTGACAAGCTACTGCGTCTTACGTTGGATCTGGGCGGCGAAACGCGTCAGGTCTTCTCTGGCATTCGTGAGGCTTATCCCGATCCGGTTAAGCTGGAAGGCCGCTTGACCGTGATGGTCGCCAATCTGGCTCCGCGTAAAATGCGCTTCGGCATATCGGAAGGTATGGTGATGGCAGCCGGTCCCGGCGGGAAAGATATCTTCCTACTGAGTCCAGACAGCGGCGCTCAGCCTGGTATGCAGGTCAAATAACCACCACATCAAGCCGGATTCTTATCCGGCTTTTTTTTGCAACAATTCCACCACAAATCCCCGTTTATCGCCCTCCAATTGCCTCGTTGCCTTGCATGGTTTGTAACCATGAAATAACAAATTCGTTATGCATTACAATATATAACGAATAAAAAATATACCTCTTTGTAGGTGTAATGGGCATTTAAATACTTAAATTTTGATTTTGCGCAAAGCCCACATTTTGTGTGTTGTTAAATTGCTCGCAACAAAAATGACACATAATTACACAGGGAAACTAATGCAACTCAATAGAAGAGGTTTCTTTAAAGTTTGCGCGGGGGGGATGGCTGGAACCACTCTCGCGGTATTGGGCTTTACACCCACAGAAGCAATGGCATCCGTGCGTCAATACAAATTGTTGCGGGCAAAAGAGACACGTAACAACTGTACATACTGCTCAGTCGGTTGCGGTGTGCTTATGTATAGCCTGGGTGATGGCGCAAAGAATGCAAAACCCTCCGTTTTTCACATTGAAGGTGATGCAGACCACCCGGTCAGCCGTGGCTCCCTTTGCCCGAAAGGTGCGGGTCTGGTCGACTACATCCATAGCGAAAACCGTCTGCTCTACCCTGAATACCGCGCGCCGGGTTCCGACAAATGGCAACGCATTAGCTGGGACGACGCGATTGAACGTATCGCACGTCTGATGAAAGCGGACCGAGACGCTAACTTCCAACGCACCAACGCGAAAGGCGAAACCGTCAACCGTTGGCTGACAACCGGTATGCTGTGCTCTTCTGCCGCCAGCAACGAAACTGGTATTCTCGATCAGAAATTTGCCCGCGCGCTGGGCATGGTTGCCATCGACTGTCAGGCTCGTTTGTGTCACGGACCGACTGTTGCCGCGCTGGCACCGACATTTGGCCGTGGCGCAATGACCAACAACTGGGTTGATATCAAAAATGCCAACGTTATCATCGTTATGGGCGGCAACCCAGCAGAGGCACACCCGGTCGGTTTTAAATGGGCCGTTGAAGCGAAAACGCACAACAATGCGAAACTGATCGTTGTCGATCCGCGTTTTAACCGCTCTGCTGCCGTAGCCGATCTCTACGCCCCCATTCGTGCAGGTTCTGACGCCGCATTTCTATTAGGCATCGTTAACTACCTTATTACGAACAATAAAATTCATCACGAATACGTGGTGTCTTACACCAACGCCAGTTTGATCGTGCGCGATGATTTCAGCTTCGATGAAGGGCTATTCAGCGGTTACGACGAACAAAAACGTCAATACGACAAATCCAGTTGGCAGTATGAGCTTGATGAATCCGGTTTCGCTAAACGTGATAACACGTTGTCACACCCGCGCTGTGTCTGGAATTTGCTGAAAAAGCACGTTTCCCGCTATACGCTGGAAATGGTGACGTCTCTGTGCGGGACATCAGCCAAAGATTATGAAGAGATTTGCCGCACGCTAGCCGAAACCTGCGTACCCAATAAAACCGCAACCTTCATGTACGCACTGGGCTGGACGCACCACACTAACGGCGCACAAATCATCCGCACCGCAGGCATGATTCAGCTTCTGCTGGGGAATATTGGTATGGCGGGTGGTGGTATCAACGCCCTGCGCGGCCACTCTAATATTCAAGGGTACACCGACCTCGGGCTGCTAACGATAAATCTGCCGGGGTATATGCCGCTGCCGTCAGAAAAACAGCCAGACCTGCAAACCTATCTGGGACAAATAACACCAACCGCTGCCCTGCCCGATCAGGTTAACTATTGGAAAAACACGCCAAAATTCTTTATCAGCATGATGAAGAGTTTCTACGGTGATAACGCACAGGCTTCGAATAACTGGGGTTATGACTGGTTGCCGAAGTGGGATCGCAGCTACGACGTTATGGTGCAAACCGAGCTGATGGTGGAAGGCAAAATGAATGGCTACATCGTTCAGGGCTTTAACCCCGTTGCCGCGTTCTCCAACAAGAACAAAGCGACCGAAGCGCTCTCCAAACTCAAGTATATGGTCATCATCGATCCGTTGATCACTGAAACCTCTACTTTCTGGCAGAACTACGGTGAGTTCAACGACGTGGATACGAAGTCCATTCAGACAGAGGTTTTCCGTCTGCCATCGTCCTGCTTTGCCGAAGAAAATGGGTCTATCGCCAACTCGGGTCGCTGGTTGCAATGGCACTGGGCGGCGGCTGAGCCACCAGGAGAAGCCCGTCATGACGGGAAAATTCTCGGTAAACTGCTGATGCGTCTGCGTGAGCTGTATAGAGAAGAAGGCGGCACTTATCCCGATCCAGTGATGAACATCAACTGGAATTATAAAGACCCGGAAGATCCAACGCCGGAAGAGATTGCTCGCGAAGCCAACGGGATGGCGTTAGCCGATGTTTACGACGACAGTGGCAAACTGATCCTGAAAAAAGGTCAGCAGCTCGCCGATTTCTCACAGTTGCGTGATGACGGCACCACATCCAGCTTCTGCTGGATCTACGCTGGTAGCTGGACGGAAGCTGGCAACCAAATGGATAAACGCGACAATGCCGACGCGGGTCTGGGCTGCACGCCAAACTGGTCATGGTGCTGGCCGCAAAACCGCCGCATTCTCTACAACCGCGCCTCCGCCGACCTGCAAGGTAAACCGTGGGACAGTAAACGTAAATTACTGGAATGGACCGGTCAGAAATGGCAAGGCATTGATGTGCCTGACTTTGCTGCGACCGTACCGCCGGGTAAAGACACAGGGCCGTTTATCATGCTGCCGGAAGGCCTGGCGCGTCTGTTCTCCGTAGACAAACTGGTAGACGGGCCATTCCCTGAGCACTACGAACCGATCGAATCGCCCATCGGTACTAACCCGCTACATCCGTCGGTGATTTCCAGCCCGGTCGCGCGCTTGTTTGCCCGCGATGCGAAAACCATGGGTACCGCGAAGGACTTCCCTTACGTGGCAACGACGTATTCGATTACCGAATTGTTCCGCCACTGGACAAAACACGCACGTCTGAACGCCATTGTACAGCCGGAACAATTTGTTGAAATCGGTGAAAATCTGGCGAAAAGCAAAGGCATTAAAGCAGGTGATGAAGTCAAAGTCTCCTGCCAGCGTGGCTACATTAAAGCCAAAGCGGTGGTCACTAAGCGTATCAAAACGCTGGAAATTGCCGGACGCAGCGTGGAAACCGTTGGTATTCCCTGCCACTGGGGCTATGAGGGAACCACACGCAAAGGGTTCCTGGCTAACACACTCACCCCGAGCGTCGGCGACGCTAATTCACAAACGCCTGAATACAAAGCGTTTTTGGTTAATGTAGAGAAGGTGTAAGGGTAGCCAACTATGTCAATGCAATCACAAGATATTATCAAACGTTCGGCCACCAACGGCTTTACACCGCCTCCGCATGTGCGTAATGACAAAAGCGAAGTGGCAAAACTGATCGATGTCACGACCTGTATCGGCTGCAAAGGCTGTCAGGTGGCTTGTTCAGAGTGGAACGACATTCGTGACGAGGTCGGTCATAACCTTGGGGTCTATGATAACCCGGCGGATCTGAGTGCCAAATCCTGGACGCTGATGCGCTTTTCCGAAGTGGAAGAGAATGATCGTCTGGAATGGCTGATCCGCAAAGATGGCTGTATGCACTGTAGCGATCCTGGCTGTCTGAAAGCCTGTCCTTCCGCTGGCGCAGTCATTCAGTACGCCAATGGTATCGTCGATTTTCAATCCGAAAATTGTATCGGTTGTGGCTATTGCATCGCCGGTTGCCCGTTCAATATTCCACGTCTGAATAAAGAAGATAACCGCGTCTACAAATGTACGCTGTGCGTCGACAGGGTCAGCGTTGGTCAAGAGCCAGCCTGTGTGAAAACCTGTCCAACCGGTGCTATTCGTTTCGGTACGAAAGAAGAGATGAAGCATCTAGCGGAAGAGCGCATTGCCGATCTGAAAAGCCGCGGTTACGAGCACGCCGGCCTCTATGATCCACAGGGCGTAGGCGGTACGCATGTAATGTATGTTCTGCACCACGCAGACAGACCATCGCTTTATCACAATCTGCCGGATGACCCGCAGATTTCTACGCCGGTCAATCTGTGGAAAGGCATTCTGAAGCCGCTCTCTGCATTAGGCTTTGTCGCCACGTTCGCCGGGTTAATGTTCCACTACATCGGTGTGGGTCCGAACACAGAGGAAATGGAGCATGAACACGAGGGAGAAGACAAAGAAGGGGGAGACAAACATGAGTAAGCCACAAATGATTTTGCGTACCAAGTTTATCGATCGCATCTGTCACTGGATTGTGGTGATTAGCTTTTTCCTGGTCGCGCTTTCTGGTATTGCCTTGTTCTTCCCGACCCTACAGTGGCTGACGCAGACGTTTGGTACGCCGCAAATGGGGCGTATCCTGCACCCATTTTTTGGCGTGCTGATCGTCATCTGCCTGATCCCGATGTTCTTCCGTTTTGTTAGCCATAACATTCCGAAGAAACGCGATCTGCCGTGGTTCCTCAATATTGTTGAGGTATTAAAAGGCAATGAGCATGAAGTCGCTCAAGTGGGTAAATACAACCCTGGTCAGAAAATGATGTTCTGGAGCATCATGGGGCTAACGCTGGTTCTGCTGATCACCGGGGTTATCATGTGGCGTCCTTATTTTGCCCACCTGTTCCCAATTGATGTCGTGCGCTATGCCATTCTGATTCACGCGGCTGCGGCCATCGTGCTGATCCATGCCATCCTGATCCACATGTACATGGCATTCTGGGTTAAAGGATCGATTAAAGGCATGATTGAAGGCAAAGTCTCTAAACGCTGGGCGAGTAAGCACCACCCGCGCTGGGCACGTGAAATGGAAGAGAAAGAAACGAAAAAATAATTCACTCTTTTCACTCCATTGTTTTCCTCAAATGCCCGCCTCGCGGGCATTTTTCTTTTCATCCGCAGTCAGTACAAATCGTTATAACTTACATCCAAACGTCATAACTTATCCCTCTTTCTCGGCTATCACTCGGTGGCTATGATGCAGTATTATTTTTAAATAGACATCCAGACATAAAGACAGCTATAAAGTAGTGATGCAAACTACATAACAATACTGTCATCGACACGACACACCGTCATCACTACAAGATCAATTTATAAAACGCCATGGAGCTGATAATGAAGAAATTTACGCCTGCCTTGCTTGCACTGAGCTTACTGACCGCATTACCGGCACTGGCTAATCAGAACGCCACCATTGCCCCCGTTCCAGCCGCTATCGCCAATCATAATGGTCCGGTGCGCATCGCCGTTATCCGCAATCTGGGGTCGGATGACAACACCACACAGTTTGTTTCCGGCGTACTCGAAGAAGGCAAAAAACTGGGCTTCAAGGTCAGTACCTTCCTGAGCAACGGCGACGATGCTCGTTTCCAGGATTTCGTGAATCAAGCGATTAGCCAGAAATATGATGGCATCATCCTGTCGCAGGGTCGCGATCCCTACTCTACCGATTTGATTAAGCGCATCGTCGACAGCGGCATTGCTGTTTCCGTGTTTGATACCGCCGTGAACGGCGAGATTCCAGGCGTGACCGTTACGCAGCAGGATGATGCTTCACTCACTAACGAATCGCTCGGCCAACTGGTGAAGGATTTCAACGGCAACGCCAATATCATCAAACTGTGGGTCGCTGGCTTCCCGCCGATGGAACGCCGCCAGCTTGCTTATCAACAGATCCTGAAAGCCAACCCTGGCATCAAGGAACTGGAATCGATTGGTGCCGTGTCTTCTGACGTACAGGGTGACACTGCCAACAAAGTCGGTGCGGTACTGGCGAAATACCCGAAAGGCAAAATCGATGCGATCTGGGGCTCGTGGGATGCCTTCAGCCAAGGCGCTTATAAAGCCTTGAAAGAAAATGGCCGGACTGAGATTAAGCTATATAGCATCGACATCTCCAATCAGGATTTACAGCTGATGCGCGAAGCGAGCAGTCCGTGGAAAGTCAGTGTAGCCGTCGATCCAAAACTGATCGGTAAAGTAAACCTGCGTTTAGTTGCTAATAAGATAGCCGGTGAACCGACACCTGCAACCTACGAGTTCCGTGCCGCTGCGATTCCACAAGCGCTGTTAGCCAGCCAACCGGGTGCGGTCAACGTCGCTGGATTGGCGAAAATCATCCCAGGTTGGGGTCACACGGATGATTTTATCGCACCGTGGTTTGCTACACTGGAAGCCAAACAGGCGAAATAATACGGAGATAATTCATGGCATCGACTCCTCTGCCCACCCCCGATTACAGTCGCAATATGCGGCTGATTGGACACAGCGATCAGGGCGGCAGACCCGATGGCGTGCAGGTGATGGTTCATCGCGGCTACGCTTACATCGGGCATATGGTTTCACAAGGTGTGTCGATTGTGGATGTACGCGATGCCAAGAATCCCAAGCCGGCGGGATTTATTGCTGCCCCGCCCGGCACCTGGAATATTCACCTGCAAACCCACGATGACCTGCTACTCGTCGTCAACGCGCGCGACTTATTTGCCGACGCCAGCTTTGCCGAGGAAAAGGTCTACTACACCCGTTCCGTCGCCGATACAGTCAGTACCAGGCAACAGGGAAAAAGCTGGAGTGCTGGATTACGAATTTTCGATATCTCTACGCCAGATAAACCACGTGAAATCAGCTTCTTGCCGCTAGACGGCATCGGCATTCACCGCATCTGGTACGTGGGCGGACGCTGGGCTTATGTTTCCGCTCTGCTCGATGGCTACAGTGACTACATCTTTCTGACTATCGATCTGGCCGATCCGCAGCGCCCGGAAGTGGCCGGACGTTACTGGTTACCCGGCATGCATACCGCAGGCGGAGAGGCCGCAAGCTGGCCGGATGGTAAACGTTATGCTCTGCACCACGCCATCATCAGTGGCGACACCGCTTACGGAAGCTGGCGCGATGGCGGCTTGACGCTGCTGGACGTAAGCGATCGTACCAACCCGCAGCTCATCAGCCACCGTAACTGGAGTCCACCGTTTGGCGGTGGTACACACACGGCGCTACCGCTGCCGGATCGAGATCTGTTAGTCGTGTTGGATGAAGCCGTGTTGGATAATCAGGAAGATGGCGAGAAATTGATTTGGGTGTTCGATATTCGTGAACCGAGTAATCCAGTGAGCATCTCCACCTTTCCACAGCCGAAAGAGGCAGATTATGTGAAAAAGGGCGCGCACTTTGGCCCGCATAACCTGCATGAAAACCGGCCTGGCAGCTTCATCAGTTCGTCACTGATTTTCGCCACTTATCAAAATGCGGGGGTACGGGCTTACGACATCAGTAATCCGTATCAGCCAAAAGAAACTGGCGCACTGGTTCCTGCTGCGCCAGCCAGTATGGTCGATAAACGCCCCGGCAGACCGCAGATTATTCAGTCTTGCGATGTGTTTGTTGATGCCAATGGCATCATCTACAGCACAGACTACAACGCAGGTTTGTCGATTATCGAATACCGAGGCTAAGCGCCCTCTCATTATCTTCTTCCCCGGCGCGCGGCATCAGTATGCCGCGCCTGTTTTCATACTGCTGTCATTGTCGATTTCTATAGTGACTAACCTTACGGCTTATTCACCATGACCCAAAAAGGAATCGTAATGAGAACGTATCACCGTTTCCCCCTCCGTTGGCCAACACTGGCACTTTTCACACTTCTGGGATTGAATCATTCATTTGCCGCACAAACATCGGCAACGACCGCTTCGACAACTGAACTGGCGGGCCACATAGTTATACCCGCAAAATCTTTTATCCCCGCACCCAATGATGCCCCAACAGACATGAAAGTCAGCGGTAAATACACGACGGGTTCACGCGTCACCGCACTAAACAGCGTGCCAGCAAAATCTGCGGATCGACTAACAGGGCTTGCGCTTCCCATTGAAGGGCAACCGCTGCAAGGCCATTCGGGCATCAAACATATGCCTGATGGCACCTATTGGGTACTGACAGACAACGGTTATGGCACCAAAGCGAATTCTCCCGATTCACTTTTGTACCTGAATCACTACCAAATGGATTTTAAGAACAATACCGCGAGTCGGCTGGAAACGGTATTCCTGCACGATCCCGATAAACGTGTGCCGTTCCATATCGTCAACGAAAGCACCGACAAGCGCTATCTTACCGGTGCCGACTTCGACCCGGAAAGTTTTCAATTTGCAGATGGCAGTTTATGGATTGGTGAGGAGTTCGGTCCTTATCTCATCAAAGCGGATCTGACAGGAAAAGTACAAGCGGTATTCGATACCCATGTTGATGGCAAAGTGGTGAAATCACCAGACAATGCAACACAGCCCTCTCCCGGCACGCCAGACGGCAAACCGAGCTTTCAGGTGTCTCGCTCGAAAGGTTTTGAAGGCATGGCGGTATCAAAAGATGGTTCAAAACTGTACCCACTGCTGGAAGGCGCATTATGGGACAGCTCGCGTCAGGACTATGAAAATATCGCGGGTAAACGTTATCTGCGCGTTCTGGAGTTTGATGTTAAAAAACAAATCTGGACAGGTCGTAGCTGGCAATACGTGCTGGAAGATAACCAGAACGCAATCGGCGATTTCAACATGATTGACGATCGACAGGGGTTAATCATCGAACGTGACAGCAACGAAGGTACAATGGACAAAGCCTGTCAGGCTGGAGCAACGACGACGGACTGTTTCAATGCACCAGCTCGCTTTAAGCGCATCTACAAAGTGGGATTCTCTGATGACAATGTAGGTAAACCTGTCGATAAATCAGCTTACCTTGACCTCATGAACATTCAAGATCCCAAACACCTGGCACGTAAGCCGCTGACAGCAGGTGTATTCACCTTCCCGTTTATGACGATCGAAAATGTCGATGTTGTTGATGATCAACATATCATCGTTGGCAATGACAACAACTTCCCATTCTCATCCAGCCGTCAGCCCAACGAGGCAGATGATAATGAATTTATCTTGCTAGACGTGAAAGATTTTCTCACTCAGTAAGCCATTATGCTCCCCTACCTAGGGGAGCATACCGACTCAATCCAGTGCCAGCACAGACACCCACATTGGCCCTTGGCCGACGGCGTAACGCGCCAACGGTTGCAGATCGCCTGTGTGCTGATCGATGTGATAGACCTCAATATGCTGAGACTTCTGCCCTGCTGAAATCAGGAACTCACCCGTGTTGTCGATATTGAAACCGCGCGGCTGCGTTTCGGTCGGCTGATGCCCGGTCAGCGTTAACGTGCTGCCATCTTCAGACACCTGGAAAACGCTCAGCAGGCTGGCTGTGCGATCGCTGATGTACAGGAAGCGGCCATTCGGCGTGATGTGAATATCCGCTGCCCAGCGTGTATCGCTGAAACCAGCAGGCATCGCATCCAGCGTTTGCACTTTCTGTAAATCGCCGCTGGCCGCATCCAACTGATACACATCGACTGAGCTGTCCAGTTCGTTCACGCAATAGGCAAAACGCTGATTCGGGTGGAAAGCCATATGGCGTGGACCCGCCCCCGTTACCGTTGTCATTTCAGCCTGACGATGTACGCTCAATTCGCCCGTCGCACCTAGATCGTACAGGCGAATACGGTCTTCTTTCAGGCACGGAGCCCATACCACGGAATTGGTTGGATCGATATTGGTAGAGTGACACCCTTCCAATCCATCCAGTTGCTGAATCGGCTCGCCAACAATGCCATCAGCACCAATCGGGCTAACGCTCACGCAGGCACCGCTGTAAGACGCGCTGAACAGGAAACGCCCGTCGTTATCGGTCGACAGGTGCGTCGGGCTACCCGGCAAAGAAGCGACACCCGCTTGCGTCAATTTACCCTGTTCATCAATACGATAGCTCAGAACCCTGAAATCAGGACGAACCCCGACATACAGGTGGCGCTTATTTGGCGCGATCGTCATCGGCTGAACCTGCCCTGGGACTTCAACGGTTTGCAATAATGTCAGACTTCCCTGAACACCGAGCTGCCAAACATGAATCTGCTGGCTTTCCGGGCTGGCGACATAAACAACTTGCTGCATCGTATTCTCCTTATTTTTCACGCGAATGTGGTGGCACAGGAAGGCTCAAAAGAGGTTCATCGAAAGAATAGCGAACTGGCTCAACCTGACGCACGGTATACCATAAATGACCAATCACTCTATTCTACAGAGACATCGCAAGGCTACTATTGATTTAAATAATGACTGATTTAAGTAATGATTAATTTAGCGAATGGACACTGATGGTGCGCTAATAAATGAGTGGTGAAAAGTGACAGTGCAGAACATCGAGAGAAGATAAAAGGATAACAAGGAGATACACAGGGGAAATATTGAAAGTGGCGGAGGAGTAGAGATTCGAACTCTAGAACACTTTCGCGTCGCCGGTTTTCAAGACCGGTGCCTTCAACCACTCGGCCACTCCTCCGCAATGACGCGCACTATAAACAGTACGCCGCGCGTTGTAAAGCGACGTTGTGGTCAATTGCTTAAAAAATAGATGATAACCCGTTGAAAGCATAGAAAATAGACAGAAAGATTGCCAAAACGTCCATTTACCCTTATTTCCCCCCATAGCGCTGACGCTTCCTCACCAAACAACGTGGGACACATTTATCCCATTGTTGTCTGTCTATTTTTCGCCGCGTCCTTTATCGTAAGACTCATTCGATACCCACATTTTTATTTGCGAGACAACGATGACCTACCGAGTAATTGCGCTTGATCTTGATGGTACCCTGCTGAACCAACAGAAAAAAATCCTCCCCGAATCGCTTAGCGCACTCGCGCTGGCCCGTCAGCAAGGCATAAAAGTGATGATCGTCACGGGACGTCACCACTCAGCGATCCACCCTTTTTATCAGGGATTGCAGTTGGATACGCCTGCGATCTGCTGCAACGGCACCTATGTCTATGATTACCAGCAGGGCCGTGCATCACATACCAACCCACTCTCTGTCGAACAGGCAAAAAATGTCATCACCCTGCTAGAGGAATGTGATATTCATGGCCTGATGTATGCTGACGACGATATGTATTATCAATACTCTACGGGGCATGTGGTTCGCACGCTGGCGTGGGCTTCCACGTTGCCGGAACAGCAGCGCCCTCGTTTCGCACAGGTGGAAAATCTGCTGCTCCAGACGGAAGCCTCTCAGGCCATTTGGAAATTTGCGACCACACATACCGATATCCCTACACTGAACCATTTTGCCGCAGAAGTGGAAAAGCAACTCGGGCTGGCATGCGAGTGGTCATGGCAGGATCAGGTTGATATCGCTCAAACTGGCAACAGCAAAGGTAAGCTGCTCCAGCAATGGCTTGGCGAACAGGGCATAAGTATGAAAGATGTCGTGGCGTTCGGCGATAATTTTAATGATATCAGTATGCTGGAAGGCGTTGGATTGGGCGTTGCCATGGGTAACAGCGCCGATGAAATCAAAGCGCGAGCCGATCTGGTCATTGGCAGCAATGAAGAGCCCAGCATCGCAGAGGTTATCCGTACTCGTATTCTGGCATAACCAATAATGGCGCAATCAGGCATCGCCTTTCCTGATTGCGTTCGACGACCAGACTGGCTTATAGCGCGCTGCCCAGTACCTGTCGCAGGTAAGCTCCCGCTCCCATTAACCCCGGCTGCTCATGGGTAATCAGGTACACAGGGATATCTTGCATATAGCGTTTAAATCGCCCTTTGTCTTCAAAAGCCGCGCGAAAACCAGAAGCTTTAAAAAACTCAAGAAAGCGCGGTACGATGCCGCCAGCAATATAAACCCCGCCAAATGTGCCTAAATTTAACGCCAGATTACCACCGAAGCGCCCCATGATGACGCAGAAGAGCGATAGCGCGCGGCGACAATCCACATCCGTATTATTGATCGCCCGTTCGGTAATATCCTTCGGTTCCAGCGCCTCCGGCGTGCGATCGTCAGACTGCACGATGGCACGATAAATATTGACCAGCCCCTGCCCGGACAGTAAACGCTCCGCAGAAACATGCCCTAATGATTGGCGCAGAATAGCGAGAATGTTGTCTTCTTCATCACTATTGGCCGCGAAATCCACATGTCCGCCTTCACCCGGCAAGCTAATCCATTGATTGGCGACATGAACCAGGTGAGCAACACCTAACCCAGTACCTGCACCATACACGGCAACGGGCTTACCCGGCACCGGTTCCCCGCCACCGAACTGGAGCAAACTTTCACGCCCCAGCACCGGAACCGCCATGGAAACCGCGGTAAAATCGTTGATGACCTCAAAGTGGCGTAAACCCAGACTCGTTTTCATTTCAGCGATGGAAAATGCCCAGGTATGGTTCGTCATCGCCACCCAGTCACCAGTAATCGGACAGGCAATCGCGATACAGGCATCCTGCACCGTCGCCTGCCGAGAATCGAGATAATCGCGGATCGCCCCTTCCAGAGAAGGAAAATCCAACCCAGAATACGTTTCGATTTGCGACAGTTCGCCCGTCATGGCGTCACACAGCGCCAAACGCGTATTGGTGCCACCCACATCACCCACTAAAACAACGTGCGTCATTCTTCTTTTCCCCTCAAGCAAAGCAGATACCCGATCATTGCGCGAAAACAGCCCGTTACGCTATGGCTATATAACTTTCTAGTGATAAGGATCTCATTTATGGCTAAAAGCTGCGGTTAAGTTAAAAGTAATCGATTACATTCTTAAAACACAAATTGTAATCGATTACTTTTAAGAGGGATACCGCATGGTTTCTTCATCTGAAAACACAGCTACCAAATCGTTACAGCCGGCCTTCGTCGTTCCTAGACTGTCGCTCATGATGTTCTTAGAGTTCTTCATCTGGGGCTCATGGTCAGTCACGCTAGGCCTGGTTATGACACAGTATAATTTGGCCGCCATGATTGGCGATGCCTTCTCTGCTGGGCCGATCGCCTCGATCCTTTCTCCGTTTGTGCTGGGCATGGTGGTTGACCGCTTCTTTCCATCGCAAAAAGTCATGGCGCTGCTGCACCTCATCGGCGCGGTCATCCTGTGGTTTGTACCGACCGCATTGATCAACGAAGACGGCTCGCAGCTACTGATCCTGCTGTTCGCCTACACGCTGTGCTTCATGCCAACGCTGGCATTAACCAACAACATCGCGTTCCATAACCTGACTAACAGTGAGAAAAGCTTTCCGGTTGTGCGGGTCTTCGGCACCATCGGTTGGATCGTTGCCGGAGTCTGCATCGGGACGGCAGGCATCTCCGCAAGCGTCAATATTTTCTATGTCGCTGCGGCGTGCTCCGCCATTCTGGCGGCCTACAGCCTGACGCTGCCGCATACCCCAGCGCCAGCAAAAGGCTTGCCGCTGGCAGTACGCGATCTGTTCTGTGCTGATGCGTTCGCGCTGCTGAAGAAAGGCCATTTTCTGGTATTTGCCCTCTGCGCCATGCTGATCTCCATCCCGCTGGGCACCTATTATGCTTACACCGCGTCTTTCCTGAGCAATGCGGGTATCAGCGACGTCAGCACCGCGATGTCGTTTGGCCAGATGTCCGAAATCGTCTTCATGCTGATCATTCCGCTGCTGTTTAGAAAGCTGGGCGTGAAATACATGCTGTTCATCGGCATGTTGGCGTGGTTCGTACGCTATGCCCTCTTCGCCATGGGCGTGAATGAAGAAACGCGCTGGTTGCTCTATATCGGCATCCTGCTTCACGGTGTCTGCTATGACTTCTTCTTCGTCATTGGCTTCATCTACACCGACCGCATTGCCGGAGAAAAAATCAAAGGTCAGGCACAAAGTCTGGTGGTTCTGTTCACCTACGGTATTGGCATGCTGTTGGGATCGCAGGTTTCCGGTGCGATTTACAACCGTCTTTTCGACAACGGCACGATAAATGCTCCCGAAATCTGGGCGACGTTCTGGTGGATTCCTGCGGTTGCCGCAGCCATCATCGCCGTCATTTTCCTCTTCTCCTTCAAATACAAAGAAGAACAGGCTTAATCATTTAGACGGTCTATTTAAGGAGAAACGGGGATGAGGTCGCCTTTGGCACCTCATCCTTACACATTCTCCACTACTGCTATCGCAATCGTGCAACGGTATTCATGACTACAAACCGTTGCCAAAGGAGGTAATAATGAAAACGTTAAAAGGACCGGGTATTTTTCTCGCCCAGTATATTGGCGATCAGGCTCCCTTTAACTCGCTGGAAAATCTGGCGCAATGGGCAGCCGAATTAGGCTTTAAAGCGCTGCAAATCCCCTGTAATCACCCGCATATATTCAATCTCGCCACCGCCGCCGACAGCCAAACGTATTGTGATGATGTGAAAGGTCTACTGGCGCAGCATGGGCTAACCATCAGCGAACTGTCGACCCATCTGGAAGGACAGCTCGTTGCCGTCCACCCCGCGTATGACGATGCCTTTGACGATTTCGCACCACCGGCTTATCGCCGCAATCCGCAGGCTCGTCAAGAGTGGGCTATTGCGGCAATCAAGCAGGCAGCACAGGCCTCTTCACGCTTAGGACTAAACGCCCACGCCACATTCTCTGGCGCGCTGGCCTGGCCCTATTTTTACCCCTGGCCACCGCGTAAAGAGGCCATGATTCAGGAAGCCTTTAAAGAACTCGGCCACCTGTGGACGCCGATCCTCGACTGTTTTGACGAGCACGGTGTGGATGTGTGCTACGAGCTGCACCCGGGAGAGGATTTACACGACGGCGTAACCTTTGAACGCTTCCTTGAGGTCGTTAATCATCATCCACGCGCCAATATTCTTTACGATCCGAGTCACATGCATTTGCAGCAGATGGACTACCTCGGTTTTATCGATCGCTACCATGCGCGAATCAAAGCGTTCCATGTGAAAGATGCAGAATTTACCGCTTCCAGCAAAAGCGGTGTCTATGGCGGCTATCAGTCATGGGCAGAACGCGCCGGGCGCTTCCGTTCTCCGGGAGATGGTCAGATCGATTTTGGCGCTATCTTCAGCAAACTTGCCCAATACGATTATGACGGCTGGGCCGTACTTGAGTGGGAATGCTGCCTGAAAGACAGTAACTGTGGAGCGAAAGAAGGCGCTGCGTTCATCAATCGCCATATTATTCCCGTCGCTCAGCGCGCTTTTGACGATTTCGCCGCCACCAGCGACGATCGTCCGTTGGTAAGAAAAATGTTGGGATTAAAAGAGGAGAACGCAGAATGATCCGCGTTGGCATTATTGGTTCCGGTTTTATTGGCCCAGCACATATAGAAGCGATTCGTCGCCTCGGCTTTGTTGACGTGGTGGCGCTGGCAGAAAACTCGCTGGATGTCGCTCAGCAAAAAGCCCGTCAGCTCAGCATTCCTCACGCCTACGGCAGCGTCGCTGATTTGTTAAATCATCCCGGCATTGATGCGATTCATAACTGCACGCCAAACCACCTTCATGCGGCAATCAATAAGCAGATTATTCAGGCGGGAAAACACGTCTTTTCGGAAAAACCGCTGTGTATGAGCAGCGAAGAAGCACGTGAGCTGGTGGCGCTGGCGGAAGAAAAAGGCGTTGTCCACGGCGTCAGCTTCGTCTATCGCCAGTTTGGCATGGTGCAGCAGGCTGCCAGCATGATTAAACGTCAGGAGATCGGACGCCTCTTTGCGGTGCACGGCGGCTATCTGCAAGACTGGATGCTGCACGACACCGACTATAATTGGCGTGTTGAACCGGAATACGGTGGCATTTCCCGTGCGGTAGCTGATATCGGCTCGCACTGGTGCGACACGGTGCAGTTTATTTCCGGCCGGAGAATTGTCGAGGTTCTCGCCGATTTCGCGATCGTCCATCCGATCCGCAAATCCAATCGGAATGGCACCGCCACGTTCTCCTCTTCCGATACACCGCCCGAATACGACGACAAGCCGGTTAAAACCGAGGATTACGCGACCGTTTTGCTGCGTTTTGATGATGGCAGCCGCGGATCGTTTACCGTTTCTCAGGTCAGCGCAGGCCGAAAAAACCGTCTGACGTTCGAAGTGAATGGTAGCGAACAATCGTTGGCCTGGGATCAGGAAACGCCGCAGCAGTTATGGATTGGTCATCGCGATAAACCCAATCAGCTGTTATCGGACGATCCCGCATTGCTGAATCCGGAAGCCGCCGCCGCAGTCCACTTTCCCGGCGGTCATATCGAAGGCTGGCCGGACGCATTCAAGAATATGATGGCGAATTTTTACAGCTATCTGCGCGACGGCAAGCAACCGGTGGTCGATCCGTTTAATTTCGCCACCTTCTACGACGGTGCGAACATCATGTTCATCATTGATGCCATCGTACAAAGCCATCAGCAGCAAAAGTGGGTGAAGGTCGCCAATTAAGGTATCAGGCCGTTTATTCGCTGAGGATACTCATCCCGCAGGGGCGACGCCTGCGGGATGCAGCCAGAGATATTTATGGTAATCTGCTCAGCCAAGCATAAGTAGCGTGAGTGCCTTCTGAATTATGTCGATTCAAAAAATAGCACGGATAGCCGGTGTCTCAGTCGCAACCGTTTCACGGGTATTGAACAACATTGATACCGTGAAGCCGCAAAACCGGGAACGTGTTCTCAATGCGATAAAAAGCAGCAATTATCAGCCGAACTTACTGGCCCGTCAGCTACGTACCGCACGCAGCAACATGTTATTGGTGATGGTTTCCAATATTGCCAACCCTTTCTGCGCCGATGTGGTGAAAGGCATTGAGGCGGAAGCGGAAGAAAATGGCTACCGCATCCTTCTGTGCAATTCAGGTGCCGATATCGTTCGCGCACACTCCAGCCTGCAACTGCTGTCCGGTAAAATGGTCGATGGCGTGATCACCATGGACGCTATTTCGACGCTTTCTGCGCTTCAGGACATGATTGGCAACGCGCCTTGGGTGCAGTGCGCCGAGCATGACGATACGTCTGCCATTTCATCCGTCGGGATTGATAACGCAGAAGCATCCCGTTTTGTGATTAATCACTTTATTGGCAAAGGCCGCCGCCGTATCGCCATGATTAACCACGATATGAATTACCTCTACGCCCAGCAGCGAGAAAAAGGTTATCGCGACGCGCTCGCGGAAAATGCGTTTGATTATAGCAAGGTAGAATACGCCAGTACGCTGAGCTATAAAGGTGGAAAAGCGGCAATGGCGGCGTTGCTTAACACGTCTGAACGACCTGATGCCGTCTTTGTGGTATCCGATACGCTGGCAGCAGGTGCCCTATCCGCAATCTGTGAGGCAGGGCTGAGTGCACCGCAGGACATTGCGGTAATTGGGTTTGACGGTTCGGAGTTGGGTTACATCACCTCACCACAGCTTAGCACCATCCAACAACCCTCGGCACATATCGGCAGAGAAGCCGTGAAGCTGCTCTTACAACAGATCGACCAACCTGCCAGCGCAACAGAAAAACGCTTACTGGAATGGACGTTTGTCGAGCGGGCATCCAGCTAACTTACGTCGCATTCACCTTTCGCGCTTCGACTTCTGACAACCTGCGGCTCGTTGACCGCAGGTTGTCATTTCCGTTTCTTACTTACTTCTCACTTTACTCAGCTTTTCATATAGAGACTGATAGGCGGTGGAAATAATGGTCTGTGGATCTTTCGGCAAATCATGCTCAGCGACATACCAATGGGCACCCGCTTTAGCCGCCGCAGGGAGAATGTCTTCCCATGCCAAAATGCCCTCACCTGGTGGGGCAAAGTTCATTTCATCATCGCGAATACCGATGGAAGTATTGTCTTTCGCATGAATCGAGTAGATACGGCCTTTGTACTGGCGCAGAAGGCGCGCGGGGTCTTGCCCTCCTCGGGATACCCAAGCAACATCCATTTCCAGCATCAGGTTCTCTGGCTCTGCGGCATCTAACATGATTTCCAGCGCCGTTTTACCGCGATACTTCTTCATCTCAAAGTTATGGTTGTGATAAGCCAACTGCATGCCCTGCTTCTTCAGTTCACGCCCAAGATCGTTCATTTCCGCACCAAAACGCTGCCATCCCTCTGCGCTATTCGGTCGGTCTTCAACATTGAGCCACGGCACGATAATCATGCGGTTGCCTATCGCTTTGTTAAAGGCGACAACCTCAGCCATATTGCTTTTCAGTTCGCCAAGCTGGACATGCGCAGCAATGGCTTTCAACTGATATTTTCCTAATAACCCTTTCATTTCTGACGCACTAATGCCGTGCGTCCCCACGAGTTCTACCGCCTTAAATCCGGCGTCTCGCGCCATGGAAAATTGCTCATCAAGCGTATTCAGGCTGCGCAGCGTATACATCTGCAAGGCTATTTTCTGGCTTTCTGTTGGACGCTCGGCAAGCGCCAGACCTGATGAAACCATCAACAATAGCGGTATAGCGAGCGCACGGCGTAGTAACGTCATACAGAGCATGTCCTTCTCCTATTTTTATCCCGTAGCACAGGTGAAAACAAAAAGTAATCGATTACTTTTTATGATTAAAAAAAATAACGCGGGGATAATTTATCTGACTACCTTGCCCATACGGTAGGAAAAACGAATTGAAAATCACTCTCAATATGCATTCTGTTATCTTAGTCACAGAATACTGGCGAAATTAACACGATAAACCGAGCGATATAGAGCACTTCCCTATCGCTCAGCCTGTTTTTACAACCGTATGGGTTTACGCCGTAATCGACACGCTCTTAATCTGCGCATAGAGCGTTTGTCCAGGATGAAGCGCAAGATCGTCTCGAGCCCACGGCGTGATACGGGACCACAACGTCTGCTGGCCAATCGCTAGCTTCACTTCAACCTGTTCGTCGACATCGATACACTCCACCACACTGGCACACAGTACATTACGAATACTGCTTTTTTCCGGAGGCTGTAGCACCAAAGAGACATCGGCGGCATTCACACGAATGCGCAATGCGGCATCCTGCGGGAGCTCGACTTTGCCGACCCACACCTGCTGATCGCCTAATGCCAATGCCGTCATCGCGTAATGCGCATGCTGAGCCAACACGCGCGCACTGAGAATACTGCTTTGCTCGTCTTTTGGTAACCAAGGACGTAGTGCGCTACTTGCCCACACCTCCTCCAGTAAACCTTGTGCTTTCACTTTGCCTTTATCCAGCACCACAACATGATCGGCCAACCGGACTATTTCTTCCAAACTGTGGCTGACATACAAAATCGGAATATTGACCTCTTTCGCCAGCCGTTCCAAATACGGCAAAAGTTCACGCTTTCTCGGCAAATCCAACGACGCCAGGGGTTCATCCATAAGCAGCAGTTCCGGTGCAGTCAGCAATGCCCGACCTATCGCAACACGCTGCTTTTCGCCACCAGACAGCGTCAGCGGATAGCGATTCAGTAAATGTTCGATACCCAGCAAATTGACGATGTCATCAAACTGCGATGCCATTTTTTCAGCCATACCGTAGCGCAAATTGCCGCGCACACGATAATGTGGAAACAGACGGGCATCCTGAAACACATAGCCGATATGCCGTTTTTCTGGCGGAAGAAAAACACGCTGCTGCGTATCCACCAGCACATGGTCATTAAGCACAATCCGACCGCTATCAGGCCGCGTCAGGCCAACAACCGCGTTGATCAGTGACGTTTTTCCTGCCCCAGACACGCCGAAAATGGCAGTAATACCGTTCGCGGGCAGTTCAGACTGAACGTGGAGTTCGAGGCTACCCAGTTGTTGATAAAAATCGAGTTGTAGCATTATCCCCCCAACCGTTTGCGGCTCCAGTTTGTTAGCCATTCTGATGCCAACAACGCTGCCAGCGACAGGACGATGGCAATGATACATAGCCTTGCAGCATCCGCCTCTGCGCCCGGCGTTTCAATCAAGGTATACATCGCCAGTGGTATGGTTCGGGTTTCGCCGGGGATATTAGAAACAAACGTAATCGTTGCGCCAAATTCCCCCAGAGAGCGAGCAAATGCCAATACAGTGCCAACAACGATTCCGGGAAAAGAGAGAGGTAAAGTGATGGTGAAAAACACGCGCCAAGGCGTGGCACCCAGCGTTCTGGCAGCCTGTTCCAGATGCGTATCGACGGCATCAAGCGAGAGACGAATCGCTCTGACCATGAGCGGAAACGCGACCACCGCAGACGCTAACGCCGCACCGCGCCAGCTAAAACTAAAACTGAAGCCGAACCAGTCATAGAGCCAGGAACCGATTACGCCGCGTTTTCCCATCGCCACCAGCAGCAGATAACCAATGACCACTGGCGGCAGCACCAGTGGTAAATGGATAATACTATCCAGCAGCGATTTGCCGGGAAACCGACAGCGCACCAAAACCCACGCTATCAGTATCCCAAACGGCAAGCTGCAAGCCACGGCCACAACGGATACTTTGAGGCTCAGCTCAATAGCCTGCCATTCGTAATCACTCAGCATCGTTAACGCGGCGCAAAGCCATAACGTTTAAACACGGCTGCCGCTTCCGGCGTTTTCAGGTAGTCATAAAAACCAGTAACCGCAGGGTTTTTATGTTCTTTTACTACCGCCATCGGATATTCGACAGGCTTGTGGCTCGCTGCTGGGAACGTACCGACAACCTTAACTTTCTCACTGGCAACCGCGTCAGAACCATAAACAATGCCCAGCGGCGCTTCTTCACGTTCCACCAGCGCCATGGCTGCACGCACGTTGTTAGCTCGCGCCATCAACGGGGAGAGCTCATCCCAGGCTTTCAGATTCTGTAAGGCTTCTTTAGCATAGATTCCGGCAGGTACATGATCCGGGTCACCAACGGCCAGACGTCCGCCTTTCAGCAGGCTTTTCCAGTCGGTTTTATCGTCAATCTTGATATCTTTCTGCGCACTCACCTTCGGTGCAATCACGACCAACTCATTGCCCAGCAGTGTGTGACGTGTGGCGGTATCCATCAGGTTTTTATCCTGCGCGTAGTCCATCCACTGTTGGTCAGCGGAGATGAACAGATCGGCAGGTGCACCTTGCTCAATCTGACGCGCCAATGTTGAAGACGAGGCATAAGACGCCACGACAGCGACGTTTTTCTCTTTCTGATACTGCGCAGCGATCTCCTGCAACGCATTGGTTAGTGATGCTGCGGCAAAGACCGTGACTTTATCTTCTGCCGCCGCGGGCAACACCATTCCTGCACTGAGGGTCAATGCGGCAACCCATTTTAACCATTGCTGCTTCATTCTTGTCTCCTGACAATTATCGTTGTGTAAATAATGATATAACGAATCATGAAGCACTGTCATGCGCTTTAAAGAGGTAGATCACCCGTCATACTTCAAGTTGCATGTGCGTTGGCTGCGTTACTCGGCACACTGGCGTGTACCTCGCCCCGTTGGGGCCGCTGCAAGCCGCGTTCAAACCTGCCTCTGGCAGATTTGTCAGTCACCCGAATCACTTACCTGAGTAAGCTCATCGGGATGAAATGAGAGACATCCTGTCTCTCACCGAAGGCCAGCCGTTGGCTGGTCAAATTCGTTCCCGACGAATTTGTCCTTCCCTTGCCGCGTTATGATGCTCATAACTGAGCATCGCCCTAAAGGGCTAACGCTTCGCGTTGTTCAAAACGTTAACGTTTTGTCCTGAAACTCGAATTATTTAGGGTATATAGGGGGTAGAAAAGAAATGTCCGGCCAAAAGCCGGACATCAAAATAGGAAAGGATCGTGAATCAGTGCTGATTCTTTGCGCGTTGACCGTCAGAATGACCGATGCGGGACAACACGTTAAACACTTCGCCCAGGCAATAAATTGCCCCCATGATAACCACCATCATCACAGGAACCATAGCAACTGCAAACAGCAGGCTCTTCAACAACTCCAACATGCTTACCTCACTTATTGCAACGGTTACCGCTACTTTAGCTCGTCGAATGTGCTATTTCACTGTAAGCCGAGATCGTCGTAATTGCCACGTAGTCTACCGCAGTAAGAGAAAATAGTGCGTCTATTTGTGCGATTTGCCCCTGATGCAGAAAATAGCGACAATACAGTGAATTAAACTTTCTAATGGTGATCCCACTATGCAGGCTGAAATTCTTCTCACCCTGAAACTCCAACAGCGTTTATTCGCCGACCCACGGCGTATTGAATTGCTCAAGCAAATTCGTCATACCGGTTCAATCAGTCAGGGAGCCAAACTGGCGGGAATTAGTTACAAAAGCGCATGGGATGCCATCAATGAAATGAACCAACTGGCCGAGCAAACTATCGTCGAACGTATGACCGGCGGTAAAGGTGGCGGCGGTGCGCAACTCACTCGCTACGGTGAACGCCTTCTCCAACTGTACGATTTGCTCGCACAGATTCAGCAAAAAGCCTTTGATGTATTGCAGGAAGACGGATTGCCGTTGGATAGCCTGCTGGCAGCCATCGCGCGTTTCTCGCTGCAAACCAGCGCACGTAACCAGTTTTTTGGAACCGTGCTCGCACGCAGTGAAGAGCAGGTACAACAACATCTGGATATTTTGCTCGCCGATGGTAAAACAACGATCAGCGCACTGATTACGCAGCAAAGCGCCGAACGTCTGCAATTACAGAAAGGGAAAGAGGTACTGGCATTAATTAAAGCACCGTGGATCGACGTATACGCGACCACCTCTACCGCACCTGCCGCAGATAACGTCCTGGCAGGGCGGATTCAAACCATTCAGCAGGGTGTGGAGAACAGCGAACTTCTGATTACGCTGACCGGGGGGGAAACCCTGTGTGCCATGGTGCCAAATACCTTGCTTGAGCAACAAAAACTACAGCAGGGAACGGATGTGAAAGCCTGTTTTAATGCTGACCGGGTCATCATCGCCACGCTTTGTTAATCTCACTGGGATGCGAGACCTCGAAGCAAACCACTGACGAAGGATAGAAGATGTCATTGTTGAAAATCACGCAGGGGTTATTTCGTCTCAGCGATACCCGCATGCTGCGTCTGGACGAACTGACGATTGAACAAAACCAGTGCTGGGCCTTTGTCGGAGCCAATGGAAGCGGTAAATCGGCACTGGCGCGGGCCTTATCCGGTGAACTGCCGCTCTTGAGTGGTGAACGCACCACGGGATTCCAACGCCCCGTACGCCTGTCGTTTGAACAATTACAAAAACTGGTTTCCGACGAGTGGCAGCGCAATAACACCGACATGCTGAGTGAAGGCGAGGATGACACTGGCCGCACCACGGCAGAGGTAATTCAAGATAGCCTCAACGATCCCGCACGTTGCCAACAGTTGGCACACCAGTTTGGCATTGCGCATTTGCTGGAGCGCCGCTTCAAGTACCTCTCTACAGGGGAAACACGCAAGGCGATGCTGTGTCAGGCGCTGATGCCTCAGCCTGACCTGCTAATCCTTGATGAGCCTTTTGACGGGCTGGATATTGCCTCCCGCCAGCAGCTTGCCGATGAACTGCGGAAACAGGCTGACGGCGGCTATACGCTAGTGCTTATTCTCAACCGCTTTGACGACATCCCTGACTTTATCAACCATGTTGGTGTGTTAGCAGACTGTACGCTGACCCGCATCGGCCAGCGTGAAGCGATCCTCTCTGAGGCGCTGGTGGCTCAGCTCGCTTTTAGCGAAAAGCTATCTGGAAGTTCGCTGCCAGAACCCGAAGATCCACAGCGTTATATCACGCTTCCTCCTGACAAAGCGCGTGTTCTACTGCGCAACGGCGTGGTGCAGTACAACGATCGTCCGATTCTTCACGAACTCACGTGGGAAGTCTTGTCTGGCCAGCATTGGCAGATTGTTGGGCCAAATGGCGCAGGAAAATCAACGCTGCTCAGCCTGATTACCGGCGATCACCCACAAGGCTACAGTAATGACCTCACCCTGTTTGGTCGTAAACGCGGCAGCGGTGAAACCATCTGGGATATCAAACGCTACATCGGCTACGTCAGCAGCAGTTTCCATCTGGATTACCGCGTCAGCACCAGCGTACGTAACGTCATCCTGTCTGGCTTCTTTGACTCTATCGGTATTTATCAGGCCGTTTCCGATCGTCAGCGCCACCTGACCGAACAATGGCTTACCCTGCTTGGACTCAATGGTGCTATCGCCGATACGCCATTTCAGTCGCTCTCCTGGGGCCAACAGCGCCTGACGCTGATTGCTCGCGCGTTAGTCAAACATCCCACGTTGCTCATTCTGGACGAACCCTTACAGGGGCTCGATCCACTCAATCGGCAATTGGTGCGCCGCTGGCTGGATATCTTGATTGGAGAAGGGGAAACACAGCTACTCTTTGTCTCTCACCACGCGGAAGACGCGCCCGAGTGCATCACACACCGGCTTACTTTCGTTCCTCACAACGACATCTATCGCTATCAGATTGATGAGTTATGTAAATAATGCCTAAAAACAGGGATGATAACGCTACCACAAAATAAAATATAGAGTAGAAGATCAGGCTCATTTACACTATAGCCTACGCTTCACTATGTTTATTCGTAAAAAAATCATCGATAACAGAGGCAGATTCTCGCTGTAGATCACCTTTTTCAGTATCTAGCCATGTTATTTTGCAGCATTGCGATAATAGAGGTCATTATGAACGTTCTCATCACTGGTGGTAGCGGTTACATAGGGAGTCATACTTGTGTACAATTGCTGGCGGCCGGACACACTCCCATCATTCTCGATAACTTGTGCAACAGCAAAGCTAGCGTCGTTAAAACCATCACACGTTTAACCGACAAAACGCCCATTTTTTATCAGGGAGATATCCGCGACAGCGCACTGTTGGACGACATTTTCGCTAAACATTCCATTGATTCCGTCATCCATTTTGCTGGCTTAAAGGCCGTGGGTGAATCCGTACGTGAGCCGCTGAGTTACTATGACAATAATGTCAACGGTACGCTCGTACTGGTTGAGGCGATGAAGAAAGCCGGCGTAAAAAACCTGATTTTTAGCTCTTCCGCCACCGTCTATGGCGATCAGCCATGCACACCTTATCAAGAAAGTTTCCCAACGGGACACCCTGCTAGCCCTTATGGCCGCAGCAAGTTGATGGTCGAGCAAATTCTGCAAGACTTACAGCATGCCGAGCCGGAATGGAGTATTACACTGTTACGCTATTTCAACCCGGTTGGCGCACATCCATCGGGTGAGATGGGTGAAGATCCGCAGGGTGTGCCCAATAACCTGATGCCTTACATCGCTCAGGTTGCTGTCGGACGTCGCGACTCGCTGGCGATTTTCGGTAATGACTACCCTACCGCTGACGGCACTGGTGTACGGGATTACATCCACGTTGTCGATCTGGCCGACGGTCATATCGCCGCCATGAATACCCTACAAAATCGTGCCGGTGTGCACATTTACAACCTCGGTGCTGGCGTAGGCTACAGTGTATTGCAGGTCGTCGAGGCTTTTAGCCAAGCCTGTGGTAAACCGCTCGCTCACCATTTTGCTCCGCGCCGTCAGGGCGATCTGCCCGCTTATTGGGCGGATGCCGAACGTGCAGCGAAAGATCTTAACTGGCGAGTCACACGCTCATTGCAAGAAATGGCGCAGGATACCTGGCGCTGGCAATCCAAGCACCCCAATGGGTACGACGAAGAATGACGGCGTTTTTTCACGCTGAGTGACAGATAAGGGAAGATAAGCAGAACTGATTCATACCGTTGACAACCCATTTACGGAACAAGAACGGTGATAATGGGATAGAAGAGTAAAGCGTCCGCGCCAGGGACAAAAACGTCAGGAACGTTTTTGAGCGTCGCTTGCGACGACCCTAAAAGGGTGAATCTCAGGGATGAGATTCATATCTGCGCGGCTCGAGCTTACAGGGCGTACTTGCAGCGTCTTTACGATCTACCCATTAACACCGCTCGACGTACTTTGTCAGCACACTCCTTTCTGCTTAATTTCCCAACATTACAACCATCGGCCAACCTTCTCTATCTTCTCAGGCCTCTACAGGAGCAAGTCATGTTGAATGAAAGTCTTAGCACGCTGGCACCCGATGGTCAGCCGTTTCAATTAACGACCTTGCAGAATCAAGCAGGCATGCGCGTGCGCCTGATGGACTGGGGTGCAACCTGGCTTTCCTGTGAGCTGCCGCTACCAGAGGGTGAGGTGCGAGAAGTCTTATTGGGCTGTGCATCGCCCGAGCAGTATCCGCGACAAAGCGCTTATCTCGGTGCATCGATTGGCCGCTATGCCAACCGCATAGCCAAAGCAACATTCAGCCGAGAGGCCGAAACCTTCAATTTGGTTCCAAATCAGAACGAGCATCAACTGCACGGTGGCCCGGAAGGCTTTCATGCCCGCCGCTGGCGAATTACCAGTCAGGATGCAGCGCAGGTGACTTACCAGTTGCACTCACCGGATGGCGATCAGGGGTATCCAGGGCACCTCAATGTTCAGGTCACCTACACGCTGACCGAACATAACTCGTTAGAAATCTCGTATCAGGCTACCGTGGAGAAAGCTTGTCCTGTCTGCCTGACCAACCACGCCTATTTCAACCTGGATGGCGATCTGACTGATGTACGTAAGCACCAGTTGCAGCTATTTGCCGACTACTATTTACCCGTCAATAGTGCGGGCATTCCCAACGCCGACCTGACGTCGGTAAACGCTACTGGCATGGATTTTCGCCAGCCCAAAACGCTAGAGGAAGATTTCCTGCGCGATAGCGATCAAATGGCTGTTGGCGGCTACGATCATGCCTATTTATTGCATCGCACCTGTGGCTCCAGCGAAAGCCCAGCAGCCAATTTATGGTCATCCGATGGCCGCGTGCTGATGAGCGTTTTCACCAGCGCTCCCGCCTTACAGCTCTATAGCGGCAACTTTCTGACCGGAACACCCTCACGAGACGGCGGCCAGTATGAAAACTATGCCGGTGTCGCACTGGAAAGTGAATTCCTGCCAGACAGCCCGAATCACCCCGACTGGCCGCAGCCCGACTGCTGGCTGAAACCGGGGAAAGTCTATCGCTCGGATACCACGTACCAGTTCCTCCTCCAGTAACCGTACGATTAAATATAATTAACTCATTGATAACATTGGCAGATGACTATCTGCCAATTTACAAACCGGCTTTACAAAACTATGCCATTCCCCGCTTGCCCCCTTCCTGCCCAGACGCTTACACTGCCACGACATCCAAAAAGGAAATG
Organism: Pectobacterium sp. IFB5596; assembly: GCF_021432585.1. Taxonomy (NCBI): domain Bacteria; kingdom Pseudomonadati; phylum Pseudomonadota; class Gammaproteobacteria; order Enterobacterales; family Pectobacteriaceae; genus Pectobacterium; species Pectobacterium sp. IFB5596. Next base: position 75,444 of record NZ_LXFY01000012.1, read on the forward strand.
TCATGTCCGCATCATCACGGTCTCCATTACTCATTCATCATCTGCGCCACAAAGGCAGGTGGGGATGGCTATTGGCACTGTGCTGGCTTTTCCTGAATGCACAACTGGCTATCGCAGGTCATCAATGCGATATGACGCTCAGCCAGACACCTCCTGCGATCCAGCATCAAGCACATCTGCAACAGACTGACGTTCAGCCGCAATCCTCTCACGCTCACCATGCAGCGAAAGCCTCTTACGCTGCAGACCAGCAAACACCGCTGTGTGAAAAGCACTGCGTGCCGGATAGTGTGAAGCAGGATAATGGATCGCTGGCATTGTTAGCGCTGCCAGTCAGTAACGAACTGGTTTTAGCGGATAACCCAATCACGCTTAATCAGGCATGTGATGCCTGGCTCTCTCCTCCTGCGGCTGGCCCTCCGGCTGAGATCCGCTTCTGCCGATTCAGAGAATAACCCAAGCGATTGATAACGCCTGCGCCATCGAGCGCAACACCTTGTTTATCAATGACTTTTATTGGGATTATTTTATGCGTATCACTTACACTGCCGTTATCAGCAGCCTGATTCTTTCTGTTTCTTCCTTCGCCTTCCCAGTGTGGGCAAACGACCACCAGCATCACGCGATGATGCATGCCAACTCGCCTGCGATCGCGGCCGTTTATCAGACAACCGGGATTGTTAAACAGTGGAACACCGATAGCGTCACGCTCTCTCACGCCCCGGTTGCCGACCTGAAATGGCCCGCGATGACAATGGCATTCATGCTGCCATCTAGTAGCGAGATAGCGCCGCTCGCGGTCAATACGCCAGTCACGTTCAGCTTTATCCAGAACGACAGCGGCTACACTCTAACCGCGATTACGCCACAGCAGCCTTAACCGGAGCACATCATGAACATATCCAAACACGACGCTGCGCGCGCGTGTCTGGCGATGTTGCTGTGGCTGCCTGCCGCAATCTTTGCGGCAGATCTGAGTCTCGATCAGGCTTTACAGGCAGCGGAGCGTTACTCCGCCGATCTGTCAGCCAATCAACACCAGATTAACGCGCTACAAAACATGGCCGACTCCGCTACACAACTTCCCGATCCCAAACTGAAATTTGGCGTTGAGAACCTGCCATTGGGCGGCAACAACGGTAGCCGACTCACGCGGGAAGGCATGACGATGCAGCGTATCGGCGTCATGCAAACCTATGTCAGCAGCCGTAAGCGTGATAGCAAGGCGCAGGCCATTCGGGTAGAAGCCGATGCGCTGCAAAGTAATAGCGAAAGCATCCGTGCTCGCCTGCAACGAGAAACCGCGCAGGCATGGCTGGATCTGGCGCTTTCACGCAAAGCGTTGAGCGAGGTCACGATGCTGGTCAACGAAAGCCAGCGCCAGATCGCCTCGCAAAAAGCGAGTGTGGCGGCAGGCAGCGAAGCCAGTAGCGTTCTGGATGCCCGTCTGACGCTGGCAGCCATGCAGGACAGGCTGGCCGATGCCGAGCGAGATACCCGTATCGCACACGCCCGGCTGGTACAGCTTACCGGTATCGCGGATATCAACGTACACGGCGAGCTTCCTCGTTTTGAACGGCTGCCAGCCTCACCAGCGCTACTCAGCAGCGCCATTCATCAACACCCGGAAATGCAGCAGGCACAGCGCGAAGCAGAGCTAGCTCAGGCTCGCTCTGCACAGTCAGCCGTCGCGGCCATCCCCAATGTTGATGTTGAGGTCTATTACGCGAAGCGTGGGGACGATTACGACGATATGGCAGGCATGATGGTGACGGTCGATTTGCCGCTGTTCAAATCCAAACGTCAGGATAAAGACTACGCCGCTGACGTATCACGCAGCATGGAAGCACGTGACAGAGTACTACTCACCGAACGAGAACATCAGGCGCAACTTGATACGCTAATTGCTCAATATCAAGCCGCACAGTCACGCTGGCTGCGTCAAAACAACGACACGCTCCCTCTCCAACAGCAGCGCATCAAACTGATTCAGGCTCAATATCAATCCGGCAGCAGCAATCTCTCCGCCGTACTGGATGCCCGCCGAGCGCTGCTCGAAAGCCGGATTGCCGTTCAGGATACCGCACGAGAGATGGCGCAATATTGGGCCGCCATCCGCTACCTGACGCCACAAGGAAACCCTACGCGATGAGCAAAATAGTCATAAGAAAATCACTGATGTTTAGCCTGATAGTGCTGGCTATTCTCAGCGCGGGTGGCGCGGGTTATCTGGTAGGTAACCAGCAAACGCCGCACTCACCTTCTACCGCCGCGCCAGAACGGTCGGTTCTCTATTGGTACGACCCAATGGTGCCGGATAAGCGTTTCGATAAGCCGGGAAAATCGCCCTTTATGGATATGGAACTGGTTCCCCGCTACGCCGATGACATACAGGAAGACGGCGGAGTCGCCGTCAGCGCCCGCCAGCAGCAAAATCTTGGCGTTCGCACAGCCCGCGCAGAAATGCGCGAGCTTGCCGACCACAGCACAAGTTATGGCACCGTTACGCTCAACGAACGCGGATTGCACACGCTGGTCGCCCCCAGCGGTGGCATTGTCGAGAAACTTTCGGTCAACGCGCTGCAACAGCAGGTGAAGAAAGGCGAAACGCTAGCCACATTGTGGAACCCGACCTGGGCGGCGGCACAGCGCGAATATCTGGCGGTACGGCAGTTAGGCGACGACGTACTAACCCAAGCGGCACGCCAGCGACTAGCACTGCTATTCATGCCGGAAGCCATTATTCGACAGGTCGAGCGTAGCGGAAAACCGCAGGATAGGATGACGATTACCGCGCTGGAAGATGGCTATGTTAATAAGTTGGAAGTGCGGCAAGGTATGCAGTTAACTCCGGCTCAGCCGTTATTCGAGCTTGCCAGCTTGAACCCAATTTGGGTAGATGTCGATTATCCCGAGGCGCAGGCCGCGCAGCTCACGATCGGCAGCGATATCAGCGCCGCTAGTAGTGCCTGGCCGGGTAAAACCTTCCACGGCAAAATCAGCGAACTACTCCCTGTGCTGGATAGCACGACGCGTACGTTAAAAGCACGCGTCGTACTCGACAACCCGCAACAGCAGCTTAAACCCGGCATGTACCTGACAGTACAACTTTCTCACACACAGGCCTTGCCACGTCTGGCGATCCCACAGGAAGCGTTGTTAGTTAGCGGCAGCCAAAATCGGGTTTTACTGAGCGACGGCAGCGGTCATTTCACCCCGCGTAACGTGACCACGGGCGCACCGTTAGGCGATTGGGTGGAAATCATGGATGGACTGAAAGAAGGCGACAGTGTAGTGACCTCCGGCCAGTTCCTGATTGACTCCGAAGCCAGCCTACGCAGCGCCCTGCCCCAATTTGCTGCCGATGCATCTACACAACCAACAACATCGGCAACGCCCGACGCTCCCGTTGGCTATCAAACTCAGGGAGTGATCAAAGCGATAAATGGCAATCAGGTCACCATTGAGCATGAAGCCGTTCCAGCACTCAACTGGTCGCCGATGACAATGGATTTCACGCTACCCTTGTCAGGGCTGCCACAGGGTGTGGGGATCGGTAGCACCGTCAGTTTCCAGTTCAATATGGACGACAGCGGGATTCACGTTCTGCATTTTTTACCCGCTAACGATTCACATGCTGGGCACGGAGGTCACTCATGATTGCCTTCGTGATCCGGTGGTCACTCAAAAACCGCCTGCTGGTTTTACTGGCAGCGCTGTTCATGGCGGCGTGGGGTTTGCTTTCTCTGCAAAAAACACCGCTGGATGCCCTGCCCGACCTGTCTGACGTTCAGGTTATCATTCGCGTTAGCTATCCGGGCAAAGCGCCACAGGTGGTGGAAAATCAGGTGACCTATCCACTGACGACCACCATGCTCTCCGTTCCGGGAGCCAAAACGGTACGGGGCTTCTCCATGTTCGGCGATGCCTACGTCTATGTACTGTTTGAAGATGGCACCGATCCCTACTGGGCACGATCTCGCGTGCTGGAATACCTTAGTCAGGTACAATCCAGCCTACCTACCGATGCGAAAACCTCGCTTGGCCCGGATGCCACCGGCGTCGGCTGGATCTACGAATACGCACTGGTCGATCGCAGCGGCAAATACAGTCTGGCCGATCTACGCGGCTTTCAGGACTGGCTGTTGAAGTATGAGCTGAAAACCGTTCCCGATGTAGCGGAAGTCGCCAGCGTGGGCGGTATGGTCAAACAATATCAGATCGTCGTTGACCCGGAACGTATGCGGACGCAGAACATTACCCACCAGCAGATCGTGACTGCCGTTCAGGCAGCCAATCAGGAAAATGGTGGCTCCGTGCTGGAGTTAGGTGAAGCCGAGTACATGGTTCGCACCACCGGTTACCTGAAAACCGCGCACGACTTTAACCATGTGGTGATTACCATCCGCAACGGCATTCCCGTGCTATTGCAAGATGTGGCAACGCTCCGTGAAGGCCCGGAGATGCGGCGCGGTATCGCCGAATTGAATGGTGAAGGCGAAGTGGCGGGCGGCATCATCGTTATGCGCTATGGAAAAAACGCACTGAATACGCTGCATGCCGTCAAAGCGCGGTTACAGGAGATACAAAAAAGCCTGCCCGCAGGCGTGGAGATCGTCCCAACCTACGATCGCTCGCAGTTGATTGAACACGCCATCGACACGCTCAGCTTCAAACTGCTGGAAGAGTTTGCCGTCGTTGCGGCCATTTGCGCCCTGTTCCTGTTTCACTTTCGCTCAGCGTTAGTGGCGATCATCAGCCTACCGCTCGGGATTCTGGGAGCGTTTATCATCATGCGCTATCAGGGTGTGAACGCCAACATCATGTCGCTGGGCGGTATCGCAATTGCCATCGGCGCGATGGTAGATGCCGCGATTGTGATGATAGAAAACATGCATAAAGTCATTGAACAGTGGCGGCATGAAAACCCCGGAAAACAGCCGCAGAATAATGAGTGGTGGCAGTTAGCAGAAAGGGCAGCCGTGGAAGTTGGCCCCGCGCTGTTTTGCAGCCTGCTGATCATTACGCTGTCGTTTGTACCGGTGTTTTCACTCGAGGCACAGGAAGGTCGCATGTTTTCACCGCTGGCCTTTACCAAAACCTATGCCATGGCCGTCGCCGCCGGGTTGGGGATTACGCTGGTACCGGTATTAATGGGGTATTTCGTACGCGGAAAGATACCGGACGAGCAGGCGAATCCGATAAACCGCTGGTTGATCGCGCTCTATCACCCGATACTGCAAAAGGTACTGAACTACCCGAAGACCACGCTGCTGGTTTCCGCTCTGCTATTACTACTGACGCTATTTCCTCTCAGCCGTTTAGGAAGCGAATTTATGCCGCCGCTGGATGAGGGCGATCTGCTGTATATGCCTTCCACCCTGCCCGGCATTTCCGCGCGTGAAGCCGGTCGTCTACTACAACAAACGGACAGGCTGATTAAAACCGTGCCCGAAGTCGAGTCGGTCTTCGGCAAAGCAGGCCGTGCCGATACGGCGACTGACCCTGCGCCGCTGACCATGCTGGAAAGCACGATTAGACTGAAACCGCGCGACCAGTGGCGTGAGGGCATGACCATGGACAAACTGGTTGCCGAATTGGATCGTACCGTCAATCTGCCGGGTATCGCCAACGTGTGGGTTCCGCCGATTCGCAACCGGCTAGACATGCTGGCTACTGGCATCAAAAGTCCGGTAGGTATTAAAGTTAACGGAAACAATTTGGAGGATATCGAACGTACCGCCGCGCAAATCGAGCAGGTGGTAAAACAGGTTCCGGGCGTGACGTCTGCGCTGGCGGAACGGCTGGCGGGTGGACGCTATATCGATATTGATATCGATCGCCGGCGTGCCGCACGTTACGGCGTGTCCGTCGAGGAACTTCAGTCTGTGGTCGCGACGCTTATCGGCGGGCAAAACATCGGCGAAACCATTGAAGGTCGTCAGCGTTATCCCATCAACATCCGCTACCCGCGTGAATTACGCGATTCGCTACAAAAATTGCGCGACCTTCCCATTGTGACGGCCAATGGCAACAGGGTCACGCTGGCTGAACTGGCCAATGTTCACGTCAGCGAAGGACCACCCATGCTGAAAAGTGAAAACAGCCGACTGTCGGATTGGATTTATGTCGATCTACGCGGCCGCGATCTGAAATCTGCCGTTGAAGACATGCAACGGGCTGTCGCCCAGCAGGTCACGCTGCCTGAAGGCGTGTCGTTAAGCTGGTCTGGTCAGTTTGAGTATCTGGAACGCGCCACGGAGAAAATGAAAATCGTCGTGCCCTTCACGCTGTTGATCATTTTTGTGCTGCTGTATATCACCTTCAACCGCATCAAAGATGCACTGCTGATTATGGCAACCTTACCCTTCGCGCTCATTGGCGGCGTCTGGCTGATCTATCTCCTCGGCTATAATCTTTCTGTCGCGGGTGCGGTAGGCTTTATTGCGCTGGCGGGGGTATCGGCGGAATTTGGCGTCATCATGCTGCTGTATCTCAACCATGCAGTAGAAAAACATCGAGGGGCGGGTCAGGCGCTGTCACGCCAACAGCTGATGGATGCCATCCACGAAGGGGCCGTTCTGCGCGTACGCCCGAAAATGATGACCGTGGCAACGATTATGGCAGGGCTGCTGCCCATCATGTGGGGCGGCGGTAGCGGTTCCGAAATCATGCAGCGCATCGCCGCGCCGATGATTGGTGGCATGGTCAGCGCTCCTCTGCTGTCAATGCTGGTGATTCCGGCAGTTTATCTGCTATTACACAAGGGAGATTCCGGTTTGCTGAAACGGTAAAGCCTGAGCGTGATTTTACGCAAATAACCTGCGGATAAATCACGCTTGCCATCGACTATCGATTGCCGATAACCGCTCTCCCCCCCTATAATGAAATCAGTTATCACAGAAATCTTAGGATAGGAAGGAGTTTAGCTATGGCTGTAACTAAGCTAGTACTGGTAAGACACGGTGAGAGCCAGTGGAACAACGAAAACCGCTTCACAGGCTGGTACGATGTTGATCTGTCCGACAAGGGCCGTTCAGAAGCCAAAGCCGCAGGTCAACTGCTGAAAGACGAAGGTTTTGCCTTTGATTTCGCGTATACCTCCGTGCTGAAACGTGCCATTCACACACTGTGGAACGTACTGGACGAGCTGGATCAAGCCTGGTTGCCAGTTGAGAAATCCTGGAAACTGAATGAGCGCCACTACGGGGCGTTACAAGGTCTGAACAAAGCCGAAACCGCTGAAAAATACGGTGACGAGCAGGTTAAACAATGGCGTCGTGGTTTCGCCATTACGCCTCCAGAGTTGACGCGTGATGACGAACGTTTCCCAGGCCATGATCCACGTTATGCAGCGCTGAGCGACAAAGAGCTGCCGCTGACTGAAAGCCTGGCGCTGACCATCGAACGCGTTGTGCCTTACTGGACCGAAACCATCCTGCCACGCATTAAGAGCGGTGAGCGTGTGATCGTTGCGGCTCACGGTAACTCACTGCGCGCACTGGTGAAATACCTGGACAACATGGGTGAAGATGAAATTCTTGAACTGAATATCCCAACTGGCGTGCCGTTGGTATATGAGTTCGACGAGAACTTCAAACCAATCAAGCGTTACTACCTGGGCAACGCGGACGAAATCGCCGCAAAAGCTGCCGCAGTAGCGAACCAAGGTAAAGCGAAGTAATTTACCGTTGAAATGAAGAAACCCGGCCTGTGCCGGGTTTTTTTATTTCATAATCTTCAGCACGGACATTCACAATCAATGCCTCATTGATAAAAAGACGAGGGTTACTTTGTATGATAAATGGAGTATCGCTTGATCAATTAAGAACATTCATCGTTGCTGTTGATGAAGGAAGTTTTTCCGCAGCAGCACGCAAACTCTATCGCGCGCAGTCGGTCATCAGTGATTTGGTGAGTAACCTCGAAGCCCAAATGGGCGTTCAATTATTCGATCGCTCTGGACGATATCCCAAACTCACTCCGGCAGGGCAAGCCTTGCTGGCCGATGCACGCGGCATCGTAACCTCCGTCGATTTCATGAAAGCACGGGCAAAGGGGTTATCAGAAGGGCTGGAAGCAGAACTTTCCGTTGTCGTCGATGTGCTGTTTCCTATTGCCACTGTCGCTGCTATTGCAAACGAGTTCAAACAGCGCTTTCCCGGCACGCCTCTTCGGGTGTTCGCTGAGGCGCTAGGAGCAACCTATCATCGCGTGCTCGACGGGACAGCGGCAATCGGGGCTGTCGCAGCGTTGCCAAATGCTCTTGCCTCACTAAGCACTGAGCACCTTGCTGGCATCACGCTGGTTATGGTCGCTTCACGCCATCATCCGTTGGCTGCATTCAGGGGATTCATCCCTAAATCGGAACTGGTAAAGCACGTGCAGCTTGTCCTTACCGACCGAACAAACCTATCCGAGGGGATTGAATATGCCGTTATATCCTCATCTACCTGGCGGCTCACGGACTTATTTACCAAGCATGCTTTTCTTCTTAGCGGGCTAGGCTGGGGCGGTATGCCATTGCATGTGGTACAGCGCGACCTTGCAGAAGGAGAGTTAGTTGAACTGATGCTTGAAGATATCCCGCCTGAGGGAATCTTTGTTCCGATGTCCACCATCTACCGAACAGCTGCGCCTCCCGGCCCTGCCGGGCGTTGGTTCCTTGACCGCCTGAAAAGTCTTCATGGGGAAGCAACCACGGGCCAATAAGCGCTCAGGCTAACACCTACCTATCGCAGAAACCGATGGATTCCTTCGGAAAATATCGGGTTTTCGGGTGTCTTTGGCGCAAATATACTGACATGGAAACGATCGGTGCCTGATCGTTGTGCTTATTCGTTATGCTACGAAACAAGTCAGGAAGCCACCTTATGAAAATTCTTCATATCGATTCCAGCATACTCGGCGACTATTCCGTCAGCCGACAACTTTCTGCCGATATTGTCGCAAGGCTGCGTGAGTTACACCCAGGTTCCGAGATCGTCTATCGCGATCTTGTCGAAGATGCTGTGGGTCATCTTTCCGGAGCGTATATGGCCGTGGTTCGCGGTGGTGGAAATCCCGATCCGCAGTTGGGTGACGAAATTGCCCATGGCGATGCTTATATCAACGATCTCTTTAATGCCGAGATCATTGTCATTGGTGCCCCCATGTATAACTTTACCGTCCCTTCCCAACTCAAAGCCTGGATTGATCGCGTCGTTATCGGCGGACGCACATTCACCTACGGGCCCAACGGACCACAAGGACTAATACAGAAAGGGAAGAGGCTGTTCATCATCTCAACTCGCGGCGGAACTTACAGTGGCGATAGTACTACCACAATGCTTGAGCATCATGAAACGTATCTGAAGGCCGTGCTTGGTTTTATCGGTCTGACCGATGTAACGATCATCCGCGCCGAAGGCTTGGGCCAGGGAAATGAAGAGACGAAATCTGCCATCATCAGCCAGGCAAAGCTCAGTATTGCTAGTTTAGAAGCCTAACAACGCCGACCTACCAAGAAAGGGAATCGCCATGGAAAAGAACGCTTCAATCATTTCAGCAATTGGTCGTGCTCTCATTGCAATTGTTTTTGTGATCAGCGGCCTTAGCAAGATCGGGGCATCAGAGGCCACCCAAGGCTACATCGCCTCGGTTGGTTTACCTTTTCCTCTTCTCGGTTATTTGATCGCCTTAGTGGTCGAAATCGGTGGAGGAATGCTTCTACTTATTGGTTACCGCACGCGTGTGGTTGCGCTCGTTTTGTCCGCCTTTACTGTTGCTACTGCCCTGTTTTTTCATCATAACTTTGCCGATCAAAACGCGATGATTAACTTTCTTAAGAACATCATCATTGTCGGGGGATTACTACAGATTGTGGCTTTTGGACCGAGTAAATATAGCATCGATGCAAAACGGAACTAATTGAGAAGTAAAGCATTATCGCTAGAGATAAAAAACGAACCGAAAGGGAATAAAGGTGGGTATGCATCATTAACGGTAGTGTTAGCCTGGTTTTCATTTTCGCGAGCTGAAAAACTCAAGGCTTTCACTGCCGTTTTTTTATTGGCGTGCCGGATAGCACGCCATTCGATGTTACTTATTGCGGCGCTCGCGTACGGCAGAGGCTAACTGGCGCAGTAGAGACTCCGTATCTTCCCAGCCAATACAAGCATCGGTCACGCTACGGCCATAAACTAGCGGCTCACTACTTTCCAGATTCTGGTTACCCTCAACCAGATGGCTCTCCACCATCACGCCCATGATCGCTTTTTCACCCTGTGCAATCTGTCCACAAACATCAGTACAGACTTCCATCTGTTTTTTGAACTGTTTGCTGCTGTTCGCGTGGCTGAAATCGATCATGACCTGCGGAGTCAAACCGGCTTTTTCCAGACCTACTTTCACATCCTTCACATGCTCTGCGCTGTAGTTCGGCGTTTTACCGCCACGCAGGATGATGTGGCAATCGTTGTTACCGCTGGTATTCACGATAGCCGAATGTCCCCATTTGGTGACAGAGAGGAAGCAGTGTGGCGCACTGGCGGCGTTGATTGCATCAATCGCTACTTTGATGGTGCCGTCGGTGCCGTTTTTAAAACCGACAGGACATGACAGACCAGATGCCAGTTCTCGGTGTACCTGAGATTCGGTTGTACGTGCGCCAATAGCGCCCCAGCTCATCAGATCCGCCATGTATTGCGGGGTAATCATATCGAGGAATTCACCGGCAGCGGGTAAACCAATATCATTAATTTCCAGCAGTAACTGGCGCGCAATACGCAGGCCATCATTGATCTGGAAACTATTATCCATGTGCGGATCGTTGATTAGCCCTTTCCAGCCGATCGTCGTACGCGGTTTTTCAAAATAAACGCGCATAACCACTTCCAGATCGTCACTCAACTCGTTACGCAGCGTCAGCAGACGCGCGGCATACTCTTTCGCCGCTTTCGTATCATGGATCGAGCAAGGACCAATCACCACCAGCAGGCGATCGTCATTGCCGTTAAGAATTTTATGGATAGCTGTACGCGCGAACGATACCGTTTCCGCGGCCTTATCCGTGGCTGGAAACTTTTCTAGCAAAGCAACCGGCGGCAAAAGTTCATTGATCTCTTTAATTCTTAAATCGTCATTTTGGTAATTCATAAATAAATCCATCGGTTCCGAAACGGTATGTTAGCCCCATCCAATACGCGCCATCCCGCCTGTGCGGGCAGACTGAGAAACGGGATGTTTCATATTGAAGATTGATTATTATATGTCAAGCTGGTGTTATCAGGACGCTGAAATCAGCGGGATTTACGCGATCAAATGCTCTCAGATGCCGCATCCATCCTATTTTCACTAGAAAATAGCCCAACCGCCAGGTCGGTGAACACAGGATAGGCTTTCTCTGTGGGTTTCAATAAAATGGGATAAAACCGCAACTCAGGGTGATTTATGGCACATAACCACAGCCACACGGAATCGGGCAACAGTAAACGTCTGCTGGCCGCGTTTATCATTACCGCCACGTTTATGGTTGCTGAGGTCATTGGCGGTCTGTTGTCCGGTTCCCTCGCGCTGCTTGCGGACGCGGGTCATATGCTGACGGATGCAGCGGCGCTGTTCGTCGCGCTTATCGCCGTGCGTTTCGCACAGCGTAAACCCAATGCTCGCCATACCTTCGGCTATTTGCGGCTCACCACCCTCGCCGCCTTTGTGAACGCGCTGACGTTGATACTGATTACTGCCTTCATCTTCTGGGAGGCGATTCAACGCTTCTATGACCCCCAGCCCGTTGCTGGCGTCACTATGCTGCTTGTCGCTATTGCCGGGTTGCTGGCGAACATCGTGGCCTTTTGGCTGTTACACCACGGTAGCGAAGAGAAAAACATTAACGTCCGCGCGGCAGCCCTACATGTGCTGGGCGACCTGCTAGGCTCCGTCGGTGCGATTGCTGCTGCCGTCATCATCCTTTATACCAACTGGACACCTATCGACCCGATTCTCTCTATTTTGGTGTCATGTCTGGTACTACGCAGTGCATGGTCGTTATTGAAAGAAAGTATTCACGAACTGCTGGAAGGCACACCGAGCCAACTCAGCGTTGAGGTTCTACAGAAAGATCTGACGCTGAATATCCCTGAGGTCAGGAATATCCACCATGTGCATTTATGGCAGGTTGGCGAAAAACCAATGATGACGCTGCATGCGCAGGTGGTTCCACCTCACGACCACGATGCGTTATTAAGACGTATTCAGGAATATTTGCTGAAGCAGTATCAGATTACACACGCGACAATTCAGATGGAATATCAACGCTGTGATGATGACCATTGCTCTTTTCATCAGGAAAACCATCATTCAGCTATTCATGATGGTGAAAAGCATGATGCAGAAGGTCATCACCACAAGCATTAAGTTTGGATTACACGCCGTTTGAAACCGCGCTGACGCGGTTTTCCTGCGCACTCTTAATCCACAGCCAAGAGCCGTTCAGGGCAATCAGCGTCAGGATCGCGTATTCTACTGCCATCGCGTACACGCCCTGATAAGCAAAAATCACCACGCTTATCACATCAATCACCACCCACAGCAGCCAATTCTCGACGTATTTGCGCGTCATCAGGATCATCGCCACGATCGACAACACCATCATGGTGGAATCCCAGAATGGGAATGCATCCGGCTGGAGATTAGGCATCTGCACCGCTAACCCGAGTCCCTGCATACCAGAAACAGCGATACGCGTCAGCACAGCAAATACCGCATCAATGTAGAACGTCATCAAGCCAATTGCGATAATACAGGCCACCGACCAGCCAATCAGCTTCTGCACCGGTAGCCAACGGATGCGCAACTCTACTTCCTGCGCATCTGTTTTACGCGTCCAGGCGTACCAACCATAAATATTGGCGGCAAAGAAGAAAATTTGCAGTAACAGGCTGGCATACAGCTGGATCTGGAAAAAGATCACCGCAAACAGCGTGACGTTAATCAGCCCAAACAGATAGTTGATGGTTTTTTCCTGACTCGCGAACCAGATACACAGCAGGCCAAACAACGTGCCGATCGCTTCAATCCAGGAAAGGTCGTATCCCCCTTCCCCCAACGGAATATGAATTAAAATATTACTGGTACTAAAAAAATCCATCTCACCACCCTGTCTCAATTATTGTAAGAAATGTCTATCAAGATGCCCAAGATCGCCGTCAGGCATTCCCTTTCACACGCAATTTTAGCGAAGCCGCAAAATCCAGCATGCGATTCAACGGGATTAAAGCGCCTTCTCGCAGGGCTGCATCTACATGAATCTCATGTGCATGGCCACCTTGATCCAGACCGTTAGCAATCGCCTCCAGCCCATTCATCGCCATCCACGGACAGTGGGCGCAGCTGCGGCAGGTTGCCCCTTCTCCTGCGGTCGGCGCTTCCAGCAACGTTTTCTCCGGGCAGGCCTGCTGCATCTTGTAGAAAATGCCGCGATCGGTCGCCACAATCAGTTCGCGCTGTGGCAGCGTCTTCGCCGCCTGAATCAGCTGGCTGGTTGACCCAACGGCGTCAGCCATCTCTACCACGCTCTGTGGCGATTCTGGATGAACCAAAATTGCCGCATCGGGGTACAGGATCTTCATGCGCTTCAGCGCCTGCGTTTTAAATTCGTCATGCACAATGCACGCGCCTTGCCAGCACAGGACATCCGCCTGCGTCTGTTTTTGTACATAGCTTCCCAGATGGCGATCCGGTGCCCAGATAATCTTTTCTCCCAGGCTATCCAGATGTTCGATCAACTCCACTGCAATGCTGGATGTCACCACCCAATCTGCACGCGCTTTTACCGCAGCAGAAGTATTGGCATACACCACCACGGTTCGGTCCGGGTGCGCGTCACAAAAACGGCTGAATTCATCGACGGGGCAACCAAGATCGAGTGAACACTCTGCTTCCAATGTAGGCATCAGAATCGTCTTTTCTGGGTTGAGAATCTTGGCCGTCTCTCCCATAAAGCGAACCCCTGCCACCAACAGCGTCGATGCCGAATGGGTGCTACCAAACCGCGCCATTTCCAGCGAATCCGCCACACAGCCGCCCGTTTCTTCCGCCAGCGCCTGAATTTCAGGATCGGTATAGTAATGCGCAACCATGACCGCGTTTCTTTCCCGCAGCAGTGCCTTTATCCTGTTACGATAGTGCTGTTTTGCATCAGCCGATAATGGCTTGGGTTTTGGCGGAAAGGGATAAATAGTCTCATTGCTATCAAAAAGCATACTCATTATGGATTTCCACGATGACAACTCGGGTTGCAACACCTGATACTGATTTAGCATCAGCATCGGAGTTTTTTATCCTAAACAAAATACCGAAAACACGTCGTAAAGTCGCGGTATTTTTTCGAGGTTACGCACCATTTTGTTTATTATGCTTAAAATAATGAGATGAAATGCGTGAAAGACATTATCTGTAGAAGAGAGACAAGGAGATAAATGGCATGGCCAGCCTCTATATCAGAATATATCGCGATACGCTGATGGTCAGAAACGTGGACACGAAAAAAGAGGTCACCGAGCAATCAGAAATACCTTTTACAACCGCGCGTCTACTGCTCGGGCAAATGATTCCCGCGATGACACTATTGGCTCGGCTCGCACCCAAGGTTGCGGCCAAACGATGGGTTGGGCTATTCACTTCGCACAAGGTCATCATCCATGCCATGGAGATGAATGAAGGCGGACATAGCCAGGTCGAATTTGCCAGTTACATGGAGCTCGCCAGGAGCATCAGCCCGCAAGGAAAGCATATTTATGTGTGTAGCAAAAATGTGCCGCTTACCGATCAAGAAGTGATACAAATATTTAGCGGCAACATCCCCTCGATCGTCAGCCGCTAACCAGCCGTTGCGCATCAGGCGAATAACCGATGCCAATAGAGAGAGAGCGGAATAATCAAAACCAAAGCGGGGAGAAAGTTAACTACCGCAAAGGATTTGATCTGCGCAATCCGTAGTCCAACGGCAATCATGATAATCCCACCACAGGCAGAAAAGTCCCCCATCGTGATGTCTGTCATAAAGGGCATGATCAATTTGGCGGAGAAGAACAGCAGCGTCTGGACAATCATCTGCGGTATCGCAATCGACATCACGGCAAGACCAAGCGTGATGGAAAAGATCAGTGCAGTGAAAATATCCAAAGCAGATTTGATAATCAGCAGTTGATAATCACCGGTTAACCCTTCCGTCAACGCCCCAACCACACCGGTGCCGCTGGCACAAAACAGGACGATTAACGCGGTAAAATTCTGAGTGTAGACATCCTGCGGCAAGCGGTGCTCCTGTGCAGGCAGAACGCGGTTTAATCCTTTTTGAATCATCGTACCTGCCCGCTGCACGGCGGACTCCATCCGTAGCAGTTCTCCTAACGCCACACCAATCACAATCGCCAGCGCCACCGCCGGCAGTTGCTGGACTTTAACAACCAGCGTAATACCCATTGCAATCGATACCATCGCAAACGCCGGGGGCAGGCCATCCTGCAAGCGTTGGGGAATAAAACGACGCAAAGCAATACCCAGACCACTACCAATCAAGATAGCGGCACCATTAATCAACGGACCAATCATATATCTTCCTAAACAGGGCTATACGCGCTTCCCTGTGGCAATGACTCCATCCCTGCTCAATAGGATTAGAAAACAGTTCCTGACGGGTTATACAGTCCATAGAGAGGGGCAAAGACCTAATATACTCCAAAGCCTTAACGAGCAGGGAATGATAATGGTTTTATCTTATCGATACGGTGTACACGATCGTTGCCTTGATATGGATTTCTACGAGGAAGGAATGCCACTGCTGAAATGGCGAGTCGTGCAGGACACTCGCCCCTTCGGGGTCAACGCTAGCGCGTTGCTGTTACGCTTCGTTCGGCTAGAACCTGCGACCAATTGATTGAAAGTCACTGTGTTTATTATGCAGGTAATTAGAAAATCGAAGGCTGTTTAGTTTGGAATTATATTGCTAGAAGATGGTGGGTCGTGCAGGATGACTCGGCCTTCGGCCTCGCCCCTTCGGGGTCAACGCTAGCGCGTTGCTGTCTCGCTTCGCTCGGCTCGAACCTGAGCGCAGGTTCTCACCTACACGACACGTGCGATATATGACTTAAAATGAATTTATTCGAGAAAGGAATGCTACTGCTGAAATGGTGGGTCGTGCAGGATTCGAACCTGCGACCAATTGATTAAAAGTCAACTGCTCTACCGACTGAGCTAACGACCCGCAATGCGGAACTACTTAATGTTTACCGATACTGCTTGAAATTGGTGGGTCGTGCAGGATTCGAACCTGCGACCAATTGATTAAAAGTCAACTGCTCTACCGACTGAGCTAACGACCCAATTTCATGCTGCTTTAGCGTTTCGCTGTTTGCCTTGGCAACGGCGGCACATATTACTGATTTAAATTTTCAGCGCAACCTATTTTCTTAAAAAACTGTTTGATTGCTTACTCTTAAGACGTTTAGGCACAAAAACCGCGCATGATGCGCAATTTTTGTGCCAATTAATACGGTATTACGATCCCGCTAAACGCTTTTGCGCTTGCTTTGCACTTTCCGTATTGGGGTACATTTTTACAACTTGCTGGTAAACGGCTTTGGCTTTATCAGCCTGACCTTTTTCCTGCATGATCACCCCAACCTTCAGCAAGGCTTCGGAACTTTTTGGTGACTTGGGATAATTTTTAACAACATTGGCGAAATAGTACGCAGCATCGTCCTTTTTCCCCTTGTTGTAATTCAACTGACCAAGCCAATAGTTGGCATTTGGTTGATAGGTTGAGTCTGGATACTTTTTGACAAATGCCTGAAACGCGCTGATAGCCTGATCGTACTGTTTTTTCTCCAGCACGAGCGCAGCTGCGGCATTATAGTCGCTATTCGCATCACCCGTACTGGCTGGTGCAGCCGTGTTGGCCGCACCGGTGTCAGTACCCGCAGCAGCGGCAGGTGTGCCGCCTGTCGTCGGTGTAGAAGATGATTGCGAACTTAATCCATCAATCTGCTGATAAATCTGTTTTTGCCGTTCAACAATCTGATTCAACTGATACTGACTTTCCTGGATCTGCCCACGGAGGCTGTCCATGTCTCGCTGATTATCAGAGATCTGCTGTTGAAGTTGAGTTAAAAGCTGACTGTGAGCGTTAGAAATACGCTCCAATTGAGTGACACGGTCTTCGACCGAGCCTGAGCCGACATTACTGATTGGCGCTTGGGCAGTAGCGGCCCAAGGGACCGCTACGCCAACCAGTAACGACAGACCCAACAGGTGACGTCTGAAGTTACTGCTCATGCGATTCTCTTAATATACCAGAACGGCACGACGGTTTTTGGCATAGGCCGCTTCGTCATGACCGAGAACAGCTGGTTTTTCTTTACCGTAAGAAACGATAGAGATCTGATCGGAAGAAACGCCTTTACCCTGCAGGTACATTTGTACCGCGTTGGCACGACGCTCACCCAGAGCGATGTTGTATTCTGGCGTACCGCGTTCGTCCGCGTGACCTTCGATAGTCACTTTGTAAGACGGGTTGCTACGCAGGAATGCAGCGTGGGCGTCCAGCATCTGAGCAAATTCAGAGCTCACATCGTATTTGTCCAGACCGAAGTAAACGATGTTGTTGCGCTGTAATTCTTGCATCTGCAAACGAGCTTGCTCAGAAGAAGACATGTTACCGCCGTCCATCATGCCGTTGTTACCCGCACCCATGGAAGATTGGTCATTGTCCGCGTTCTTGTTGGAGCTACAAGCGGCCACTGCCAGTACCGGCAGAGCCAACATCAGGCCTTTCAGCACTTTATTGAATTGCATTTCTTATGTCCTTTGACGAGTTTATTGTACATATCTGTACTTATAGATACGGCGACCAGGCAGGGAATTTAACCTGTCCATCAGTAGCCGGAAGACGCGCTTTGAAACGGCCATCGGTCGAAACCAGCTGTAGCACTGAACCCAGCCCTTGTTTGGAACTGTAGATCACCATCGTGCCATTCGGTGCGATACTTGGCGTTTCGTCCAGGAACGTGTCCGTTAATACTTGTACGGCACCCGTTACCAGATCCAGTTTGGAAATATGCTGAGCCCCACCATTCGAGCTCACCGTTACCAAAAATTTCCCGTCGGCGCTCACATCGGAATCCTGATTCTGAGAACCTTCCCAGGTCAGGCGTTGTGGTGCACCGCCGTTAGCATTAACTTTGTAAACCTGAGGACGACCAGCCTGGTCTGAAGTATAGGCCAAGGTTTGGCTATCTGGGAACCAGGTTGGTTCCGTGTTATTGCTGCGGCCATCAGTCACCTGACTGATTTGACCCGAGCCCAGATTCATCACATACAGATTCAGGCTACCACTCTTAGACAGAGCAAACGCCAGTTTACTGCCATCAGGAGAGAAAGAAGGCGCACCGTTGTGACGAGGGAAAGACGCAACCTGACGGATTGCACCATTTGCCAACGTTTGGATAACCAGCGCAGAGCGACCGCTTTCAAACGTTACATAAGCGAGTTTGCTGCCGTCAGCGGACCAGGCCGGAGACATCAGCGGCTGTGGTGAACGATGAACAACGAATTGGTTGTAGCCATCATAGTCGGCAACGCGCAGCTCATAAGGGAACTGACCACCGTTAGTCTGAACAACGTAAGCAATACGGGTACGGAACGCACCTTTGATACCACTCAGTTTTTCAAACACTTCATCACTGGCCGTGTGCGCAGCATAGCGCAGCCACTGTTTGGTCACCTTGAACTGGTTCTGAGCCAGTACGTTCCCCGGGTTACCAGAAGTATCGACAAGCTGGTAAGAAACCAGATAGCTGCCATCGGCACTCGGCTGAACCTGACCAACAACCACCGCATCAATACCCAACGCCGTCCATGCAGCAGGCGTCACTTCAGATGCCGTTGCAGGCTGCTGTGGCATACGGTTTGCGTCGATAGGGTTGAATTTACCGCTATTACGCAAATCAGCACCTACGATGCCGCCTACGTCTTCAGGCGCAGCGCCTGGCCCAGCCCATTTAAATGGAACCACACCAATAGGACGCGCAGAGTCTACCCCTTGGGTAATCTCTATACGTACTTCCGCGTGCAGCACCGCTGCCCACAGCATTAAAAAGCTTACTGCAACTTTCAGTACTTGCTTCATCTCATCTCCCTTATCCAGACGCGAAGTCTACGATAAATTAGCAGAATTTTAACAAAAACAAACCAATGTCAACAAAACAACATAACCTGGTTTATTTACCATCGTAATAATCTTAAATCTATTGGGTAAACAGCCCGGTTACTGCGGTTTAAAGTCTATTGGCGCATTTTTGAAAGCCTCATAAACATCCGTACTCGGTGGCTTCGGTATTTTGGCCTGTTTGGCAGCTGCAATAGCCGCCTGGCATAGCGCCGGATCGCCACCTTCAGCCGTGACATCAATCAGCAGACCATCTGGCGCCAGCTTAATTCGTAATGTACAGGTACGTCCTTTGTAGAGCTGCCAGTCATAAAATTTGCTCTGAATGGCTGAACGAACCTGGCTACCATAACTATCGAGCGCCGCACCTGATGCACCGCTCTTCTTATTGTTACCCGTGCCCGCTGGTGCACCACCGCCCGATTTCGGCGCGTTTTTCGATGAAGCCAACCCACCCAGCAAATCATCAACGGCGCTTTCCTGCTTAGCAGCCTCTGCTGCCGCTTTCTTTTTATCATCAGCGGCTTTTTTAGCCGCCGCAGCTGCTTCTGCTTTTTTCGCTGCATCAGCGTCAGCTTTTTGTTTCGCTGCCTCAGCTGCTGCTTTTTGTTTAGCTTGTTCAGCCTCTTTTGCCGCCTCTGCGGCAGCCTTGGCTGCTTCTGCTTTCGCGGTTTCTGCTGCCTTTTGCTTGGCAGCCTCAGCGGCTTTTTCTTTAGCCTCCTCTTCCGCCTGCTTCTTAGCAGCAGCGGCCGCAGCAGCTTGTTTCTTCGCTTCGTCTTCCGCTTTCTTTTTAGCGTCCGCTGCCGCTTTCGCCTGCTGTTCAGCTTCAGCTTTCGCTTTTGCCGCCGCGGCTTCTGCCTGCTTCTGCTGTTCTTTTGCCTGCTGAGCCGCCGCTTCAGATTGCTTACGCTGTTCAGCCTGCTCCTGAGCCTGCTTTTTCGCTTCTTCCTGCGCTTGCAGACGCTCTTTTTCTAGCTCTTTCAGCCGCTGCTGTTCAGCGGCTTGCTTCTGCTGAAGCTCTTCGGCCTGCCGTTCAGCCTGCTTTTGACGCTGCTGTTCAGAACGTTTTGCATCGGTCTGCTGCTGCTGTTGGCGGTTATACTGCTCTACCACCGCGCTCGGATCGACCATCACTGCATCAATTGACGAGCCTCCACCGCCCCCGCTGGCATCCATCGTTTGCGTCGACGAACTCCAGAGCAGCAAAGCAATCAGTATGATGTGCAGAACAGCCGAGATAATAACGGCGCGTTTCAGCTTATCGTTTTGTTCGTTTGCCTTTAGCACAAGCGATTCCCAAAAACAGTGTTGCCAGAAATAGGCTTAACGATCATAACCGTGATGCGCTCATTTAAATCGGTTGCGTCATCAAACCAACGGACTTTACGCCAGCCTGATGCAACAAATTCAACGCTTTAATGATCTCATCATAAGGAACATCTTTCGCACCACCAATCAAAAAGACCGTCTTGGGGTTAGTAGCCAGTCGTGATTGCGCTTCAGCAACCACCTGCTCTGCCGGAAGCTGCTCCATACGGTTTTGCTCAACAACCAGACTATATTGCCCTATGCCTGAAACCTCTACGATCACGGGCGGATTGTCATTGCTGGAGACCGTTTTTGAATCGGTTGCATCCGGCAGATCTACCTCAACGCTCTGCGTAATAATCGGGGCTGTCGCCATAAAAATCAGCAACAGCACCAACAGCACGTCCAATAGCGGAACAATATTGATCTCGGATTTCAGCTCACGACGACCTCTGCGTACTCGTGCCATGATCCCCCCTGATTACTTGCTGTTGTCGCTGGAGAATGCCTGACGGTGCAGGATCGCGATGAACTCTTCCGTAAAGTTGTCGTAGTTCTGCTCCAGTTTACCCACCCGCAGGCTAAGGCGGTTATACGCCATGACCGCAGGAATCGCAGCAAACAGGCCGATTGCCGTAGCAATCAAGGCTTCGGCAATACCAGGTGCAACCATTTGTAAGGTTGCCTGCTTCACGGCGCCCAGCGCGATAAAAGCGTGCATAATCCCCCAAACAGTACCGAACAGGCCGATATACGGGCTGATAGAACCCACGGTGCCCAAGAAGGGAATGTGCGTTTCCAGCGTTTCCAATTCACGATTCATTGAAATACGCATCGCCCGGGATGCACCTTCTACCACCGCTTCCGGCGCATGGCTGTTAACACGATGCAACCGCGCAAATTCTTTGAAACCTGAATGGAAGATTTGTTCAGTACCCGTCAGACTATCGCGGCGACTTTGGCTTTCCTGATAGAGACGCGACAGTTCGATACCCGACCAGAATTTGTCCTCGAACGCCTCAGCCTCACGTGTCGCCGCATTCAAAATTCGGGTACGTTGAATAATGATCGCCCAGGAAGCGATAGAAAAACAGATTAAAATCAGCATGATTAGTTTGACCAGAAGGCTTGCCTTCAGGAACAAATCAAAAACGTTCATGTCAGTCACTGCTTGAACTCCGCGACAATAGACTTAGGAAGCGCAATTGGCTTCATTTGATGTGGATCGATGCATGCGATCAAAACTTCAGCATGGCTTAGCAGGGTGCCCTGAGCATTGAGAATACGCTGTGCGAAAGTCAGAGAAGCACCACGCAGCGAGATAATCTCGCTCTGCACTTCCAGCATGTCGTCGAGGCGTGCAGGAGCAAGATACTCCACCGTCATCCGACGAACAGCAAACGCGACATGCTCACTTAGCAAGGCTTGCTGGTGAAAGTTACGTTCCCGCAACGCTTCGGTTCTTGCCCTTTCATAAAAGGCAACATAGCGCGCATGGTAGACAACGCCACCTGCATCAGTGTCTTCAAAGTAGACTCGAACTGGCCAGCGAAACAACGAATTACTCACTCTACATCCCGGTAATGCATTAAACCTCGCTACTATACGCAAGAGAAATGAGGTTTGGAATGGATTGTGACAGCGGAAAGAAAATAATTATGGGTCGCAAGCAACCCATAACTAAATGGAATAGGAGGCTATTTTAACCGAAGAAATAGTACAATCCTGCGCACAGGATCACAAAGGCGGGAAGTGGTGCGAAAAACGCGCGCCAAAGCAGGCGATGTGGACGGAAACCCACGCCATGAACAACGCCTGCACAAACGGCCCAAATCAACAGCAGTCCCTGCCAAACCGCGAGTTCGCTGGTCCGCGCAGCAAAACGCGTCGGGTCCCAGAAAACACAGCCAGCGAGTAGCAACGCCATGATAAGGGAAAGAGCCCTTAACGGGCTCTTATCCATCAGGCGATAGAGTTTATCGACCAGATCATTCATTGCTTATCGTCTTCAGCCGCTTTACTTGCCTCACTCTGCTCAATAGCCAGGGCTGTGATGATCCCCAGTGAGCAAGCAAGAAGCGTTCCGAGTATCCAGGCAAAATACCACATAAATTAAGCTCCTTACTTAGTACATAGAGTGAGTGTTTTGCTCAATCTGCTCTTTAGTAATACGACCGAACATCTTGTAATAGCACCACGCAGTGTAAGAAAGCACGATGGGAACGAAAATAATCGCAACCACAGTCATCACTTTCAACGTCAGCAGACTCGATGTCGCATCCCATACCGTCAAGCTGACGTTAGGCACGGTGACTGACGGCATAATGAACGGGAACATGGCGATCCCAGCGGTCAGAATCACACAGGCGATAGTCAGAGAAGAGAACAAGAATGCCCACGCTCCTTTCTCTGCACGCGCCATAAGGGTAGTCAACACTGGCAACACCACGCCCAGTACGGGAATCGCCCACAGCACAGGATGGTTATTAAAGTTGACCAGCCAGGCACCTGCCTGCTGAACGACTTCTTTACGCAGTGGGTTAGACTCAGCAGCAGTGTTAATCGCCGACGTCACCACATAACCATCAATGCCGTAAATCACCCATACACCAGCCAGAGCAAACGTCACCATCATCACCAGCGCGGAGATTTGCGCGGCAGATTTGGAACGCACGTGTAAATCGCCCGTGGTCCTCATCATCAGGTAGGTTGCACCCTGAGTAAGAATCATCGTCAGACTCACCACACCAGCCAGCAAACCAAACGGATTCAGCAGTTGGAAGAAGTTTCCGGTGTAGTACAGGCGCAGATATTCATCGACGTGGAACGGAACACCTTGCAACAGGTTGCCAAACGCCACACCAATGACAACCGGTGGCACAAAGCTGCCAATAAAGATGCCCCAGTCCCACATTCCCCGCCAGCGCGGATCTTCGATTTTTGAACGGTAATCGAAGCCGACAGGACGGAAGAACAGTGAGGCCAGCACCAGAATCATGGCAATGTAGAAACCAGAGAACGCGGCGGCGTAAACCATCGGCCAGGCAGCAAACAGCGCACCACCTGCGGTGATCAACCAGACCTGGTTACCGTCCCAGTGCGGAGCAATACTGTTAATCATGACGCGACGCTCGGTATCCCCACGCCCCATCAGACGGACCAGAATGCCCACACCCATGTCAAAACCATCAGTGATAGCAAAGCCAATCAGCAAAATACCGATCAACAGCCACCAGATAAAACGTAAGACTTCATATTCAAACATAGTGGACTCCTGTTTACCGTGCTTCCTGCGCAGCCGCTATAGGTTGTTCAAAATGGTAACGCCCAGTTTTCAAGCTGCTCGGCCCCAGACGTGCGTATTTGAACATCAGATACATTTCTGCAACCAGGAAGAGCGTATACAGACCACAGATCAGCCCCATTGAGAACAGAATATCCCCTGCTGTCAGCGATGAGGTCGCGACAGCTGTTGGCAGGATTTCACCGATAGCCCAAGGTTGACGGCCGTATTCGGCAACAAACCAACCTGCTTCGATAGCAATCCACGGCAGCGGAATACCATACAGGGCGATGCGGTGCAGCCAGCGTTTCTGACCAATTTTGCCACGCAGAACGGTCCAGAAAGAGAGGCCAATGATCAACAGCATCAGAATGCCGCAACCTACCATGATACGGAAAGAAAAATACAGCGGTGCTACACGAGGGATAGAATCTTTAACCGCTTGTTTAATCTGAGTTTCTGATGCATCAGAGACTTTCGGCGTATAGCGTTTCAGCAACAGACCATAGCCCAAGTCTTTCTTAGACTGATCGAACGCTTCTTTTACTGCCGGGTCGGTGTTGCCCGCGCGTAATTCTTCCAGCAAGTGGTACGCCTTCATACCATTGCGAATACGCACTTCATGCATCGCCATCAGCTCTTTCAGACCCGTCACTTCTTTGTCAGTCGAACGGGTGGCAATTATCCCCAAAGCGTAAGGGATCTTGATGGCATAGTTGTTTTCCATCGTATCCTGATTAGGGATGCCAATCAGCGTAAAGGATGCCGGAGCCGGCTGTGTTTCCCATTCGGCTTCAATCGCTGCCAGTTTGGTTTTCTGCACGTCACCCATTTCATAACCGGATTCATCACCCAGTACGATAACAGACAAGACAGAAGCCAGACCGAAGCTTGCTGCGATAGCAAATGAACGCTTGGCAAACGCAATGTCGCGGCCTTTCAACAGATAGTAGGAACTGATACCCAGAATGAACATCGCGCCGGTACAGTAACCTGCTGCCACCGTGTGAACGAATTTCACCTGAGCAACTGGATTCAGTACCAAGTCAGCGAAGCTCACCATTTCCATTCGCATGGTTTCAAAATTGAAATCTGATGCGATGGGGTTTTGCATCCAGCCATTAGCGACCAGAATCCACAGTGCAGAGAAGTTAGAACCCAGTGCGACCAGCCAGGTAACGGCCATATGCTGCACTTTTCCTAAACGGTCCCAACCAAAGAAGAACAAGCCAACAAAGGTCGATTCCAGGAAGAATGCCATCAAGCCTTCAATAGCCAGCGGCGCGCCGAAAATATCTCCGACGTAGTGAGAGAAATATGACCAGTTGGTCCCGAATTGAAACTCCATGGTCAATCCGGTAGCGACCCCAAGAGCAAAGTTAATTGCGAATAACTTGCCCCAGAATTTGGTCATATCTTTATAGATTTGTTTGCCGGACAGCACATATACCGTTTCCATAATCGCCAGCAAAAACGCCATCCCCAGCGTTAATGGTACGAATAGAAAATGGTACATTGCAGTTAAGGCAAACTGTAAACGTGACAGTTCGACTACATCAAACATTTTGACTCCTTGCTCCTCGCAGGAAGGGATTAGCTTGCAAACGCTGACAAGCCGCCAAACATTCGGCCATTACACCCAAAAAGAACACAACAAGAATTGCTTTAACATCGGCTGTAACAAACACTAAAAATACCGTTCACCAGAGCAGTCACATCGCGACGCCCCGACAGCAAGCTCAAGATAAATCACAAGTATTACAAATAGCGTACCCCATAAGGAGGTAGCCGTATATTACGCCTGTAATCCCCTACAATAAATAGGTTTTTACGTGACCTAGACTAGGTTTTTGGCTTCAAATCAACTTTCCCGCCAAAAGGTGCAAAAGGCGATAATTGACCTCGCGCAATTTAAGCCTATTTCATAAATTATATCCAGAGGCGTTTTTTGATCTAAAACAATTTAACGCCTTTCTCGTGATTGATGCGTTGCATTAATTTCTTTATTGCGCTTATTGTTAATGCAATGTAATTTTTAGGTTTAAGTTAAATTAATTCAGCAATATAATCGCTACTTTCCGTTATCGATTATTTACATACAATAAGGCACATTTTTTATTCTTTTTTTCGTATGCTTTTTCTTATTTTATTACTGATTCTTCCGTTTTTTTATTGTTTTATAATTGTTGCATAAATTAACAATACTCTCTCATATTTGATCTTATTGAATTCCATTCTCTTTTGCACAAAAAAGCCACCCGGAGGTGGCTAGTATGTTTAATCGAACAATCGATTAACGTGCTAATATTGCTTTTACGGCATCACCGATATCCGCCAGACTGCGAACGGTTTTGACACCGGCCGCTTCTAACGCTGCGAATTTATCGTCGGCAGTACCTTTACCACCGGCAATGATGGCGCCAGCATGGCCCATACGCTTGCCTTTCGGCGCAGTTACGCCCGCGATGTAACCAACAACGGGTTTAGTCACGTGCTCTTTAATATACGCTGCCGCTTCTTCTTCCGCCGTACCACCGATTTCACCAATCATGACGATGGCTTCTGTCTGTGGGTCCTGTTCAAACAGCTTCAGAATATCAATGAAGTTAGAACCTGGGATCGGGTCGCCGCCGATACCCACACAGCTGGACTGACCCAGCCCGGTATCAGTTGTTTGCTTCACGGCTTCATACGTCAGCGTACCTGAACGAGAAACGATACCGACTTTACCCGGCAGGTGAATATGGCCCGGCATAATACCGATCTTACATTCACCCGGTGTGATCACCCCTGGGCAGTTCGGACCAATCATCCGCACGCCGCTCTGATCAAGCTTCACTTTCACCGTCAGCATATCCAGCGTCGGGATACCTTCGGTGATACAGATGATCAACTCGATACCTGCGTCAATCGCTTCCAGAATGGAGTCTTTACAGAACGGAGCGGGAACGTAGATAACGGATGCCGTTGCGCCCGTCGCTTCTACCGCTTCACGTACCGTATTAAATACGGGCAGACCCAGATGTTCCGTGCCGCCTTTACCCGGCGTCACACCGCCAACCATTTGCGTACCGTAAGCAAGCGCTTGCTCAGAGTGGAATGTCCCCTGACTACCGGTAAAACCCTGACAGATAACTTTGGTATTTTTATTAATCAGAATGGACATTATTTACCCTCCACAGCTGCAACAACCTGCTGAGCAGCACCCGTCAGGCTGGTCGCGGCAATAATATTCAGGCCGCTATCCGCCAGTTTCTTGGCACCCAGCTCCGCATTGTTTCCTTCAAGACGTACCACAACCGGTACGTTAACACCCACTTCGGCTACGGCGCCGATGATGCCGTCAGCGATCAAATCGCAACGTACGATGCCACCAAAGATGTTAACAAAGACAGCTTTTACCTTGTCGTCAGACAGGATGATTTTGAACGCTTCAGTAACACGTTCTTTCGTCGCGCCGCCGCCAACATCGAGGAAGTTCGCAGGAGCACCACCGTGCAGTTTCACGATGTCCATCGTGCCCATCGCCAGACCAGCACCGTTGACCATGCAGCCAATGTTGCCGTCCAGCGCCACATAGTTCAATTCCCACTGTGCCGCATGCGCTTCACGGGAATCTTCCTGACTTGGGTCGCGCATTTCACGCAGCTCAGGCTGACGGAACAGGGCATTGCCGTCCGCACCCAGTTTGCCATCCAGACAGATCAGATCGCCCTGCTTGGTGATAACCAGCGGGTTAATTTCTACCAGCGCCAGATCGCGTTCCAGGAACAGCGTCGCCAGACCCATGAAGATTTTGGTGAACTGAGCAACTTGCTTACCGCTTAAGCCCAGTTTGAAAGCCAATTCACGGCCTTGATAAGGCTGTGGGCCTACCAGTGGATCGATGGCAGCTTTGTGGATCAGTTCCGGCGTCTCTTCCGCCACTTTTTCAATTTCTACGCCACCTTCGGTGGACGCCATGAACACCACGCGACGCGTGCCACGGTCAACAACTGCGCCCAGATAAAGCTCTTTGTCGATATCTGTCGCGGCTTCAACCAGAATCTGATGAACCGGCTGACCCTGCGCGTCAGTTTGATAAGTAACGAGTTTTTTACCCAGCCAGTTTTCAGCAAAGGCGCGGATATCTTCTTTATTGCTGACAACTTTAACGCCGCCCGCTTTACCGCGACCGCCTGCGTGAACCTGACATTTTACGACCCACGGACCCGCACCAATTTTAGACGCGGCTTCTTCCGCTTCACGCGGAGTGGTGCAGGCATAGCCGGTCGGTGCCGGTAAACCATATCGAGCAAAGAGTTGTTTTGCCTGATACTCGTGTAAATTCATGATGTTCTATCCATTTAGGTTTGGAGATAAGTCGGCAGACGGTTTTTCATCACCGAATCTTTCGGTAGAGAAAAGCGCCATTAACTCTCTGATATATTTGGATAACGCCGTTAAGAAAAAACGGCCTGCATAGCACATAATCTTGTCTATACCCTAAATAATTCGAGTTGCAGGAAGGCGGCGACACAGTGAATCCCCAGGAGCTTACACCAGTAAGTGACTGGGGTGAGCGAGGAAGGCCAACGCACATGCAGCTTGAAGTATAACGGGTATATCTTTTCGGGCGGAAACCGTCAGGGTTACCCGCCCGAAAGCCTATCTGTCGGACTAAACGTCTAACAGCAGACGCGCTGGATCTTCCAGCATCTCTTTCACAGTCACGAGGAAGCCAACGGATTCACGTCCATCGACCAAGCGGTGATCGTAAGACAGTGCCAGATACATCATCGGCAGAATAACTACCTGACCATCAACCGCCATCGGACGATCTTTAATGGCGTGCATACCCAGAATCGCACTCTGCGGTGGGTTGATGATTGGGGTAGACATCAGAGAGCCAAAGACGCCACCGTTGGTAATGGTGAAATTACCGCCCAGCAGTTCTTCAACCGTCAGTTTGCCGTCACGGCCTTTCACGGCCAGCTCTTTGATTCGCTTCTCGATATCGGCCATGCCCAGCGCATCGACATCACGCAGCACTGGCGTAACCAAGCCACGCGGGGTAGAAACCGCAATGCTGACATCGAAGTAGTTGTGGTAAACCACATCTTCGCCATCAATAGACGCATTCACTTCTGGATAACGCTTCAGCGCTTCGACCACGGCTTTGATGTAGAAGGACATGAAGCCCAGACGCACACCATGACGCTTCTCAAATGCATCGCCGTACTGCTTGCGCAGATCCATGATTGGCTGCATATTGATTTCGTTGAACGTCGTCAACATTGCCGTGCTGTTTTTCGCTTCCAGCAGACGCTCAGCAACACGCTTACGCAGACGCGTCATCGGCACGCGTTTTTCGCTGCGCGCGCCCAGAGCCGGTGCCGGAGAAGCGGCAGGCGCTTCAGACTTAGGCGCTTTACCAGACTCTTTCTTCTGGGCCGCCAAATGTTTATCCACGTCTTCACGGGTAATTCGACCGCCTACACCGCTGCCTTTGATAGCAGAAGCATCGAGATCGTGCTCTGCAATCAGACGGCGGATAGCCGGGCTGAGCGCGTCGCTGTTCTCTTCTTCCAGCCCAGCCGTATGACGCTGTGCCGGTGTTGATTCTTTGCTTTGTGATTTCTCGCTGGTTTCTTTACCAGAGCTGTCGCCACGACGAATGCGCCCCAGCAGTTGGCGAGACGTTACTGTTGCACCTTCCTCTTCCAACACGGCATCCAGAATACCGGCTTCAGAGGCAGGAACTTCCAGTACAACTTTGTCAGTTTCAATTTCAACCAGTACTTCATCGCGCTGGACGCTATCGCCTGGCTTTTTATGCCAGGTAGCCACCGTGGCGTCAGCGACGGATTCAGGCAGGTCGGGTACATGAATATCTACGCTACTCATTATCTATCCTTTTATTTAATCAACGTTCAGCGCGTCATCGACCAGATCTTGCTGTTGTTTCTGGTGTACGGACATATAGCCAACGGCGGGTGATGCAGACGCCGGGCGTCCTGCGTAACGTAAAGAAGCCCCAAACGGAATCACTTCACGGAAATGGTGCTGACTGCAATACCAAGCTCCCTGATTCAGCGGCTCTTCCTGACACCACACGAAATCGTGAACATGGGCAAACGATTCCAGCGCAGCTTGAACGGCCTGATGCGGGAACGGATAAAGCTGTTCGATACGAACGATAGCGACATCTTTTTGCTCGTTCTTGCGGCGCTGTTCCACCAAATCATAGTAGACCTTACCGGAACAAAGCACGACACGCTTCACGGCTGCTGGATCTAATTCTTCAACTTCACCAATCGCTGGCTGGAAGGAACCCTTTGCGAGTTCATCCAGTGAAGAGATCGCCAGCGGATGGCGCAACAGAGATTTTGGCGACATCACCACCAGAGGACGGCGCATACCGCGCAGCGCCTGACGGCGAAGCATGTGATAAACCTGCGCAGGTGTTGACGGAATACAGACCTGCATATTTTGCTCGGCGCAGAGTTGCAGATAACGCTCCAGTCTAGCAGACGAGTGCTCAGGGCCTTGGCCTTCGTAACCGTGCGGCAGCAGCATGACCAGACCACACATCCGACCCCACTTCTGCTCACCGGAACTGATGAACTGATCGATAACAACCTGCGCACCGTTAGCGAAGTCACCAAACTGCGCTTCCCAAATGGTCAGGGTGCGCGGTTCTGCCGTCGCATAGCCGTATTCAAACGCCAGAATCGCCTCTTCAGACAATACGGAGTCCCAAACATTGAACTCGCCCTGTCCGTTATGCACGTGGTTCAACGGCGTGTAGCTGGAACCGTTCTTCTGGTTATGCACGACAGCGTGGCGATGGAAGAACGTACCGCGACCGCTATCCTCACCAGACAGACGAATCGGAATCCCTTCATCAACCAAGGTAGCGTAGGCCAGCGTTTCTGCTCCACCCCAGTCAAAAGGTTTGTTTCCAGCGGCCATCTCAGCCCGGTCAGCATAGACTTTGGCAACGCGAGGATGAACGTCAATCCCTTCCGGCACTTCGCTGATACGCTTCGCCAGTTCCTGCAAACGTTTCATTTCTGTTGCGTGCGGATAAGGTTCATCCCACTCATGGTTCAGATACGGCGTCCAGGTAAAGGACTGCATATCCATCTGACGCCATTCTTCCACCACACATTCACCGGCATCCAGCGCATCGCGGTACAGGTTGACCATTTCGGTAGCATCTTCCAGCGTAATGGATTTTTCCTGCTCCAGACGATCGGCGTATACCTTACGCGGCGTCGGGTGTTTCTTGATCTTCTGGTACATCATCGGCTGCGTTGCACTTGGCTCGTCAGCTTCGTTATGACCATGACGGCGATAACAAATCAGATCGATGAACACATCGCGCTTAAACTCATTACGGAAATCCAGCGCCAGACGCGTAACAAACGCCACCGCTTCCGGGTCGTCTGCGTTAACGTGGAAAATCGGTGCCTGCACCATCTTGCCGATATCGGTACAGTATTCGGTGGAACGAATATCCAACGGGTTAGAGGTCGTGAAGCCGATACGGTTGTTGATAACAATACGTAGCGTACCGCCAACTTCATATCCACGCACTGTCGACATATTCAACAGTTCCTGCACCACCCCCTGACCACTCACTGCCGCATCGCCATGAATGGTGATTGGCAGAACACGCGGACCACTCTGGCTATTAAGACGATCAAGACGCGCACGAACCGATCCTGTCACCACCGGGCTGACGATTTCCAGGTGCGATGGGTTGAACGCCAACGCCAAGTGCACCAGACCACCCGCAGTCTCGAATTCAGACGAGAAGCCCTGATGATATTTCACGTCACCGGTACCCAAGTGTTCTTTATGCTTACCGGCAAACTCGTCGAACAGATCCTGAGATTTTTTGCCCAACACGTTGATCAGGACGTTGAGACGACCACGGTGCGCCATCCCCAATACCACTTCGCGAGTGTCGTTTGCACCCGCATGGCGAATCAGCTCTTTCAGCATCGGAACCAGTGCATCACCGCCCTCCAGCGAGAAACGCTTGGCACCGGGATATTTAGCCCCCAGGTAACGCTCCAGTCCTTCCGCTGCGGTTAACTCTTTCAGGAAACGGCGTTTCTCTTCTACCGTAAATGACGGTTGCCCCATTACCGATTCGATGCGTTGCTGTATCCAGCGTTTCTCTTCCGTGCTGGTCATATGCATATATTCCGCGCCGATAGAACCGCAATAAGTGCGTTTCAACGCGTCATACAGATCTTCCAGCTTCATGGTGTCTTTGCCAATAGCAAAAGAACCCACGTTGAAGGATTCCTGCAAATCATCCTGCGTCAGGTTATGGTAATCCAGATCCAGTTCTGCAACGGGTTCCTGAGGACGCAGGAAGATCGGGTCCAGGTTAGCTTGCTGATGTCCACGGAAGCGGAACGCATTGATCAGCTGCAATACCTTGACCTGCTTAGCATCAATATCGGGATCGGTGACTGACGAGGTAAAGCGCGAAGCGTCTTTCGCCAGACGGCGGAAATATTCACGCGTTTTGGAATGGAGTTGATCCGGTTTGACCCCACTCGTAGGCAATTGCTGGAAGATCGAGCGCCAGCTATGTTCGATCGAGTCAGGATCGGTTAAAAAATCTTCATAGAGTTGCTCTATGTAGGACTGATTCGCACCCGCCAAATAGGAGGAATCCAGCCAGGCCTTCATCGCGCCGTTCTGCATTATGATCCCTTAAGCTAATAAGCTTCAGTTTTCGCCGTGGTTAACATGTAATTAGTGTCCGTATATCGTGTGCCGTACAAACGGTTCACTTGTCGTACATCGGTACGTGCTTAGAGTATCCATCCCCCTAAGGAACCTTTAAAAACCGGTTCTGGCGCGTAAGCCGGTTTTTAAAGGTTTCCTGCGCTCCCTCTGAAGAATAGCAACTTCAGAGGGAGATACATGTTTTACTACTTAATCTTTATGCAATAACGCCTTACGTAATGGCTATCCGCTACGCGCTACGATGCAACAGCATAGATTTAATATGGCCAATAGCCTTGGTCGGGTTCAACCCTTTCGGACAAACATTGACGCAGTTCATGATGCCGTGGCAACGGAAGACGCTGAACGCATCGTCCAGATCGTCCAACCGTGGCTTAGTTTCCGTATCACGGCTGTCAATCAGGAAACGGTACGCTGCCAGCAATCCCGCAGGCCCAACGAACTTATCCGGGTTCCACCAGAACGACGGGCAAGACGTTGAGCAGCAAGCACACATAATGCACTCATACAACCCATCCAGCTTGGCACGTTGCTCAGGCGATTGCAGATGCTCACGCGCTGGCGGATTTTTCCCATTATTCAACAGGTAAGGCTTTATTTTCTCATATTGGGCATAGAACTGTCCCATGTCTACTACCAAATCACGGACAACCGGTAATCCGGGTAGAGGACGGATAACAATTTTGCTTTTTCCGCGCCGTAACGCGGAAACAGGCGTAATACAGGCCAGCCCATTCTTACCGTTCATGTTAACGCCGTCAGAACCACAGACGCCTTCACGGCAGGAGCGACGGAATGAGAGCGTTGGATCTTGCTCTTTCAGCAGCATCAGCGCATCCAGCAGCATCATGTCGCGGCCTTCTTCCGCCTCCAACTGGTAATCCTGCATCCGCGGAGCATCATCAACATCCGGGTTATAACGATAAATGGAAAATTCGAGTTTCATCGTTTGATCTCCGCAATTAATAAGTACGTACTTTCGGCGGGAACGCCGGACGCAGTTTAGGCTGCATGTTCACCTCACGGCGCGTCATGCTGTCGGTTTGCGGCAGATACAACGAATGGCACAGCCAGTTTTCATCGTCGCGCTCTGGGTAGTCAAAGCGGCTATGCGCACCACGGCTTTCGGTACGGAAGTTAGCGGAAACTGCCGTTGCATACGCGGTTTCCATCAGGTTATCCAATTCCAGACACTCGATGCGCTGGGTATTGAATTCACTTGAGGTGTCATCCAGACGCGCATTTTTCAGGCGCTCACGGATCACTTTCAGCTCTTCCAGCCCTTTAGCCATTGCATCGCCTTCGCGGAAGACCGAGAAGTTATTCTGCATACAGGATTGCAGCGCTTTGCGAATTTCAACCGGATCTTCCCCTGAACGGGTATTGTTCCAGCGGTTCAGACGGTCGAGAGAGGCTTCAATATCGGACTCGCTGGCATCACGGCTTTCGCCCTGCTCGTTCAACGACTCTTGCAGGTGAATACCCGCCGAACGGCCGAATACCACCAGATCGAGCAGCGAGTTACCGCCCAGACGGTTAGCACCATGAACCGAAACGCAGGCAATTTCACCCACGGCAAACAGCCCTGGAATCACCACATCTTCGCCTTTCTCATTCACCGTCAATGCCTGACCGCTCACTTTGGTAGGAATACCGCCCATCATGTAGTGGCAGGTTGGGATAACCGGAATCGGCTCTTTCACCGGGTCAACGTGAGCAAATGTGCGAGACAGTTCCAGAATACCCGGCAAACGGGATTCCAAAACATCTTTACCCAGATGGTCCAGTTTCAGCTTAGCATGTGGTCCCCACGGGCCTTCACAGCCGCGGCCTTCACGAATTTCGATCATGATGGAACGGGCAACAACGTCACGGCCAGCCAGATCTTTCGCGTTTGGCGCATAACGTTCCATGAAACGTTCACCATGCTTGTTCAGCAGGTAACCGCCTTCGCCACGGCAACCTTCAGTCACCAGCACACCCGCACCCGCGATACCCGTTGGGTGGAACTGCCACATTTCCATGTCTTGCAACGGAACGCCCGCACGCAGTGCCATGCCCACGCCATCGCCAGTATTAATGTGTGCATTGGTGGTGGACTGATAGATACGGCCCGCACCACCGGTTGCCAGCACCGTTGCTTTCGCTTTGAAATAGACAACTTCACCGGTTTCGATACAGATCGCCGTACAACCGACAACCGCACCATCCTGATTTTTCACCAGATCGAGGGCATACCACTCGGAGAAGATAGTGGTGTGATTTTTCAGGTTCTGCTGATATAGCGTGTGCAGCAGCGCATGGCCTGTACGGTCAGCGGCTGCGGCGGTACGTGCAGCCTGCTCGCCGCCAAAATTCTTGGATTGACCACCGAACGGACGCTGATAAATGCTGCCATCATCCAGACGGGAGAACGGTAACCCCATGTGTTCCAGTTCCAGAATCGCTTCCGGGCCGGTTTTACACATATATTCAATTGCGTCCTGATCGCCAATGTAATCTGACCCTTTTACGGTGTCATACATGTGCCATTCCCAGTTATCCTCA
Organism: Pectobacterium sp. IFB5596; assembly: GCF_021432585.1. Taxonomy (NCBI): domain Bacteria; kingdom Pseudomonadati; phylum Pseudomonadota; class Gammaproteobacteria; order Enterobacterales; family Pectobacteriaceae; genus Pectobacterium; species Pectobacterium sp. IFB5596. The sequence continues at coordinate 110,540 of NZ_LXFY01000012.1, forward strand.
TGAGTATTACCCAACGCAACGGTAATACCACCCTGCGCGGACACGGTATGAGAACGGGTTGGGAACACTTTAGATAACAGGGCACAGGACAGGCCCATTTGGGAGATTTGCAGCGCGGCGCGCATACCTGCGCCACCTGCGCCAACAACGACTGCATCAAATTCTCTGACTGGCAAATTCATCACGCACCCCACACCACAACAGTTCCATAAATGACGTACACCAACAGCGCTACCACAATTGCCAACTGTAAAGTCAGGCGTAAGGCCAGCGGTTTAATGTAGTCGGTCAGCACTTGCCACATCCCTATCCAGGCATGAACCAGAATGGAAAATAACGTTAGCAGTGTGAATACTTTGGTGAGGGCCATCGCGAAGAAACCACGCCAGATTTCATAAGTGATGTCGCCAGCCGTAGCAATAAAACCAATAAGATAAATTACATACAGAACAATGACGATGGCGGAAGCGCGAATCAGTAACCAATCGTGTACGCCATTGCGTCCTAACGCAGAAGCATTGCTTACCATACGAGGACTCCAGCCAGAATTGAAAGCACGACAGTAATAATAAAGGAGATATTTGCAGAACGCTTACCTGCGGCAAGGTCTTCTTCTATATAGCCAAAATCCATCAACAGGTGACGTATCCCACCAACAATGTGATAAGCCAGCGCGACGAGGATGCCCCAAACGATAAATTTGACGATGAAGCTATCCATAATTTCCGCAGCACGCAGGAACCCTTCCTCTGAAGAAAGAGAAGTGCCTAACAGCCACAGTAAAATACCGACAGCGACAAAGGTGATAACGCCGGAGACGCGGTGAAGAATAGATGCTATCGCAGTAACGGGAAACTGGATCGTCTGCAATTCCAGATTGACAGGTCTTTGTTTTTTCACAGATTTGCCCACACAGCTTTTATTATTGTTTCTTCCTCCGGGCCTGATGTGAGGTCAGACAGCATGAAAGTTACAGCCCTGAGAGTGGGTTTATGATACGCGCTCAAACATCGACATTCCGGTGTCTAAACAGCGCATGATCCTTTCATACTGGGTGCTCCTACTGCAGGGTGATTCCGGAGACCTGGCGGGAGTATAGGTCCTTCACATTCCTATTACAATTCCCATACAAACTGTTTGGTGACATTTGCCCCGAACAGTGATTTAGATCACGAACTTCACAATTTATATAAAATTAATTATCTGATTTGACAAAACTTCAACATTTCAATTACAACTAGGGGATTGAATTTCTTATGATGTGTTAAAGCACGGCGGGACACTTCCACACTGGCGTAACTTATGTAACAGTGAAGAGAGTCCACGTAAAAGTCATAGGTAATGGCTACAATCTATTCAGAACGTGATTAATTATCTGATAATTGTTAATCGCCTGGAGAACGAATTTTTCATCCTGAATGCGGCTACCCGCCTTACTCTGTATCCTATTTGACGACTGTGTCACGACAGAGTTTCACCGGCCATTACTCGTCCGGTGCACAGGCATGACGGTATTTCTTCAGTGAGAATTTTTAAAATTAAAGCGCTAAGGAGACTGTAAATGGCTGATAAAAAAGCAACACTTACCCTAGAAGGTAAAGAACCGATTGAGCTAAATGTCCTATCTGGTACGCTAGGATATGATGAGATTGATATTCGTCCCCTCGGTTCCAAAGGTTACTTCACATTTGACCCAGGCTTTACCTCTACCGCATCTTGCGAATCAAAAATTACCTATATCGACGGCGACGAAGGCATCCTGCTCCACCGTGGCTTCCCGATTGCCCAACTAGCTGAAAAATCTAATTATCTTGAAGTTTGTTATATCCTGTTGTTCGGTGAAGTCCCAACGGTCGAACAATATGAGACTTTCAAGACAACGGTAACGCGTCACACCATGATCCATGAGCAGATTACCCGTCTGTTCCACGGTTTCCGTCGTGATTCACATCCAATGGCCGTTTTATGCGGTGTCACCGGCGCACTGGCGGCGTTTTACCACGATTCTCTCGACATTAATATCGAGCGTCACCGCGAAATCGCGGCCTATCGCCTGCTGTCGAAAATGCCGACCGTCGCTGCGATGTGCTATAAATATTCTCTGGGTCAGCCGTTTGTTTATCCGAAAAACAACCTGTCCTACGCGGGTAATTTCCTGCACATGATGTTCTCCACCCCTTGTGAAGAATATGTTGTGAACCCGGTGCTGGAACGCGCCATGGATCGCATTCTTATCCTGCATGCCGATCACGAACAAAACGCTTCAACCTCGACCGTGCGTACGGCGGGTTCGTCCGGTGCAAACCCATTTGCCTGTATCGCCGCGGGGATCGCCTCGCTGTGGGGACCTGCACACGGCGGCGCGAACGAAGCCTGTCTGCGTATGCTGGAGGAAATCAGCAGTGTGGAACACATCCCGGCGTTTATCGAACGTGCAAAAGATAAGAACGACTCCTTCCGCCTGATGGGCTTCGGTCACCGTGTGTACAAAAACCACGATCCGCGCGCCACCGTCATGCGTGAAACCTGCCATGAAGTGCTGAAAGAATTGGGCAGAAAAGACGATCTGCTGGAAGTGGCGATGGAACTGGAAAACATCGCGCTGAACGACCCGTACTTCATTGAGAAGAAACTGTACCCGAACGTGGACTTCTACTCCGGTATCATCTTGAAAGCGATGGGTATTCCGTCTTCCATGTTTACCGTTATCTTCGCGATGGCGCGTACTGTAGGCTGGATTGCGCACTGGAACGAAATGCACGACGACGGCATCAAAATTGCCCGTCCACGTCAGCTGTACACCGGCTACGACAAACGTGACTTCTCGTCCAACCTGAAACACGATTAATCCATTCAGCATGTGCAATAAGGCCGGGCTATCCGGCCTTTGTTGTTTCAGAACCGAATTTCTCTTACTTCTACTACCTCTGGCAGTGCGGGCACCAATAAAACGGGCGCGATGACAGCATCGTTCTTTCAATGGTTCCACCGCAGCGCTCACAGCTTTCCCCTTCACGATGGAAAACCTTGAACGAGAAAATTGCACCATGATGGTGGTTTTCATCAACGGTGCCGCGCGTGTTGTAGGACAGCCGGGGAATATCTAGCAGCGCTCGACTCAGTGTCTGCAACTGTTCTTCATTCAGCTGCGACGCCGTATGTTGAGGTGCCAGTCGGGCCTGCCAGAGAATCTCAACGCGCAGATAATTTCCCAACCCCGCGAGAAAAGCCTGATCCAACAACAGCCCACTGAACTGGCGACGACGAAAACGCGGTAGCAACAAACGCTCACAGACCTGTTCCGGCGTCAGCGACAGATCCAACACATCCGGGCCAATACGTTGCAGAAAAGGATGTGTCGAGAGCGTCTCCGGCGTCAGCATTTCAATATCGGATGCACTGTAAAGCAGAATAGCGCGATCCTGCGTTTCCAGCCGGATGCGCAAATCTCGTTTTGTTTCCGGCGACTCACCCGCATTCACCACTCGCCACACGCCATAAAGCTGATTGTGGCTATACAGCACCCGATCGTTGCTAAAATAGGTCAGCAGCGCCTTCCCCCGTGTTTCGATCTGCCTGACCTGCTGCCCAACCAATTGTGTTTCGTACGGCTTCAGTTCTGGAAACGCAAACCAGACACGCGTCAGCGTTTTCCCCACCACTGCCTCAACTAGCTTATCGGCCGCCCGGCGAATTTCCGGTCCTTCCGGCATACTTTACTCCCTGAAAATCAAACGCTCTGCGACAGAGCAATTCACCAGACTAATGTAATGAACCACCAGTTAGTGCCACATCACCCTGCTGCATCAGCGACTGCTTGATCATCACTTCCAGCGCCGTTGTGACTAGCGACGTAGGCATACTCGGCTCACCGGGATGATGAGCAGCCTGTTCCGGCGAATAGGGAATATGCACAAAACCACCCCGTACCACATCTCCCTGCTGATGGAGGTGGTGTAAGAGCCCGTACATCACGTGATTGCAGACAAACGTCCCCGCAGTTTGCGATATTGCCGCGGGAATACCCGCCACGCGTAATGCCTGTACCAGCGCTTTCACCGGCAGCGTCGAGAAATACGCCGCTGGCCCGTTTTTTACCACGGGCGTATCAATCGGCTGGTTGCCTCGGTTATCAGGAATTCGAGCATCATTAATGTTAATCGCCACACGTTCGACGGTAATATCGGCACGGCCGCCTGCCTGTCCCACCGCGATCACCACTTCCGGCTGCCATTCAGTCATCGCACGGTAAAGTTGTTCCAGTGACAGGTCGAAGACGCAAGATAAACGGCAAGCCACCACGCGTGCACCGCCGACCTCGCGCTGATGAAGGACTTTTACCGCTTCCCAGGAAGGGTTAATCGCTTCCCCCCCAAAAGGTTCAAACGCCGTAATTAAAACGGTTTTCATCTGTTATCCCTGTCATACAAAAATAATGATTACGCGGCAGAAACCGCTATCTGATGCTGGCTAAAACAGTGTCGCAATTTGCGAGCAAACAACAGCGCATGCTGCCCATCGCCGTGAATACATACGGTATCAGCTTGTACATTCACCCAGGAACCGTCGATCGCCCTCACCCGCTGGCGTTGAATCATTTCCAACGTCTGCGCCAGCGCCAGTTCATCGCTGTTAATCAATGCCCCAGCCTGAGTACGTGGCACCAGCGCCCCGTCTGGCAGATAGCAGCGATCGGCGAACACTTCCTGACGCGTTTCTAGCCCCAGTCGTTTTCCAGCGCGGATTAGCTCACTTCCCGCCAGCCCAACCAAACGCAATGCCGGATTGACGACCTTCACCGCCTTGGCTACCGCATCAGCTAGCCCTGGCTGGCTGGCAGCCTGATTGTAAAGCATACCGTGAGGCTTTACGTGCGACAGCATTCCCCCTTCAGCAGCAACGATCGCGCTGAGCGCACCAAGCTGATAGACCATCTGCGCAAAGACAATTTCTGCGGGTACATTCATCGCCTTGCGACCAAAATTTTCACGATCGAGAAAACTTGGGTGAGCGCCAAGCGCGACCCCATAGCCCATCCCCCAGCGTACTGACTGGCGCATGGTCTGTGCATCACCGGCGTGAAATCCACAGGCAATATTGGCCGATGTCACCAACTTCAGTAGCGCTTCATCGTTCTCACCGCCCTCGCCCAAATCAGCATTTAGATCAATAATCATGCAGCCTCCACGCCAATTGTTCGAGGTAACGCCGCTGTTCTTCTGCGGCTTTTTGCGCCTGAGCGGGCGTACAGTGAATAAAATGTATCGGTTCACCGAGCCGGATTTGCGCCAAATGGAATAAATCCGCTTCAATCACACTCGCAATACGCGGGTAACCGCCGGTGGTCTGCGCATCCGCCAGCAGGACAATAGGATGACCATTGTGGGGAACCTGCACGACGCCCGGCAGCAACCCATGTGAAGGTAGCTCGCGCGGTTTATTACCTGATGACGTAGTGCGCTGTAGCTCAGCCCCCACCAAACGATATCCCATGCGGTTACTTTGCGGGCTCAACTGCCAGGAGGTGCGCCAGAACAACTCCTGCATCTCTTCGCTGAACTCCTGATATTCAGGCCCCGGTAATGCCCGCACACGGTTGCTGAATAACAACTGCTTAATACCCACTTCTCGCGTCAATTCACGAATCGGCGTTCCCAGCGGAAGTTCATCGCCATCCATCAGCAAGCGTCCGTCAAAGCCCCCAAAACCAGCTTTCAAATCGGTACTGCGCGAACCCAGTGCCTCCGGCACATCAACACCACCAGACAGAGCCAGATAGCTGCGCATTCCATTACGCGGCAGGCGCATTTTCAACGTTTGCCCCGGCTTCACGGCGAAGCGCCAGCCTGTCCAGAGCGGCTTGCCATCGAGGTCGGCATGGCAATCCGCACCGGTCAGCGCCACCCAGCAGGCGGTGGTGAATGTTGCGGTAAACTTGCCCAGCGTAATTTCCAGCGCGGCCGCATTCTCCGCGTTGCCCACCAGCAGGTTAGCCATTTGCAGAGCAGGCAGATCGAGTGCACCTGACTGGCTGATGCCCAAACGACGAAAACCGACGCGACCGCCGTCTTGCACTGACGTATGCAATCCGGCATGGATAACTTTCAGCATACGCCCTCCTTCTGTGGCAGAAACCGAACGTTATCCCCAGGGCGCAACAGCGTTGGCGGCATCGTTTGCGGGTTGAACAGCTTCAATGAGGTGCGGCCAATTAATTGCCAACCACCCGGTGTCGCCAGCGGATAAATCCCCGTTTGCGCACCGCCAATCCCAACCGATCCAGCGGGCACACTCAGGCGCGGCTCGGCGCGACGCGGCATATGCAATTTCTCATTTAACCCACCGAGGTAGGCAAAGCCCGGCTGGAAGCCCAAAAAGTAGACCACGTACTGTGCAGCCGCATGCGCTTCCACAACCTGGCTCGCCGACAGGCCACTGTAAGCGGCAACTTCTGTCAGATCCGGCCCCGCTTCTCCACCATAAACAACGGGAATGTCGATGTCGCGCGGGTCAAACACTAGCGACTCACTCTCCTCCCACCAGCGCTGTAAACGCTCAATCGCATCCAGCGCCATCTGTTGCGGATGTGCCAACAGCACCGTCAGATTGTTCATGCCCGGGATCGCTTCCAGCACCTCTTCATGGTGATTCAAGCGCTCGGCAAGCCCCCATATTCGCTGCTGGCTCTCCAGAGACATAGGCGGTTCCAGTTCCAGAACAACAGCCCTCTCGCCCAGAAGGTAACACCGTGCTCGTTGCAATCTTTCCTCCTGAATCACGTTTTATCCATCATGGTGAACATGGCTAAATGATTAGCACTGCTTACTGTTCTGTTTTCTTCTCAATAGCGAAGCAACAACGATGCCAACATCAAAAATACGCCATCATTCCTGTGCGATACCGATATTTTCAGCCCATCAGGCCGGGTTAGGAATATCAATAAATGTCACATCAAAACCATGTTGCGTCGCCAACCATTCGCCCAACGCACGAATGCCGCCGCGCTCGGTAGCGTGGTGTCCGGCAGCGAAGAAGTGCAGCCCCATCTCGCGAGCAATATGGATGGTTTGCTCAGACACTTCACCAGTAATAAAGGCATCAACGCCGAACCGGGCCGCTTGTTCAATAAACCCTTGGCCGCCACCGGTACACCAGGCCACACGCTGTATCTGTTGCGGTGCATTATCCCCACAATGCAGCACGGTGCGCCCCAGCCGCTTTTCTACGCGACGGCAAAATGCCTCTGCTGTCATGGGCTGCACCAGCTCGCCATACGGCACCAGCGGTTCGATCATGCCCTGCACCTGAATCTCAAGCAGCGCAGCCAACTGTGCGTTATTCCCCAATTCCGGGTGTGCATCCAGCGGCAGATGATAGCCGTATAGGTTGATATCATTGAGCAGCAGCGTTTTCAGTCGGTTACGCTTCATGCCACAGACTATTTGCGGTTCGTTTTTCCAAAAATAGCCGTGGTGAACCAGAATCGCATCGGCCTGCTTTTCTACCGCCGCATCCAACAGCGCCTGTGAGGCCGTTACGCCCGTCACAATGCGTTTGATTTCGGCACGTCCCTCAACCTGTAAACCATTAGGCGAGTAATCCTGAAACGCCGCGGTACTCAGCTTCTCGTTAATGACCCTTTCCAATTCCGTATTACGCATACTTACTCTTCTCTTCTCGATCGTTATTCGCCATACCGGTATTTTTTGCCGCTTCAAATGCCGCCAACGTATCCTGACGGGCGGTTTTGTGGTCGACGATGGGCAGCGGATAGCTCAGCTTAAAATGTTGTTTGTCGGCCCAGCGATGGGGCTGATGAATGTCTTTATCCGGCACGGCGGCCAATTCGGGTAGCCAGTGACGAATAAACCGACCGTCGGGATCAAAACGCTCGCCCTGCGTTGTCGGATTAAAAATACGAAAATAAGGTGCCGCATCGGTGCCGGTCGAGGCAGCCCACTGCCAGCCGCCGTTATTCGCCGCCAGATCGCCATCCAGCAGTTGCGACATAAAGTAGCGCTCGCCTTCACGCCAATCGATCAGTAAATCTTTGACGAGAAAGCTGGCGCAGATCATACGCAATCGATTATGCATCCACCCCGTTTCATTCAGTTGACGCATCGCGGCGTCTACAATCGGATAGCCAGTTTTCCCCTGTTGCCAGGCCGCTAAATCCTCCGGCGATTCCCGCCATTTCACCCACTGCGTCCACGCAGTAAATGGACGGTGTTTACACAACTGCGGCCAGGAGACGATCAGGTGACGGTAAAATTCACGCCAGACTAGCTCGTTAAACCAGGTAAATGCTCCGCCTTCACGCCGTTCCAGCATCTCTGGGCACTCAGTGCGCAGGCGGTTAAAACATTGGCGCGGCGATACCATTCCAAGTGCCAGATACGGCGACAGTTTACTGGTGCCTGGCTGCGCGGGGAAATCCCGCTGTTGGTCGTAATCCTGTACCTGCTCTCGGCAAAAACGGCGTAATTGTTGCAAAGCAGCACGTTCGCCACAGGGGAAATCATCGTTATCCACCTCACACTGTGGATAGCTGAACGGCACCAGTGCCACCGTGTGATTGATCGGTTCACCGCGAACATCCGGTGCCGGTACACACGTGGTATCCGCCTCCAGCAAGCGTTTGATAAAAGCCTGACGAAATGGCGTAAATACTTTATACATCTCGCCGTTGCCCGTCAGCACGCTTCCCGGCGGCAGCAACAGGCTGTCATGGTAGCCATGGCAAACCACGCTCTCCGCCAGTCGCGCTTTCACCTGCTTATCACGTAGGCGCTCGTTGATTTCATACTGATAATTGTAAAAAAGATCGGAGGCCTGCTGCTGCGCACAAAACTGCACTAGCCAATCAACCGACGCCGCAAAATCAGCACATTCGTGGTAATGCAACGGGATGCCTTTCTCGGCTAGCGCATGCTGTACCAACGTCAGGTTCTCTAGCAGAAAAGCCGCCTGACGCGGTGCCATATCATGCTGCTTCCACTGCGCAGGCGTCGCGATGAATACCGCCAGCACGGTCGCATTCGGATTCTGACAGGCCGCATACAGCGCCAGATTATCGGTAACGCGCAGATCATTGCGCAGCCAGACAACATGTGTAACGACAGGCGTGGTCATGAAACTCCTCAGGCGATCAAATTAGTGTCCATAACGCAGGCGCAATGCTTCCGGGTACGGCTCAAAGTAACGCTGCTGAGCCAGATACGCATCGGGGTATTCCGCCATGTAATGTTTTAGCAATGTGATCGGTGCCAATAGCGGCTGCAAACCCTGTCGATAGCGATCGATAAGCTGCGCCAGTTCCTGTCGCTGTTGAGAATTTAGCTGGCGTCGGAAGTAGCCCTGAACATGCATCAGCACATTGGTGTGGTTACGTCGCGTCGCAGGGGTTGATAGCAGCTTCATCAACCGCATTCGGTATTCAACAATATAGTCTTCCAGCGATTCCCACTTATCGATTCCCGCAACAAATGGCCCCAGCTCGCGATATTCCGGCTGAGAGTGCGCCAACAGCAGTAATTTATAGCGGCTATGAAAGGCAATAAGCGCACCACGGCTCAGCCCGTTTTGCCATAGCTGATTCAGTTCGTGCAGCGCATAAACGCGCTCAATGAAATTTTCCCGCAAGCCGGGATCTTGCAGACGCCCATCTTCCTCAACCGGCAGCCAAGGCATTTGCCGCATCAACTCCTGCGTAAACAGGCCTATTCCGCTTTTACGCGCATCCTTTTGCGCTTCATCGTAAACCTTCACGCGCTCCATGCCACAGCTTGGCGATTTCGCGCAGACGATATAACCGCATAAATGCTGAAGTTGACTGACTTTGTCAGCAGAAAACACCGTCATCTGCTGGGTGACATCCAGCGGTGAGCCATTGCTGGCGCGTAGTGTGATGTGGCTTTCCCCTTCGCGCACCAGCCTGAGTGCCGGACGCGGCACCGGTAAACCAATTGCCATTTCCGGGCAGACCGGCTCAAAACGAAAATAAGGTGCCAATTGTTCAGCAGCAAACGTCAAGCGCTTGTGTCCACCATCAAACCGCACGGGATTACCGAGCAGGCAGGCGCTGATACCAACAGGGATGAGTTCGAGCGTCATGATTTATCCTTATACCCGTCATAGTTCAAGCTGTATGTGCGTTGGCATTCTGCAAACCCTCTGACCAGCATAGCGGATTTCACCGCGATTCAGTGCAGTCACAGCAAAGAATAAAGTAATAAATCATAAGATTGGAAAGGGATAATGGGATAGCTGGCGGGAAAGGAAAGGGGCAGACAGCATCGGAGGATCGCTTAACCGATACCCCATCAATAAAATGCCGTTCATTTTTCGTGTTTATCTGCCATTCCCATTTTAGGTATACAGCAGATAAACACGACAGATCTTACACACTAGCCTTAATAAAAATCGCAGGCAGCCGCTTCAGACTGCGCCATCCATACGGGTTTATCGCTGGTTTTCAGCCAGACACGGTGTAAATAGCTGTAAAAACGTGCCCGATCGCGACGGAACAGCATCACCGGTAATGCCAACACGCCGATAGCAACCACAGCGGCGCGACGCAGGAGAATACGGTGCAAGGGATAAGTAGTATAAAGCGACATAACGATCCTCCTCTGGGATAAGCACCCTTGTTCAGCGGCGCTTTTCATAACGATAAAATAAGAACTGTGATATTGGTTAAAATTTTACCGCCTTTCCTGAAAGTTTACTACTCATCTGACCAGTAAAAGATGAAATAATCGCCAATTTTTTCGCCATCACGTTATTAGGTTACAATAACGTTAAAAATAAATTCACCATTGGTTAATTTGTGGTTTTAAATTGGATCACTTTACTCCCTCCGCTTAATTCCCTTTTCTCGCCGCAGACGATTTTGTTAACCCCGTAACGCCACTCACCTCTCCGCCGCCTACTTTTCATCCCATTTTTATACTTTTTTTACGCTCGCAGATGGGAAATTTGCACCTTCTTTTCCTGCGTTTTCCTACTCTGACGCTGTCTATTTTGTTCTGGAGGTGTGTTGTGACGCTTAGCATCGTCTTAGGCGGCCTACTCGTGCTGCTGTTACTGGTCTATCTGGTTTATGCCTTATTGAAGGCGGAGGAATTCTGATGGCCGCTGACGCTTTTTTACTGATCTTCGGTCTGCTGCTCACAGTGCTGATCGTCGCTCAGCCGTTGGGTCGCGGGCTGGCTCATCTGATTGAGGGCGAAACAGGGACGCTCCTGCAAAAATTCGAAACGGGGGCGGCACGTTTCCTTGCCTTAGATACAACGGAGATGCGCTGGCAGCAGTATGCGGCGGCTATTCTAACTCTTAATCTGATCGGTATTATCGTCCTGTTCGTGCTGCTAATGGCGCAGGGCTACCTGCCGCTTAACCCAGAAAATATGCCGGGTCTGTCGTGGCATTTGGCGTTAAACACGGCAGTCAGCTTTGTCACCAACACCAACTGGCAGGCTTACAGCGGTGAAAACACGCTGAGCTACCTGAGCCAGATGGTTGGCCTAACGGTACAAAACTTCCTGTCTGCCGCGAGCGGCATCGCCGTGGCCTTCGCGTTAATCCGCGCGTTTTCCCGTCGCTGCGTCGACACGCTGGGCAACGCGTGGCTCGATCTGTTTCGCATCACGCTGTACGTGCTGCTGCCGCTGTCCCTGCTGCTGGCGCTGTTTTTTGTTAGCCAGGGCGTGCTGCAAAACTTACTGCCTTATCAGCACTTAACCACGCTGGACGGCACACCCCAAACGCTGCCGATGGGGCCCGTTGCCTCACAGGAAGCGATTAAACTGCTCGGCACCAACGGCGGCGGCTTCTTTGGTGCCAACTCGGCTCACCCATTTGAAAATCCGACCGCGCTGAGCAACATCGTGCAAATGCTGGCGATCCTGCTGATTCCTACTGCACTGTGCTTCGCCTTTGGTAAAGCCGTCAGCGACAACCGTCAGGGCCATGCACTGCTGTGGGCCATGGGGCTAATCTTTATCGTCGCGGCAGCCGTAGTGATGAAGATGGAGGTCACCGGTAATCCCCATCTGCTGGCATTAGGCGCGGATAGCAGTGCGAATCTGGAAGGCAAGGAGACACGCTTTGGCATTCTGACGTCCAGCCTGTATGCCGTTGTCACCACGGCGACGTCGACAGGTGCAGTGAACGCCATGCACGACTCCTTCACCGCGCTCGGCGGCATGGTTCCTATGTGGTTGATGCAAATTGGCGAAGTCGTGTTCGGCGGCGTCGGCTCAGGGCTGTACGGCATGCTGCTGTTCGTGCTTCTGACCGTCTTTATTGCCGGCCTGATGATTGGCCGCTCGCCGGAATATCTGGGTAAAAAAATCGAAGTCTACGAGATGAAGATGACGGCACTGGCGATTCTGATTCCTCCTGCGCTGGTGCTGATCGGCACGGCGCTGGCACTGAGTACGGAAGCTGGGCGCAGCGGCATTCTGAACCCCGGCGCGCACGGCTTTAGCGAAGTGCTCTATGCAGTGTCCTCCGCCGCGAACAACAACGGCAGCGCGTTTGCTGGCCTGAGCGTCAACACGCCGTTCTACAACGTTCTGCTCGCTGTCGCCATGCTGCTGGGCCGCTTTGCCGTCATGATCCCCGTGCTGGCTATCGCCGGTTCGCTGGTGGTGAAAAAGCGCCAGCCGGAAAGCAAAGGTTCACTGTCTACCCGTAGTCCGCTGTTTATCGGCATGCTCATCGCCATCGTTCTACTGATTGGTGCGCTGACATTTATCCCTGCACTGGCGTTAGGGCCAGTTGCTGAACATTTACAGTTCGGCCTGACTCACTAAGGCTGGAGACTTTTTATGACTCGTCACACGATGAATCATCAGGCAACACCGGAACCCACCTCATTACAACAGGGTGAGGTCTCCCGCCACGTTGGCAAACGTAAACAGCAAACGCTGTTTGACAGCTCGTTAATCCGTTCGGCACTGAAAGAGGCGCTGAAGAAACTCGACCCACGCGTGCAATGGCGTAATCCAGTCATGTTTGTGGTGTACCTCGGTAGTCTGCTGACAACCCTCGTCTGGTTAGTTATTCTGGCAGGCAAAGCGGAAGGCAATGCCGTGTTTACCGGGCTGGTGTCACTCTGGCTATGGTTTACCGTGCTGTTTGCCAACATGGCCGAAGCGCTGGCGGAAGGTCGCAGCAAAGCACAGGCTAATGCGCTGAAAGGTGTAAAAAAAACCAGTTGGGCGAACAAACTCTCTGCACCGAATCACGATGCCAGTTCGGAATCGGTTCCGGCCGACAGCCTGCGTAAAGGCGATATCGTGCTGGTAAGCGCGGGGGAAACCATCCCGTGCGACGGTGAAGTACTGGAAGGCGGCGCGTCCGTCGATGAAAGCGCTATTACCGGGGAATCTGCCCCCGTCATCCGCGAGTCCGGCGGCGATTTCGCTTCCGTCACTGGCGGTACGCGCGTGCTGTCCGACTGGCTGGTGATTCAGTGTAGCGTCAACCCCGGCGAAACGTTTCTCGATCGAATGATCGCCATGGTCGAAGGTGCACAGCGTCGAAAAACGCCGAACGAAATCGCGCTGACTATTTTGTTGATCGAACTTACGCTCATCTTCCTGTTGGTCACCGCCACGCTCTACCCGTTTTCCTGGTTCGGCGTGCAGGCGAATCACAGCGGTGATGTCGTCGGTGTGACGGTGCTTGTCGCCCTGCTCGTCTGCTTGATCCCAACTACCATCGGCGGCCTGCTATCAGCAATCGGCGTGGCGGGGATGAGCCGGATGTTAGGGGCTAACGTGATTGCCACCAGCGGGCGGGCAGTTGAAGCGGCGGGCGATATCGATGTTCTGCTGCTGGATAAAACCGGCACCATTACACTCGGTAACCGTCAGGCTTCCGCCTTCCTGCCTGCGCCGGGCGTCACTGAGCAAGCGCTGGCTGATGCCGCACGCCTCGCTTCCTTAGCCGATGAAACGCCCGAAGGGCGCAGCATCGTGGTGCTGGCAAAGCAGCGCTTTAATTTGGCAGATCAGGATCTCACCTCGCTGGACGCCACTTTTGTTCCCTTTACGGCGCAAACACGTATGAGCGGTGTCAATTTCGGTCAGCGCACCATTCGTAAAGGTGCCGTCGATGCTCTGCGCCGCTACATTGAAGCAAACAACGGCGATTTCCCGCATCAGGTCGAAGAAGCGGTATCCAATGTGGCACGCAGCGGAGGAACGCCGCTGGTCGTTGCGGAAGGCAAACGCGTGCTTGGCGTGGTGGAACTGAAAGATATCGTGAAAAGCGGCATTAAGGCGCGTTTCGCCGAGCTACGCAATATGGGGATCAAAACCGTGATGATCACCGGCGACAACCCGCTCACGGCGGCGGCTATTGCCGCAGAAGCGGGCGTTGATGATTTTCTGGCGGAAGCCACACCGGAAACCAAGCTGGCGTTGATTCGCCAATATCAAGCCGAAGGTCGGCTGGTGGCGATGACTGGCGATGGCACTAACGATGCGCCCGCACTGGCGCAGGCAGACGTGGCCGTTGCCATGAATTCCGGTACGCAGGCAGCGAAAGAAGCGGGCAACATGGTCGATCTGGATTCCAACCCAACCAAGCTGATCGAAGTGGTGCATATCGGCAAGCAGATGCTGATGACGCGAGGTTCGCTGACGACGTTCAGTATCGCCAACGACGTGGCGAAATATTTCGCCATTATCCCGGCCGCTTTTGCTGCGACCTATCCGCAGCTCAATGCGCTAAACGTGATGCAGTTGCACTCCCCTACCTCGGCCATGCTCTCGGCAGTCATCTTCAATGCGTTGATTATTGTCTTTCTGATCCCGCTGGCGCTCAAAGGGATTAGCTATCGCCCCATGAGCGCGGCGGCACAGCTAAGCCGCAATCTGTGGATTTATGGTCTTGGCGGGCTGCTGGTGCCGTTCCTCGGTATCAAGCTCATTGATATGTTACTGACCGGGCTGAATCTGGCTTAAGGACTGACGGGTATACGCTATGCGCTATTTACGTTCTTCTTTGTTTTTATTCTTGTTATTACTGCTGTTTACCGGTCTGGCGTACCCGCTGCTGACCACCGTGCTGGCACAGTGGCTGTTCCCGACACAGGCAAACGGATCGCTGATTTACCGTGATGATGCCGTCGTCGGCTCATCCCTGATCGGGCAGCCGTTCAATCGTGCTGGCTATTTTCAGGGACGTCCCTCCGCAACATCAGATGCGCCTTATAACGCACTGGCGTCCGGTGGTAGCAATCTGGCGGCCAGCAACCCAGTGCTCGATCAGCAGATAAGCGAACGCGCCACTCGTTGGTATCAGGTAGTCGGCAATCAGCAGCCCATTCCTACCGAGCTGGTGACAGCATCCGGCAGCGGGCTGGACCCGCAGATTTCCCCAGAGGCGGCACGCTATCAGGCACTTTACGTCGCACAGGCCAGAGGGCTGTCGCTCCAGCAGATACAACACTTGATCGATCGCTTTACTGAGACCAGCAAGCCTGCGTTCATTGGGCAGCCGACGGTCAATGTCCTGTTGTTAAATCTGGCGCTGGATAAGGAAAAGCCACTGCCGTAATCGACAGTGCGTTACTATTAATCATCATACCCGTCATACTTCAAGCTGCTTGTGCGTTGGCTGCCCTTAAATACTCGGCCCGTCGTGGGCCTCGCCCTAAAGGGCCAACGCTCTGCGTTGTTCAAAACGCTAACGTTTTGTCATGCAACTCGAATTATTTAGGGTATATACGGGGAGCCAGATTCCCCGCCGTCTTTGCTGCGGCCTGACCACGTTTCAGGCCTCGCTAATAAGGGATAGAACATGCTTGACGGTGAAGATCGTCGCCCGGACCCCGATAGCCTACTGGCACAGATCGGCGCGCCGCCGCGTGGCAAGCTAAAAATATTTTTTGGTGCCTGTGCGGGCGTAGGGAAAACCTATGCCATGTTGCAGGAAGCTCAACGGCTGCGGGCGCAAGGGCTGGATATTCTTGTCGGCGTGGTCGAAACCCACGGTCGTAGCGAAACCGCCGCGCTGTTGGAGGGGTTACCGCAGCTGCCGCTCAAGCATCTTCGCCATCACGGTCGTCACACTGTCGAATTCGATCTGGATGCCGCGCTGGCACGCTGTCCGGCACTGATTCTGATCGATGAACTGGCGCACAGCAATGTGAATGGATCACGTCATCCCAAGCGCTGGCAGGACGTACAGGAACTGCTCGATGCCGGTATTGATGTCTTTACCACAGTGAACGTCCAGCATTTGGAAAGTCTGAACGACGTGGTCGGCGGCGTAACCGGTATCAGAGTGCGGGAAACCGTGCCGGACCCCATCTTCGATCAGGCCAGCGAAGTCATTTTGGTAGATCTGCCGCCGGACGATCTGCGACAGCGTTTAAATGAAGGCAAAGTGTATTTGCCGCTACAGGCCGAACGCGCCGTTGAGAATTTTTTCCGTAAAGGCAATTTGATCGCCCTGCGTGAATTAGCACTGCGGCGTCTGGCGGATCGGGTTGACGATCAAATGCGCGCCATGCGTGCGGGACAAGGACGTGAGCAGGTCTGGCATACCCGCGATGCCATTCTGCTATGCATCGGCCACGGCACAGGCAATGAAAAGCTGGTGCGCACGGCAGCACGGCTCGCGGCACGGCTGGGGAGTGTCTGGCACGCGGTTTACGTCGAAACACCGCGCTTGCACCGGTTACCCGAACCGCAGCGGCGTGCCATCTTGCGGGCACTCAAGCTAGCACAGGATCTTGGGGCTGAAACCGTTACGCTATCGGAACCCGACGAAGAGCTTGCCGTCCTGCGCTATGCGCGTGAGCACAACCTCGGAAAAATCGTCATTGGTCGCCATGTGGAACAGCGCTTCGGCTGGTGGTGGCGCACTCGCTTCGCCGAACGACTCGGCAGATTGGGACCCGATCTCGATCTGGTCGTCGTCGCCGTACAGGACGATCCCCCCGCCACACCGATAAAAACGCCTGATGCTCGTGGGCTGGTAGAAAAATGGCGCATGCAATTATTCGGTTGCGGGCTGGCAACGCTGTTGTGCGCCTTTATCACCCTGCTTGCCTCGTGGTCACCGTTTGCCATGCTGGAATCGGTCAATCTGGTGATGATTTATCTGCTGGCTGTCGTCATCGTCGCGCTCTTCTTCGGTCGTTGGCCGTCGGTGTTCGCTGCCGTGATTAACGTCGCCAGTTTCGATCTCTTTTTCATTCTGCCGCGCGGTACCTTTGCCGTATCGGATGCGCAATATCTGCTTACTTTTGCCGTGATGCTCGGCGTCGGTCTGCTGGTTGGTAATCTGACGGCAGGCGTACGCTATCAGGCCAGAGTCGCTCGTTATCGCGAGCAGCGCGTCCGTCATCTGTATGAGATGTCCAAGGCGCTGAACCGTAGCCTGTCCAGTGCAGATATCGTCGAGACCAGCCAGCATTTTCTCAGCACCACGTTTCAGGCCAAGATCGCAGTGCTGTTGACCGATAGCCTGCACCCCATCTCGCCCGACCGCCAGCAGCCCACGCGCGATAGCCAGTCCTTAATTGTCGATAACGCTATTGCGCGCTGGAGCGTCGATCATCGTGCGCCTGCCGGTGCGGGGACATCCACCCTGCCCGGTGTGTCGTATCAGGTTCTGCCACTCACCACCACGCAGCAAATCTTCGGCGTGCTGGCGATTGAACCCAATAATGCGCGGCAGTTGATGATTCCCGAGCAGCAGCGGCTGTTGGAAACCTTTACCGTGCTGATCGCTAATGCGCTGGAGCGTCTGCACCTGATGCAAAGTACAGAAAATGCCCGGCTCGATGCCGAGCGTGAGCAGTTGCGTAATTCGCTGCTTGCCGCACTCTCGCACGATCTGCGCACGCCGCTGACGGTACTTTTTGGTCAGGCCGAGATTCTGACATTGAATCTGGCGAGCGAAGGGTCACCTTACGCTCAGCAGGCCAATCAGATTCGCCAGCACATTTTGAATACTACGCGATTGGTCAATAATCTGCTCGACATGGCACGTATTCAGTCGGATGGCTTTAACCTGCGCAAAGAATGGCAAACACCCGAGGAGTTAATCGGCAGTGCCCTGCAACAGTTGGAAAGTGCGCTGGCGAAAAACACTATTCAGGTTAATCTACCTGCTGAAATGGTTCTGGTTTATTGTGATGCCGGGCTGGTGGAACGCGTGTTCATTAATCTGCTGGAGAATGCGCTGAAGTACGCCGGAGAGCAGGCCACGATCGCGATTTCGGCGAGCGTTATTCCCACCAGCCTTATTGCAGAGAACACAGCCTCGCAGCCCAGTACGCAGGAAAGCGCGCTGGAAATCATCGTGCAGGACAATGGCCCGGGGATTGAACCTGGTCAAGAAAACATGATTTTTGATAAATTTTCCCGTGGTCACAAAGAGTCGTCGATTCCCGGTGTGGGGCTGGGGCTGGCGATCTGTCGAGCAATTGTGGAAATTCACGGCGGCCGTATCTGGGCAACGAATGCGGAAAGCGGCGGTGCAGCTTTCCACTTCACGTTACCACTATCGGCACCGCCGGATCTCGAGCCGGAAGATATTGAGGAGCACTGAATCCATTGCAGGCCACTATTCTGATCGTTGAGGATGAAAAAGAGATCCGTCGTTTTGTTCGTCAGGCGCTGGAAGGCGAAGGCTGTCGCGTGTTTGACGCAGAAACGATGCAGCGCGGTTTGCTGGAAGCGGCCACGCGTAAGCCCGATCTGATTATTCTCGATTTGGGCCTGCCGGACGGCAACGGTATCGACTACATCCGCGATTTACGTCAGTGGAGCAGCCTGCCCATTATTGTGCTATCTGCCCGTACCGACGAGCAGGATAAAATAGATGCGTTGGATGCCGGTGCCGATGATTACCTAACCAAACCGTTTGGCATTGGCGAGCTGCTGGCACGGCTGCGCGTCGCGCTCCGTCGCCACAGCCATACCCAGCAGGAAACGCCGCTGGTGAGTTTCGGTACGATCACCGTAGATTTGCTTAATCGGCAGGTGAACCGCGACGGTCAGGAACTGCACCTGACGCCCATCGAATTTCGGCTTCTGGCAACCTTGCTCGCCAGCCCCGGCAAAGTGCTGACGCAGCGCCAGCTTCTAACGCAGGTCTGGGGGCCAAACGCCGTCGAGCACAGCCACTATCTGCGTATTTATATGGGGCATCTACGCCAGAAGCTGGAAAGCGACCCGGCAAGACCTCGCCATCTCTTGACTGAAACCGCTATCGGTTATCGATTTATACCGTAAAATCATCCTTCTGTATCAGGCAGCGTCCTTGGAGAACCTTTTCCACGGTGCGCGCCTGCCTTCTCTTCAGGGATACGCCGTCATGAGTAGTTGGTTAATTTATGCTTTGTTGTCTGCCGTATGTGCCGCGATGGTCGCAATATTCGGCAAGATCGGTCTGCAAAATTTGGACGCCAATACGGCGACCGCGATTCGTGCCGTCATCATGGCACTTTTTCTGGTGGGTGTAGTGGTCGCGCAAGGTAAGCTGGCGCTGGTCGGTGACGTTATCGCTAATAAGAAAGCGCTGTTGTTCATTGTGCTCAGCGGCGTCGCAGGTGCGCTGTCGTGGCTATTTTATTTTGTGGCGTTGAAGAACGGTAACGTCGCACAGGTCGCGCCGATCGATAAGCTTAGTGTGGTCTTCGCGGTCGTGCTGGCAGTCATTCTGCTGGGAGAAAAAATTTCGCTGATGGCGGGAGCTGGCGTGGCGCTGATTTCAGTGGGAGCGCTACTGGTCGCGTTGGGATAAACCTATTATACGAAGGTTACTGACAAAACCCGTAGAGCGGTAGTAACGGATAGATCGTAAAGACGCTGTAAACACATCCCTGTGCGCTCGGCTTGCGCCATCCCTGGCGCAAACGCTTTACTCTTCTATTCCGTTACTACCGTTTTTGTTCTGTAAATAGGTTTGTCAGCAGTCTGAAAGGCGCTGCAAGCAGCGCCCTTTTCACTTATTTGGCGCTTGCCAGCACCGCACTGACAATTTCTACCGCTTCTTTCTCGATTCGCTCGCGGTGTTCCACCCCGAGGAAACTTTCACAGTAGATCTTGTAGGCTTCTTCCGTACCGGAAGGACGCGCAGCAAACCAGCCATTCTCCGTCATCACTTTCAGGCCACCAATCGATGCCCCATTACCCGGCGCAGCGGTCAGACGAGCCGTAATCGGATCGCCCGCCAGCGTGCTCGCTGACACCTGCTCAGGAGACAACTTGGACAGCGCGGCTTTTTGCGCGTGCGTCGCGGAAGCCTGAATACGGTTGTAGCTTGGCGCGCCAAAGCGCTGTGCCAGCTCATCATAATGCTGCTGCGGGTTTTTACCCGTCACGGCCGTAATTTCTGCTGCCAGCAGACACAGGATGATGCCGTCTTTATCCGTCGACCACGGCGTGCCGTCAAAGCGCAGGAAAGAAGCCCCCGCGCTTTCTTCACCGCCGAAGCCAAAGCTGCCGTCATACAGTCCGTCAACGAACCATTTGAAGCCAACCGGAACTTCTACTAGCTTGCGGCCCAAATCTGCCACTACGCGATCGATCATCGCGCTGGATACCAGCGTTTTGCCGACAGCAACAGACTGTCCCCACTGTGGTCGATGCTGGAACAGGTAGTTGATCGCCACCGCCAGATAGTGGTTCGGGTTCATCAGCCCTGCTGGGGTGACAATACCGTGGCGGTCATAGTCAGGATCGTTGGCAAACGCCAGGTCGAATTTATCACGCAGCGCCAGCAGCCCAGCCATGGCGAATTCTGACGAGCAATCCATACGGATCGCGCCGTCGTGATCCAGCGACATAAAACGGAATGTTTGATCGACGGCGTCGTTAACCAGCGTCAGATCCAGCTTGTAGTGTTCTGCAATGCGCTGCCAATAGGCAATACCGGAACCGCCCAGCGGGTCGACGCCCAGTTTAAGGCCAGCGCGTTGAATCGCCGCCATGTCCACCACACTAGCCAGACCTTCGACATAAGCCTGAACCAGATCCTGCTCGTGGACATGTCCGCTTTTCAGCGCCTGATCCAACGTAATGCGTTTCACGTCACGCAGTTCATCTGCCAACAGCGCATTCGCACGCGTTTCAATCACGCTGGTCAGGTTGGTATCCGCAGGGCCGCCGTTCGGCGGGTTATATTTAATGCCACCATCTTCCGGCGGGTTGTGGGACGGCGTAATCACAATACCGTCCGCCAGCGCACCGCCCTGACGATTGTGAACCAGAATCGCGTTAGACACCGCTGGCGTTGGGGTAAAACCATTATCCAACTGAACGATCACATCCACGCCATTGGCAGCCAACACTTCCAGCACGGAAATAAAGGCAGGCTCAGAGAGCGCATGCGTGTCTTTTCCGACATAGCACGGGCCGCTGATGCCCTGCTTTTTACGCTCTTCTGCAATGGCCTGCGCAATCGCCAGAATATGTAGTTCATTAAAGCTATGACGCCCCGCGCTACCACGATGGCCAGACGTACCGAATTTCACCGCATGCGCGGTATTGCCGACTTCCGGGCGCAGCACATAATATTGTGACGTTAACTGTGCCACATTAATCAAATCGCTCTGTCGGGCAGGCTGTCCGGCCCTTGGGTGATTAGCCATTGGCGCTTCTCCCTAACGCTGTAGTTAGTGTAGTTAGATAAGTGGTTAATGTTATTCCCCTCATTCTTCGAGCTGCCTGTGCGTTGGCTTCACGCAACTCGAATTATTTAGGGGATAGGTAGATGATTAGATGGTTCCGCACACTTTCTCTGTCAGTTCCGCAGGAAACTGCATCGTCAGCATAATGTGCTCAACCATACTGCGTTTACGGCCAGTATTCGTATTGGTAATCACCCAGTATGGCGTGCCAGGAATATGTTTAGGCTTTGTGTGTGTGCCATGCTGAAGCAATGTCTGTTGGTCACCCGCGAAATAGACCCGGGTACGGCCATGAAGCGATTCTGTCGCAGCAGCAAACTCCTGCGGCGATAGGGTATACAGCGTGCACAGAACCAGCATAAAGCGATTAATGGCCTTATTTTGTTCAGCGTATTCATCTGACAGCAGCAGCTCACGCAGGGTTCGAACCCGATCGCGCGGACTCGGCGCAGTAACAGGCTGAGACGTCGCCGTTGCCGTCGCTTCTACCACCGGCGTTGTGACAGGCTGCCCGGCCGTAAATTTCAGCATACGCCGTAAAATATCCGATGCGCTCTCACCAATATGCTGTGTGTGGCTGGCAATATAACGATAAAGCTCTTCGTCGACTTCTATAGTTTTCATCTTTATCCAGTGCTGTTTTTACCCATTACCGTGCAAATTACAGAGACGCTTCCCTTCTGCAACCCGACATCGATGGGTAGATGACTCAAATCAAAAGGATTATACAGGCGTTCAAACATTATCGAACAGCGGCATAATGGGACAATACCAAAAGTCAGACTATGCCCCAATGCCTTTCACATCCATTCAAGTAGCTATACGTGTCCCTTACCATTCCTTCAGTGACAACATTGCTTCTAAAGTCATGATACCCTAAGCCCATGTCTCTCTGAATGAACTTCACCATGAAATTGAATCATCGCTGGCAAAATGCGCACCAGTCCACAGATAAACGTCCTGTTGTCCTGATTCATGGCCTGTTTGGCACATTAGATAACCTGGGTGTATTAGGACGGGATTTGCAAAATACGCATGACATCCTACAAATCGATTTACGCAACCACGGTTTGTCGCCACGTTCATCACAGATGAACTACCCCGCAATGGCAGAGGATGTGTTGGCGCTGTTAGATGAATTGCATATCGAACGCGCTATCGTTATTGGCCATTCGATGGGCGGAAAAGTCGCAATGGCGCTCAGTGCACTCATTCCTGAACGACTGGACAGACTGGTCGCGATTGATATCGCCCCGGTGGATTATCAAGTGCGCCGCCACGACACCATTTTCGCCGCACTACGTGCCGTAACGGAAGCGGGTCTGACATCACGAACCGAAGCGACAGCGCTCATGCGCCAGCATATAAAAGAAGAAGGCGTGATTCAGTTTTTGCTGAAATCTTTCCAGCAGGGAGAGTGGCGTTTTAACGTACCGGTCTTGTGGGATGAGTACGAAAACATTGTTGGCTGGCAAGAGGTTCCGGCCTGGCAAGGGCCAATATTGTTCATCCGCGGCGGCGATTCCCCCTATCTGGACGATCGCTACCGCGATTCGCTACTGCGTCAGTTCCCGGCGGCGCGGGCGCATGTTGTCAGCGGAGCTGGCCACTGGGTTCACTCAGAAAAACCCGATGCAGTTTTGCGCGCTATCCACCGTTTTCTGGACGCGAATTAACCAGACCCTACTGACACTGGCGGATTCATGGCAACAGCGGCAGTTAACCGTTGTCGCCGCCAGTGCGGCTAGGGTATGATGGCGCTCGCAGTAGAGGGACGGCTGATTCAGCCACAAGTCATTGTAACCACTTCATCAAAGTGCACGCGTAATTTCCCGGCATGTTCAACAGATAGCCAAACCGCACTCTGACAATCCTATTGCAGAGTGAGAGCAGGCATCGATTTTATCTGTAGGGCAGAACGAGCAGCGCTGTGTATTTTGGTCAGAATACCTTGCAGTATCATTACTTATGGCAAAAGAACAAACGGATCGCACTACACTGGATCTGTTCGCAGATGAGCGTCGTCCGGGCCGCCCCAAGACCAACCCGCTCACACGTGACGAACAACTAAGAATTAACAAGCGTAATCAACTACGTCGCGATAAAGTGCGTGGCTTGCGCCGTGTTGAATTAAAGATTAATAGCGACGCCGTCGATATCCTGAACAGCCTTGCTGAACAGCGGAACATTAGCCGCAGTGAATTGATTGAAGAGATGCTGCTGGCGCAGTTGGCCGAACAGCAATCCTGATTGACGTAACCTGATATTTATAAATAACTTAAGCATTCATATTTTGTGCGGCGCCATTTCTGACGCCGCCTGAACATTCACCCAAGATTACACACGCTATCTCAGATTAAAACGACGCTTAGAACTTTTCCCAGTTGTCGTTACTGGGCGGTAGCGCCTTGCTTGCACGCGGGGCAATCGCTGGCGTTTTCTGCACCGGTTTTGCCGCCACTTTCAGCCCTGACTGCGTATCGGACAGTTGGAACAGCGATACGGTCTGGTTCAACAGTGCCGCCTGCTCTTCCAAAGACAACGCTGCCGAAGAGGCCTGTTCAACCAATGCGGCATTTTGCTGCGTTACGCTGTCCATCTCCGCCACAGCCTGACCAACCTGTGCGATGCCTTTGCTCTGTTCTTCCGATGCCGAGGCAATTTCACCCATAATATCTGTTACGTTAGTCACCGCGCGAACGATATCCTGCATCGTGTCTCCGGCATCGCTAACCAGATTGGAGCCGGTATCCACGCAGCGAACCGATTCAGAAATTAGCCCTTCAATCTCTTTCGCCGCCTGAGCACTACGCTGCGCCAGACTACGTACTTCTCCGGCTACCACGGCAAAACCACGCCCTTGTTCGCCTGCACGCGCCGCTTCAACCGCCGCGTTCAACGCCAGAATGTTGGTCTGGAAAGCAATGCCGTTAATCACGGTGGTGATTTCTGCGATTTTTCTCGAACTGCCGGAGATCTCTGCCATGGTTTTCACCACGTTCTCAACGATTTCACCGCCCTTCTTCGCCGTTGTCGAGGCTTGTAACGCCAGTTGGCTGGCATGGTTGGCGTTTTCGGCATTCTGTTTCACCGTTGCCGTCAGTTGCTCCATACTCGCCGCCGTTTCTTCCAGCGCGGAAGCCTGCTCTTCGGTACGTGAAGACAGATCGTTGTTGCCTGCGGCAATCTCAGAAGCGCCCTGATAGATGGAATCCGTGCTGTTTCTAATGGTGCTAACGGTGCTAGCCAAACTCCCCTGCATTTCACGCAAAAGTGGGAACAAGCGGCCAACACAGTTATTACCAAAGTCCAGAATCGGCTTGCCCAGGTGACCAGAAGCTATCACGCTAAAGTGATCGCGCAGGTTATTCAACGGGCGAACCAAGCACACCACCAGATAACGGTCTGTCAGGAACAGCATGATGAGGCCGATAACCAACCCGCTCAGCAAAATGTTCTGCCCAATCGTGGTGATTTGTTCAAAACGCACGCCCGCCGCATCGAATTTCTCTGCGCTGGCGTTACTGAACGCAGATAGAGAAGCACCAAACTGGCGACTCAATGGCGGCACAACATTCTTGGCCTGATTTTGGTAATCATCCAGCGCGTTGGCAGCGGCCTTTTGATAAAGCGGTTCTACGCCCTGAACAACCAGATTATTCCAGTCACGGCTGACAGCTTGCACCAGAGCATCGTCCAGACTCGCATGATCGATAGCATTAAACGCCACCAGATCAGACTTCAGCTTATCCAGCGCGACGAGCGCGGAGGCCTGCTCTTTATCTGCGGTGGCATTATCACCACTGCGACGCGCATCTACAGCGCGCGCCAGACGAGTTACCATACGGAAGTATTGATCGTTACCCTGATTGATAAAGTTCATGTTCTGAACCAGCAAGGTGCTGGTTTTCGAGGTCGCTGTCATC
This sequence comes from Pectobacterium sp. IFB5596, assembly GCF_021432585.1. Taxonomy (NCBI): domain Bacteria; kingdom Pseudomonadati; phylum Pseudomonadota; class Gammaproteobacteria; order Enterobacterales; family Pectobacteriaceae; genus Pectobacterium; species Pectobacterium sp. IFB5596. The sequence goes on from NZ_LXFY01000012.1 coordinate 136,130, forward strand.
TCTTTAAAAGAGAACATGGTATATATTGATACGCCGCCCCAAAGAACACAAAAAATGCCCAGCACCCATAGCATAGCGGTTCTGATGGCAATATTTTTAATAAGTCTCATAGCTCACTCCAAATCAGGAAAATGGTTAAAAAGATTTTTATCGCTAATCAACCGATATGAATCAGAAAATTCACACCATGAAACAGGTCACTTCTCCCTAGCGTTCACATTTCACCGAGTTGAAAACTCAAAAACCACGCTAACTCATCGGCTAAATACAGAGAATATTTAGCACTCTTGCTATATTTATTAATATAATTTTTCGCACTGATAATAAATTAGCCTATTTTTATAAATATAAGGTTTTTAATCATAGGGTTGAACGCAAACCGACGGTCACCCGCTTCCCATGCGGATTGGCGTGGGTATGCAGCCAGGCTGGCAAAGCAATTTGGGCATCATTTTCATTTTATTCTTTAACATCAAAAAGCTAAAACCTTTCTCTTTAAGGTTGCATCGTTTCAGCTGTAAATGGTTATAATTCTTATCTTCTTCATTAGGAATTTTCCCGCAAAATGTTACACGCATTCAATTCGATAAAACATTATCTTTTGTATGCATTTTAATTTCCCTGAATAGGGATGTACCGTTCCGTGACTTTTATTTTTCACAAACAGAAGTCTGCTTTTAATTACAATTGAAACAAACCATAAAATAAAAATATCATTCATAAAAAATGAAACGGTGTTGCAAATAAATAACCTTTATAATACTAAGGCTGTGTAGACCTAATCTCAGAAGACATCATACTCACACAATTAAGGTGGGTATTTTAACGCCCATGGAGAGGGTTTTCCGTTTCTTTTATTGCCCTCAGCATTTCGCATGCTCTTGATTTACGCCTCCATACCGATACGAGTTTCTCCTGATGTGAGTGTCTGTTATTATTAACAGATAAGTGGGTGAAATATTACACCATACCATTAGGAATCAAGAGGTTATTCAATTCATGGCACTCATCGGAATATTCTTTGGCAGTGATACAGGCAACACGGAAAACATCGCCAAAACGATCCAACAGCAGTTAGGCACCAACGTTGCTGATGTTCATGACATCGCCAAAAGCAGCAAAGAGGACCTCGAAGGTTTCGATATTCTGCTGTTGGGTATTCCAACCTGGTATTACGGTGAAGCTCAGTGCGATTGGGATGACTTCTTCCCTTCGCTGGAAGAGGTTGATTTCACCGGAAAATTGGTTGCCTTGTTTGGCTGCGGCGATCAGGAAGACTATGCGGAATACTTCTGTGATGCCATGGGCACCATTCGTGACATCATTGAGCCTCGTGGCGCGACGATTGTCGGCCACTGGTCAACTGAAGGTTATTACTTTGAAGCCTCTAAAGGGCTCGCCGACGACAATCACTTCATTGGTTTGGCTATCGATGAAGACCGTCAACCTGAGCTGACCAGCGAACGCGTAACGACGTGGGTGAAACAGATCAGTGATGAACTGAATCTAAAAGAGCTGGTTGGCTAAGCCATTTTGGCCCTGATAATTTCGATCAGGGCCAAAATAGTATCGATAGGTAAAACCTTTCATAATAATTGATACATTTTTTTAACTTCTATCAGTAAACCTGTACAATAATCCCATCGGTTTTATACGTGCTTCATCCTTTCTTCATTCATCAACAATGGACTGCGCTGTATATCAGTAGTATGAATGGGGACAATATTGTTAACATTCCCTTGTTTTCATTTTGTATGCGCGGTTCTATAATTGAGACGCAATTACATTTTTTGAGCCGACCGATGTCATAGGCTAGGCAGCCTCCATTGATAAGTAAGCAACAGGACTAAACCCGCATGACTGACAACAATACCGCATTAAAGAAGGCCGGCCTGAAAGTCACTCTTCCAAGACTGAAAATACTGGAAGTGCTACAGGACCCTGTCTGTCATCACGTCAGTGCGGAAGATTTATATAAGAGACTGATTGATATGGGCGAAGAGATTGGTCTTGCTACCGTCTATCGCGTACTCAACCAGTTTGATGATGCAGGCATCGTAACCCGTCATAACTTCGAAGGGGGTAAATCCGTCTTTGAACTGACGCAGCAGCATCATCACGATCACTTAATTTGCCTCGACTGTGGCAAAGTCATTGAATTCCGCGATGAATCTATCGAAGCACGTCAGCGTGAGATCGCAGAAAGACACGGTATTAAACTGACCAACCACAGTTTGTATCTCTATGGGCATTGCAGTGAAGGGGATTGTCGAGAAGACGAAACTCTGCATGAGTCCACACGATAAATCGACCGCATCAAAAAATAAAACCGCCGAGGCGGTTTTATTTTTGTCTTCTACTTCGTGGCGTTAGCCAACCCAAGTATCGCGCAGCCCGACCGTTCGGTTAAACACCAGATGTTCTGCACTGGAGTAAACACGATCGGCACAGAAGTAACCTTCGCGCTCAAACTGATACGCTTTCTCTACTTCCGCCTGTGCCAAGCTCGCTTCGACAAAACCTTGCGTCACTTTCAGTGAATCTGGGTTAATCGTCGACAGGAAGTCATCCGCCGCGCCAGGGTTTGCCACACTGAACAGACGATCGTACAAGCGGAATTCCGCAGGGACGCCATGTGCAGCGGAGACCCAGTGGATGACGCCTTTCACTTTACGTCCATCAGCCGGATCTTTGCTCAGCGTTTCTGCATCGTAACTGCAATAGATCGTGGTGATGGTGCCCTGCTCGTCTTTTTCAATGCGATCGGCTTTGATCACATAGGCATTACGCAGACGCACTTCTTTACCCAACACCAAACGTTTGTACTGCTTGTTGGCTTCTTCGCGGAAGTCAGCGCGATCGATGTAAACTTCGCGGCTGAATGCCACCTGACGTGAGCCCATTTCCGGCTTATTGGGATGATTTGGCATCGCAACAAACTCTTCGTGCTCAGCAGACAGATTCTCGATCACCACTTTGACCGGATCTAACACTGCCATTGCACGCGGAGCATTCTCATTCAGATCGTCACGGATACAGGATTCAAGTGCAGCCATTTCCACGTTATTGTCCTGCTTCGTTACGCCGATGCGCACACAGAATTCACGGACGGAAGCCGCACTATAGCCGCGACGACGCAGGCCTGAGATAGTCGGCATACGCGGATCATCCCAGCCTTCAACCACGTTTTCCACGACCAGTTGGTTCAGCTTACGCTTGGACATAATCGCGTATTCGAGATTGAGGCGGGAGAATTCGTACTGGCGTGGGTGACAAGGAATCGTGATGTTATCCAGTACCCAATCGTACAAACGGCGGTTATCCTGGAATTCCAGCGTACACAGCGAATGCGTGATCCCTTCCAATGCGTCGGAAATGCAGTGGGTGAAGTCATACATCGGGTAGATGCACCACTTATTGCCCGTCTGGTGGTGATCGGCGAACTTAATGCGATACAACACAGGATCGCGCATCACGATAAAGGATGATGCCATATCGATTTTTGCACGCAAACAAGCAGTACCTTCGGCAAACCCACCGTTGCGCATTTTTTCAAACAGCGCCAGGTTTTCCTGCACGGTACGGTCACGATAAGGGCTGTTTTTACCCGGTGCCGTCAACGTGCCACGATATTCACGAATCTGATCGGCCGTCAACTCATCAACGTAAGCCAGTCCTTTACCGATGAGCTCAACCGCATAAGCGTGCAGTTGATCGAAATAATCAGAAGAATAACGAACGTTACCGCTCCATGAAAAACCCAGCCACTCGACGTCACGTTTGATCGACTCAACGTATTCGATATCTTCTTTTACCGGATTGGTGTCGTCAAAACGCAGGTTACATTGCCCCTGGTAGTCACGCGCGATCCCAAAATTCAGACAAATAGATTTGGCATGCCCAATATGCAGATAACCGTTCGGCTCTGGCGGGAAACGCGTCTGAATATGGTCATGCTTACCGGATGCCAGATCTTCATCAATAATCTGACGGATAAAGTTAGTCGGGCGGGCTTCAGCCTCACTCATTCTTCATTCCTCAATGCTAAAACGACGTATAACCGACAATGATCCAACAAGCTACGCTGGGAAACAACCGTTAATTATTCATAACGAAAAAAAGGGGTGAGATTGCTACCTCACCCCCCTTGAGTATCATCGACATGACACGGCGTTACACAAATACCGCCATGATATTACGACTTGGCATGCTCCACTTTCAACGCCGTTGCAATCGATTCAGCCTGCGTCCCCACAACAATCTGCACGCTTTGTTTATTCAGGCGAATAACGCCCGCCGCGCCAAGACGTTTCGCCAGTGCATCATCAACCAGAGAGGAATCAGCCACGTTCAAACGCAAACGAGTGATACAGGCATCGATGCCAATCAGATTGGCTTTGCCACCCAACGCCTGCAAATACCCCTGTGCCAATTCAGCCGTATCGTTTGACTTCTTGCCCGAAGACGCCTTAATCACGTCATATCCATCGGCCTCGCTACCGCTCACTGCCAGCTCACGTCCCGGCGTTAACAGATTGAAGCGCGTGATGGTAAAACGGAACACGACATAGTAAATGACGAAGAACACCAGCCCCTGTGCGAGCAGCATATACCACTGCGTTGCAAGCGGGTTGCGCGAAGACAGCACCATGTCCACCAAACCGGCGCTGAAACCAAAACCGGCAATCCAATGCATACTGGCTGCAATAAAGACGGAAAAACCTGTCAGCAACGCATGCAGGAAATACAACACCGGCGCGACAAACATAAACGAAAATTCCAGCGGCTCGGTAATCCCGGTGAAGAATGAAGCAAATGCCGCTGCCAGCATAATCCCGGCCACTTTGCTTTTGTTCTCAGGACGCGCGCAGTGGTAAATCGCCAGTGCGGCTCCCGGCAGGCCGAACATCATAATTGGGAAAAAGCCCGCCTGATAACGTCCGGTGATCCCCACCACGGCTTTGCCAGAATCAATCGACTGTTGGCCAGCCAGGAAGTTAGGAATATCGTTGATACCCGCCACATCAAACCAGAACACAGAATTCAGCGCATGGTGTAACCCAACAGGGATCAGTAGACGGTTAAAGAACGCATAAACCCCAGCGCCAGCCGATCCCAACTGTTGAATCTGCTCACCGAACGACACCAGCGCATTGTAAATGACTGGCCAGACGTACATTAAAATGAACGCGACCAGAATCATCAGAAAAGAAACCAGAATCGGCACCAGACGCCGCCCGCTGAAGAACGACAGCGCCTTCGGCAGTTCAACCTGACTAAAGCGGTTATACAGTTCAGCGGACATCACACCGACGAGAATCCCGATGAACTGGTTTTCAATTTTGCCAAACGCAGCTGGCACCTGTTCAACGGGAATTCGCTGAATCATAGCAACCACTGCGGGGGAACACAGTGTAGTCAGCACCAGATAACCGACAAAGCCGGTCAATGCTGCCGCGCCATCCTTATCTTTCGACATACCGTAAGCGACACCGACCGCAAACAGCACCGCCATATGCCCAATAATCGCCTCACCCGATTTGATGAGAAGTGCCGCCAATGCGTTCTCGCTTCCCCATCCAACCGGATCAAGCCAATAACCTATCCCCATCAGGATAGCGGCAGCAGGCAGCGTCGCGACAGGCACCATCAATGCCCGGCCGACTTTTTGTAAATAGCTCAGAGTACTCACTTTTCCCTCTCTTACCTTTGCGAGGTAAATGAAATGTTGTGGGGCAAACAAACCTGCCAATCAATTTCACTGCCGAAAAACTTCACTGTAGAAAGCTTCATTGTCAAAAAATCTGGCCAGCGGTGGTTCCAGGAGGAGTGTAAGAAAAATAATTCGCCACACAAATTAATCACCGTAATTATGTGATAAAAATCACCAAAAAACTGCATACAAAAAGTTTATACCTGAATAAAACCCCAACTTATTTCAAGATTAAAAAAAACAGAGTAGACTAATTTTAATGCATAGACAGACGCGTCACTGGCGCGATGACGTATTTAATTTCACCAGAAATAGGAGAGCGCTGATGAGACTCATACCTTTAACTACCGCCGCAGACGTCGGAAAATGGGCCGCCCGCCACATCGTTGAGAGAATTAACGCTTTCAAGCCCAGCGCAGAGCGCCCTTTTATCCTCGGGTTGCCAACAGGCAGCTCACCACTAGAAGCCTACAAATCGCTGGTCGCCATGCACAACGCCGGCCTGGTGAGTTTCAAATACGTCGTGACCTTCAATATGGATGAATATGTCGGCCTGCCGACTGACCACCCGGAAAGCTATCATACCTTCATGTATCAGAATTTCTTCAATCACATTGATATTCCGCGTGAAAACATTAACCTGTTGAACGGTAACGCCGAAGACACCACAGCAGAATGTCGCCGTTATGAAGAGAAAATAAAATCCTACGGGAAAATTCATCTTTTCATGGGCGGCGTGGGCAACGATGGGCACATCGCCTTCAATGAGCCTGCTTCTTCTCTGGCTTCCCGCACCCGTATCAAAACGTTGACGGAAGAAACCCGTATCGCGAATTCCCGTTTCTTCGGCGGGGACGTCAATTTGGTGCCTAAATTTGCCCTAACCGTTGGCGTTGGTACGTTGCTGGATGCCGAAGAAGTGATGATTCTGGTGACCGGACGCAACAAAGCACAAGCGCTACAGGCTGCGGTAGAAGGCAACGTCAACCACATGTGGACCATCAGCTGTCTGCAACTCCATGCTAAAGCCATCATGGTTTGTGATGAGCCTTCAACGATGGAACTCAAAGTAAAAACCGTTAAATATTTCCGTGAGTTAGAAACGGAAAGTATGAAAAATCTCTAACCGATCGCGGGAGTTGATGATGTACGCGTTAACCCATAGCCGGATTTTTACCGGCCATCAGATTTTGGATAATCACGCCGTGGTGATTGCCGATGGGCTGATCGAGCAGGTCTGCCCACTTGCCGACCTCCCTTCTGGCATTGAACAACACGACTTGGGCGGTGCGTTCCTCGCCCCGGGGTTTATCGATCTCCAGTTGAACGGCTGTGGCGGCGTGCAATTCAACGACTCGCTGGACACGATCTCCGTCAATACGTTGGAAATCATGCAACAGGCGAACCAGCGTTCAGGCTGCACCAGCTTTTTACCTACGCTGATTACCTCCAGCGATGCGTTCATGAAACACAGCATCAAGGTAATGAGAGAGTGGCTGGCGCAGAATAAGCATCAGGCGCTTGGGCTACATCTCGAAGGTCCGTGGCTGAATGTGATAAAAAAAGGCACGCATGACCCTGCTTTTATTCGCAAGCCAACGCAAGATCTCGTCGACTTTCTGTGTGCCAACGCGGATGCCATTACGAAAATTACGCTGGCACCAGAAGAAGTCGAACCGTTGTTCATCCGCCAGTTGACGGCGGCAGGTATCATCGTCTCTGCTGGGCATTCTAACGCCACCTGGGAACAGGCTAAGCTGGGTTTCGCCGCAGGTATTCGTTTTGCAACCCACCTGTTCAACGCCATGCCGTACCTGACAGGTCGCGAGCCTGGACTCGTTGGCGCGATTTATGATGCCCCTGAAGTCTATTGCGGCATTATCGCGGATGGCCGACATGTGGACTGGGCCAACATTCGCAACAGCAAGCGCATTAAAGGCGATAAGCTGGTGTTGGTCACTGACGCCACAGCACCAGCAGGCGCGGATATTGACCAGTTCATTTTTGCTGGTAAAACCATATACTACCGTGATGGCATTTGTGTCGATGAACACGGCACCCTAAGCGGTTCGGCACTGACGATGATTGACGCCGTGCGTAATAGCGTCGAACACGTTGGTATCGCACTGGATGAAGCCATTCGGATGGCGACGCTCTATCCCGCTCGTGCCATTGGTGTCGACAAACGGCTAGGCAGCATTGAAAGCGGTAAAGTGGCGAACCTGACCGCCTTTGACCGTGATTATCACATTCTCAAGACATTTGTTAACGGCCACCCTGTTTGGGGGTAAAGCGAAAAGCGTCTTGGGGTAACGCGGAAATACGTTGGGAAAAACCAAACAAGGTTTCCCCAACGTTGAGTTAAACCTAAGCGAGTACTTCTTAATGACCACAGGCGGACAGGCGCAGATAGGGAATGTCGATCTGGTTAAGCAATTAAACAGCGCGGTAGTTTACCGCCTGATTGATCAGCAAGGCCCGATCTCACGGATTCAGATTGCAGAGCAGAGCCAGCTTGCACCCGCCAGCGTCACGAAAATCACCCGCCAGCTTCTGGATCGCGGGCTAATCAAGGAAGTCGATCAACAGGCTTCCACAGGTGGCAGACGTGCCATTTCGATTATCACCGAAAATCGTCCTTTTCATACCATCGCCGTACGTCTCGGCCGTTATGACGCCACCATTGCGTTGTACGATTTGCAGGGAAAAGCACTGGAAGAAGCACACTACGAACTGCAAGACAAAACGCAGGCGTCGCTGGAAGGTACGCTTTTTCAGTCTATCAGCGGCTTTATCGCCAGCCACCAGCGCCGTATCCGCGAGCTTATTGCAATTTCTGTGGTGCTGCCGGGGTTGGTTGATCCGGTTGCAGGCATCGTTCGCTATATGCCACATATCAGCGTAGATAACTGGCAACTGGTTGAAAACCTGCAACGTCGCTTCAATGTCACCAGTTTTGTCGGTCACGACATCCGCAGCCTGGCGCTGGCGGAACACTATTTCGGTGCGACCCACGATTCACTGGATTCTATTCTGGTACGCGTCCATCGGGGTACGGGGGCGGGTATTCTCGTCAACGGGCAGATTTTTCTTGGCAGCAACGGCAACGTGGGTGAAATCGGCCATATTCAAATCGATCCACTCGGCGATCGTTGCCACTGTGGTAATTTCGGCTGTCTGGAAACGATCGTCGCCAACGGTGCGATTGAACAACGCGTACAACATCTGCTGCGCCAAGGCTACCCCAGCAAACTGTCTGCGAATAACAGTACGATTTCAGCAATTTGCAAAGCAGCGAATCGAGGCGATGCCCTCGCCCGTGAAGTGATAGAACAGGTTGGACTCAACCTCGGCAAAGCGCTTTCCATCGCGATCAATCTGTTCAACCCGCAGAAGGTCGTGATCGCTGGTGAAATTACCGAAGCAGAAAAAACGCTGCTTCCTGCGATTCAACGCTGCATCAACGCGCAGGTGCTAAAAGAATTTCGTCATAATCTGCCGATTCAGATCTCAAGCCTTAACCATCTTTCCGCTATCAGCGCCTTCGCCTTGGTTAAACGTGCGATGCTAAACGGCGTGCTACTTCAGCAATTACTCGAAAACGCGTGATTCCCTTTCTAGCCGGATTATGTAATCACTAAAAATCCGGCCTTTCCCCTTTGTTAATTTGACGAATCAACACAAAATCCGCTAAATAATTATCGAAACACCACGCCAAGCGCTTTTTTCATTAAATAATATTGAATTCCCATAGTGTTTTGATGCTAAATCAATAGCACTAAGGCCGAATTCGTAATTACTGGGAGTCATGTATGTGTTCTATTTTTGGTGTGCTTGATCTGAAAAGCGATCCTGTTGAACTGCGTAAGAAAGCGCTGGAGTTATCTCGTTTAATGCGTCATCGCGGGCCAGACTGGTCCGGCGTTTATGCCAGCGACAAAGCGATTCTGGCTCACGAACGTCTGTCTATCGTTGACGTCAACACGGGCGCACAGCCACTTTACAACGCCGAGCGCACCCACATTCTGGCCGTAAACGGTGAAATTTATAACCATCAGGCATTGCGTCAGCAATACGGTGACCGTTACGCGTTTCAGACTGGCTCCGACTGCGAAGTCATTCTGGCGCTGTATCAGGAAAAAGGCCCGGAATTCCTGGACGAACTGCGCGGCATGTTCGCTTTTGCACTGTATGACAGCGAAAAAGACGCCTACCTGATTGGCCGTGACCATCTCGGCATTATCCCACTGTATATGGGCTACGATGAGCACGGTAACCTCTACGTCGCATCTGAAATGAAAGCGCTGGTGCCGGTTTGCCGTACGATCAAAGAATTCCCAGCAGGCAGCTACCTGTGGAGCAAAGACGGCGAAATTCGTGAATATTACCAGCGAGACTGGTTTGATTACGACGCAGTAAAAGACAACGAAACGGATAAAGAAGCACTGCGCGACGCGCTGGAAGAAGCGGTGAAAAGCCACCTGATGTCTGACGTGCCCTACGGCGTGTTGCTCTCTGGCGGCCTGGATTCTTCCGTTATCTCCGCAATCACCAAAAAATATGCCGCACGTCGCGTAGAAGATGACGAGCGTAGTGAAGCCTGGTGGCCTCAGTTGCACTCTTTCGCCGTCGGCTTGGAAGGCGCACCAGACCTGAAAGCTGCACAGGAAGTCGCTAACCATCTGGGCACCGTGCACCACGAAATTCACTTCACCGTGCAGGAAGGGCTGGATGCGATCCGCGACGTGATTTATCACATCGAAACCTATGACGTCACCACGATTCGCGCGTCAACGCCGATGTACCTGATGTCGCGTAAAATCAAAGCGATGGGCATCAAAATGGTGCTGTCAGGCGAAGGCTCTGACGAGGTGTTCGGCGGCTATCTCTATTTCCACAAAGCGCCAAACGCCAAAGAACTGCATGAAGAAACCGTGCGTAAGCTGCTGGCACTGCATCAGTATGACTGCGCACGTGCCAACAAAGCGATGTCAGCCTGGGGCGTGGAAGCTCGTGTGCCTTTCCTGGACAAAAACTTCCTCGATGTCGCCATGCGCATCAACCCGCGCGACAAAATGTGCGGCAACGGCAAGATGGAAAAACACATTCTGCGTGAGTGCTTTGAATCCTACCTGCCGCACAGCGTTGCCTGGCGTCAGAAAGAACAATTCTCTGACGGCGTAGGCTACAGCTGGATCGACACGCTGAAAGAAGTGGCAGCGAATCAGGTTACCGATCAACAGTTGGAAACTGCACGTTTCCGCTTCCCGTACAACACGCCTGGCTCCAAAGAAGCGTACCTGTACCGTGAAATCTTTGAAGAGCTGTTCCCGGTTCCAAGCGCAGCAGAATGCGTGCCTGGCGGCCCGTCAGTCGCCTGCTCGTCGGCTAAAGCGATTGAGTGGGATGAATCCTTCAAAAAACTGGATGATCCATCAGGCCGCGCAGTTGGTGTGCACCAATCAGCCTACAAATAATTTGATTTAGTTTTATCAGTCAACGGGCCTTTATGGCCCGTTTTTGTAGGCTTAATTGACTGGGATTACGTGCTTTTTGGCGTTTTTCTCACCATACTGTTCACAACCCAAACAAACGATACATCAAGGGCACTTTTCGGGAAAAAACTAGTTGACGCAATTAGACCAACTACGCATAATGCGCCCCGCAACGCCGATGAAGGTAGCGCGGAAAAGATGGCTACGTAGCTCAGCTGGTTAGAGCACAGCACTCATAATGCTGGGGTCACAGGTTCGATTCCCGTCGTAGCCACCATCTTTTGCGGGAGTGGCGAAATTGGTAGACGCACCAGATTTAGGTTCTGGCGCCGCAAGGTGTGCGAGTTCAAGTCTCGCCTCCCGCACCATGTTATCTTTTCGGCTTAACATCGCTTTTCGAAGCCTGTTAGTGTTTTGTAGTGATTGGGGTATCGCCAAGCGGTAAGGCACCGGTTTTTGATACCGGCATTCCCTGGTTCGAATCCAGGTACCCCAGCCATTTCAAAATACATGCCGAAAAATTTGTTGTTCTGTTGGGGTATCGCCAAGCGGTAAGGCACTGGTTTTTGATACCAGCATTCCCTGGTTCGAATCCAGGTACCCCAGCCATCTACTTGATAGTAGAAGATTTTCTTGAAGTGAATTGATAATAGCAGTATATTTGGCTACGTAGCTCAGCTGGTTAGAGCACAGCACTCATAATGCTGGGGTCACAGGTTCGATTCCCGTCGTAGCCACCACATTTTTGGGGTATCGCCAAGCGGTAAGGCACCGGATTCTGATTCCGGCATTCCGAGGTTCGAATCCTCGTACCCCAGCCAAATAAAGCTGGTAAAACAGCAAACAAACAGGGCGACAGTCGAAAGACGTCGCCCTGTTTGTTATGTCGGGTATTAACGTAGTCTGGTGCTAACATATCCCGAATCAATCATTCGATTTTCCCAAAAGGGCGGCATGAAGGTTTTATCTACATTCTTTGTTACTCATGATCTCAGTCTCGTCGTATCATCGCGGCAATCCGCTATACGCGAGCGGTTAAGCACGTTGCTACTCAGTCTAGCCCTGCTGTTTTGCTTCTCCGCTCCAGCTTATGCCGCTAATGTCGCTTCTTTCAAGATTTCATCACAAGAGTTTGCTGACAGAATGAATGCCAACCTGACGCAACTCAATATCCCTCTCAAACTGACCATTAATCTGGAGAAGGGACATTCCGTTGATGATTTTCAGCATATTTTCAATGAGCATGTCGGGTTAATCGGATCGGCTGAGAAAAAAAATCAACAACTCACAGGGCTCATCGTGTTTAGCGCCTCATCAGAATCCGCCGAAACTGCGACACAAAACCTGCAAATCGTCACAGCCGCATTTTCTGCGCTATTAGGTGGAGATAACATCGAAAACCGTGAAGTGACCGAGATGATGTACGGCCTGCTTCAGGATAGCCGAACCTCAGATAAAGGCATTCGGCAGATAGGGAATACTCGCTTTACGGCAACAACTAATGAGGACACCGATATTATCTTTACCGCCGAGCCAGTACGATAGCAGGCGGCGTCCTCATTATCATCAATCAAACACCAATGGCATATTTCAATGCGCGCTGTTTTAACACGCCAGCGCGCTGTGCGACCATCAGCGCCATATTACGTGCAAAGCTCAGCGGCGGTAATGCGTTACTGAACGCGTTATAGAATAAATCCATCCCACTTTGCATCATCAGGTTATCCGGCATACGACGACACTGATAACGGCGTAAAATCCGTTCAGAAGACCACTCTTCCCCCGCATTGCGTGCGTTGATCAACACATCCAGCAGCGCCTCAACATCTCGATACCCTAGGTTAACACCCTGCCCTGCCAGCGGATTAATGGTATGCGCGGCATCGCCCAGCAGCACTAAACCGGGTTTGATATAAGTTTGCGCATGACGTCTGACCAGAGGGAATGACCCCGCGGAGAATGCCTTTACTGTACCCAATCGCTCTGGAAACGCGGCGGTAATCTCTTTATCCAACTGTGTGAGCGGCATAGCCTGAAGCTGGCGAATACGCTGCGGGCTGTCATACCACACTAGCGACCCCCATTCGCCAAACAGCGGTAAAAATGCACGCGGGCCACTCGGCGTGAACTGTTGCCAGGTAACATCCTGCTGCGGCTGCAAAGTCTCAACGCCGATCAACATACAAGACTGACGATACTGCCAGCCGCTGATGCCAATTCCCGCCCACTGGCGAACCTGAGAGTTCGCGCCATCAGCGCCAACCACCAGTGAAGCCGTCAGCTGTTGTCCATCGGCAAGCTGTAAACACCAGTCATCCCCCATACGTTGCAGGTTCTGCGGCGTTGCCGGACAGTAACATTGGCAATGCTCTTCTTCCTGTAAGCTTTCCCAGAGCGCCAATTGCAGCACGCGATTTTCCACCATAAAGCCCAGCTCAGGCAGGTGAATGTCGGCGGCATCGAAAACCACTCTGGCATTCGCCCATTCCCAGGTTTCCAGCCGGCGATAAGGCGCACTACGCATCTGCTGCACTCGCTGCCATACGCCCAGCTCTTTCAGCAACGCAACCGACGCATAACCAATCGCCGAGATCCGTAAATCTGGCGGGCTGGCGGCATCAAACGGCGCCGGCATGTCCTGCTCAATGACCGCAACCTGAAATCCCTGTTGTGCTAGCCCAAGCGCCGCAGCCGCACCGACCATACCACCGCCAACCACAATCGCATCGTAATGCATATTGGCTTTATCCCCTCTGATTCTGGTTTATTCACACCAGTAAAAATGCATGAAAATAGTGTACTGGATTTACGGGAGATTTTTCAGAAAAGCCGCATTTTTATAGAAAGTAAGGGGTTATCAAATCAGCGCAGTTTCCGGCACTGGTCACAACGCCAGCGAACGATTACAATACCCGCCCCAAATGAGGGGAATCTTTCTTATCCGCACTGAGTAATGGCAAGTCGATGACAAAAAAACTGCATATTAAAACCTGGGGCTGTCAGATGAATGAGTACGATTCATCAAAGATGGCTGATTTACTGGGAAGTACGCACGGCTATGAGCTTACTGAAATCGCTGAAGAAGCCGATGTCCTGCTGCTCAATACCTGTTCGATCCGTGAAAAGGCGCAGGAAAAGGTCTTCCATCAACTTGGTCGCTGGAAAGCGCTGAAAGATCTTAATCCGAACCTGATTATTGGCGTCGGTGGCTGCGTTGCCTCACAGGAAGGCGCACATATTCGTGAGCGAGCGCACTACGTTGACGTTATTTTTGGCCCGCAAACCCTGCACCGCCTGCCGGAAATGATTAATCACGTTCAGGGCACGCGTAGCCCCATCGTTGACATCAGCTTCCCTGAAATCGAAAAATTTGACCGTCTGCCAGAACCGCGCGCTGAAGGGCCGACGGCGTTCGTCTCCATTATGGAAGGCTGCAATAAATATTGCACATTCTGCGTGGTGCCTTATACCCGTGGCGAAGAAGTCAGCCGCCCGTGTGATGATGTGCTGTTTGAAATCGCTCAGCTTGCAGCGCAAGGCGTACGTGAAGTTAACCTTCTGGGACAAAACGTTAACGCCTATCGCGGTGAAACCTATGACGGTGAAATCTGCTCTTTTGCCGAGCTGCTGCGCCTGGTCGCCGCCATCGACGGGATCGATCGTGTCCGCTTCACTACCAGCCATCCGATTGAATTCACAGACGATATCATCAGCGTTTATGAAGATACGCCAGAGCTGGTCAGCTTCCTGCATTTGCCAGTACAAAGCGGCTCTGACCGCGTATTGACGATGATGAAACGCCGTCATACCGCGCTGGAATACAAAGCTATCATCCGTAAACTGCACAATGCGCGTCCTGGCATCCTGATCAGTTCTGACTTTATCGTCGGTTTCCCTGGCGAAACGCAAGCTGACTTTGAACAGACCATGAAGTTGATTGCCGATGTGAATTTCGACATGAGCTACAGCTTTGTCTATTCCGCTCGTCCGGGAACGCCGGCTGCGGATATGGTCGATGATGTACCGGAAGAAGAGAAAAAACAGCGTCTATACCTTCTGCAAGAACGTATTACCCAGCAGGCAATGCGGTTTAGTCGCCTCATGCTGGGCACCATCCAGCGTATTCTGGTAGAAGGTACTTCGCGTAAGAGCGTGATGGAGCTGTCTGGCCGTACGGAAAACAACCGCGTTGTCAACTTTGAAGGCACGCCAGATATGATCGGTAAATTTGTCGATGTTGAAATCGTTGACGTTTATACCAACTCATTGCGTGGCATCGTGGTGCGTACCGAAGATCAAATGGATCTGCGTGTACATGAATCACCATCTTCCGTGATTGCTCGTACCCGTAAAGAGAACGAGATCGGCGTTGGATTCTACCAGCCGTAATCGATGTTGATGCACTTGAATAGTATTGTGGGTGGCTTTGCCACCCATTTTTTATGGCAAGCCGGAATAGCAGCCCCTTCGGGCCGTTGCTTTGCAACGTTGAAAAACGTTCCCTGCGTTTTTTTATGGCAGGTAGAGATAACCTTCTGCCAGTTTCAATTTCATGCCGCTTACATTTGCTTTTGCGAAGCGGCATCCCAATATCATTATTGTGACTTGCACCATCGGGCATTCACGATGAATAATTCATTCATATGGCGGGCACATCAGGCCGTCTGACAACCGTTCATTTTGTATGGGCAGAATAGCGCCCGTACAGTAACGCTCAAGAGGAATAATTTGAACGTAACGACAAAAGAGATTGCCCTTGAACCCGCAGATAACCAACGCCTACTCAGCCTTTGCGGTCCGTTTGATGACAATATTAAACAGCTAGAGCGCCGCTTAGGCATCGAAATCAATCGCCGAGACAATCAGTTCAAACTGGTCGGTAAAAGCCTGCTGACGCAGGCTGCGGCAGATATTCTGCAACGTCTGTATGTTGATACAGCACCGGTACGTGGCGTCATCGGTGATATCGATCCTGAGCAAATTCACCTTGCGATTAAAGAATCCCGCGTGCTGGAGCAGTCTGCGGAACACGTTCCTGACTATGGCAAAGTGGTCAATATCCGCACCAAACGCGGCGTAATCAAACCGCGCACGCCGAATCAGGCACAGTATGTCGCCAATATCCTCGATCACGACATCACGTTCGGCGTTGGTCCAGCGGGAACGGGGAAAACCTACCTGGCCGTCGCTGCCGCCGTAGATGCATTGGAGCGTCAGGATATTCGCCGTATTCTGCTAACGCGCCCAGCGGTCGAAGCCGGTGAAAAGCTGGGCTTCCTGCCTGGCGATCTAAGCCAGAAAGTCGATCCCTACCTGCGCCCACTTTATGATGCCCTATTTGAAATGCTGGGGTTTGAGCGCGTCGAAAAGCTTATCGAACGCAACGTAATCGAAGTTGCGCCACTGGCTTACATGCGTGGCCGAACGCTGAACGATGCCTTTATCATTCTGGATGAAAGCCAGAACACCACCATCGAACAGATGAAAATGTTCCTGACGCGCATCGGGTTCAACTCAAAAGCCGTCATCACTGGCGACGTTACGCAGATCGACTTGCCGAAAAACCTGAAATCCGGCCTACGCCACGCCATTGAAGTGCTGGCCGATGTGGAAGAGATCAGCTTTAACTTTTTCCACAGCGAAGACGTAGTGCGCCATCCCGTAGTCGCACGGATTGTGAATGCCTATGAAGCGTGGGAAAATGCCGAACAGAAACGTAAAGACGCCTTAGCAGAACAGCGTAAGCGTGAAGCGCAGGCAGCGGCATCAGATCAGGAGCAAAAATGAGTCAGGTGATTCTCGATTTACAAATCGCCAGCGAGCAAGCACAGGGATTACCGGAAGAGAAAGACTTTCAGCGCTGGCTGGAAGGCGTTCTGCCGCAGTTTCAGGAAGTCGCTGAAGTCACCATCCGTATCGTGGATGAAGCAGAAAGCCGCGACCTGAATAACACCTATCGCGGGAAAGACAAGCCGACCAACGTGCTGTCGTTTCCTTTTGAAGCACCGCCTGAAGTCGAACTTCCTCTGCTTGGCGATTTAATCATCTGCCGTCAGGTTGTGGAGCATGAAGCTACAGAGCAGGAAAAAACCGTAGAAGAGCACTGGGCGCACATGGTTGTCCATGGTAGCCTGCATCTGCTAGGGTATGACCATATCGAAGACAGCGAAGCCGAAGAAATGGAAGCGCTGGAAACTGAGATTATGCAAAGTATGGGTTATGCCGATCCTTACCTTGCAGAAAAAGATGGCCTCACCGAATAAATAGAAATACATTTTATCTAGCCCGAGATCGGGAAGATATCGGGTATTTATCTGCTCCACGTCAGCCGCTGTGTCGATTCCAACGGCTGGCAATAATTCCTTAACAAGAGTGATGTTAATTAAAACGCATGAGCGACGACCATTCTCAAAACAGCGATGCACCCAGTCCCAAAAAGGGCTTCTTTTCTCTTATTCTTAATCAGCTTTTTCACGGCGAGCCAAAAGATCGTAACGGTTTACTCACTCTGATTCGTGATTCCGAACAGAATGAACTGATCGATCCTGAAACGCGAGATATGCTCGAAGGCGTCATGGATATCGCCGACCAGCGTGTACGCGACATCATGATCCCTCGCTCGCAGATGATTACGCTCAAGCGCGATCAAACGCTGGAAGAGTGTCTGGACGTGATTATCGAATCCGCCCACTCTCGTTTCCCCGTCATTAGCGAAGATAAAGACCACATTGAAGGCATCCTGATGGCGAAGGATTTGCTGCCGTTTATGCGCAGCGACTCCGAGCCCTTCAGTATGGATAAAGTCCTGCGTTCAGCCGTTGTTGTGCCGGAAAGTAAACGCGTTGATAGAATGCTGAATGAGTTTCGCTCATTGCGCTATCACATGGCGATTGTCATTGATGAATTTGGTGGCGTATCCGGTCTGGTCACAATCGAAGATATCCTTGAGCTGATCGTCGGCGAAATTGAAGACGAATACGACGATGAAGAAGACAGAGATATTCGTCAGCTTAATCGCCAGACTTACACCGTCCGTGCGTTAACCGATATCGAAGATTTTAACGAAGCTTTCGGCACACGGTTTAGTGATGATGAAGTTGACACCATCGGCGGCTTGGTCATGCAGTCTTTCGGCCATCTTCCTGCTCGTGGCGAAACCATCGACATAGAAGGTTACCTGTTTAAGGTTGCGATGGCAGACAGTCGCCGTATTATTCAAGTTCATGTCAGAATCCCTGACAATGCTCCTCAACCAAAATTGGAAGAATAATTTGGCAATGGTTGTCGCTTCTTTTCTACAACGCCAGCAGGTTAAAGCCCTGCTGGCGCTCTTATTTGGTGCCTGTGGCACGCTGGCATTTTCTCCCTTTGATTTCTGGCCTGCGGCGATTATCTCGCTCATGGGGCTACAGGCACTGACGCTCAACCGCACGAGTCGCCAGTCAGCCTGGATAGGGTTTTGCTGGGGGTTAGGTCTGTTCGGCAGCGGCGTAAACTGGGTTTACGTCAGCATCGCGCAATTTGGCGGAATGCCAGGTCCTGTCAATGTGGCGCTGGTCATTCTGCTCGCCGCCTATTTGTCACTCTATCCTCTGCTGTTTTCTGCCCTGCTCTCACGCCTGTGGCCCAAAACCACGCTGTGGCGTCTGGCGATTGCCGCCCCCGTACTCTGGCAATTAACCGAATTTCTACGCGGCTGGGTGCTCACTGGCTTTCCGTGGCTACAATTCGGCTACAGCCAGATTGACGGCCCGCTAAAAGGTATTGCGCCTATTCTGGGTATCGACACCATCACCTTCCTGTTGATGAGTCTCAGTGGGCTACTCGTTTACGCTATCAATCAGCGAAAAATCGCACCGGCGGCCATTGCGATCGGCGTTTTCGTTTTAGCATGGCCGCTACGTAATGTGCAGTGGTACACCCTGCAACCAGAACGCGCCGTCAATGTCGCGTTGGTACAAGGTAATATCCCGCAGGCCATGAAGTGGGAACAAGATGAGCTGTTGAACACGCTGAGAATCTATCTGGATAACAGCCTGCCCTACATGGACAAGGCACCTATCGTTATCTGGCCGGAAACGGCAATTCCCGATATTGAAAGCCGTCAAAACGCCTATTTGAAGCAGATTGACGATATTCTACGTAGCCGTAATAGCAGCCTGATTACGGGTATCGTCGATATCCGGCGCGATGGTAATAAGACCGATTTCTATAACTCAATTATCGTACTCGGCGACAAAGAGCCATACAACTACCCCACGACGAATCGCTACAACAAAAACCATCTGGTGCCTTTTGGCGAGTTTGTCCCGCTGGAAACGCTGTTACGCCCGCTGGCCCCGTTCTTCGATCTTCCGATGTCGTCGTTTAGTCGAGGGGACTATGTTCAGCCGCAGCTTTCTGTGCATGGCTTCAAGCTTAATGCCGCTATTTGTTATGAAATCATCTTAGGGCAACAGGTACGAGATAACTTCCGGCCAGACACCGATATGCTGTTGACCATCTCGAACGACGCGTGGTTCGGCCACTCAATCGGCCCGTGGCAGCACTTCCAGATGGCACGCATGCGTGCGCTGGAATTAGGCCGTCCTCTGGTTCGTAGTACCAACAACGGCGTCACAGCGGTGATTACGCCAGATGGCAAAGTCAGCGCCAGTCTGCCGCAGTTCACGCGTGCAGTGCTGGATACGCAGGTCGTGCCAGCAACGGGGATAACGCCTTATGCGCGCTTCGGTTCCTGGCCGCTCTGGATCATTACGCTACTGGGCGGTGTTGCTGCCATTTTCTTCGGTTTGCGTCGCCGATAACCCGCCCCTCTTCACATCCCTAAGGGCATGCTTTTGCATGCCTTTTTTTATTTCTGGCACGGTATTTGCCTCTTATTACCTTGTAAAGGGTTGTTTCTGTATTTTTTTGGATATTACGTCGGCGTAAAGCTCTCTTACGGGGCAAGTAACGCACCAAATTGGTGCCACCTTCTGACATTGCTGCTATTTGGTGCGGCGGATATCGCAAAAAACAAACATTCCTATTTCAATCTATTTACAATCAGCTACTTTTTAACTGTATAGACAGTAACTTCGCGCTTTAACGGTGCAGCGTTATCACAGAGAAATCGCAAAGCATTATGAGTGATGCAGCAATACGATGTTAGCTTGAAGACAATGTTAACTTGAAAATGACAGGTATATAACGACAGCAAAGGGGTTAGAACATGCAAATGCGTAAACTGGCATTATCACTGCTTCTGCTTGGCACCGCCGCCAGCGTAGCTCAGGCTGAAGATCTGGCCGGTACATTGAAAAAGGTCAAAGATAATGGCGTGATCGTCATTGGACACCGCGAATCGTCCGTGCCTTTTTCTTACTATGACAACACGCAAAAAGTGGTCGGCTACTCTCAAGCCTACTCTGACAAAATTGTCGAAGCGGTTAAGAAAAAACTGGATGCGCCTAATCTGCAGGTCAAGCTACTCCCTATCACCTCTCAGAACCGTATCCCACTGTTGCAGAACGGTACCTTTGATTTTGAATGTGGTTCAACGACTAACAACCTGGAACGTCAGAAACAAGCCGCGTTCTCTAACACCATTTTCGTGGTCGGTACGCGTCTGTTAACCAAAAAAGATTCCGGCGTAAAAGACTTCCCGGATCTGGCGGGTAAAACCGTCGTAGTGACTTCCGGCACCACCTCTGAAGTTCTGCTGAACAAGCTGAATGAAGAAAAACAGCTGAAAATGCGTATCATCAGTGCGAAAGACCATGGCGACTCCTTCCGTACGCTGGAAAGCGGCCGCGCTGTCGCCTTTATGATGGATGATGCGCTGTTGGCAGGCGAACGTGCGAAAGCGAAAAACGCCGATCAGTGGGATATCGTCGGCAAAGCGCAGTCTGAAGAAGCCTACGGCTGTATGCTGCGTAAAGACGATCCGCAATTCAAGAAACTGGTTGATGACACCATCGCTGAAGTTCAGACCTCCGGTGAAGCTGAAAAATGGTTCGATCGCTGGTTCAAACAACCGATCCCACCAAAAGATCTTAACCTGAACTTTGCACTGTCAGACGAAATGAAAGCGCTGTTCAAAGCGCCAAATGACAACGCACTAAACTAATTAATAATGAGAATAAGGGCAGAGCTATCTGCCCTCTGATTGCTGATTCGTGGCAGGACAGACAGGCATGTGATGGTCGTTCCCCATCACATGTTGCCCCGAGAAATTTCGATAAACAGGAAAATAAACAATACACCTGTAGTTTGAAACAGAACGGGAATATGGCCGCTCATCAATCTTCAGGGTAGCTTCGCTACCCTTTTTTTACCGGAGTTCGTTATGTCAATAGATTGGAACTGGGGCATATTTCTACAAGCCGCCCCCTTCGGCAACACAACCTACCTCGGGTGGATTTTGTCCGGTCTGCAAGTCACCGTCACATTATCTATCTGTGCCTGGATTATCGCCTTTCTTATTGGTTCTTTATTTGGAATCCTGCGTACCGTCCCAAATCGTTTTCTTGCGGGCATTGGCACCTGCTACGTCGAACTATTTCGTAACGTCCCACTGATTGTCCAGTTCTTTACCTGGTATCTGGTGGTTCCCGAGCTGCTTCCCGTCAACATCGGTATGTGGTTTAAAGCCGAGCTAGATCCCAATATTCAATTTTTCCTGTCATCGATGATTTGTCTGGGGCTCTTCACCGCAGCGCGCGTTTGTGAGCAGGTGCGTGCAGGGATTCAATCGCTACCACGCGGCCAGAAAGCCGCCGGGCTAGCAATGGGCTTGACGTTGCCGCAAACCTACCGCTATGTATTACTACCGAATGCGTACCGTGTGATTGTTCCGCCGTTGACCTCAGAGATGCTGAACCTGGTAAAAAACTCGGCCATCGCTTCCACGATTGGTCTGGTTGATATGGCAGCACAGGCAGGGAAACTGCTGGACTATTCCGCCCACGCGTATGAATCCTTTACCGCCATCACGCTGGCGTACGTTGGCATCAATGCCATCATTATGTTGATTATGCAGGTCGTTGAGCGAAAAACCCGTTTGCCGGGCAATATGGGGAGCAAATAAATCATGCATGAATTTGACTGGAGCTCAATTGGGCCAAGCATGCCGTACCTGATTCAGGGGATGGTCGTCACACTCAAAATTACGCTAACGGCGGTGGTCTTCGGGATTGTCTGGGGCACGATTCTGGCGGTAATGCGCCTGTCGCCGATCAAGCCTATCAGTTGGTTCGCCAAGCTGTATGTGAACCTGTTCCGCTCCGTTCCACTCGTCATGGTTCTTCTGTGGTTCTATCTGGTGGTTCCTAGCTTATTACAAAATGTGCTTGGGCTATCGCCGAAAACCGATATTCGACTGATTTCAGCTATGGTAGCCTTCTCGCTGTTCGAGGCAGCCTATTATTCTGAAATCATTCGTGCGGGTATCCTCAGCGTGTCACGCGGTCAATCTTCCGCGGCGTTAGCATTAGGCATGACGCACTGGCAATCCATGAAGCTGGTTATTCTGCCGCAGGCATTCCGCGCGATGGTGCCGCTGTTGCTGACGCAAGGTATTGTCCTGTTTCAGGATACCTCACTGGTTTACGTACTCAGCCTCGCTGATTTCTTCCGTACCGCCTCAACCATCGGCGAGCGAGACGGAACACAAGTTGAAATGATCCTATTTGCTGGGTTCATTTATTTTCTCTTCAGCATTACTGCCTCAATGCTGGTCAGTTACCTGAAAAAAAGGACGGTTTGATGATTTCCCTGAAAAATGTTTCTAAATGGTACGGCCAATTTCAGGTGCTAGCCGACTGCTCCACAGAAGTAAAAAAAGGTGAAGTTGTGGTCGTCTGCGGGCCTTCTGGCTCGGGTAAATCAACCCTGATCAAAACCGTAAATGGTCTGGAACCGATTCAGAAAGGTGAAATTACCGTCAATGGCACTGCTGTTAACGATAAAAAAACCAAT
Organism: Pectobacterium sp. IFB5596; assembly: GCF_021432585.1. Classification (NCBI taxonomy): domain Bacteria; kingdom Pseudomonadati; phylum Pseudomonadota; class Gammaproteobacteria; order Enterobacterales; family Pectobacteriaceae; genus Pectobacterium; species Pectobacterium sp. IFB5596. The sequence continues at coordinate 159,299 of NZ_LXFY01000012.1, forward strand.
CTGGCCCAGTTACGTTCCAAAGTCGGGATGGTGTTCCAGCACTTTGAACTGTTCCCACACTTGTCGATTATCGAGAACCTGACGCTCGCGCAGGTGAAAGTGCTGAAACGTAAGCGTGAAGACGCCAAAGCTAAAGCGCAGAAGCTGTTAGAACGTGTGGGGCTGGCGGCGCACGCCAACAAATACCCAGGGCAGCTTTCCGGTGGCCAGCAACAGCGTGTCGCCATCGCGCGCGCGCTATGTATGGACCCTATCGCGATGTTATTTGACGAACCGACATCCGCACTTGATCCAGAGATGATCAACGAAGTACTGGACGTTATGGTTGAACTGGCGCAGGAAGGTATGACCATGATGGTCGTCACCCATGAAATGGGCTTTGCCCGTAAAGTAGCGCACCGCGTGATCTTTATGGATGAGGGCAAAATCGTTGAGGATACCCGCAAGGATGATTTCTTCAACAACCCACAGTCTGAGCGCGCGAAAGACTTCCTGGCGAAAATCCTGCATTAATAATCAGATACAGCGTGCCGCAAGGCACGCTGCTGACTGGTAAAGCGCGTCGAGCGGTGGTAATGGGTAGATCGTAAAGACGCTGCAAGTACATCCGTGTAAGCTCGGATTGCGCAGATATGAATATCATCCCTGAGATTCACCCTTGCAGGGCAGTCGCAAGCGACGTTCAAAAGCGTTCCTGACGCTTTTGTCCATGGCGCAAACGCTTTACTCTTCTATCCCATTATCACCGTTCTCGTTCTGTAAATCGGTTTGCCAAAAATCTTAATATGCCGTAAGGCAGCTTATTTACTGCTCCTACAGCCCTACGGCTGAAACGGCTGGCGGTGGAACAGGTCATGTGAGCATTTCGGGCACAGTGGCAAGACCTCCGGCGTGTAGAACGCAATATGGTGATGGCAGTTCTCACACACCAGATTACCTAACCCCACCACTTCACCGCTGTGGTACACCCCGTGATGGTTCACATCTTTAAAAAGCTCGCGCCACTCCAACTGCGTTTTATCCGTAATATCCGCCAGTTCCTGCCACAAACTTTCCTTAATCACTCGCATAAAAACGCTGTCGGTGAATTCATCCTGACTTTCACTATAGCTGCGGCCAAACTCTTCCAGATCGCGCTGAACAGCCTGAATCACCTGTTCTATTTCTTTCTGCGTCAGCTCCGAGCCTTCCTGCAAGGTTTTGCGGGCGCTCTGCACCAGACTATCAAGATCGCGTTCACCGTTGTTCAGCCGGGCTGTAACTGAAGCCATTAACTCGCGGTAATAGCGGGCTAGTTTATTCATGCTTCCTCCTGAATAAGCGGGTTGAGGGGCGATAAAGCACGACTATTCGCCGTCTGGCACACCAAATCAAAAACCGATATGTTGCCTATCTCTCTCTATTTTAGATTATTTTTCCCGCACAACTGAGGAAATTGTCGTCAATTTGCGCAATTCATCGCAGTATGCCGCTCGCAAATCATAAATATTCCTCAGTCAGGCGCTGGGTGTTGTTGCCTGCGCCGCTTACGGCTATGCTATGCGGATCTTTTGTTATGAATCAGAACAGGCTACTCACGTAGCGATTCTCCACTAAACAGGACCCCTGGCAGCCATGCAAGAGCAATACCGCCCAGAAGAGATAGAAGCGGACGTCCAGCTTCACTGGCAAGAGAAGCAGACATTTAAAGTCACCGAACAGCCTGGCAAGGAAAAATACTATTGCCTTTCCATGCTACCTTACCCTTCTGGTCGACTACATATGGGCCACGTCCGTAACTACACCATCGGTGACGTGATTTCCCGCTATCAGCGCATGTTGGGTAAAAACGTTCTGCAACCAATCGGTTGGGATGCGTTTGGCCTGCCAGCTGAAGGCGCTGCGGTCAAAAATAATACCGCGCCAGCGCCCTGGACCTATGCCAACATCGATTACATGAAAAACCAGCTCAAGCTGCTGGGCTTTGGCTATGACTGGGATCGTGAAGTCGCGACCTGTAAACCAGACTACTACCGCTGGGAACAGTGGTTCTTCACCAAGCTGTACGAAAAAGGTCTGGTGTATAAAAAAACCTCCGCCGTTAACTGGTGCCCGAACGACCAAACCGTGTTGGCGAACGAACAGGTTATCGACGGCTGCTGTTGGCGCTGTGACACCAAGGTTGAGCGCAAAGAGATTCCGCAGTGGTTTATCAAAATCACCGCTTATGCCGACCAACTGCTGAACGATTTGGATACGCTGGAAAGCTGGCCTGAGCAGGTCAAAACCATGCAGCGTAACTGGATTGGCCGTTCCGAAGGTGTAGAAATCACCTTTGACGTGGCAGACAGCGCAGAGAAACTGACGGTTTACACCACGCGTCCAGATACGTTTATGGGTGTGACCTACGTTGCCGTTGCCGCAGGCCACCCTCTCGCAGCACAAGCTGCCGCAGCGAATCCCGCGCTGGCCGATTTCATTGCAGAATGCCGTAATACCAAAGTTGCCGAAGCCGATATGGCGACGATGGAGAAAAAAGGCATGGCCACCGGCCTGTATGCGATTCACCCGCTGAACGGTGAGAAAGTCGCTATCTGGGTCGCCAACTTTGTTCTGATGGAATACGGCACAGGCGCAGTGATGGCCGTTCCGGGCCACGACCAGCGCGACTGGGAATTCGCCACCAAATATGACTTGTCCATCAAGCCAGTTATTTTGAATTCCGATGGCAGTGAACCCGATCTGTCTGCTGAAGCGATGACCGAAAAAGGCAACCTGTTCAACTCCGGCGAATTTGACGGTCTGGATTTCGACGCAGCCTTCAACGCCATTGCCGATAAGCTGGTAGAGAAAGGCATTGGCGAACGTAAAGTCAACTATCGCCTGCGCGACTGGGGTGTGTCTCGTCAGCGCTACTGGGGCGCGCCAATTCCAATGGTGACGCTGGAAGACGGCACCGTCATCCCAACGCCAGAAGATCAACTGCCGGTGATCCTGCCGGAAGATGTCGTGATGGATGGCATCACCAGCCCGCTGAAATCTAACCCGGAATGGGCGAAGACCACCGTTAACGGTCAGCCAGCACTGCGTGAAACCGACACGTTCGACACCTTTATGGAATCCTCCTGGTACTACGCACGCTATACGTGTCCGCAGTACGACCAAGGAATGTTAGATCCGGCTGCCGCCAACTACTGGCTGCCTGTTGACCAATATGTCGGCGGTATCGAACACGCCATCATGCACCTGATGTATTTCCGCTTCTTCCACAAACTGATGCGCGATGCAGGTCTGGTGACATCTGATGAACCCGCCAAACGCCTGCTGTGTCAGGGCATGGTGCTAGCGGATGCCTTCTACTATCTGGGTAATAACGGCGAGCGCATCTGGGTTTCACCTACCGACGTTACCGTTGAGCGTGATGAGAAAGGTCGCATCGTCAAAGCCGTCGATAACGAAGGCCGTGACGTGATCTACGCCGGTATGAGCAAAATGTCGAAGTCCAAAAACAACGGCATCGACCCGCAGGTTATGGTAGAGAAATACGGTGCAGATACCGTCCGTCTGTTCATGATGTTTGCTTCCCCGGCGGAAATGACGCTGGAATGGCAGGAATCCGGCGTAGAAGGCGCGAACCGCTTCCTGAAACGCGTCTGGAGACAAGCCTTTGAGCACACAGAGAAAGGGGCAACAACGTCGCTGGATGTCGCGACGCTAACGGAAGATCAGAAATCACTACGCCGCGATTTGCACAAAACGATCGCTAAAGTGACCGATGATATCGGCCGTCGCCAAACTTTCAACACCGCAATCGCCGCCATCATGGAACTGATGAACAAGCTGGCGAAAGCGCCGCAGGAAAGCGATCAGGACCGCGCGCTAACGCAGGAAACACTGCTGGCCGTCGTTCGTATGCTCTATCCGTTCACTCCGCACGTTTGTTTCACACTGTGGCAGGCACTGCAAGGTGAAGGCGATGTGGATACCGCACCGTGGCCGGTTGCAGATGAGAACGCGATGGTGGAAGATTCCAAACTGGTCGTCGTTCAGGTTAACGGTAAAGTACGTGGTAAAATTACCGTTGCCGCTGACGCCAGCGAAGAACAGGTTCGCGAACGCGCTGCTCAGGAACCGCTGGTCGCGAAATATCTGGACGGCGTCACGGTTCGTAAAGTGATTTATGTCCCTGGCAAACTGCTTAACCTGGTTGTAGGTTAAGGCAAGGAGGAACTGTGCGACATCGTCTATTCACGTTGTTGCTGGGGCTGGCGGTGTTAATCACCGCTGGCTGCGGTTTTCATCTGCGCGGCACGACACAAGTGCCCACGCAGTTACAAACACTCATCGTCGACAGCAGTGACCCTTATGGTCCGCTAACACGTGCGGTGCGCGAGCAGCTCCGTCTCAGCGATGTAAAAATCGTTGATGATGCGACACGTCAGGATATCCCGTCTCTGCGGGTACTGGGCTCAAGCGAAACACGTGATACTGTCTCTATTTTTCAGGACGGTAAAACAGCGGAATACCAGATGGTGCTAACGTTGCAGGCGCAAGTGCTGATGCCGGGTGAAGATATTTACCCACTCAGTGTGACGGTGTTCCGCACGTTCTTTGATAACCCGCTGGCTGCACTGGCGAAAGATGCCGAACAGGATATCGTCCGTCAGGAAATGCGTGAACAAGCTGCTCAGCAGTTGGTACGTAAGTTGCTGACTATCAACGGTAGTCAGGAAGTCAAAAATCGGCTGCAATCCACCGATTCAACGACTGCCGCCACGCGTTCATGATTCGGCTTTACCCCGAACAACTCACCGCGCAGCTCCATGAGGGGCTGCGCGGTTGTTATTTAGTCTTTGGCTCAGACCCTCTCCTGCTGCAAGAAAGTCTCGATAACATCAAGCGAGTCGCTCAGCAGCACGAATTCAGCGAGCATTTCAGCTTCATTCTGGATCTGCATACCGACTGGGATGCGATTTTCAGTACCTGTCAGGCGCTCAGCCTGTTCGCTTCTCGCCAATCGCTTCTGCTGGTCTTGCCGGAAAACGGCCCGAACGCGGCGATGAGCGACAATCTGGTCAAGCTCTCTGGATTATTACACCCCGATATTTTGCTGATTCTGCGCGGCCATAAACTGACCAAAGCGCAGGAAAACAGCGCCTGGTTTAAAGCGCTGGCACAAGACAGTGTCTATATCAATTGCCTGACGCCGGAACAAGCACAGCTCCCCCGTTGGGTTGCTCAACGCGCCAAAGCCATGAAGTTGACGCTGGATGAACAGGCCACGCAGCTCATTTGTTACTGTTATGAAGGCAACCTTCTCGCGCTGTCTCAGGCGCTAGAACGGCTGGCGCTGCTGTATCCCGATGGCAAGCTGACACTGCCGCGCGTAGAAAATGCGGTAAACGATGCCGCTCACTTCACGCCTTTCCACTGGCTTGATGCATTGCTGGCAGGTAAAGCCAAACGCGCCTGGCACATTTTGCAGCAGCTGAAGCAGGAAGATTGTGAACCTGTCATTTTGCTGCGTACACTACAGCGCGAACTACTACAGCTGTTAGCGCTGAAACGGCACATGTCAGACACGCCGCTGCGTACGTTATTCGATCAGCAAAAAGTGTGGCAAAACCGGCGTGACCTGCTCACACAGGCATTACAGCGGCTCTCTCTTCAGCAGCTACAGCAGGCCGTGCGATTGCTAACGCAGGTGGAAATAACCTTAAAGCAAGACTACGGTCAGTCCGTTTGGTCTGAACTGGAATCACTTGCCATGCTGCTGTGCGGCAAAGCCTTGCCGGAGGCATTCATCTGAATACATCATCCGCAGCACCATCGTTGACCGCGTTTTTTGGCGGCACGTTTGACCCGATTCATTACGGCCACCTTCAACCAGTGACCGCGCTGGCAAAGCTCGTGGGGCTGACTCACGTCGTCCTGATGCCCAATAACGTTCCGCCGCACCGACAGCAGCCCGAAGCCAGTTCCCGCCAGCGTTTTCATATGGCTGAGCTGGCCGTTGAAGGCAACCCACTATTTAGCGTGGACGATCGAGAACTGCAACGACAAACGCCTTCCTACACGATTGATACACTGGAAGCATTGCGGGCTGAAAAAGGCGGCGATGCACCGCTGGGTTTTATCATCGGGCAGGACTCACTGCTGACGCTACACCGCTGGCACCGCTGGCAAGATCTACTCAGCGTTTGCCATTTGCTGGTGTGCGCTCGCCCCGGCTATCGCTCGACGATGGAAACACCCGAATTACAGCAGTGGTTGGACGATCATCTGACGCACACGCCGGACGATCTTCATCAGCAACCGCACGGGCGGATCTTTTTGGCAGACACGCCACTGGTCACCATTTCCGCAACGGACATTCGCCAGCGGCGACAGCACGGTCTGAATTGTCACGATTTATTGCCTCCCATCGTGCTCAATTACATCGACGAACACGGCCTGTACCACTAGCACAGGTTTTCCCGTCCATCAGCCACGGGCTTTATACCACTCGGCAAAAGTGCGTGATATACTCCGCGGCTGGTTTCAATCACCGGGAAAAGCGGGAATTCTCGGCAATTACTCGGTGATTTACGTTTTTCTTAAACAATTCAGCGCCACACGCGTTCATCAGTGACTGATAGAACGCCATTGAGGGGGAACCTTTGCAAGGTCAAGCACTCCAAGACTTCGTTATTGATAAGGTCGATGACTTAAAAGCCCAGGATATCGTTGCACTCAACGTCCAGGGTAAATCCAGCATCACCGATTACATGGTTATCTGTACGGGCACCTCTACACGCCATGTAGCGTCTATTGCCGATCACGTCGTGCAATCTTCACGCGCCGCGGGCCTGATCCCACTCGGAGTAGAAGGCGAAAGCGCCGCTGACTGGGTTGTTGTCGATTTAGGTGACGTGATGGTTCATGTCATGCAAGAAGAAAGTCGCCAGTTGTACGAACTGGAAAAACTGTGGGGCTAGCATGAAACTGCAACTGGTCGCCGTTGGCACCAAAATGCCCGACTGGGTGCAGACTGGTTTCACCGATTATCTGCGGCGCTTCCCGAAGGACATGCCTTTCGAATTACTCGAAATTCCGGCGGGGAAGCGGGGTAAAAATGCCGATATTAAACGCATTCTGGAGCGCGAAGGCGAACAGATGCTGGCTGCGGTGGGCAAAGGCAACCGTATTGTTACGCTGGATATTCCAGGTACTCGCTGGGAAACGCCACAGTTGGCGCAACAGCTTGAGCGCTGGAAACAGGATGGGCGCGATGTCAGTCTGCTGATTGGCGGACCGGAAGGGCTTGCGCCAGAATGCAAAGCCGCGGCGGAACAAAGCTGGTCGCTCTCGCCATTAACGCTGCCGCACCCGCTCGTTCGCGTGCTGGTGGCAGAGAGCCTGTATCGAGCATGGAGCATTACGACTAATCACCCTTACCATCGGGAGTAAGGCGATACGATGAAACATGTGAAATAACACTGGATGAAAGTAGAACGCAAACCCTTTCGTGATTATACGGCGGAGTCCGCTCTGTTCGTGCGCCGTGCTTTGGTAGCCTTTCTGGGCATTTTGCTGCTTTCTGGTGTATTAGTCGCTAATCTTTATCACCTGCAAATTTTGCGTGTCGATGACTATCGCACGCGCTCTAACGAGAACCGCATTAAGCTGGTTCCTATCGCTCCCAGCCGCGGTATCATTTACGACCGTAACGGCACCCCGTTGGCGCTGAACCGCACCATCTATCAATTAGAACTGGTGCCTGACAAAGTCGACAGCCTGAAAGAAACGCTGGAAGCACTGCGCCCCATCGTTAATTTGACCGATGACGATCTGGAAAATTTTGAAAAAGAGCGCAAGCGTTCACGCCGTTTTACCTCCATTCCAGTAAAAACCGGGCTTGATGAGATTCAGGTCGCACGTTTTGCCGTCAACCAATACCGCTTTCCTGGCGTTGAGGTTAAAGGCTATCAACGCCGCTATTATCCTTACGGTTCTGCGTTAACGCACGTCACGGGCTATGTCTCCAAAATCAACGATAAAGACGTAGAACGGCTGACCAAAGAAGAAAAAATTGCCGACTATGCCGCGACGCGTGACATCGGCAAGCTGGGTATCGAACGTCATTATGAGGATTTGCTGCACGGCAAACCCGGTTATGAAGAAGTTGAAGTTAACAACCGTGGCCGCGTGATCCGCCAACTTCACGAACAGCCACCGCAGGCCGGGCGCGATATTTATCTAACGTTAGATCTGAGCCTACAAATCTACATCGAGAAACTGCTGGAAGGCAGCCGCGCCGCCGTCATTGTCACCGACCCACGCGACGGCGGTATTCTGGCGATGGTTTCCACGCCCAGTTACGACCCCAATCTGTTTGTCGACGGGATTTCCACCAAAAATTATACCAAACTCCAAAACGATCCCGATCGTCCACTGATCAACCGTGCAACGCAGGGAATTTACCCTCCGGCTTCCACCGTTAAACCCTATATTGCGGTTTCCGCCCTGACTGCTGGCGTTATCACCACTAACACTAGCCTGTTCGATCCTGGCTGGTGGCAATTACCCGGCTCCGAAAAGCGTTTCCGCGACTGGAAAAAATGGGGGCATGGTCGTCTTAACCTCACCAAGTCACTGGAAGAATCCGCGGATACTTTCTTCTATCAGGTCGCGTATGACATGGGAATCGATCGCCTATCCGAATGGATGAATAAATTTGGTTATGGCGAGAAAACCGGCATCGATATTTCGGAAGAAAGCGCCGGCAACATGCCAACCCGTGAGTGGAAACTCAGGCGATTTAAGAAGCCCTGGTATCAGGGGGATACCATTCCCGTCGGGATCGGCCAAGGTTACTGGACGGCGACCCCTATTCAGATGAATAAGGCATTGGTCACGCTCATTAACGACGGCCAGGTAAAAACGCCACACCTGCTTTATAGTTCGCGGGAAAATGGCGTTATCGTGCCTTTCCGACAAACTGAGAATCTACAGATTGGTAATATCCACTCTGGCTATTGGGAAGTGGCGAAGGACGGAATGTATGGCGTGGCTAACCGCGCTAACGGCACCGCACACAAGAGTTTCGATGATGCGCCTTATAAAATTGCGGCAAAATCCGGTACGGCGCAGGTTTTCGGCCTGAAAGAAAACGAAACTTATAATGCGCACAAGATCGCAGAGCATCTGCGTGACCATAAATTAATGGTCGCATTTGCCCCGTATAAGGACCCAAAAGTCGCGATGTCGATTATTCTGGAAAACGGTGGGGCTGGTCCGACCGTGGGTGCTATCACTCGCCAGATCCTTGATCATATCCTGCTGGGTGACAACAATACCGATTTACCTAGCGCGCCTCCTGCGCCGCCGGGTAGCGAGAGTGAGTAACAGACAGTCATGACCGATAGCCAACAAAAAGGTTCGTTCTGGGCGAAAATCCACATCGACCTTCCGTTCCTTCTCTGCATCCTGGCACTGCTGGGCTATAGTCTATTTGTCTTATGGAGCGCTAGCGGACAGGACGTCGGCATGATGGAGCGAAAAGTCGTTCAGATCGTGCTAGGGTTTACGGTAATGATCGTAATGGCGCAAATTCCTCCTCGCGTCTATGAAGGCTGGGCACCCTACCTCTATGTAGTTTGTGTCATTTTGCTGCTGATCGTAGATATTTTCGGACAAATAAGTAAAGGCGCACAGCGCTGGCTGGATTTAGGTTTTATTCGCTTCCAGCCATCGGAAATAGCCAAGATCGCCGTGCCACTGATGGTTGCCCGTTTTATTAACCGTGATATGTGTCCACCCTCGCTAAAAAATACGGCGATTGCGTTGATCCTGATTTTTGTTCCTACACTGCTGGTTGCTGCACAGCCGGATTTAGGCACCTCGATCCTGATTGCATTATCTGGCCTGTTTGTGCTTTTTCTCGCCGGTATGAGCTGGAGCTTGATTGGCATTGCTGTGCTACTACTCGCCGCGTTTATTCCGATACTCTGGTTCTTCCTGATGCACGATTATCAACGAGCCAGGGTCATGATGCTGCTCGATCCGGAAAGCGATCCGCTCGGTGCGGGATACCATATTATTCAGTCGAAAATTGCGATAGGCTCAGGTGGCCTGTCTGGCAAAGGCTGGCTGCATGGCACACAGTCTCAGTTAGAGTTTCTGCCGGAGCGGCACACTGACTTTATCTTTGCCGTGTTGGCTGAGGAGCTTGGATTAATCGGCGTCTTAATTCTGCTCGCGATGTACCTGTTCATGATTATGCGCGGTCTGGTCATTGCCGCTAATGCGCAAACCTCGTTCGGCCGGGTTATGGTCGGCGGACTGATGTTAATTCTGTTTTTCTATGTTTTCGTCAATATCGGGATGGTCAGCGGTATACTTCCCGTCGTTGGCGTGCCGCTGCCGCTAATCAGCTACGGCGGATCGGCGCTGGTCGTTTTAATGGCGGGATTCGGTATCGTCATGTCGATACATACTCACCGCAAACTGCTATCCAAGAATTTATAACACGAGGTGAGCGATGCGTAAGGATTGGCTTTGGGTCGGCGTAGCAACTCTGGCGCTTGCGGCCTGTACCACAACGGAACAGCGGCAGCCTGCACCGCCTGTTACTCAGGTTTACAGCGGCCCGACGGAAGAGATCGGCGGCGCGGAACCGCGTTATGAACCCTACAATCAGGGTACGCTCCAAGACTACAGCATCAAAGGCAAGAGCTATAAAATTGTCAAAGATCCACAAAACTTTAGCGAAACAGGCTTAGCTGCATGGTACGGCGAGGAGGCCAGCGGTAATCGCACGTCAATCGGCGAAACGTTTGACCCTAACGCGATAACTGCCGCCCACCCGACACTGCCGCTGCCAAGCTATGTCCGCGTCACCAACCTGAGTAACGGCCGTCGTCTGGTTGTACGCGTAAACGACCGCGGGCCATATACGCCGGGCAGAATTATCGATCTGTCGAAGGCCGCAGGCGATCGCCTGAATATTTCGAACAATACCAAAGTGAAAGTGGACTTCATCAACGTCGCACCAGACGGCACGCTTTCAGGCCCCGGAACCGTGGGCACCACCGTCGCCAAGCAAAGCTTCGCTCTGCCGGAACGTCCGAGCTTCGGTGCCAGCGGACTGGGTACACCCATGATGGAAACGACACAACCAACATCCAATAGCGACGTACGGCCAATCAGCAATAGCGGCCTGAGCGTGCCAGCAGAAAGCACGCAGCCGCAGAGCAGCGCGCCGTCGCACAGCGGTGGTTTTCTGGGGGCACCTTCCGCGCTGCGCGCTGGTGTGGTTGAGTCCAGCGTGACACCAACGGCAACCTCATCACCGTCCGCTGCGCCAGTAAACGTCGCTCCAGCGGCTGCCATCGTTGCTGCTCCCGCCGCCGCCGCACCATCTTCTACGGGTCGCTATGTCGTTCAGGTCGGTGCGTTGAGCGATCAACAGCGCGCGCAAACCTGGCAGCGTAGCCTGAGTGAACGCTTCCGCGTAGCAGGTAAAGTCACCGCGAGTGGTGGACTGTACCGTATCCAACTGGGGCCATTCCAGAATCGTCAGCAAGCCGCTGAACTTCAACAACGTTTGTCAGTCGAAGCTCAGCAGCAGTCGTTTATTACCGCCGCACCCGGCACGCTCTAGCCACGGATAATCGGCAGGCTCACGAAGCAAAAACGGCGGCTATGGCATTGAACATACCGCCCTTTTGCAAAATCACGTAACGTAATGCCTGATGCCTGCCTATTCCCCATCTGCTATAGTGTGGCTCGTTTTTTAACTCATACCCACGGATGTTGTTGTTCCAATCATGAATACTGTAAACACGTCTCGTTTTACTAAGCGTACTGCGCTTGGCGCACTGCTCGTCATTAGTGCCTCTTCCTTTGCCTATGCCGAAGATATCAATCTTAAAACGATGATCCCCGGCGTCCCGCAAATTGATGCTGAATCCTACATCCTGATTGATTACAACTCTGGGAAAGTGTTGGCGGAAATGAATGCCGACACGCGCCGCGATCCGGCCAGCTTAACGAAAATGATGACCAGCTATGTCATTGGTCAGGCGATTAAATCAGGAAAAATCAGCCCGAACGACATCGTTACCGTCGGTAAAGATGCCTGGGCAACCGGTAACCCGACCTTCCAGGGGTCTTCCCTGATGTTCCTTAAACCGGGCGACCGTGTTCCTGTTTCCCAACTCAATCGTGGCATTATCCTGCAATCGGGTAACGATGCCTGCGTCGCGATGGCCGACTATGTTGCTGGCAGTCAGGATGCTTTCGTTAACCTGATGAATGGTTACGTGAAAGCGCTGGGGCTGCAAAACACCAATTTTGAAACCGTACACGGTCTTGATGCTCCGGGTCAGTTCAGTTCGGCGCGTGATATGGCGTTGATCGGTCAGGCACTGATCCGCGATGTGCCAGAAGAGTACGCGACCTACAAAGAAAAAGAGTTCACGTTTAACAATATTCGCCAGCCTAACCGTAACGGCTTGCTGTGGGATTCCAGCCTGAATGTTGATGGCATCAAAACCGGCCATACCTCATCAGCGGGCTTTAATCTGGTTGCTTCGGCAACAGAAGGTCAGATGCGCCTGATTTCAGCGGTACTGGGCGGACGTAATGCCAAAGGGCGCGAATCAGAAAGCAAAAAATTGCTGACCTGGGGCTTCCGCTTCTTTGAAACCGTTGCGCCGTTGAAAGCAGGTAAAGAATTCGCGTCTGAACCCGTCTGGTTTGGCGACAGCGACCGTGTGGCGTTAGGCGTGGAGAAAGATGCCTATCTGACCATTCCACGTGGCCGTATGAAAGATCTGAAAGCCAGCTATGTTCTGGACAACACGGAACTGCATGCACCGTTAGCCAAAAATCAGGTTGTGGGTTCCATCAACTTCCAACTGGATGGCAAAACCATCGATCAGCGCCCGCTGGTGGTCATGAACGAAGTGAAAGAAGGCGGGATCTTTGGCCGCATGATCGACTACATCAAACTGATGTTCCACCACTGGTTCGGCTAATCCCCCTTGTCTGGGGCAAAAATGCCCCCATATAGCTAGCATCCATAACTCCCGCAGAACGCGGGAGTTATATTTTTTAGTATAATGTACCTATGTCAGTGCTAATACCGACGGTATTCCCCTCTCTGGAGCGCAAATGAAAACCAAATTAAACGAACTGCTTGAATTTCCGTGTGTTTTTACCTACAAAGTTATGGGTGAGGCAAAGCCGGAATTAGTCGATCTGGTCGTTGAAGTGGTACAGCGTCACGCGCCTGGCGACTACACCCCACAGATCAAACCCAGCAGCAAAGGGAATTATCACTCGGTTTCCATCACCATCACGGCGACACACATTGAGCAGGTGGAAACGCTGTACGAAGAACTGGGCAATATCGACATCGTGCGCATGGTTCTATAAAGCAAGGCATAGCGTTCTGTAAAAGTCGTACTGTAATCAAAACGGGCGGGGAAACTGGCGAGTGCGCCAGGGTTTTGTGATTTTGCAAAGTGCTGTTCGCTGAGGCTTCCCGCCGTTATAATCTCCCCACCTTTCCTTAACCTGAAGATGACACACTTGCTACAGGATAAGATCATCGTACGCCAATTTGACGTACAGCCGTATGAACCCGTCTCTCTGGCGATGCATAATTTCACCGACCGACGTGATGATAAAACCCCAGACGAAATCTGGCTGGTTCAGCACCCTCGCGTATTTACACAGGGTCAGGCAGGCAAAGCCGAACATGTCCTTATGCCCGGCGATATTCCCGTTATTCAAAGTGACAGAGGCGGTCAGGTGACCTACCACGGCCCCGGTCAGCAGGTTATGTACGTGTTGATTGACCTAAAGCGCCGCAAGCTCGGCGTTCGTCAGCTCGTCACCGCGATTGAAAATACCGTGATTGCTACACTGGCACACTTCCAGATTGACGCCCATGCGCGCCCTGATGCACCCGGCGTCTATGTGGGTGAGCGTAAAATCTGTTCGCTAGGACTGCGTATTCGTAAAGGTTGCTCTTTTCACGGGCTGGCGCTGAATATCGCCATGGATCTTTCTCCTTTCCTGCGCATTAACCCGTGTGGTTACGCCGGAATGGAGATGACGCAAATCAGCGATCTGGTGCAGGGCGTCACGCTGGATGACACCGCCCCTGTGCTGGTAAACACCTTTTTGCAGTTAGTCGGCTACTCCGCACCCGAATTTGTTTCGTGGAATCTGGACGTTCAGGGTGAGCCGCTTCCTGGTTAACGCATTTCATCCTGTTAATAAAAATCAGTCGGTTAGGCGATCATTTTTTGATAAATTACATTTTATTCACATAATTTCTTCATTTTGATCGCGCAAAGGCTGATTGTGATTAGGCAAGATGATATAATTTTTATAGTTTTTTAAAAAAAAGTTTAACCAAAAACATAATCCTTTGAATTTGAAAAATAAATTTAAAGAAACGATTCAGAACTGGAACTTACGCAAACATGAGTAAACCGATTCAGATCGAACGCGGCGTCAAATACCGCGATGCCGATAAGATGGCGCTAATCCCGGTACGTACTGTTGTTACCGAACGCCAAGAGCTTCTGCGCAAACCTGAATGGATGAAGATTAAACTTCCAGCGGATTCGAGCCGTATTCAGGGAATCAAAGCGGCCATGCGCAAAAACGGGTTGCACTCAGTTTGCGAAGAAGCGTCCTGTCCGAATCTGGCAGAGTGTTTCAACCACGGCACCGCCACCTTCATGATTCTGGGTGCCATTTGTACCCGTCGCTGCCCGTTCTGTGACGTTGCCCACGGCCGCCCGCTTACGCCGGATGCGAATGAGCCTGAGAAACTAGCACAGACCATCCATGACATGGGCTTGCGCTACGTCGTGATCACCTCTGTTGACCGTGATGACCTGCGCGACGGTGGTGCTCAGCACTTTGCGGATTGTATTAGCGCCATTCGCCGTAAGAACCCGAATATCCGTATCGAAACGCTGGTGCCAGACTTCCGTGGTCGTATGGATCGCGCGTTAGAAATCCTGACTGCCACGCCGCCGGATGTGTTCAACCACAACCTGGAAAATGTGCCGCGCGTTTACCGTCAGGTTCGCCCCGGTGCGAACTATGAATGGTCGCTGAAGCTGCTGGAAAACTTCAAGAGCGCGCATCCCGATATCCCGACCAAATCTGGCCTGATGGTGGGATTGGGGGAAACCAATGCTGAAATCGTAGAAGTCATGCGCGACCTGCGCCGCCACGGCGTAACGATGCTGACGCTGGGACAATATTTACAGCCGAGCCGCCATCACCTGCCGGTACAGCGCTACGTCAGCCCGGATGAGTTCGATGAGATGAAAGCCGAAGCGATGGCGATGGGCTTTACCCACGCGGCCTGTGGCCCGTTTGTTCGCTCATCCTACCATGCCGACCTACAGGCAAAGGGCATCGAAGTAAAATAAGAGCTCATAGTTTTTTACACATTTTTTGTGTGGGAATAAAAAACGGACGGCAATTGCCGTCCGTTTTGTTATGTGGAGTGCGATCAGGATTCTTTGCGAGACGAATCATTCAGCGCAGCCGTGTCATCTGTCTTGGCCGGTTGATCGTCATTCATCGCCTTTTTAAAGCCTTTAATCGCCGTACCTAAATCACCGCCCAGGCTACGAAGTTTATTCGTACCGAACAGCAGAATGATTAATGCGCCAATCACCAATAGTTTGGCAATACTGATACCTTCCATACAAACCTACCTGATTTACAGAGGCTGGAGACGCCAGCAAACGAGAACTCGTACTTGTCGAATAGTGGTTGTCAAAAAAACATCGTTGTCGAAAAAATTCTTTGTACCCTATGTCCTCTATGTAAAACCTTACGCAGCACGACACAATCTGCATCTGTAACAAAGTAAGACGCCGCTTTCGCACGCATTCAGATCGCTTTACAACTTTCCTCTCTGCATCACTACAAAAACCCTGCCTGACGGCGTAAACTTTTCATACTAAAGCGGGGATGACATTCCTCCCTACCCTAACGCCACCAAAAACGTTGGCAGCCCGAGATATAGGGTACAACCGCCACTCGGCTAATGATGTCTACGTCCACCTCGCAGAGAGGGCGTAGCGTCCTGCCCACAACTCTCCGAGATCGCAAAAAAACCATGCGGAAACAATCCATGCAAAAGCAATCCAAGAAAGGTTTCTATGCTTAGTACATTACTCGCAGTATTTATTGGCGGCGGAGTCGGTAGCGTGGCGCGCTGGCAGTTAGGCGTTAAGTTTAACAATCTGTATCCAGCGTTGCCGTTGGGTACCCTGCTTGCCAACTTGATTGGTGCTTTCGTTATTGGTGGCGCGCTCGCTTTCTTCCTGCGTCATCCCAGTCTCGATCAGGACTGGAAAATATTGATTACTACTGGGCTGTGCGGCGGCTTAACAACGTTTTCGACCTTTTCCGCAGAAGTCGTTATGTTTCTGCAAAGTGGGCAGTTGGCGGCAGCGGGGTTACACGTCCTGTTGAATCTGGCGGGTTCATTGCTGATGACCGCATTGGCGTTTGCCTTGGTCACTTGGGTGGCAACACTCTGACACCATCATGAAAAATAAAGCAAAAAAAACCCGCCATTGGCGGGTTTTTCACGAAATCGGTATAATTAAATAGCGTTAACGTTAGCAGCAGAAGGACCTTTGGCACCGTCAGTGATTTCGAACTCTACACGCTGACCTTCAGCCAGAGTTTTGAAACCATTGCTCTGGATGGCAGAGAAGTGTACGAACACGTCTTTGCTACCATCTTCTGGAGTAATGAAACCGAAGCCCTTGGACTCATTAAACCACTTAACACTACCTTTAATCTTAGACATCAAACTTACCTTTACATGAATGAAAGACACAAAATCTGTGTCACGTACAGTACAACAATAGATTGACCTTTTGTCCAGTTGAAGTTGGATAAAAAGTGATAAAAGTCGCTAAAAATGTATACCGAGTAGCCCGGTTGCCCTATTTTAATCCGATGCAGAACGCGGAGAGTTCAGTTCTGGCTGATTCATTACTTTTTATGATATCGAAGGGAGACACTATGGTAAGTAAAACGCTGGGTCTTATCGGGGGAATGAGCTGGGAATCCACTATCCCGTATTATCGCATTATTAACGAATATGTGAAAAACCAACTAGGTGGCCTGCACTCCGCCAAAATCATCCTTCACAGTGTCGATTTTCACGAGATAGAACAATTACAGTCACAGGGGGATTGGGCTCAGGCTGCTACCATGCTGGGTAATATCGCCGTAGGATTACGTCAGGCGGGAGCTGACGCGATCGTCATCTGTACCAACACCATGCATAAAGTCGCTGATGAAGTTGAACGCGCCAGCCAGCGCCCCCTTTTACATATTGCCGATGCTACCGGAGCCAGTCTGAAACAGCACGGATTGAAGAAAGTTGGTTTGCTCGGCACCCGCTACACGATGGAGCAAGACTTTTATCGCCAACGCATTCAGGAACGCTTTGGTGTAGACGTGATTGTTCCCGATCAGGCAGGAAAAGAAGCTGTTAACCGCATCATTTACGACGAGCTGTGTCTGGGGAACATTAACGACACCTCGCGACAGGTCTATCGGGACATTATCCAGCAGCTTGAACAGCAAGGCGCAGAAGGCATCATTCTGGGTTGTACGGAAATTCCGCTGTTAATCGGTGCAGCAGATGCGACGGTTCCTCTTTTTGATACGAGTTACCTCCACGCCATCGCCGCCGCGAAATTCGCCCTTAATCAGCCATTATCATGAATTAAATAGAGAAAAATAAAATTCGCACGCTAGCTAATAATAGCCTCTTTTATTTACTCAGGTTTCCCCTTTTTGGATAGAAAAAAAGCAGTATTGAGAGACTCAATACTGCTTATTCGTATGATTTTATTCCTGGTATGCAATGACTAACAGTACTTCTCGTTATTATTTACGTAACATTGCTTCAATAAAATCTTTCCAAGTACTCACTTCTACTTCTACCATGCGAACCTCTTGGTGATTAACGGCGACGCATTATACGCACACTTTTTAATCAGGTAAAAGTGTTATGAAAGTATAAAAAGTGTACTGACGCCTATTTCTGCTACACAGTTCACAGTAGATCTCCCCGCCTTTTTTCGGCATGCTGGGCTATCGCACGATTAGGCTCCGTCGAGCCGTGCTGTCCAGCACAGCAATCGTCATGCAACTCAATAAGCAGAAAGGATTTTCCCTCTATGGCGCTGACCATGTACGGCATTAAAAATTGTGACACTATAAAGAAAGCGCGCCGCTGGCTGGACGATCAGCAGGTAGCGTACCATTTTCATGATTATCGCGCCGACGGTCTGGATGCACAGCAGCTACAGCGTTTCATCGACCAATTGGGGTTTCATGCCTTACTCAACACGCGCGGAACGACCTGGCGTAAACTCAGCGAAGAACTGCGTGAACGGATCAACAGCGATACCAGCGACAGCGCAGAGGCTGCCAAAAACCTGATGCTGGAACAGCCAGCTGTGATTAAACGACCGCTGCTGATTGCCGATGACGGCAATGCATTACTTGGGTTCAGTACCGACAGCTATCAGAAATTTATTGCGGAGAACAAATAACGTGTCTTGCCCAGTCATAGAGCTTGCTCAACAGTTAATTAAACGCCCTTCCCTCAGCCCAAATGACGAGGGCTGCCAGGCACTCATGATTGAACGCCTGACGGCGATCGGCTTTACCGTCGAAGCGATGGATTTTGGCGATACTCAAAATTTCTGGGCATGGCGCGGCACAGGAAAAACATTGGCCTTCGCCGGCCACACCGACGTGGTTCCCAGCGGCGATGAAAGCCATTGGCAGCATCCGCCGTTTGAACCCATCATTCGTGACGGCATGTTGTACGGTCGCGGCGCGGCGGACATGAAAGGTTCGCTGGCCGCCATGGTGATTGCCGCCGAGCGCTTTGTCGCTGCCCACCCCAACCATCAGGGGCGTCTGGCGTTTCTGATTACGTCGGACGAAGAAGCCAGCGCCGTTAACGGCACGGTAAAAGTCGTCGACGCGCTGATGGCTCGTCACGAGCGATTGGACTATTGCTTGGTCGGCGAGCCGTCCAGTACGCATGTCGTAGGCGATGTAGTAAAAAACGGTCGTCGTGGCTCTATCACCGCGAATCTGCGCGTACACGGCGTACAAGGGCACGTAGCCTACCCTCATCTGGCGGACAACCCGGTTCACCGTGCAGCACCGGCGCTCAACGAACTGATCGCTACCGAGTGGGATCAGGGCAACGAATTCTTCCCGCCAACCACCATGCAAATCGCCAATATTCAGGCGGGTACGGGTAGCAATAACGTCATCCCCGGCGAACTGTTTGTGCAGTTCAATTTTCGCTTCAGCACCGAATTAACGGATGTGTTAATTCAGCAGCGCGTAGCGGAATTACTGGATCGCCACCAGCTTAATTACACCATCGACTGGAAGCTCTCCGGCCAGCCATTCCTAACCGCTCGCGGCGAACTGGTCGATGCCGTGGTGAATGCCGTCAAGCATTACAACGAGGTTACCCCAGAACTGCTGACAAATGGCGGCACCTCCGATGGCCGATTCATTGCCCGCATGGGCGCGCAGGTCGTTGAACTGGGTCCCGTTAATGCCACGATCCATAAAGTGGATGAATGTGTCAGCGCCGCAGACCTGCAACTGCTAAGCCGCATGTACCAGCGCATTATGGAGCAGCTCATCGCATGATGACGCCAGCTATGTTAACCGGTAAAAGCGACCAGCATCTGGTCGCTTTACATGGTCGCCACCGTCTTCAGCCAGAGGCGGTAACCGCGTTTCTGGCGCTACAGCACGCGGCCAAAACGGCAGGATTCAACCTACAGCCCGCCAGCACGTTTCGCGATTTTGAGCGCCAGCGTCAAATCTGGAATAGCAAGTTTCATGGCGAACGCCCCGTCATGGATGCCAACAGCCAACCGCTGGATGTCTCGTCTCTGGACGACGGCGAGCGCTGTGAAGCCATTCTACGCTGGTCTGCGATGCCCGGCTCCAGCCGTCACCATTGGGGCAGCGATCTTGATATCTACGATCCTGATTTATTACCCGCAGACAGCTCGCTTCAGTTGGAGCCGTGGGAATATGAAGAAGGCGGTTATTTTGCCGCGCTGAATGCATGGCTGAGCGCACACATGCATGAATACGGTTTTTATCGGCCTTATGCGCACGATCTCGGTGGTGTCGCAGTCGAACCCTGGCATATCAGCTATTATCCATTAGCACAGTATGCGGAAGAACAGCTTACACCCGACCTCATCCTTGCCGCCTGGCAAGATGAAGATATTGCAGGCTACCACTGGCTTTGCCAGCACTTGCCGCAGCTGTTTACCCGTTATATTCATAATGTTGATGAGGCGTAACCATGGCATGGCTGGCTGATTACTGGTGGATAATCCTGATTATCCTGATAGGCATGCTGATTAACGGCATCAAAGAATTGCGCAACGTTGACCATACGCGTTTTCTGCTCAATAAACCAAAATTGCCTCCACATCGTGACAACAACGACAAATGGGACAATGAAGACGACGACTGGCCGCAGAAAAAACCCTGATACCTATCATCGCCAAACCGCCTGCACGTGCGTTAAGCCTTACGCTGCGGGCGGTTTGGGTTCTCACGCGGCGGGAACAAAACTTTCCGCCCGCTCCAGAAGAAAATCATAAAATTCTTTCGCGCACACCGACAGTTGCCGTTCTTTATCCGTCACCAGATAGATGCCGCGCTGCAACGATAGATCCCGGAACGGAATAATCGCAATGTCTTTGTGCTGGAACTGGAACAGCGTCAGCCCCGTTACAATACTCACGCCATAATTTGCCGCCACCAGCCCCATCATGGTGGTCAATTGACGTACTTCCAGCACGTAGTTAAAGCCCTCCGGCTCGATAAGCTGATCGGTATACTGCCGGATGCTGGTGCCTTTGCAGAACCCGACAAACGGGTATTGCGCCACATCGACCACATCAACACTGTCGCGCTGCGCCAGCGGGTGCGAGTTCTGGCAGATCAGGTAAAAACTGTCGGCAAACAGCATGCGAGAGCTGAACGTTCCCGGCGATGGCTGCCCTGCCGTCAGTGCCAAATCGGCGCGTCCATCCAATACCGCTTTCAGGCAGCGATCCCACTGTGTATCCAGCAGTTCAACCTTTATCTTGGGGTAAGCACGATGATATTGCGCCAGCACCTGAGGCAAC
The DNA here is from genome assembly GCF_021432585.1 of Pectobacterium sp. IFB5596. Lineage (NCBI taxonomy): Bacteria > Pseudomonadati > Pseudomonadota > Gammaproteobacteria > Enterobacterales > Pectobacteriaceae > Pectobacterium > Pectobacterium sp. IFB5596. The sequence goes on from NZ_LXFY01000012.1 coordinate 180,526, forward strand.
CATTCCACCGCCATTGACGGCAATACCGCCAGCACAATCTTCCCTTTGTACCCCGTAGCATACGACTTGATCTCACCGACAGCATCATCATGGGTTTGCACCAGCCGACGGGCAATATCAATGAAATGGAGGCCATCGGCATTGAGTTGCACTTTACGTGTATCGCGGTCAAATAGTCGATAGCCGACCTCTTCCTCTAACCCGGCAATTAATGAACTAAATGCAGGTTGCGAGAGATTTATTTTTTGAGCGGCACGCGTGAAATTATCAGTTTCAGTCAGTGCGATAAAGGCGCGTAATTGTTTTATCGATAAGTTCATAGTGTTTTTATATAAATAAAATGAAGTCTCCGGTAAGAAAGGAACAAATTCAATAAAAAAAATTGGCAACTACCATTTTTATGATCCTTCCCGCATTTATTTAATTCCATTCAAACAACGCCACTATTCATAAAAATGGACATTCTGGATAAATATCACAAATCATAAAAAACAATTAAGTGAAAAGACTTAACTATACAAACCAAATCAATCAATTAGACATTAATAAGAAAATCAAAACGATTCATATCATTAACAAATAAAATAAACCCATTAGATTTACGAATAAAATCATTTCGATTACGAGTTAGTATAAAGAGGGATGAGAGTGATAAAAATAGTGCAGACAAAAAATCAAATGACTCTGAGATAAGCATTCATTTTTATTTGTTAATTATTACATGGATTGTTATTGAGTTGTTTAATTTATTGTAAATAAAACCATACAATTATACTAATGAGGAGTTTTTATGCTGGCTCTCATCGGGGTGCTCACTATAGCTACCCTGCTCTTTTTCATCATGACCAAACGAATGTCGCCTCTGGTGGCGCTTATCGTGATTCCCGTTCTTGGCGCGCTCGCGGCAGGCAGCGGCACCGATACCGCGAAATACGTGGTAGATGGCATCACCAAACTAGCCCCAATGGCGGCAATGTTTGTTTTTGCCATCGCCTTTTTCGGTGTCGTCACCGATGCCGGCATGTTTGATCCTATCATCAAAGGGATCTTACGCATGGTCGGCACCAACCCGGTAAAAATCATTATCGGTACAGGCGTGTTAGCACTGATCGCGCACCTGGACGGTAACGGTGCCGTCACCTTCCTGATCACCATTCCCGCGATGCTGCCGCTGTTTAATAAACTCGGTATGGATAAGCGCATCCTGGTCGGCATTACCGCACTCAGCGCGGGGGTTAACTTCCTGCCGTGGACCGGGCCGATGATCCGTGCCGCCGCCGCGTTGAACACCACCACGCACGATCTGTTTATTCCCCTCATCCCAGCGCAACTTTGCGGCCTGACCTTCATGGTGCTCATGGGCTATTACTGGGGTAAGAAAGAAGAGAAGCGTCTGGGGCTGGCATCGGGTAATCCGCTGGCAAGTGGTACGCAATCCATCACCGCGGAAGCGCATGTGAAAGAGCTGACCGATGCGGAAAAAGCGCTGCGCCGCCCAAAAATGTTCTGGGTCAACATTGCGCTGGTGCTTGCCGTTATCGGCACCATGGTGTTTACCAAAATTTCACCGACGGTCGCCTTTATGATCGCCCTGACGCTGGCGTTGATGTTCAACTACCCCAACGTTGAAATGCAGAAGGAACGCATTAATGCCCATGCTAAAGCGGCGCTGATGATGGCTAGCATCCTGTTCGCAGCGGGTGCTTTCACCGGCATCATGAGCGGTACTGGCATGCTGAAAGCCATGTCGCTCTCGGCGGTCAGCTTTGTGCCAGAATCTTTTGCCTCCCACATTCCGTTTATCGTCGGCCTGATCTCCATGCCGCTGAGCCTGGTGTTTGACCCAGACTCGTACTACTTCGGCATCATGCCAGTCATTGCCCACACAGTGGACATGTTAGGCGTACCACCGATTCAGGTCGCACAGGCTTCCGTATTAGGACAAATGACCACCGGCTTCCCGGTTAGTCCGCTGACGCCAGCCACCTTCCTGCTGGTCAGCCTTGCGGGTGTCGATCTCGCCGACCACCAGAAATTCTCTATCCCTGTGCTCTGGGCCGCTAGCGTCATCATGACGTTCGCCTGCGTCATCTTCGGGGTCTTCCCCTTGTAGGGAACAGATGGTTTCCCATTGATGATGCCAACAGACACATTTCATTGATAAAGGTAAGTTTATGAAAACAATTCGTATTGGTTCCGGGGCTGGCTATGCTGGCGATCGCATCGAACCAGCCGTAGAACTGGCTCAAAAAGGCGACATTCAGTATCTGGTATTTGAATGTCTGGCAGAGCGCACTATCGCTATCGGCCAAAAGCAGAAACAGCAGAATCCAGAAAAAGGCTACAACGAGCTGCTGGCTGACCGCATGCACGCCGTGCTGCCGCTCTGCCTGGAAAAAGGTATCAAGATCATCACTAATATGGGATCGGCTAACCCTGTCGCCGCCGGTCAGCGCGTATTGGAAATCGCCAAAGAGCTCGGCGCAGACAAACTGAAGATTGCGATCGTCACCGGTGACGATGTGCATTCAGTTCTGATCGCACAAGACTCCAAATTGGATGAGATTGGCCTGCCTGTTTCACGCTGCGGTAAAGACATTCTTTCCGCCAATGCCTATCTGGGTGCGGATGCGCTGGTTGAAGCGCTGCATCAGGGTGCAGACGTGATTATCGCCGGCCGCGTTTCCGATCCGTCTTTGTTCCTGTCCGCCATGATGTATGAATTCAACTGGGCAGCCGATGACTGGGATCGTCTGGGCAAAGGTACCTGCCTCGGACACCTGCTGGAATGCGCAGGTCAAATCACCGGTGGTTACTATGCCGATCCCGGTGTTAAAGATATCCCCAATCTTGACCGTCTTGGCTTCCCAATTGCGGAAATTAGCGAAGATGGCAGCGCGGTGATCACCAAGGTTGAAGGCTCCGGCGGCTGCGTCTGTGTTGATACTTGTAAAGAACAGCTACTGTACGAAATCCACCGCCCGGATAGCTATATCACCCCGGACGTGATTGCCGATTTCAGCCACGTCACGTTTGCCCAAGACGGTGAAAACCGCGTACGCGTACAGGGAGCAACCGGACGGGAAAAAACCGACACGCTGAAAGTGTCTGTTGGCTATCAGGATGGGTTCATCGGTGAAGGCGAAATTTCTTACGCAGGTCCCGGTGCGGTGGCGCGCGGCCGTTTAGCGCTGGATATCGTCAAAGGGCGCTTTGCGCTGTGCCAGATCGATTTTCAGGAAGTGCGCTATGACCTGATCGGTGTCGATGCCCTGCACGGTGCACAGCGGTCGCAAAGCAGCGAACCGTATGAAGTGCGTGCACGCGTCGCGGCACGCTGCACCTCCAGAGCACAGGCGGTGAAAGTAGGCAATGAAGTTGAAACGCTCTATACCAACGGCCCGGCAGGCGGCGGCGGCGTTAACAAAGCGGTGAAAGAAATACTGGCGATGGATTCCACCCTGCTGTCTCGCGCCTGCGTCACACCAGCCGTTGATTATCTGGAGATTAAATAATGAAACTGCGTGAAATTGCTCACTCTCGTACCGGCGATAAAGGAAATACCTCCAATATTTCGCTGATTGCTTACCGTGCAGAAGATTACGACGTGCTGAAAGAGAAGATCACTGCCGAAAAAGTGAAATCCTGGTTTGCCGATATCGTGACGGGTGATGTCGTTCGCTATGAGTTACCGAGCATCGGCGCACTGAACTTCGTCATGTACGGCGCACTCGGCGGCGGTGTCACCCGCTCGCTAGCGCTGGACATGCACGGCAAAGGACTAAGCTCAGCCATACTGGATATCGATATTTAATTCGATAACAGGGAACAGGTGGAGTTATTCAATTCCCTCTGTTCCCGCTAAATAACGTACATGTGCCGCCATGATTAGCAGATATTTATTTATCTGCGGGGATTCGTGCGGCCATTTTTCAGAGCAACAACTTTCAGAGTCATTATTTAAGAGTAAATATGCAATGAACAATAAAGTCATTGATGCCAGCCATTTCCGTTCTTATTTATTTGACGGAATGACAATTATGTTCGGTGGTTTTATGGGCGTCGGAACACCGAAATTATTGGTAGATGAAATCATTAAATCCGGCGTCTCTGATTTAACCCTGATTGGAAATGATACCGGATTTGTCGATACCGGCGTTGGGCCGTTAATTGTCAGCGGTCAGGTAAAAAAACTGATTACTTCACACATTGGTACGAATCCAGAAACTGGACGCCGTATGCTCTCCGGTGAACTGGACGTAGAGCTAGTGCCACAAGGGACGCTGGCGGAACGCATTCGCAGCGGTGGCGCGGGGCTAGGCGGTTTTTTAACGCCAACCGGCGTTGGCACCATCGTCGAAGAAAATAAGCAAAAAATAACCATTAACGATATTACTTATTTATTAGAACTGCCCATTAAGGCCGATCTCGCCATATTACAGGCCAGCATTGCCGACACCAGCGGAAATCTTATTTATCACCTCACCGCCCGTAATTTTAACCCGCTCATTGCGCTTGCCGCGAAGAAAGTCGTGGCGCAATGCGAGCAGGTTATTCCGGTTGGTCAATTAGCACCGGAATGTATTGTCACCCCAGCCGCGCTGGTCGATCACCTGTATTTGGGAGAGAAATAATGGATGCGAAAGAATTAATCGCCCGCCGCGTCGCGCAGGAACTGAAAAACGGTGACGTGGTGAATTTAGGTATTGGCTTACCCACCAAAGTGGCGAATTACGTGCCGCACGGCATCGAAGTCACTTTCCAATCAGAGAACGGCTTTTTGGGACTCGGCGCGGTTACCGAACCGGATGGCAATCTGGTTAACGCCGGGGGTCAGGCATGCGGCATGGTGCCTGGTGCGGCCATGTTCGACAGCGCGTTTTCCTTTGCGCTAATTCGTGGCGGTCATGTCGATGTCTGCGTGTTGGGCGGTTTGCAGGTCGATGAACATGGCAACCTCGCCAACTGGATGGTACCGGGAAAAATGGTGCCCGGCATGGGCGGCGCAATGGATCTGGTTGTCGGCGCCAAGAAGGTCATCATCGCCCTTGAGCACTGCGCCAAAAATGGCGATGCGAAGTTATTGCATCAGTGCACCTACCCACTGACCGCCGCCAATAAAGTCAGCATGGTCGTCACTGAACTGGCGGTCTTCCAGTTTATCGACAGGCAAATGGTGCTGACCGAAATCAGCCCGAACATCACCGTGGACGAGCTGCGCCAGAAAACCGAGGCGAACTTCATCGTGTCCGCCGATTTACAACCCTTCAGCATTCATTAATCGAGGCGACCATGAACGACTCCGTTGTTATTGTTAGTGCCAAACGCACCGCGATTGGCAAATTCGCAGGCAGTCTGGCCAACACATCTGCTATCGAGATGGCTTCTGCCACCATTCGCGACTGTCTGTCTACGCTGCCGGACACGTTGGCGATTGATGAAGTGATTCTCGGCAACGTGCTGCAAGCCGGTCTGGGGCAAAACCCCGCGCATCAGGCGAGTCAGGCCGCCGGTATCGCCGTTGAAACGCCCTCGCTGACCGTCAGCAAAGTATGTGGTTCCGGCTTAAAAGCGGTTGTGCTGGGGGCGCAGTCTATTCTGTCTGGAGATAACCAGGTCTGTGTGACCGGCGGGATGGAAAACATGAGCGCCGCGCCTTATCTGCTGGAAAAAGCACGCCACGGTTACCGCATGGGGGATGGCAAACTCGTTGACATCATGATTAAGGATGGCCTGTGGTGTGCATTTAATGATTACCACATGGGCACCACGGCAGAAAATATCGCCGAGCGCTATCAGCTCACGCGAGAAGAACAGGATCGAGTAGCGCTGGCGTCGCAACAGAAGGCGGTCGCCGCGATTGAAGCGGGCCGCTTCAAAGCCGAAATTACCCCGCTGTCGCTGCGTAGCAAAAAAGAGACACGGATTTTCGATCGGGACGAATTCCCTCGCGCAGACACCACGCTGGCGTCGCTGGCGACGTTACGTCCTGCTTTTTCCGCTAACGGCACTGTTACCGCAGGCAATGCATCCGGCATTAATGACGCGGCCGCGACGCTGGTGTTAATGCGTGAATCCGAAGCGAAAAAACAGGGGATTACCCCACTAGCGCGCATCCGTAGCTGGGCCTCTGCCGGCGTGCCGAGTGACGTCATGGGGCTGGGGCCAATTCCTGCGACGCAGAAAGCGCTGATCAAGGCTGGGTTGACGATCGGCGATATTGACCTGATCGAAGCCAATGAAGCCTTCGCCGCACAGTTCCTAGCGGTACAGCGCGATCTCCAACTCGATCCAGCCAAGGTGAACGTTAACGGCGGCGCGATTGCATTAGGCCACCCTATCGGCGCGAGCGGCGCGCGTATTCTCGTTACGCTGGTACATGCGCTGCACAGCTATAACAAAACGCTGGGGCTGGCGACACTGTGCATTGGCGGCGGGCAAGGTATCGCGATGATCGTCGAGCGCGTTTAAAGCGGGTTGTTCCCGGTTAAAACGACAATGCAGGCCATTACGGCCTGCATTGCTTTGTTGTGCTATACGTTTCGATCAGCAGCAACACGATTCCTCAGTTAAAACGTTTCCCAATTCGCATTCGATGATCTGCCGGACGTAGGTTTGGGCAATAGCGATGTCGGTAATGCAGCCGGAGAGGGTACGCTCTCGACACGATGTGCCTGCGTTGTCGCCTGGTTAATATTGAACACCTCAACCGCGTTCTGCAAAAATCTAGCCTGTTCTTCCAATGCCGCGGCGGCAGAAGCCGATTCTTCAACCAGCGAGGCATTTTGCTGCGTGACGCGATCCATTTCATTGATCGCCTGTCCGACCTGATCGATACCCCGGCTTTGCTCATCCGATGCTGATGCGATTTCGCCCATAATATCCGTTACCCGGCTCACGGCACTGACGATTTCCTTCATCGTATCGCCCGCGTCTTTCACCTGCAAAGAACCGGTATTCGAACGGCTAACCGAATCATCAATCAGCACTTTGATCTCTTTTGCGGCCTGCGCACTGCGCTGTGCCAACGTGCGCACTTCGCCCGCCACCACGGCAAAGCCACGCCCTTGCTCCCCAGCTCGCGCAGCTTCAACCGCTGCATTCAGCGCAAGAATATTGGTTTGGAAAGCAATACCATCAATCACGCTGGTAATGTGGGCAATTTTCCGTGAGCTATCAGATATCTCATCCATCGTTTTCACGACGTTATTAACCACAATGCCACCTTTATTCGCCGTCTCTGACGCATTTTTTGCCAGCAATGTGGCCTGACGTGCATTGTCTGAGTTTTGCTTCACCGTTGAGGTCAGTTGCTCCATACTGGCAGCCGTTTCCTGTAACGAGGCGGCCTGCTGCTCCGTACGCGAAGACAGGTCATTACTGCCCGCTGAAATTTCACTGGCACCTGCGTGGATGGAGTGGGAACTGTCGCGTACCAAACTCACGGTGCGAGTTAATGACTGCTGCATATGGTGTAGCCCCGCCGCCAGTTGGCTCATCTCATTACGACCGCTAGCATCAATATGCAGCGTTAGATTACCTTCAGCAATGGCGCTGATATGTTGCATGAGCGTGCGCAGCGGATGTAAAAGGATACGCTGCAACCCGATCCAACTGAGAAGAATCACCAGCACGACAACCACAGAGAGTGCGCCTAAAACCCACAGCATCGTTTCAAACGCGACGTGGTTTTCCTGTAAACCGTCGTCTGACAGCTGGTTTTGTGCCGCACGCCACGCAATATAGGCATCCTGCATCGCCACGTTAAATGGCGTCGCCCCACCGCTCAATTTCATCGCTGCCCCTGCTAACCCACCGGAAAGCGAATCAACAATATCGTTCAGCAACTTATCGTAGGCGGTATAACTCTCTTCAAGTTTTTTAGATAATGACTCATCCAATCCGGGCGTATTAGGCAGAGACAAATAATATTTATAGCTACTCTCTGAAGCAGCCAATTGCGATTTGGCTTGCTGTAAGAGTGCCTGCATGGCCTCTTTATCCGCATTCCCCATCATCATGTTTTGTATAATAGATCCGATAGCGATGCGTGTCTGGTTCATCATAATCCAGGCATCAGTAAAGGCGGCCACATTCTGGTTAGAGCGTTGAGAAACAAGGAAACTGTCTCTATCGTTCATCAATGCCCGAACGGATAGCGCCCCTGTTAAAAACTGAGATATTCCTAATACAAACAATAAAATGACAAGGATGGTAATGACTTTAATACGCTTAAACATGGCACACCCTCTTTTTCCATAAGGATGTGATAGTTATATCCGAAAAAAGAAGGTAAATATTGAACACTCAACACAAATCAAAACATTGCCGATATTATTTAACATTCCAATATGGATAATATTATTTTTAATATGGATAAAAACCATTATTCAAAAAACATATTATTTAATTTAAATAGAGGCAACGTTCGTTATCAAAATAACCGATATACCCGTCATACTTCAAGCTGCTTGTACGTTGGCCTAAAGAGCCAACGCTACGGCTGCCGGAAGTATAATGGAATCGCGTTTATTTAAGGTAAGCCAATGCCAGTTTCAGCATCCGTTCATCAATGCCGTGCCCAACGCCGGGTACACTATCCACCGTAAACGACGTCCCCAGTTCCTGAAAGCGATGAGCAGCAGCATGCGCATGCCCAACCACAATCACGCCGTCCGCTTCACCATGAATCAGATGCACCACAACATCGGCAAATGCCGTCTCTGGTAAAACAGCAAAACGGCCGCTGAAAGCAATAATGTGTCCAGCGAGTGAGGCTTCGGACTTCAACGCTTCCAGCGACATAATGCTCCCCTGCGAGAACCCCACCAGCACGGTTTGTTCTGCACTAATGCCGCTTTGTTCCTGCCAGTGGCGCACCGTATCAACAAAACGCGGCAGGTTGGCTTCAATGCGCGATAACCGATTCTCTTCCGTCACGCCCTGAACAGAGAACCACTGCCGTCCATCGCCATAGCCAGTACTAAACGGCCCAGCAATGCTGACCACCATCGCCTGCGGTAATGCGGCAGCAAAATAGCGCCCAATTTGCGCCATACCCGCCGCGGTATCACCCACGCCATGGAACAGCAGGATTAAGCGATTCGCCTCCGAGGGCTGCTGAACAACAATATAATCTTGATTCACGTTTCTCTCCTGACGTCGTGCACCGAACGCATCATCTGCCGACATTCGTCATAAAATACGGTTAATTCTCACTATACGCCGCACGTTGACAGGAGAAATCGGGAATTACTGAACGAGATGTTCCATTTTTTGCAATAACAAGGAGGGATGCACAACAACCCGCGCGCCGTCAGTGCGATTTGATAATGCGGATCGTTGAGGCCGGATCGTTCACCAGACAACGTGCCGGCCGCACGGGCCGTTTGACCAATCCACCACCGCAGTTCGGGCAGACGTGGTGAAATAGGGAATCCGCACAGTCAGGACAGAACGTGCACTCATAGGAGCAGATATAGGTTTCTGCGTCCGGCGGTAAATCACAGTCACAGCGTTCACAGTTAGGGCGTAATTCCAGCATCGGCTTATCCTGATTCAATCAAATACGGTCGCTACAACGTAGCAGATCCCATCACCCTGCGTGAATCCATTTACCACACGGTGCCAACATCAACGTAGTGACATCACGCCTGTGGGGAAGAAAAACGTATTCATTCGGCTATCCATAAAGAATCAGTAAAAAATACCTCATGATCGCTGACGCTTTTTATTACTCATCCCACAAAGACAATGAAAGCGAAATAACCAGCCATTTTTCGAAGGCGCAGATCCCCCATTAGCCTTCCATTACGTTATTCGCCCAATGGACAACTATCCGTTATTTCGTCCCGACGTCATTCGGGAGGGAATTTTATGTCTCTTATCCTCCAGGGAAACGACTATGGCACAGCAAGAAAGCACGCTATCGCTACGCTCTCCAAATAAAAAAACCGTCTTCCATCGCTCCATACTGGCTGCGCATATTGGTCTGGCTTTATTGGTTTTAGCCGGATGTACGGGAAAAGGGGGCACAGGTAACAACGTTACCCTTTCCAGCAATTCAACCACGCCCACAACACCGACCACACCAACACCAACAACACCGACAGTGTCTGCCGTTAAAGTCGGGATTATTGATTCCGGTCTGGAAGCGGCTCGGCCAGAATTTAACTACAGCAACCTGCATTTTTCCTCTTTTGTCGGTGGCAGTTCACAGCTTCACGACAATCAGGGCGTTAACGGCCACGGTACGCTGGTTGCGTTGGCGGCAGCTGGCTTGGCCACGGCAAATTATGAGGGCGGCGTAGCACCGGACAGCGAACTCTATATTGCACAAGCATCATTCCAAAACCGTTTCGGCGATCAAAACACCACGTCTGCCGTAAACTGGCTACTCAATTCAGGCGTGAAAATTATCAATATGTCTTATGCTGCGGATGAGCGACTCACCACCACCGCAGAGCTGAATAATGCCAGTAACAGCTTGGGCTACCTCCTAGTCCGTAACCAATTGAGCAGTATCGTCGATGCCGAAGCACTGAGCATCGTCGCCACGGGGAACAATGCAGGCTCAACCCCCTCACCCAATACCCAAATCCCACTGATTTTTAGCGATGCCTCATTGCAAAAAGGCATTTTGGCCGTGACGGGCTACATCCCTGAATGGGTAGGCGGTGAAGGCACCACGCGCCCCGCTGAGCTCTATCTCTTTGATGCCTGTGGCAATGTCGCCGCTTATTGCATGAGTGCACCAGGCTATGTAGATTACCCCGTTGCGGGCAGTGAGTTTTCAGAACGAGAACACGGCACGTCATTTGCCGCTCCACGCGTGGCAGGCGGAGCTTCACGGGTACAGGCAGTCTATCCGTGGATGACCGGGTACAACCTGCAACAAACACTGCTGACTACTGCGACCTACCATACTGATGGGTTCAACCGCTATGATCCTGATAATTCTTACTACGAAATCATCAGAGACAACGATGGCAATATCATCAACAGCGTGTTTCATCCGGTCTATATTTCAATAGCAGACACCGCTAACGGTCGACCTTATAACGATACGTTTGGCTGGGGCGACATGAACGTTGAGAAGGCGATAAAAGGCCCGGCGATGTTTTATGCCGATAATTTTACTGCGCGTTTAACCGCAGGTGACTACACGTTCTCGAACGACATCAGCGGCGACTATGGGCTGATCGTCAACGGTGCCAACAATGCAGGCGGTGTGCTTCATCTGACGGGCAGCAATACTTATCGGGGCGATACGCAAGTCACCGCCAATAGTCTCTACGTTGATGGTTCAATCGTCGGTAACGCGACGGTATCCGAGGCTGGCACGCTGGCAGGAAGAGGCCGCATTGGCGGCAATGTGAGTAACACGGGTATCGTTGCCACCACCGCAGAGGGCGGGCTGACCGTCGGGGGCAATTATACCCAAGGTAGCAACGGCCTGCTGAGCGTAACGCTAGCCAACCCGTTCACCGTTGAAGGCAGCGCAGCGCTGGATGGCACATTACGCGTTGGCCTGCCCAGCGATACCTACATCGTTCAGGCACAGGAAACGCTGTTGCACAGCAATCAGGGGATCAGTGGCACATTTAGCACCACCAATCTCGGGCTGTTCCTGACGGGAAATCTGACTTACGGCAGCAACGACGTGACGGGTGCATTCAGCCGCCTCAACACCGTCGATGCAGTCACCAGCAGCGGCTTACAAAGCGCGGCACAGTTGCAGACCGCTGCCAATATCGAATCGGCGCTACGGGTTGCCGACCGCTGGTCTACCTTGTCTTCAACAACCGATCAACAATCCAGCTTGCTGGCCAAAGCCGCCGCCTTCCAGCAGTTAGGCAGTACGGGTGCTGCCGCTATCGCACTGGATTCATTGTCTGGTCAGGCGCACGCGTCCAGCAACGCTATCCTGTTTAACAGCCTGGATTATCAGAATCAGTTGCTGAACAACCGTCTGGATTTATTGGGAAGAGAGAAAAGCTACGGACTGTGGATTGAGACGGGCAAGCTGCGCGGCAATCTCAATCAAAAAGGCTATTTGGGTAGCGATTACGATATCACCCTGACCGCCATCGGGACGGATACTGATTTTAACACACCGGGATTACGTGCCGGGATTGCCTATACCAACAGCCAGATCAAAGCCGATTACGCCGGTAGCGGCGGCAACAGTGAGAATAAGCTGCACGGGGTGATGACCTATGCCCGTTATAACCTCACGCCAGAATGGTATGTTCAGGGTAACCTGAGCTATCAACATGGCCGCGATAAGCTGAACCGTTCGGTCTTACTGAATAATGTCGAAGCCGTTTCCAGCAGTACCTCAAGCGATAGCTGGCAGAGCCTGCTCAAAACCGGCTACGAATGGGCGCTCAACGATATCTTTAGCGTACAGCCCTATGCGGGACTCAAATACAGCTACCTGTCTACCGGTGGCTTTACGGATACCGGCAGCGCATTCGGTCTGACGGGGGAAGGCAACGATTACTCTCGTACCGTCGGTCTGACAGGGGTTAACCTGCGTGCTCTGCTGCAATGGAATCAGGGATGGTGGAGCAGCATCGGCGTTAACGGTGAGTATCAGCATGCGTTTACCAATCCTTCGCTGGATGTGACCGCACGCTGGAGCGGTTTGGGTCGCGAAGGAGAACGCCTGGATATTCCCGGCATCCGACTGGACAAAGACTCCCAGTGGGCAGGCGTGCGGCTGGACGTAGGTAAGGCAGCCGATGCGCGTTTCTTCCTGCGTGCTGACAAACACTTTGCTGACCGGGGTAACGAAGAAGTACTGCGCGGCGGTATCGACGTTTCCTTCTAATCATCCATGACGCCGACGGTATCATCCGTCGGCGTCAATTTGATAGTAATGTGATCACCGGAAAGAACACATTATTTAAACGGGAAATCACTTTTGGCGACGTACCACTTATTACCATCATGTATTCCACATAGCTATATTTTATCTATTCTATACCGATTAAATCATGACATATAAAATAGGCCAGATGCCGTAAATTGCGTAAAATAACTGAAAAACCGATATCGTTTCTCACCTAAAATAATAATGATATTCAATACAGGAAAAAATCGTGAAAAGGAAAATATCACTATTGGTTATTTTCAACTCTTTTATTCTCCTCATCGTAGGTTACCTTGCTGTCACCGACAAGGCCTATTCAAGCATTGCCATGTCCGTCGCTGGATGCTTCATCGGTGCCATAATAGTCCTGGCGACTAAGAAAATAATTTTTAAGCGTAAAATATCAGAATATGATGTCTCGGCTATTACTGTCATCACTATATTATTCTCTCTCGTCACCGCTACTTCTGGCCTATTCTTGTCAAATTCAACGCTGCCAATTAACGTACTCATAACCAGTGTAATCTTACTGATAGGGGGCCTTATTGCGCTGAAAATCTTTCATCATTCTAATAGAAATACACCATCCAGAAGCGAGTAACCACCTCTCAGTATCACAAGGGGAATAAAGTGGAACAGCATGATAAACCCTATTTACAACGCGTCTATTTCCATCCACAGAAAACACTCGATCCACATACTTACCCATTAAATATTCCGGCGATAAAGGATCTCGAACAGATTCGCTTTCATCCCGATGTCACTTTTCTTGTTGGCGAGAACGGTTCTGGGAAATCGACATTGTTAGAAGCCTTGGCAATCGTGATGGGCTTCAACCCGGAAGGCGGTTCGCGTAACATCAATTTCAGCACGCGAGATTCCCATTCCAGCCTGAGCGACCACCTCCGCATCGTCAAAGGTATTAAACGCCCACGCACCGGCTATTTTTTACGGGCAGAAAGTTTTTTCAATGTCGCAACAGAAATAGAAAACATCGACCCCGGCCTGATTCAACTGGCTTACGGTGGTGTTTCGCTCCACCAGCAGTCGCACGGCGAATCGTTTATGGCGCTGTTAAACCATCGCTTTGGCCCCAACGGGTTTTATCTGCTGGACGAACCGGAAGCCGCGCTGTCTCCTACCCGGCAACTCACTGCGCTAGCGCGTATCCACCAGCTAGTGAACGCGGGGTGTCAGTTCATTATTGCTACTCATTCCCCGATTATTCTGGCTTACCCCAACGCGGTGATTTATCAGTTCGATGAAAATGGCATTCAACAGGTGGAGTGGCAGGATACGGAGCACTATCAAATCACCCGGCAGTTTTTAAATAACCCGCAGGGCATGATGAATATCTTATTCGCCGATGAAGACGACGGCGACGAGAACACGTAGCATGTCGCCATATTTTCTAAAACCAAGGAAATGAGAGATGACAGGCGACAAAGATGAAGTTTATCGGCTCGTGAGTGAGCTGTTGCGCGGCATCCAACATGGCGATCCGGTTACTCTGGTAAATTTTGGTGTGAGCCCAGCTATTTACGAAGAGATGATTGAGGAACTGGAGAGCGCGGGGGAAAACATGGCTGAGTTGGCGGTTCCGCCTTACGACGTTGCTTTTACGCCTGATAAAACAGGAAGGATTCCCCTGTACAGTTATGCGATGGACGCCAGCCCGCAGCAAAAGAGAATCGAGTGTCAGCTCTGGTCTGGAGAGAAAAAAACCGATCTCACGTTAATTGCCGATTACCCAGACAAACAGGGAAAAGCGCCTCTGATTTTCCGACTCTTAGAGACGCAATAACCTGCCTATGCTCGACGCACCGATCGAGTATTCCTGTGACGATTTAACACATCACAGGAATTGACCACCCCACACGGCGAGTTTCAAAACACATCATTCATGACGTCAGGCAAAACCGCGATCGTTAAACGCTTGATGCGACGTCGCTTCATCGCCAGTCTGGTCTTCCCTATCAGGCTCGCTGCCCCTTCCGATTGCCGGTGTCAGATGCAGATGATGAGTATGGAAAGTCGCTAATGTTTCCCGGTGCGCCACGCTGATAATGGCGCTGTCAGGCAAGCAAGTCACCAGCGCCTGATAAACCCGCTGCTCGGTTTCAGGATCGAGCGCGCTGGTCGCTTCATCCAGAAAAATAAAGTCGGGCCGGTGCAGCAACGTGCGGGCTATTGCCATTCGCTGCTGTTCGCCGCCGGATAGCCGCTGCTGCCAGCGATCTTCATTCTCCAACTGCGTGACCATATCCGGCAATTCACTGTCCAGCAGCGCCTGTCGACACTGCTCGTCGGTAAAATCTCGCGCGTTGCCGGGGTAGCATAATGCCGCTTTCAGCGTCCCTGTCGGGAGATAACTTTTTTGCGGTAAAAAGAGAGTGTGGCCGTTGCGAGGACGCACAATTTCCCCTGTACCGTGCTGCCATAGTCCGGCACAGGCACGCAGCAGCGTGCTCTTGCCCACACCGGATACGCCGTTCACCATCCAACGTTCACCGGGTAAGACCTGCCAGTCGTCGAGCGCCGTCAGCGCACGCCCCTCCGGCGTTAACAGATGCAGCGCCCGGCAGGAGAACCCCGGCACATCCAGCTCCGTCACGCGAATAGGCGATGGCGACTGCTCGCTTTTATTCAGCGCGATTTCCATATCTTGCAAACGCCTCGCCAACGCCAGCCAGCGGGTAAAGGACTGATAGGCTTGCATAAAATAACTTAACACCGCCCCCAGAGAACCGTAAGCCATCTGAATCCGCGTCAAATCGCCAAAGGTGATCTCTCCACGTAACAACTGTGGCAATGCCAGCAGCGTCGGTAACGGCGAGAGGAAATGGCTAAACAGGCTTTGACCAAACGACACTTTAAAGCCGCGCAACAGCACAGACAGCGCATTATCACGCACGCGAGCAAAGCGCTGAGCGAGTCGTTCCCCTTCCCGATTGCCGCCTTGATAAAAGGCAATCTGTTCTGCATTTTCACGCAGTTGCACGCCCAGAAAACGGAAATCGCCTTCCGCATTCTGCTGGTTCATATTCAGCTTAATCAATGCCTTACCAAGCCAGTGCGAAAGGGCAACCTGAAGAACATATTCGATATATAGGGCATAGACCATATAGCCGGGTATAGCCCAGTCGCTGCCCATAAATGAGAAACGTAATACGCCAGAAACCGACCACAATAGCGCGGTGTAGGTGACGGTACTGATGATAACCGAGAGAATACTGAGAAAAAAATTTAGTGAGGCTGTCACCAGCTCATTCACATCATCGGCGATGCGCTGATCGATATTCGGCAGCACACCTTCCCTTTCTATTTGGTAATAAGCCGATGTC
Source organism: Pectobacterium sp. IFB5596 (assembly GCF_021432585.1). Taxonomy (NCBI): domain Bacteria; kingdom Pseudomonadati; phylum Pseudomonadota; class Gammaproteobacteria; order Enterobacterales; family Pectobacteriaceae; genus Pectobacterium; species Pectobacterium sp. IFB5596. Next base: position 196,747 of record NZ_LXFY01000012.1, read on the forward strand.
CCCGTCCAGCGCCGAATATAGTGAAGCGTCATCCAGGTACGCCAGCGCAAGGCCAGATAACCTTGGCCCAGTACGTTTACCCATTTCAGCATCATGGCCCCTAAGCCAAGTATAAAGCTGAAGATAAACAACGGTTTTATTTGCTCCCAATCCACCCCAATCAGCGCATCGGTAAATTTCCCGGCGACACGGTTTGCCTCCACGCTAATGTAGGCAGTCCCCAGATTGATGCTAATAATCATGGCCAGGATCAGCAGCGCCAGATACTTCTCCGGCGTCAGCCAATAGGGCACCAGAATCTGACCGATGCTCGGTCTTGTCGTACTCGCTTCTTTCACGCTCATGCGCCGTTTCTACCTGCGAATTCGTCTGGATGGCCACACAGGCCATCCGTTAAACGGGTTATCAGAACGAGTACGTTCCGGTAAGACGCCATGTCCGTCCCTCTTTCATACCGATATACAACGGCGTCGTGCTGGTGTAATAGATATCGCGATCGAAGACGTTATTGGCACCAAAGGTGACCGACCAGATTGGCTGGCGATAAAAGACGGTGACATCCGTAGAAGCCTGGCTTCCAATGGTGAAGTTTTGACGCGTATCCCCGTTTTCGGTTCTTGATGTTCCGCTAATCCCGGCAGAGGCACCAAAGCCCTGATAGCGGCCGGACTGAACCTCATAAGACGTCCAAATATTGGCGGTATGGCGCGGCGTGTTGGTCCGAAACCTTGTCGTAGCAGGGTCTTCGCTGGTGGAGTAGGTGTAGCTGGCTGAGACATCCCATCCCGGCAAGAGCGTACCATTCAAATCGACATCAAACCCTTCGCTTTTTCTCCCAGTGGAGGCAATAGGAAAACCGTTACCGTCCGTTACCCTCAGGTTGTTTTGTTCAATATTAAATACCGCCGTTGTTAACGTCAGATCATCGTCCAGCAGGCTAAATTTCAGTCCCGCTTCCTTAGATTGCCCGGTGGTCGGTGGAAGTTGGACTCCCGTCCGCGTAACGGACGCATTCCCGCTAAAACTGTTCAGCAAATTGGCATAAATCGTCACATCTGGCGTGATATCGAAGCTGACACCATAGTTAGGAATCCATTTACTGGCGGTGTAGGTCGATGGCGTCGTTCCAACCAGATACGCGTTATTCCACGTCGAGCGTTTAACCGAGAGCTGGAAATGCAGGCGTTCAAACACATCGATCTGATCCTGAAACAGGAAACCACTCTGGATTAATTTCGTTGTGTAAGACCGATAGCTTGGTTCACCGATGCCAGGGAAAGAGAGAGAATCCGAGTTATAGATATTCCCATTATTCAACAGAATAAAATCATTATCGTAGCTGGCATAACGTTCATGCTTATAGTCGTGGCCTAACAACAAGGTCTGGGTGACAGGCCCCGTCTCGATTTTACCCCGGATATCATTTTGCAGGCTAAATGTCTGATTAGTGGATTTATAGGCTAAAGGATGGCTGATTTTGTTGCCATTGGCGGCGATATCCAACGTTTCATTCATCTTCATCTGAGATGAGGTACTCTGAAAGCCCGCTTTGCTGTTGAATGTCCAATCGTTAACGAGCTTTTGCTCCAGCTCATAATACGTATTGGTGGTCTTGGTTTTATTATGATCGTCTTTGTCCCCAAGACGATATTTAGGCAACTGCTGAATGGAACCGTTCAGATACACGGTGCCTGCGGGGCCAGAACGCCTGCCCTGGCTGGTTTCCGCCCCAAACGTCAACGTGGTGTTATCATTTTTCCACGTAAAGGCAGGCGCTAAATAGTCGCTGTGATTGCCATTAAAATCAGGAAAAGCATTGCGCGACTTCATGCTCGATACATTGAGACGATAACTCCAGGACTTGTCCTCGGTAATGGCATCACCGACATCGAACGACGTTTTTATCTCGCCGTAGCTTGCCGTTTCGACTTTCACTCGACGTAGTGGTTCCGTCACGGGCTTTTTACGCACCACGTTGATCGTCCCCGCCGCCGAGCTGCTGCCAGCCAATACGGACTGTGGCCCTTTCAGCACTTCGACGCGCTCAACCCCTTCGATCTCAGTGCCACGGCCAATTCCTGCGTTGCTGGAGCCGGATAGCCCATCCGTTGCCCCAGAGGTGACGGCATAGCCACGTATCCAGTAGGTCGGTTCACCACGGTTCGACTTTATGGTGACGACGCTGCCCGAGTTTTTCAGCACATCCTCCAGTGACGTCGCCTGGCGTTCCGTAATCAGTTTATTGCTGATGACCTGAACCGACTGCGCCGTTTGCTGTAACGAGGTGCTGGTGCGTAAGGCCGAAGACGAGGTGCCAGGGTTCAATACCGTTTCATCTTCGCTCCCTGCGTTGACAGTAATCGCTGGCAACGCGTTATCGCTGGCCTGCGCCACTTCCGCATCATTAGCACGGGAAGAAATAATGGTCAGCATACCGTTATCGGTGGTCGTTAATAATAACGGCGTCCCCTGTAATAAACGTAAAATTGCCTGACGCGTCGAGTAGTTGCCATTCAGCGCGGCGCTTTGATAATTCGCCACCAGAGCAGGATTAAATGAAAGGGTTTGCTGACTTTGGTTGGCGATGGCTAGCAACCCTTTTTGTAGATCGCCAGCCGGAATAGAAAAGGCAATCGTGTCGTTTTCACCCGCCGCGTAGGCGGCAATCGGTATGGTCGTCGCACCGACGAATAAAGCGGTATTGATTGTCAGTATTTTGGTAAGAAGCAGGCGTTGCTTAAAACCCAGCCCCAGAGCGGGAGAGATACCATCTCTTTTTTTCATATTTCCCTCGTCAATTGCTTCAAAAAATCAGTTTTTATTGGTCTTCGTATGATTTGTGCAATGACGATGAAAAAGTGACAGCAATAATCATTTTTTTTTATGAACTAAATTTCATCTAGTAATAATCGACGTGATTAAAAAGACGCCGGCTCATTTTTCTACCTAAATAAACCTGCTCATCTTCATTCGGATGAAAGAAAGCCTGCCCGCCAGATAAGGAGGGAATGTGTATGGAGCCCCTATTTACCGACGTCACCATGTTCTTTCGTATTCCCCCTCAACTGGCTTTTTTTACAAATTTCTTAGCAACATAACAATTTTAAATAAACATATAAGAAAATCGTTGTTTGACTCTTCCGTGTTTTGTCTTAAAAACGCAAGACAGAATGCTCTTATTCGGAAATAACGAATTTCCCTGTATTGGCGGCCTCGGGGTATCCCGGTTCAAAGATTGTCTGTTTAGGTTGTGGTTTATGTTGCTGAGGATTCCCCATGTATACCGAGTCTGTTAAAAAAACCGACTTACTGTCGCTTATTTTTCGCAGCGATTATCGCTGGTTAACGGACCGATTACGCCGCCGTATTGCTTACGGCTGTGAAGCGGAAGACGTTGCCTCAGAAGCATTTTTACGTTTAGCCTCGCTACCCGATCTCGCCAGCGTGCAGGAGCCACGAGCGATGCTGACCACGCTGGCTAAACGTGTGCTGTACGAAAACTGGCGTCGGCGCGATCTGGAAAAGGCCTATCTCACCGCACTGGCAAGTAAGCCAGAATTTCACCACCCCTCACCGGAAGACCAACAGCTGTTAATGGAAGCGCTGTTCACTATCGATCAAGCCTTGGACGGACTTTCTACCAATGCACGGCGGGCTTTTTTGTACAGCCAGCTTGATGGTATGACCTACGCCGATATTGCCGAAAAACTCGATGTTTCCGTCAGCATGGTAAGAAAATATATCGCCAAAGCACTCACCAACTGCTACCTGGCAACACAAGACAGCAGTGATTTATAGGTGAACCGCATGGCCAGAAGACACATGGATGACCCAATTGCCGAGCAGGCAATTGAATGGATGGTGTTGTTGCGATCTGGTGAAGCAACGCAGACCGACTATGATGATTACCGCCATTGGCGAGATGAAAACGTTCTGCATGAGCGCGCCTGCCAGCGCATTGAACAAACGTTGGGACAATTTCAGCCGCTTCTCGCCGCGTTACCCAACGACCCGATTCGTCAGGCGTTGTTAGCGCCGTCGGGGCGGCGAAAAGTGTTGCAATACGGATTAGGCATGGTCGCTATCGCCTCGTTGAGCAGTCTATTGCTCAATCAGCACTACCCGCTGTCGCCACTACTGTCTGATATGAAAACCGCGACAGCACAGCGCCAGCAAGTGTCACTCAGCGACGGCAGTGCGATCATGCTCAATGCGCGTACCGCCGTCGACGTTAATGTACAACCCGAGAGCCATGCACGTCAGGTCGCCCTGCACACCGGGGGCATTTTCGCGGAAATCAGACCCGATACCCAACGTCCCTTCGTTATCGCGACCCAAATGGGTGATATTGTCGCCCTCCAGGCCAATGTGAACGTGCGTTATGAAAGCGGCGGCGTACACGTCGGCGTACTGGATAACATCGCCAAAATTACCAACCGAGCCGGGCAAAGCCTGCGCCTTAATGCGGGTCAGGGCGTATGGTTCGATGACGCAACGCTCTATCAGGTCGCTATTACGCCAGAATCAGAAATAGCCTGGCTGAAAGGTCGACTTGAAGTCCGCGATCGTTCACTCGCTTCGGTGATTAATTCGCTACGCGACTACACGCCAGGCATCATCAGGCTCGACCCTGCCATCGCTGATTTACGCGTCAGCGGAAATTTCCCCCTCAATGACATTAACTACACGCTGGATTCACTCGCGCAAACCATGCCTATCGCTATCGTGCACACCACAGATTACTGGATTCACATCCGTGCTATCAGACACGGGTAAAAAATTCACGTTATGTGGTGACACTTTTTCTACCTCGTTGCACATCATTAATAAAGAGTATGACGATTGGTCGGCTGACGTCGCCAACACAGTAAGCTAAGAGCAGTAGGGGAAAACGTGCAACAGGCATCCGTGCAACACCTATCGTTAAACGCGCGCGCTGAGGCGACTCCCGCAGCACGGTATGAAAACGTCACCACGCTGTCATCGCTAAGCGTCGGGGCATCTACTCAGGGAGAAACCAGAAGGATCGCAATCAGCTTTCTGGCGGTGGCATTGATCCATGCTGGCGTTGCAGCCTTGCTCATCACTCGCACTACCGAATATAAGCCGATCAACCTGCTTAATCCGGCTGCCAGCGTGAGCATTCAGGCCACGATGGTTGAAGCCCCAGAACCGGAACCCGTTCCCGTACTGTCACCGGAACCGCCGGTACTCACATCAGAACAAGGCGAGCGTGAAATCGCGCCCGTCGTGGAAAAAACGATCGTAGAACGGCAAGAAACCCCGCCGCCTCCCGTTAAGAAAGAGGTTCCGAAACCGCCGGTGAAACCCGTGGTTAAACCGCAGCCCGTCCGCCCCAAAACCACGGCCGAGCGTCAGCCTGCCGCGCCCCCAGCGCCAGAAAGCGTGCCAACCGTACCTGATGCCACCGCAGGGGCGCTCACCAGCGCCAGCAAAGGCAATATGATGCAGAACCATCCCGGTGCGCAGCCCAAACAGGTGGCGTCCGTTGGTTGCATCGTGCCACAGCCGGATTACCCCCGCCGCGCTAAACGTCTCCAGCAAGAGGGGGATGTGCTAGTGCGTCTGGTCATCAGCCCGGAAGGCCGCTTAATCCGGCACGATATTGCTCGCAGCAGCGGAGTTGAAGCCTTAGATGAGGCGGCCATGAGTGCTGTGGCGCAAGCACGCTGTACACCTTACCGCGAAAACGGACAGGCTATCACCGTCATGACCGTTCAGCCCGTCAACTTCCGATTGGCTCGTTAACACAGAACTCGCGTCGAAATGGCCTCACACGCCGTTTCACTGACGCCCGAATCAGTCTATTGCACAAGAGGTCACACATGAACACGTTAGATATTCAACATTTCTGGCAGCAGGGCGATGCAGTTACCCACTCGGTAGCGGTTATTTTGCTGATCATGTCGCTGTTGTCATGGACCGTTATTTTGGTCAAAGCGCGGCAACTATTGACGCTGAACAAGAGCGTTCAGCACAGCCGACAGGCATTTTGGCAGGCCACAAACCTGCAAGATAGCCTCGGCCAGTTTGGTAAACAGCATTTTAACCCGTTCCGTGATTTAGTGGTTGAAGGCCATGCACTGTTGAAACACCCGCATAAATTCTCCTCCACGCTGGGTGGACATGTCGATCTCAGCGACTGGCTGGTACGCGGCCTGAGCAACACGCTGGACACCAACGCAGGAAAACTGCAATCCGGCCTCGGAACACTGGCGTCTATTGGCAGCACTGCGCCGTTTATCGGCCTGCTTGGCACCGTCTGGGGTATTTTCCACGCGCTGCAAACCATCAGCACTATCGGCCAGCCCGATCTGGCACAGGTTGCTGGCCCTGTCGGCGAGGCGTTGATCATGACGGCGTTCGGCCTGTTCGTCGCAATCCCCGCTGTATTAGGGTTCAACGCGATCAACCGTCGTAACCGCGTCGTTCTGCATGCCATGAATCGCTTTGCCCACGATCTGCACGCTTACCTGCTGACTGGCGCACGTGTTGAAACCAGTCTCGCCGATCTGAACACGGCGATCCCGCATCAATCATCTCATCCCGTTGAACGCTCAGCCTGAGGAGGAACACTGCCATGAGTATGTCATCCCCGTTTGAAAGTCAGGACGACGCCCTGCTCAACGATATCAACATGACGCCATTTATTGATGTCATGCTGGTGCTGCTGATCGTCTTTATGATTACCCTGCCGGTCATTAATCACGCCGTCAAAGTGGAACTGCCGCGCGCCAGCGTCGAGAAAATCACGAAAGATCCGCAAGCCGTGGATATCGCGATTACCGCGACCGGACAAATTAACTGGAATAAAGAAGCGGTTGATGATGCGCAACTGATTGCCAAACTCGATGCGGCCTCAGCCGAAGGAACACACCCGAATATACGGCTGTTTGCCGATCAGGCCGTCGAGTATGGTCGAGTGGCCTATGTCATGACCAGCGCTCAGCAGCGTGGCCTGAGCAAAATCGATTTCGTCCTGCAACCGGTCAAAACACCTTGATTTTCCCTTCCCCGCAGAGGCTGACGACCTGCCGTCAGCTTCTGCGGACAACATCCCCCTTGCCTCTTAGCACCTTGTAAAAAAGTCTCACCTCGCACTGACGCTTTTCTATCTTCGTTGCACATCATGAGTAGAACACTGCTACGCATGGATACCCAATATGCCTTCTCTTGATGAATCTCTCACTCTTGCTACGCCGCAGTCTGGCACGCTCCAATCACTGGCCGGAAACGTGCTGGACCTCGCTGCCGCAAAAGGCGCAAGTCAGGCAGTCGTTAACGTTTCTCAGGGAAACCGACGCACGCTGCGCGTCAGAAAGGGTGATATGGATACGCTGACGCAAAATCAGAGCCAGTTTCTGTCCGTTACGGTTTACTTTGGTCAGCGTTCAGGCACCGTGTCATCCACCTTGTTGAGTCAGGAAGCCTTGCAGGACACCGTTGACGCTGCCAGTACGCTGGCTAAATATGCGGATGAAGATGCGTGTAGCGGCCTGCCAGACTCTCAGTATTTCGCCCGAGACATTTACGATCTGAAGCTGCACCACAACGACGCGCTAACCGTCGAACAAGCGCTGTCGCTGGCACTACGTGCCGAACAGGCCGCCAATGCCGCACACGAATACAGCTATAGCGAGAGTACGGAGATTACCTCACAGCAGGGGGACTTTATTCTGGCAAACTCGGCTGGTTTTTGCGCGGGCTACCCCACCTCGCTACACACGCTGTGGAGTCAGGCCATCGCCCGTGACAATACGGCGCGTCAGAAAGGATTCTGGCACACCACGGGACGATCGCCAGCATTCCTGGCAGCGCCGGAAACGGTCGGGCACACCGCCGCACAACGTGCCATCGCACAATTAAAGGCTCGTAAACTCTCAACTCGACGCTGCCCGGTACTGTTTGAAGCGCCCGTCGCGCATAGCCTGATTCATCATCTGGTCAATGCGCTCAGTGGCGCGGCGCTTTATCGTTCCACGTCCTTTCTGGGGCAATGCCTCGGTGAGGCCATCACCGCACCACACCTGAGCCTGTATGAAAATCCGTTTATTCCCGGCGCACTAGCCAGCGCCTGCTTTGATACCGAAGGTGTCGCCGCCGCGCCACGTCACGTTATCCACGACGGCATTGCACAAGGCTATTTTCTCTCCAGCTACAGCGCTCGACGCTTGGGGCTCACGACAACCGGACACGCTGGCGGAGCCTATAACCTGATTGTCAGCAGCAGCCAAAGTCACGCTAACAATGACTTGCCGACACTACTGCACACTATGCAGACAGGGCTATTGGTCACCACGTTGCTGGGGCATGGGCTAAATCCAATGACGGGCGACTACTCTCAGGGCGTTGCCGGTTTTTGGGTCGAAAACGGCGAAATACAGTACCCGGTCGAAGAGATCACCATCGCGGGCAACCTAAAAACGCTGCTTCAGCAATGCGTCGCGCTCGGTGCGGATATCCACACGCAGGGCAACCTCTCCTGCGGTTCCCTATTGATTGAAGAGATGCAGATCGCCGGGCAGTAATCCCCTATTGCGTCACAGAAACAGGATCACCATCATGACCATACATGCCACTGGGACGTCAGTCTCATCTGCACTGTCGGCATTCTCGCTGGGCACACCAGAGATAACGCACGCGCTGAATCACATCATGCAGCGTCAGGTGGACTATGCCGATCTCTATTTTCAGCGCCGTCAGCAGGAAGGCTGGCAGCTCGAAAACGGTATCGTGCGCCCGACAGGATTCAGCCGCGATCAAGGGGTTGGCGTTCGTGCCGTCAGCGGTGAGAAAACCGCGTTCTCCTACACCAATGACTTGAGCCCACAGGCGATTCTGCAAGCCGCCAGCACCGTAAGGGAAATCAGCCGACAGGGGCAAACGGCTAGCGTCGCGCTCCCCGCCTCTTTACCGCACGGCGCGACCACGCTCTATCCGTCAAACAATCCGCTGCTTGCCGTAACCGAAGAGCATAAGCGACAGCTACTGTTTTCGATCGATCGCAAAGCGCGCGCGCGCGACCCGCGCGTAACGCAGGTAACGGCCTACCTGAATGCTTCGCATGAAACCATTCTCATCGCCCGCCACGACGGCAAGCTCGCGACGGACGTTCGCCCGTTGGTTAATCTGTTTATCAGCGTCGTCGTGGAACAGCAGGGCCGCAGAGAGAACGGAAGCAGCGGCGGAGGAAGACGTCTCGACTACGGTTTCTTTGATGACGAAGCGATCACGCACTGGGTGAACCGAGCGGTCGATCAGGCATTGAATAATCTGGACGCCAGCCCAGTGCCAGCAGGAACGTACAGCGTGGTACTCGGCGCAGGCTCACCCGGTATTCTGCTGCATGAAGCCATCGGACACGGGTTGGAAGGCGACTTTAACCGCAAAGGCAGTTCCGCCTTTTCCAACTTGTTAGGGGAACGGGTCGCCGCACCGGGGATTACCGTCGTCGATGACGGCACACTCGCCACTCGCCGGGGCTCGCTGCATGTGGATGATGAAGGCACGCCATCGCAATGCACGACGCTCATTGAGGACGGCATACTACGCGGCTATTTACAGGACAGTCTTAACGCCAAACTGATGAATACCGCATTAACGGGCAACGCCCGCCGTTCCTCCTACTCCGCGCTACCTCTGCCACGAATGACCAACACCTACATGCTGGCAGGACAATATCCCGCAGAAGAAGTGATCGCCTCCGTTAAAAATGGCCTCTATGCCGTCGGCTTCGGTGGCGGGCAGGTTGATATCAGCAGTGGGAAATATGTTTTTTCTACGACCGAGGCCTACCTGATTGAGAACGGCAAAGTGACCCGTCCAGTTAAAGGCGCGACGCTGATTGGTCACGGGCCAGAAGCGCTGCTGCACGTCGCGATGGTAGGCAACGATCTGGCGTTGGATGACGGCAATATCGTGTGCAGTAAAGAAGGACAAACCTTGCCCGTCAGCGTCGGCCAACCGACGCTGCGCATCGACAATATGACCGTAGGGGGGTCGCAGTAAACCTCGGCTAAACCCTATTGATTTTTAACTATTTTCTAATGGAAACACTATGTCAGACACCATTATTACTGCCAGCGATACGTCGCTGGATACGCTACTCGCGACTAGCGACAAGCCCATATTGCTTGATCTGTGGGCCCCGTGGTGCCAGCCCTGTAAAACGCTGGCTCCCCTGCTGGAAACCCTCGCCGATAACACGCCAGACAATTTGACCGTGGCCAAGCTGGATGTGGAGCAATATCCGGCGTTTATGCGGCGCTTTGGCGTGCGTGGTATTCCCACCCTACTACTGTTTAAAAATGGGCAGGAAGTCTCACGACAGATCGGCGTAAAAACGCTGGCACAGCTACGCGGCTGGCTGGAATCACATCAGGTTGCGATACAAAAAACGACACAGCCCTTGGCAGATGCCCACGTAGCGTGGGGAACGTTTTACGGCGACCCGTCGCTGCGCGACTTTTTACACCAGCGCCTGCGCCAACACGCGGTCAATGGCGACATTCAACAAGCCTATGCCCCTTACTGGGAAGATAATAAAGGCACAATCTGCGCTGTGCTGGCGCACAGCGCAGATATTCGCATCTTTGAACGTTTAACCGGGTTTCCCGCGGCCCTTGGCCTGCTGCTGGAAAAACTTCCCTGCACAACGCCAGCGCAGGTGGATGCACTCTTTGCTGCGATTCCCCCAGGAAAAGCCGTAGACGGCATCGCCCTACAATGGCTGCACCACTGGTTAACTAACGACGGGAACCCATGGAGCGAGTGGCTGGCTGACCGCACGCTAAATGACTTACGCCAGCAGTGGTTACAGCTCGTTGCACCGCTGTTGGCTGGCGAAAGCGTGGCCGAAAGCGCCTGGACCGAATTGCACCAGCAGACCGTTAATTTGACAGAAGCGGCCACCAGCGAGCAGGGGCTGGAAAAAAATCTGGCGTCGCTATTGTCCCGCCTTTCCCCGCCCCCTGCGCCATCGGATGCGGAGAGCTGGCGAGGTATCTCTGTACAGCTTGGCTTTACGCTGTCGCAGATACTGCAAATTCAAGATGGCTGGAGTGCCGAAGAACGCGCAACGCCCGCCAAACGCGAACGCTGGTTTGAGAAACAGGAAGATGCCATGCCCAATAAGCAGCTAACGCGTGAGCAAATCACCCAGCTACGCGAGCAATGGCTTCAGGAAAACACCGCATTTTCCGCCAAAGAAGGCGCGTTTCATCAGCGCTATCCCGAGCTGATCGAAAATCAGAAAATCCCCTTACAGACAACGCTGTGGGAATTGCTTCGTCACGCCCCCGCCTTCAAATCGCAGTTGGACTGATGCCACAACCTGCGTTTCGATAACGATGCGTTTCAGGGATGAGGCGCATCACCCGTCGAATGGGTGGAAAGTCCCCATTGTCGCCAAAGCTCACCGCGTTGCGCATCGAGATCGATTAGCGCACTGGCAGTTTCTTCTCGCCAGCGTTTCAGAAGCGCTTTCTTTCCCGTTAGCCCCAACGTAGCGGCAGCCTGTTCGCCTTCACCCGATTTTTCCGTCAACAAACGTAGTGCAGGCAGCGGCAATGTAGTGTGAATAAGCAGGCGGCAAAGCGCAGCGAAGCTGGCTTCCATCGGCCGATGCGCAAAAGCAAATCCCGCCAGCTCACGCCAGTCGTCATCATTCAGTTCCGTACTCTCAACATCCAACGCCGTACTTTCTGTCTGCGGCAGCGTGAGGTTCAGCGGAATCATGCGCTGTAGCCAATACCAGTCACGCGCCAATTGCTGGCTCCCCTGCTCCGCCAGCTTATGGCCTGCGTTACTCAGCGGTAATATCGCCATCGCGCTGTAACAGCCGCTGCTGGCCTCAAGGTGGCTACCAATGCGCACCAGTTGAAACCCACACGATTGCCAGAACGCCCACAGCGCTGTCTGATAGCCGAAACTGACTGACAGGTAATCCAGCGCCTGTTTTTGTGCTTCGTGCATCTGCTCGGCGATTAACGCTCGTCCTACTCCCTGTCGGCGAGACGACGATGCCACCGCGATCCGGCTTATGCGACGAGCGCGTAGCATCGGCGCATTCCACAATCCAGCATGCGCCGCCAGCGATTGGGCGACCAGATTACCACGTGGGCGTCGCCGTCCGGCCCACACCTCATGAGCCAATGAAGCAGACAGCCCGCCTTCCTCCACTAGCCACAGTACGCCACACATCTCGTCCTCTACCTGTGCGCTGGCGATGTGCATACCTGGCGCATCCATCAGACGACGCAAATCCAACGGCGAGGTACGATAATGCGCACTGCACAATAGCGTGTAGCACCACGTCAGGCGTTCGGGATGTGTCAGCCAGTCGGCGGCACGTTCGGTTCGAATATCCAGTTCGGCAGAGGGCGAAACCAGCGAATCAGCAACGGGATTAAGCGGAGAATGAAGCGAGGTAGGCTCGTTGAACAGCAGTGTCTGATCCAACACGCGCTCTAGCGGATCGTTAACAGCCCAGCGCAGCGGATCGTCCAGAGAAAATACGCGACACTGCGGCAATGCCGCGCAAAACTTCAACAGAAACCCCCGCCCCGTGCCTTCATACCCTTGCACCGTCGTGGTCATCAGAATACGGGAAAAATAGGGCAACAGCGCTGAGAGGACGGAAGACGGAATCGCCGCCGCCTCATCAATTAATAACCACTCGATATCGGGCGAGCCATGAAGGCGACAGTGCGCCAACAACGCATCCGGTGCCCAGAATTGCGCATCAGCACGCGCATGCTGATGCAGGATATCCGTCGCTACGCGAGAAGGTGCGGTGAGCCAGCAGGTTCCGCGACTACGCTGCGTTAGCATACCCGCCAGCGTCGATTTCCCCCGACCACGCGGCGCGGTAATCACAAATATGCCAGACTCGGCAGTATCGAGTTCATGCAGAATCTGCTGCTGTGGCGCGGTCGGTTCACCGTTTACAGGCTGCCAGTCGCCCCGCTCAGCCAAAGGCCGAACCGCTAATTCCTGCCCCTGTTGCCAGAGAACGACATCTTCATCGGCCAACAGCTGACGTTGGAAATGCTGAATAAAGTACGGGGTAGCAATCGGCTGTTGCTGTTCGCTCCAGCGCAGGCTGTCTTCATCGGGTAAGGTCGGCCATGACTGCCACGACGGCACCAGCATAATCAGCCAGCTACCGGCCTGTAGCGTGCCTGACAGCATCGCCAACGCCTCGACATCCACGCCTTTACGCGCATCAAACACCGCGTGGAGAAACTCTCGCCCCAGCAGCATGCGAACCCGACTGGCAGAGAGTGAAGCGACGGAATCCGGCGCATCTTCGCTAATCCACAGCCAGTCGCCAATTGACTGACAACTGAGCGCCAGCGCCTGTTCTTCACACCAGTTCGCTTCACCGCTCAGCACCAACAGTCGCCGGACGCCATAGCGTTGCTGCTGGTGTTGGCTGTGGAGAAAATCACGCAGCATCATCACACGCGCCGGATGAATCAGGTCTTGCCGATCAGCAGAGAAAGTAACCCTGCGGCGATCAGCGGTCCGACCGGAACGCCGCGAAACAGCGCCACGCCCATGACCGTTCCCACCAGCAATCCCGCCACCACGGAGGGTTGGCTGCTCATCAGCGACACGCCGCGTCCGCCAAGCCAGGACACAACAACGCCAATGAGGATCGCCAGCAGGGATTTCCAGTGCAGAAAGGAATGCATCACTTCACTGGCGGTAATTTTTCCACTGGCAATCGGTGCCATTACGCCAATCGTCAGCACCACAATACCGATACTCAGCCCATATTTTTCCACCCACGGAAAATAGTTATTTAAAGGGGTGATACGTATTGCCAGCAGAACCAGAATTGCCAGCGTGACGGTCATGTTGTGGCTGATAATACCCAGCCCCGCCAGAACGAGCAGAATTAACAATGTTGGATCGAAGTAAGCCATGGATGCGAGTCTGTCGAAAGTAGTCAGGTTGCGCGTTAAGCAAACCGCGATGATAGCATTAATCGGAGTGAGGGACAGGTCAGCAAATCATTCAGCAAAGACGAGAATAGAAAGGCGGCTTTTCGAGAGAAAAATCATTAAAACATTCAGGTCGCCAGGGTATTGCAGATTGGCGACCTGAACGTAAACGATTGCGCAGTTAGTCTAATTTTACGCCGATACGGTGCGCAACTTCTTCATACGCTTCAATCAAACCACCGAGGCTCTGACGGAAACGGTCTTTATCCATTTTGTTCAGCGTTTCTTTGTCCCACAGGCGGCTACCGTCTGGTGAGAATTCATCACCCAGCACCACTTCGCCTTTGAACAGACCAAACTCCAGCTTGAAATCGACCAGAATCAGACCAGCGTCGCCAAACAGTTTGCTCAGCACATCATTCGCTTTATAGCTCAGCTCTTTCATGCGAGCCAGATTCTCTTCATTCACCCAGCCGAACGTCTTGCAGTAAGATTCGTTCACCATTGGATCATGCATCGCATCGTTTTTCAGGAACAAATCGAACAACGGCGGATTCAGCTCGATACCTTCTTCGATCCCCAGACGTTTTACCAGCGATCCCGCCGCACGGTTGCGCACGACGCACTCGACCGGCACCATCTCCAGTTTTTTCACCAGCACTTCATTGTCAGAAAGCAGGCTCACCATTTGCGTTGGGATTCCAGCTTCTTCCAGTTTGCTCATGATGAAATGGTTGAACTTGTTATTTACCATTCCTTTCCGGTCAAACTGCTCAATGCGCGCACCGTCTCCTGCTGATGTATCATTGCGGAACTCCAGCACCAGTAGATCGGGATCTTCGGTGGTGTAGACAGTTTTCGCCTTTCCACGATACAGCTCAGCTAGCTTTTGCATCTTTATTACTCCACACAGTGAGGGTCAAAAATACGACCCGTATATTTAACGCTTTCCCGAACGGTTGCCAACAGCGCCCGCCAATTCGGGTAGATAGGTTGAATGAAGAAGGGCCGGATAATCCGACCCTTGATTTATGCGTTATTTACCGAACGCCGCCTGGAATACGGCCACCAGCGCATCATTCTGAGACTGGGTTAGCGTATGCCCTTTGGAATCGATAAATTGCAAACTGCTGCGGTTATCTAAATCGCCAACCTGCAATTTGTAATCGCCGTTAGGCAGTTCAGGGTTTTTCGCGCCCAGATCATCCCAGGTTCCGCCGCTTGGTGCACGATACGTGACGGAGACAGAGCCTTGCGGACGGCTACGATCGTTCACCTTCATGCCGATCTTGTCCAGCGCCGCAGGCAGACGATCCCATACCACCGTGTACGGACCGCGTACAATCAGAAGTGGCAGGCCTGTATCATCCGCTCCACTTTGTACATCCAGCGAACCAATAGTGCGATTTGCCAGCGCATTTTCGCGTGCCGTTGCCTGAGAATCCAGACCATTGCTAAGCGCATTCAGCATCAACCCGGTGTAACGCTGAGTCTGATCGCCCGCTGTCACTGGCTGGCCGTTCAACTGCAATCCCAGCAATTTTACGACCAAAGCAACCTGATAGCCCTGCTGCTGTACGGAAACCTGATAACGCCCCTGATACGGTACGTCTTCATCTTCACGCGGCCATGAGATCCAGTCAGTGGTCAGCGTTTGGCTGGCATCCTGACGGCTAGCAATGGTGAACGCTTTGTCTTGCAACACGCGGATAACCTGAGACCAGAGCTGGCTATTTTGCGCGCTGTTTTCTAAAAACAGCGTTGCCGTATCCCCCGAAACCTGGGTACGGGAACCATTCAACAAAGCCAATGGCTGCACAGGAGGACGAATATCCAGTGCCTTGCCGACCGCACCATTCAGGGTAACCGGTGGTATGTCATAATCCCCGTTCTGCAAGGGTAAAATCATCCCGGCAGGCGTATTCAGCGCGTGATGCTCAGGCGCTTTCAAATAGGATTCATCGCCACTGACCTGACGCTTATAGCGCTGATCGCTGGAACAAGCCGCAAGCAACATCACGAGTGATAAGCCAACGACTTTTGCCACCATCGACTTTTGTAATGAATAACTCATTAAATCTCCCTAACGATTACAGCAAACCCGCTTGCTTAAGTGCTTGCCCCATCACCGTGCGGCCAGAATCGGTCAACGGTGTCATCGGCAGGCGCAGCGTATCGGTCGCTATGAGTCCCAATTCCTTACAGGCCCACTTCACCGGAATAGGATTGGGTTCAACAAATAACTTCTGATGCAGTGGCATCAGGCGCTGATTTAAACGGCGCGCTTCGACAAAATTGCCCTGCGCCGCCAGCTTGCAAAGTTCCGCCATTTCACGCGCAGCAATGTTCGCCGTTACGGAAATCACCCCTTTACCGCCGAGTTGCATAAAGTCTAACCCGCTAGCGTCATCGCCGCTCAGCAAAATGAAGTCTTCACTAACCAGCTCTTGGATCTGGCTTACCCGACTTAAGTTCCCCGTCGCTTCTTTAATTGCGACAATATTTTTCACTTCAGACAAACGGGCAACCGTTTCCGGCAGCATATCGCAACCGGTACGAGAAGGTACGTTATACAGGATTTGTGGCAAATCGGTATGTTCGGCGATCGCTTTGAAGTGCTGGAACAGCCCTTCCTGCGTCGGTTTATTATAGTACGGTGTCACCGTCAGGCAGCCAACAACGCCCGTGCCGTGAAAGCGTTTCGTCAGTGAAACACCTTCGGCGGTAGCATTCGCACCGGTTCCAGCGATAACGGGAATACGCCCGTCGCTCAGTTCCAGCGTCAACAATACAACATCGCCATGTTCGTCATGGCTCAACGTAGCGGATTCGCCCGTCGTGCCGACAGAGACAATCGCCGATGTACCGCTAGCGACATGATAATCAATCAGTTTCTTCAAGCTCGCCCGATCGACAGCGCCTTTGGCGTCCATCGGCGTAACCAGCGCAACAATACTTCCCGTAAACATTGGCCATCCCCTCCACAAACAAGTGCTTCATGGTACTTTTGACCTCTATGCAAAAGCAAGCGGACAAGGGCGTTGTAGGTGCCTGACGCAGGTTTTTTTATGACGCAGTAAACGAAATTAAAAATGCTTCTGATGTTTTGGGAAAATAGACCGCGTAAATCGAGCTAAAAATGGCTCCAGGTTTTTTACGGCGGGCTATCCCTGCCCGCCGCCCTTCGGGCCGCCGCAAGCGGCGTTAAAAATTGCTCCAGGCAATTTTTTATGTTTACCATGTATTAATGGGAAAAAAGACAGGAAGCATGATGTTGCCAAGCTCACAAGAACACTATCTGGTTATTACCGCACTGGGAGTCGATCGCCCCGGTATTGTCAATGCGATTACCCGCCACGTCAGTAGCTGTGGCTGCAATATCGAAGATAGCCGTCTTGCTATGCTGGGCAAAGAGTTCACGTTTATTATGCTGCTGTCCGGCAGTTGGAACGCCATAACGCTGATTGAATCTACCCTGCCGCTGAAAGGTGCGGAGATGGATTTATTGATCGTGATGAAGCGGACAGAGTCACAGGCCAGCCAGCCAACACCGTCCACCGTTTGGGTGAAGGTTGACGTCGCCGATTCGCCTCACATTATTGAGCGTTTCACTGATTTGTTCGATTCTCACCAGTTAAACATTGCTGAGTTGGTTTCAAAAACGCAGCCCGCAGAGGGCGGAAAACCACCGCAGCTGTATATTCAGATTGCCGCACACAGTTCTGCAACGCTTGATAGCTTAATTATTGAGCCAGCCTTTCATCAGCTATGTACAGAATTGAACGCACAAGGCAGTATTAGCGTCGTTAACTATGCCCAATAGTATAATTATGGGTATATCCACAGCATGAAGAGACACAAGACGGAGAGTCGTGATGAACACACTGAAAGCCGGTGATATTGCACCGAAATTTAGCTTGCCCGACCAAGATGGCGAACAAGTAAATTTAACCGACTTCCAGGGACAGAAAGTGTTGGTGTATTTCTACCCTAAAGCAATGACGCCAGGATGCACCGTTCAGGCTTGCGGCCTGCGCGATAACATGGACGATTTGAAAAAACATGGCGTTGAAGTTCTCGGTATTAGTACGGACAAATCAGAAAAACTGTCCCGTTTTGTCGAGAAAGAGGTCTTAAATTTCACGCTGCTTTCTGATGAGGATCATCAGGTTTCAGAAGGGTTTGGCGTTTGGGGAGAAAAAACGTTCATGGGGAAAACCTATGACGGTATTCATCGCATCAGTTTTCTGATCGATGAAAATGGCAAGGTAGAGAAGGTGTTTGACGACTTCAAAACCAGCAACCACCACGACATCGTTCTCGATTATCTGAAAAACGCCTAATTCGCGGTTTTCAAATCGCCCACCGGCACCGTCATACGTGCCGGTTTTTCCTGCCTTTATCTCTCTTCACCACGTTTTTCCCGCTCGGGCATTTCTTTGTCTTCCATCGCTGGCTAAGATAGTCGGCAGAATGCTTTCACGTTAGCTGTTGATAAGGTTATCTTCCGTTATGTCTATTCGGTTAAGAAAAACGCTCATGTCCGTCCTGTTTGGGACACTACTGGCTGGCAACCTGCTTCCTGTTCAGGCTGACACGCAGGATCGACTGCCGGATATTGGCACGACCGCAGGTGGTACGCTCAGTATCAATCAGGAACTGGCGATGGGCGATTTTTACGTCCGTCAACTGCGGGCTGGTGCGCCGCTTATCAACGATCCGCTGCTGTCCAATTACATTAACCAGCTCGGTAACAGATTGGTCAAGCAGGCTGATTCGGTACGTACGCCGTTCCATTTTTATCTAATCCGTAATGACGACATCAACGCCTTCGCCTTCTTCGGCGGCAACGTAGTACTGCATTCTGCGCTGTTTCGCTATGCCGATAGCGAAAGCGAACTGGCCTCGGTGTTGGCGCATGAAATCTCTCACGTTACCCAGCGCCATCTGGCGCGCAGCATGGAATCACAGCAGCGTAGCGCCCCGCTCACTTGGGTTGGCGCGCTCGGTTCTATTCTGCTGGCAATGGCCAATCCACAGTTGGGAATGGCAGCGCTCAGCGGCACGCTGGCAGGTGCGCAGCAGGGCATGATCACGTTCACGCAGTCGAATGAACAAGAGGCAGACCGCATCGGGATTCAGGTGTTACAGCGCGCGGGCTTCGATCCACAAGCTATGCCGAATTTCCTGCAAAAGCTGGCTGACCAATCACGTTATGCTTCAAGACCGCCGGAAATGTTGCTGACCCACCCATTGCCGGAAAGCCGCCTGTCAGACGCCCGTAACCGCGCCAATCAGATGCGCTCAACGCCCGTGCAGTCTTCTCAAGATTTCTTGTTCGCCAAAATACGCACTTTTGGCATGTATGGTTCGCCGGATCGCCCATTAAACGACGATCTGCTGGTGCAATGGGAAAAAGGTAACGTGCGGGAACAGCTGGCCGCGAAGTATGGTCGTGCCATTCAGCTGTATCAGGCCAAGAAGTACGATGACGCGCGCAATGTGCTGCAACCGCTGCTAAGCAGCGCGCCAGAAAACCCGTGGTTTCTGGATATGATGACCGATATCGATCTGGGACAAAACCGCGCTACGCAAGCTATCGCCCGTTTACAAAACGTATCCGGTATGCAGGCGAACCCGGTACTTCAGCTTAATCTGGCGAATGCTTATGTGGAAGGGAAGCAGCCGGCTGCCGCCGGCAAAATATTGTATCGCTATACCTACGCGCACCCTGACGATCCGAACGGCTGGGAGCTGTTGGCGCAGGCCGCCGCAGCCCAAGGACAGCGTGCAGAAGAGCTGGCCGCTCGTGCAGAGAGTCTGGCACTTAACGGCCAACTCGATCAATCTATTCGGCTACTGAGCAACGCGAGTTCATTGGTCAAACTGGGGAGTCTGGAGCAGGCGCGCTACGATGCCCGTATTGATCAGTTCCGCCAGTTACAACAGCGTTTCCGCCAGTACCAGAAATCCTGATAAGGAGCATAACGATGACACAGCCTTCAAAGCAAAAATCCGTGACGATTTACCATAACCCGCGCTGCTCCAAAAGCCGTGAAACGCTGGCGCTACTGCAAGAGCACAATATTGCCCCAAACGTCGTGCTCTATCTCGACACACCGCCCGATGCCGCGACACTGGCTCAGCTTATCCAACAGTTGGGTTTTAGCAGCGCGCGCGAATTGATGAGAACCAAAGAAGAGGCTTATCAGCAGTTAGGGTTGTCCGATGTTGCACTAACAGAAGTGCAGCTGATTCAGGCGATGATCGATAATCCAAAGCTCATCGAGCGCCCTATCGTCGTGGTACAAGATCAGGCACGTCTTGGTCGCCCGCCAGAACAGGTACTGGAAATTCTGTAACCGTCAGAGATCGATGATCTTCAGCTAGCGATCCCCAGCTACAGCCCGAGGATCTCTTTCACAAAAGGAATGGTCAGCTTGCGCTGTGCAGTGATGGAAGCGTGGTCAAGCTGATCGAGCGTCATAAATAACGTGCGCATTTCTCGATCCAAACGCTTAAGCAGAAAACGACTCACGTCTTCTGGCAATTCGAACCCGCGCAGTTTGGCACGCAGCTGCAATGCCTCCCCCTTTTCGTCATCCGATAACGGTTGTAGCTTGTAGATTTGTCCCCAGTCGAGACGAGAAGCCAGATCGGGCAGACGTAAATTTAGCTGACGCGGCGGACGATCTCCGGTAATTAACAGCCGGGCTCGCCCCGTTTCCTGAATGCGGTTATACAGATTAAATACCGCCATTTCCCATTCTTCATCGCCTGCGATAGATTCGATATTGTCGATACAGACCAGCGCCAGCTGTTCCATGCCTTCCAGCACGTCCGGCACAAAGTAGGCGCGTTTATCTAACGGCACATAGCCCACCGCGCGTTCCTGACGCGACAGTTCGGCACAGGCAGCATGCAGCAGATGACTGCGCCCGCCTCCTTCGCGTGACCAAAAATAGATATAGCTACCATGCTCTTGATACAAAGCATTATTGATGGCGGCAAGAAGAGACGCGTTTTCGCCCGGATAGAAACTGGCAAATGTTTCGTCATCGGGTAAGTAGAGTGGCAATGAAAGCTGTGCCGGCGTGTTCAGAATCACCTCAAGCAAAACGGGCAGGAAAACGAATCGAGTTTACCACAGAAACCAGTCCCTGTTGAGGCCGCGATATTGACGGCCTCAACGGGGTGAATAACGCCGTTATGAACGCGCGTCGTTCTCTTCCGGCGCATCGAGGATTTCTTCCTCTTTACGGAACAGGCTGATGACCTTAAACACCAGGCTCATCCCAATACCGACAACCGTCGCCAGCGCCATGCCCTTCAGCTCGGTCGAGCCCAGATGCACTTTTGCGCCGCTGACGCCGATGATCAGAATCACGGAAGTCAGGATCAAGTTTTGCGCTTTGTTGTAATCCACTTTGGATTCAATCAGCACGCGAATACCGGACGCACCGATCACGCCGTACAGCAACAGCGATACGCCGCCCATGACAGGAACCGGTACAGCCTGAATCGCCGCCGCCAGTTTACCTACGCAGGAAAGCAGGATCGCGAGGATCGCTGCACCGCCGATAACCCAGGTGCTATACACTTTGGTAATCGCCAGTACGCCGATGTTTTCGCCATAGGTCGTATTCGGCGTAGAACCGAAGAAGCCGGACAACACGGTTGAAATGCCGTTAGCGAACATAGAACGGTGCAGTCCCGGCTCACGCATCAGATCTTTCTTCACGATATTCGCCGTCACCACCAGGTGGCCAACGTGTTCAGCAATCACCACCAGCGCAGCAGGCAGTATCGCCAGAATGGCAAACCACTCAAAGCGCGGCGTGTAGAATGTCGGCATCGCGAACCAGTGCGCTTCACGAATCGGGGTTAAATCTACCACGCCCAGCGCGAACGACAGCGCATAGCCAGCCAGTACCCCGATCAGAATCGGAATGATCGCCAGAAAACCGCGAAACAGCACCGATCCCAGAATGGTGATCGCCAGCGTCGCCAGAGAAATTGTTACCGCGGTGGAATCAACGGATGTGCCATCGGCAGGCAACAATCCAGCCATCCCTGCCGCAACACCCGCCAGTTCAAGACCGATAACGGCGACAATCGCCCCCATCGCCGCAGGCGGAAACAGGACATTCAGCCAGCCGGTGCCCGCTTTCTTAACAATCAGCGCCACCAGACAAAACAACACGCCGCACATAATGAAACCACCCAGTGCGACTTCATATCCCAGCGGCAGCAGCAGTAAAACCGGAGAAATAAATGCGAAGCTCGACCCCAAATATGCCGGGATTTTTCCCTTACAAATAAATAAATAAAGCAGCGTACCCACGCCGTTGAATAACAGTACGGTCGCGGGGTTGATCTTGAACAGAATGGGGACCAGAACGGTAGCGCCAAACATCGCGAACAGATGCTGGAAACTCAACGGGATGGTTTGTAACAAGGGGGGTCGTTCACTCACCCCGATGGCGCGACGAGTCATCTTCAATATCCTCTGTAGTGTTGCTATTTGTGTGTGCAGGTAGACCCGCACTTATTATCACAGCCAGACGCATCCCGCCCCACCGTAGTGAAGCAGGAACATGTTGGCTGCTGATGTATAAAAGAACCGCGTGTGACGTAATACAGGCCGTGGCGCACCATAGGAAATACCGATACCCTAAATAATTCGAGTTGCGTGAAGGCGGCAACCGCACGAATCTCCAGGAGCTTACACAAGTAAGTGACTGGAGTGAGTAAGGGCGGCCAACGCACAAGCAGCTTGAAGTATGACGGGTATCCTTGCGCCAAAAAAAAGCCGACTATAAGTCGGCTTACCTGTTATTTCGTACCAAATATTTTATCGCCCGCATCGCCCAGGCCTGGCATGATGTAACCCTGCTCGTTGAGACCTTTATCAATGGATGCAGTATAAAGCTCGATATCCGGGTGAGCTTTCTCCAGTGCGGCAATGCCTTCTGGCGCCGCGACCAACACCAGCACCTTAATGCTGTGGCAGCCTGCTTTTTTCAGCAGATCGATCGTCGCGATCATCGAGCCACCGGTCGCCAGCATAGGGTCAACCACCAGCGCCATGCGCTCTTCGATATTGGAAACCAGCTTCTGGAAATAAGGGACAGGCTCCAGCGTCTCTTCATCACGGTAAATACCGACAACGCTGATACGCGCGCTAGGGACATTTTCCAGCACGCCTTCCATCATCCCCAATCCTGCACGCAGAATGGGTACAACGGTAATTTTCTTGCCTTTGATCTGATCGACTTCAACCGGACCGCACCAACCATCAATGGTGACTTTTTCGGTTGCCAGGTCAGCCGTCGCTTCGTAAGTCAGCAAACTTCCCACTTCGGAAGCCAGTTCACGAAAACGCTTCGTGCTAATATCGTTCTCTCGCATCAAACCCAGTTTGTGTTTGACGAGCGGGTGTTTCACCTCGACGATCTTCATCATTATCTCCCCATCGGCTAGTGGACGGACAAAAACGCCAAACGCGTTTTTAAACACCGCTTGCGGCGGCCCGCAGGGCGGCGGGCACGAGAGCCCGTCGTAAAAAAAATCGCGGGATTATACCGCCTTTTTTACTTAGCGCCATATGATTAAGCCTGATCCAGATCAACCGAGAAGAGAAATTGTCGCCATTAACGAAAAATAGCCAGCCGATGACTCATCACTCGCAAACGATTGCCTACACTGTTAGAATTAGCGCGCACTATTTTTACCACAGTATGTTTTCTAAATACCGTGTTTTCTGAATACGACCCGTAACCTTCGTGGGGACTCAGCAGTGACCGACAAAACCTCTCTCAGCTATAAAGACGCAGGCGTGGATATCGATGCAGGCAATGCATTGGTCGACCGTATTAAAGGTGTAGTGAAACAGACCCGTCGCCCGGAAGTTATGGGTGGATTGGGTGGTTTCGGTGCCTTGTGCGCCTTACCGCAAAAATACCGCGAACCGATTCTGGTTTCCGGCACTGACGGAGTCGGCACCAAACTGCGCCTGGCGATGGATCTGAAGCGCCACGATACCATCGGTATCGATCTGGTTGCGATGTGCGTGAACGATCTGGTGGTTCAGGGTGCTGAACCACTGTTCTTCCTCGACTATTACGCCACAGGCAAATTGGATGTCGATACCGCTGCCAGCGTGATTACCGGTATCGCGGAAGGCTGTAAGCAATCAGGCTGTGCGCTGGTCGGTGGCGAAACCGCCGAAATGCCGGGCATGTACCACGGCGAAGACTACGATGTTGCTGGTTTTTGCGTCGGCGTCGTAGAAAAATCGGAAATCATCGACGGCAGCAAAGTCAAAAATGGCGATGTTCTGGTTGCCCTCGCGTCCAGCGGGCCACATTCCAACGGCTATTCGCTGGTACGTAAAGTGCTTGAAGTCAGCAAGACCAATCCAGAGCAGTTCGAGCTGGAAGGCAAACCGCTGGCCGATCACCTGTTGGCACCGACCAAAATCTACGTGAAATCTATCCTGTCCCTGATTGAGAAAGTGGATGTCCACGCGATTTCTCACCTGACTGGCGGCGGCTTCTGGGAAAATATCCCACGCGTGTTGCCAGAAGGCATGCAGGCGACTATCGACGAATCCAGTTGGCAATGGCCTGCTGTCTTTAACTGGCTGCAACAGGCCGGTAATGTCAGCCGCCATGAAATGTATCGTACTTTCAACTGCGGTGTTGGTATGATCATCGCACTGCCAGCCGAACAGGCAGACGAGGCCGTTGCATTACTCAACAGCAGCGGCGAAAACGCATGGAAAATCGGCGTCATTACTCAAACCGATGCCGGAGACGCAGTGGTTATTAACTGATGAAAAACATCGTTGTGCTGATTTCAGGTCATGGAAGCAACTTACAGGCGTTGATTGACGCCTGTAAGAACGGGCGCCTTAAAGGAAAGATCGTCGCCGTATTCAGTAATAATGCGGAGGCTTACGGGCTAGAACGCGCACAGAATGCGGATATTCCTACGTGCGTCTTGAACCCTGAAGATTTTGCCGACCGCGCTGCATTTGATGCGGCACTGGCAAATGAAATTGAGCAATATGAACCGGCGCTGGTGGTCTTAGCAGGCTATATGCGCATCCTCAGCCCGGAATTTGTCGCGCAATTCGCAGGCAAAATGCTGAATATTCACCCGTCCCTGCTGCCGAAATATCCTGGATTGCATACGCACCGTAAGGCGCTGGAAAATGGCGATCGGGAACACGGCACGTCCGTGCATTTTGTCACCGATGAACTGGATGGCGGCCCGCTAATTCTGCAAGCGAAAGTGCCAGTATTTAGTGACGATACGGAAGAAAGTCTAAGCGAACGCGTGAAGACGCATGAGCACACGATTTATCCGATGGTCATTAACTGGTTCCTGAACGGTCGACTGGTGATGCGCGAAAATGAAGCCTGGTTGGACAGCGTGCGTATTCCTCCACAGGGTTATGCCGCCGAGTAATTCTGTCAGTTCGTCATATTCGTAAGGCTCTCCTGCGGGGCCTTACCTCTTCTTCTTCACGTCTTTCTTTTCCTGCCGATTCGCATCACTACCGCCCTTCCCCCTATTTACGCTTTAAATATTTACTAATCTTTTACAAAAAAATCATTAACCCACAGATAAGAAAGAACATTTCCATCAACCGGAATTACACGTACTCTTCGTCGGTTGAAAACGAAAATGACAATGATTATCTTTCCCCATCTTAAATTTTGTGAACTCCATCATGCGTACCGTCTTGTTGCTTTGTCTGCTTTCACTCAGCCCACTCCTACATGCAAAAACCGTCACCGATATTTTGGGCCGACAGGTAGAGGTTCCAGACGATCCCCAGCGCATCATCCTGGGCGAGAGCCGCATGCTATATACGTTAGCCCTACTTCAGCCCAATGAACCAGCCAAACATGTTGTCGGCTGGCCGGGCGACATGGCGCGCTACGATGCACAAAGTTGGTCACGCTATACCGAAAAATTCCCACAGATAAGTCAGATTCCACAACTCGGCAACGGTAGTCTGCAAGCGATGAACGCAGAGATGCTGCTGCCGCTAAAACCCGATTTGGTCATTCTGCCACGGTTGGCAAAAAACGCAGCTAACGAAGATCAACTGCAACAGACGCTGACTCGCGCGGGTATTCCCTTCATTTACGTCGATCTGCGTGTCGATCTACTTAACAACACATTACCCAGCGTTCGCCTGCTCGGCGAGGTGTTGAACCAACCTCAGCGCGCTGAGGCCTTCAGCAATTTCTATCAGCAGCATATGGACGTAGTTCGCCAACGCATTGCGCATTATCACGGTAAGAAACCGACAGTCATGCTGCACCTCCATCTGGGCAGACGAGACACCTGCTGCACCACGGCGGTCGGCGGCAGCCTTGGCGATCTGCTGACTTTCGCCGGTGGCGAGAATATTGCCAGCGGCACCATCAATAGTGTCTACGGCGAGCTGAGCCCAGAGCGCGTGCTGGCCGCCAATCCCGACGTTTACATCGCCACCGGTATGGCCGGGCCGGAGGGCAAACGTTTCTCCAGTCTGATGCTCGGGCCACAGGTTAACGCCGCGCAGGCGAAAGAGAGTTTCGACACGCTTATCCGCCAAGAACCTATTTTGTCTCACCTACGAGCCGTGCAAACAGGCCGTGCCTGGAGCATGTGGCACAACTTCTACCTCAGCCCGTACCACGTCGTGATGGTCGAGATGTTTGCCAAAGCACTTTATCCAGACCGGTTTGCCGATATCGATCCGCAACAGACACTACAACAACTCTATCAACAGTTTTTACCTATTGAATTTTCAGGGATTTATTGGAGTCAGATTTCGCATGAATAAGTTTGCTATAAAAAAGAATGCATTCCGTCACAGCTGGCCGCTGCTGGCGCTGTTGCCGTTTAGTATTCAGGCTGCCATCGTTGATGGCAAAGAAGACACCATGGTGGTGAATGCCACCACTGGTGGCCAGACAGGAAAAGAAACGGGCTACCAGCCGCATAAAACCGTGACCGGCACCCGTACTGAAAGCCGACTGTTAGATGTCCCACAGGCCGTCAATGTCGTCCCTACGCAGGTGCTTGAAGATCGCGCGGTACGCAATATTGATGAAGCACTGTATAACGTCAGCGGTATCACCCAGTCCAATACGCTGGGCGGTACACAGGATGCCATCATCAAACGTGGCTTCGGCGATAACCGCGACGGTTCGATCTTTCGTGATGGCGTGCGTTCCATTCAAGCACGTAACTTTACGCCCAGCAGCGAACGCGTCGAAGTGCTGAAAGGTCCGGCTTCCATGCTCTACGGCATGGGTGAGCCCGGCGGTGTTATCAATGTCATCAGCAAAAAGCCTGAACTGGTACAAAAAACGCATATTGAAGGCTGGGGAAGCAGCTTCAAAGGCGGTGGCGGGCAGTTGGATGTCACCGGCCCGTTAGGTGCGTCCGGTCTGGCTTACCGTATGGTGGTCGATCACGATGAAACTGACTATTGGCGCAACTTCGGGCGTAACCGCCAGACGACAGTTGCGCCATCCCTCATGTGGTACGGCGAAGACACCACCGTGCGTGTAGCCTACGAACATATGGAATATCTGACGCCTTTCGATCGCGGCACCCTTATCGATCCGAAGACGGGCAAACCAGTTAATACACCACGAGATCGCCGCTTTGATGAAAGCTACAATGCGACACGCGGCGATCAGGACAGCGTCACCATTCAGGTTGACCGCAACCTGAATGACCGCTGGAAAAGCAGCCTGACCTATTCGTATAACCGCAACCGCTACAGCGATAATCAGGCGCGTGCAATGGGCTATGACGCCAATACCGGAATATTAACACGCCGAGCAGACGCAACCGCCGATGCACATTCTCAGGCGCAGATCGTGCAGCTTACTGTAAATGGCGATGTGGACTGGGGACGTATCAATCACCAACTGCTGTTTGGATTTGATTACGAAGCAGACCGTACTTTCCGTGGCGATATGATCCGCGGAAGCAGTAATGCGACCAGTTTCAATATCTACAATCCAATTTACGGTCAACTGAAAGTCCCTACAGCCGCCAATGCTTCAGACAGCGATCAACGCGAGAATATCGATAGCAGGGCGTTCTTTATGCAGGACGCTATCCGCCTTAACGATCGCTGGCAGTTGTTGGGCGGCCTACGGTATGACACCTTTGATGTGATGTCAGGTAAAGGACGCCCGTTCGTCACACGGACAGATAGTACCTACAGTCGCGTCGTCCCTCGAGCGGGTGTCATCTATAATCTGACATCCTATTCTTCGCTTTATGTCAGCTACAGTGAATCATTCAAACCTAACTCCTCTATTGCAGCACAGGCCACCTCTCTGCCGCCAGAGTTAGGGCGTTCTTATGAAATCGGAGCCAAGTGGGATTTAGACAACCGTATCAGCGGTAATCTGGCTCTCTTCGATATCGAGAAACGCAACGTCATGGTGACAGAAAGAATAGGAAGTGAAAATTTTGGCCGTGTTGTAGGTCAAGTCCGTTCACAAGGAGCTGAACTTGATCTCGCAGGAAAACTAACGGATTCACTGAGTCTAATCGGTTCCTATGCCTACACCGATGCACGAGTCACCGCCGATCCAAAAAATAATGGCAAACGCATGCCGAATGCCGCTCGCCATACCGCCTCGCTATTCCTGACGCAGGATTTTGGCAATTTTGGTCTGGCCGCAGGTGACAATCTGCGCGCGGGGGCTGGCGCACGCTACGTCAGCCGTCGTGCAGGAAAAGACGATAACAATTTCTATCTGGATGCCTACACGGTCGCCGATGCGTTTATTGCCTATAGCCTGCCTCTCAACGGTTACAAGGTGAAATGGCAGCTCAACGTGAAAAATCTGTTCGACCAGACCTATTACCCCTCCAGCGGTAATGACAATCTGCGTGTCGCCATCGGCGAACCGCGTCAGGTAGTGCTGCGCGCCAGCGTCGATTTCTAATGTGCTTTCGCCCCGCATCTCAGCGATGCGGGGTCTCTTGTCGTGTTTCATTCCACATTACGCGTTCAGCGCCAGCCTATCCGCCGCTATACTAGCATTGGCATACTCATGCCAGCGTGACCCCGATAACCACGGTTCACGTCCATTTGATTAATTAAGGATTCACTATGTCCGGTACGAGCAATGCCGTTCGGCTACGACCGCTGGAGAGAGACGATCTCACTTTTGTTCATCAGTTGGATAACAACGCCAGTGTAATGCGTTATTGGTTTGAAGAGCCTTATGAGGCCTTTGTCGAACTCAGCGATCTGTACGACAAACATATTCATGACCAAAGCGAGCGGCGCTTCATTATTGAACACGAGCAGACTAAAGTCGGTTTGGTTGAACTGGTGGAGATTAACCATATCCACCGTCGCGCGGAATTTCAGATCATCATCGACCCGGCCTATCAGGGCCGTGGCTACGCCAGCATGGCGGCCAAACTGGCAATGGATTACGGCTTCTCAGTATTGAACCTCTACAAGCTGTATTTGATTGTGGATAAGGAAAACAACAAAGCGATCCACATCTACAGCAAGCTCGGTTTTGAGGTTGAAGGTGAACTGATCCACGAATTTTTCATTAACGGCGAATATCGCAACACGATCCGCATGTGTATTTTCCAACATCAATATCTGGCGAAACACAAAACCGTGACGGGAACCGGCGGCGAAGCACCGGGAAGTTCCATCAGTCAGTAAGGTAAAAAGATAGATTTCCTCTGTTATCCGGCATCAAAAATTATGCAGCGGTGAGCTTGACCGCCGAGTGAGCGACAGGACGTCGCGAAAGCCAGTGCCGCGTCGGACAAAAACGTCAGAGGCGTTTTTGAACAGCACTTGTGCTGGCCCGAAGGGCG
Source organism: Pectobacterium sp. IFB5596 (assembly GCF_021432585.1). Classification (NCBI taxonomy): domain Bacteria; kingdom Pseudomonadati; phylum Pseudomonadota; class Gammaproteobacteria; order Enterobacterales; family Pectobacteriaceae; genus Pectobacterium; species Pectobacterium sp. IFB5596. Next base: position 226,599 of record NZ_LXFY01000012.1, read on the forward strand.
AGCCCCATTTATGGGGCGAGTAAACGCGTCACTGGCGGCTCGGTTAGCGGTCATGAACACCGATGGAACCGCGTAGCGGCATAATTTATGCCAGAAGCCAGGGTTCGCAGGGCTGCGGCGCTTGAGCGCCCTGCGTCGGGCGCTTATAAGGTTTTGCATAAACGTGGCGGCGGTACTGCGCATGAAACTTTCTCTGTGTTTGCATAGCAATTCGTCTCAGAAAAAATGGCGTATTCTTATACGCAATTTTATCCCGAAAACTGCCGGAACAGGGCTTTACCGCGTAAGAGTCGTAGTCCCAGCCAGCCGCCGCAGAGCGACAGCAGGAACGCCGCGATTAACGGCAGTGCTATCCACATCCCGATATTCGGTTCCCAGGCAAAGTTAAAGACCTTACGCTGCAATAGCCACAAAGCCGATTCTGCGCCAATCGCCGCCGCCGTTCCTGCCACCAGCCCCAGTACCGCAAACTCACACCACAACGTGGTGCGCAGCAGGCGTAATCCGGCGCCAAGCGTTCTGTACACCATCAGTTCCTGACGCCGTTGACGCATCCCGACCTGAATTTGTGCCAGCAGCAGCAATACACCGCAGAACAACACCAGAATGACCATAATTTCCAGCGCACGGCTTACCTGCTGCAAGACCTGCCCAACCTGACGCAGAATACTGCCGATATCCAGCACGCTCACCGTCGGGAACTGGCGATTCAGTTGGGTAATCATCTTCTCATCGCCATCGTAGCGGAAGCTGGTCAGCCAGGATTGCGGCTGGTTATCCAACGCCCCTACGGGGAAAATAAAGAAGAAGTTCGGACGCAAGCTTTCCCAATCTACCTGACGGAAGCTGGTTACCGTAGCGCTAAACGGCTGCGTATCACCAGTAAAGGTCAACGTATCGCCAATATTGATCCCCATCTCTTTGGCTTCTTTCGCTTCCATCGAGACTTCACCCGCCTTGGGTGCTTCCCCTTCCACCAGTACGTTGTGCTGCGGAATCCCGTTCATCCAGGTTAGGTTCAGTTCACGGTTCACCGTGTTGCCGCCCGGATCGTCCTCATGGATCACTTCCGTCGCAATCTGTTGATTAATTTCCGTCAGCCGCGCACGAATAATCGGGAAGAACTGCTCTGGCATCACGTTATGCTGAGAGAGGAAGTCCCTCACCTGCGGCACCTGTTCCGCCGTGATGTTCAGCAGGAAATAGTTCGGACTGCCCGGTGGCAACTGCTGCTGCCAGCGATCCAGTAAATCGCCGCGCATCACCAGTAGCAACGCCAAGAGCATGAAAGACAGCGAAAACGCGGCCAGTTGACTGAGTGTCGACCACGGCTGACGCAACAGACGATTAATAGCCAAACGCAACGCCAGTCGTTTCACCGTCAAACGCCGTAACAGTAGCAGCCCGCCCCAGCCGATAACGCCCAACAGTAGCGACAGTACCGCCACACCGCCGAGCAGCGACCACAGCAGCACACCGCCGCCGGACAACACCGCAAGCAGACCGACGACAATAAGTAGAACAATCGGCATGTAGTAACGCAGCGGCCACACGTTCGCCACCACATCCTGACGCAACACACGCAGCGGCTGTGTCGCCAGCAGCAGTCGATACGGGCGCAACCCAACCAGCAGTGAAATCAGCACTAGCGACCCCAGCGCCCACACCCATGGCCATAGCCCGGATGCTGGCAGTGCGGCGGGTAGCACCGGCGCCAGCATTTTCATCAACAGCGCTTCAAAGCCCAGACCAAGCACGCTACCACAAACCGCTGCCAGCCCGAGCACAGAGAGCCACTGGCCGATGATTAAGCGCCTCAGCGCTTGTTTACCTGCGCCCAGCGTTTTCAGGATAGCGACCAAGTCATAACGGCTGCGGCAGTAATGCCCCATCGCCACTGCAACGGCAGCGATAGACAACAGCAGCGTCAGCAGCGCCGACAGCAACAGGAACTGCTGTGACCGCTTTAACGACTGGCTCAGCGCACCTTCAGAATCCTCCATGCCATACCAGCGCTGATCGGGCTTGAGCTGTGGCTTGATGAAGTTGCTAAATTCACTAATTTGCTTCTCATCACCGGAAAACATGTAGCGCCAGGTAATGCGGCCCCCCGGCTGAATCGCACCGGTTTTCTCGACATCGTCCAGATTCATCAGAATACGCGGCGCGGTTTCGAACGGGTTAAAACCGGAATCCGGTTCCTGAATCAGTTCACCGCTGATACGTAGCGAGGTATCGCCAACGTCCAGCATGTCACCGACTTTCAGCCCAAGTAACGCCAGCAGGCGCGGCGCTACCAGCACCGTTCCCGCTTCAGCATGCAGCCCTTCAGGACGCGTCTGCAAATTGCCATACAGCGGGTAGCGCTGGTCGGTAGCTTTGACCTGCGCCAGCTGCGGCGTATCGCCTGCGAACGTCATGGTCATGAAAGAAATCTGGCGGCTGAGCGTCAATCCGCGCTGTTGCGCGTCCAGAAGCCAGGTTTCCGCAACAGGCCGTGACGCACGCAGCACACGGTCACCTGCCAGAAAATCACGGCTCTGCTGACTAAGACCTTTTTCCATACGGTCGCTGATCGTGCCCAACGCCAGCACGCAGGCTACTGCCAACGTTAACGCCAGCCAGACAATCAATAAGGAAGGAGAGCGCCATTCGCGCCAGAACCACCGCCAGATCATGCGTCCTCCCGCAGCTTGCCGTCGACTAACCGCAGACGTCGCTCGCAGCGTGCCGCCAGTTGTTCATCATGCGTCACCAGAATCAGCGTCGTGGCGTAATCACGATTGAGGGAAAACAGCAGATCAACGATGCGTTCACCGGTTTTACGATCCAGATTCCCGGTAGGTTCATCGGCAAACAAGACATTAGGCCGACCGCTGAACGCACGCGCCAGCGCTACACGCTGCTGCTCACCGCCGGAAAGCTGAGCCGGGAGATGATGTAAGCGCTCACCCAGTCCAAGCTGCTGCAGAAGTTGTTCAGCTTGCCCACGGCTGTGGCTGTCGCTTTCACCGCGCAGCAACGCGGGTAACTGTACGTTCTCCAATGCATTCAGCGTCGGTACCAGCATAAAAGACTGAAAAACAAAACCGACATGCTGGGCACGTAGCGCCGCACGGCCTTCTTCATCCAGCGCATTCAGCGATTTGCCCATCAGGCTCACATCCCCTTCTGTGCCATCATCCAGACCAGCCAAAATCCCCAGCAAGGTTGACTTCCCCGAACCAGATTCGCCAATCAGGGCAATTGTCTGCGCAGGTTTGACAATAAGCTCAACTCCGGTAAGGATGGAAAGCCGATTCTCTCCTTGACCAACGTGCTTACTAAGATGATGAACTTCAAGAATGTTTTCTACGTGCGCAGTTTTGCTTGGCGTAGCACTCGCTGGGCTGGTCTTCGCAAACATGTTTTCGTCCTTTTGCTTCTGGGATTATGCAGCGTACGCGCTTTCGCCGCTGACACATTATTAATTCTGGGTGATAGCCTCAGTGCGGGCTACCAGATGCCGGCTGCTAACGCGTGGCCAACGCTGCTGAACACCCAGTGGCAGACGCAGAAAAAAGGCATCGCGGTGGTTAACGCCAGCATTAGCGGTGACACCACCGCACAAGGGCTGGCTCGTATTCCTGCTCTGCTAAAACAGCACCAGCCACGCTGGGTGCTGATTGAACTGGGCGGCAATGACGGGCTTCGAGGGTTTCCGGCAGCCAATATCGAGCAAGATCTGGCAAAAATCATTACGCTAGTCAAACAGGCTAACGCCCAGCCGCTGCTCATGCAGGTTCGTTTGCCGACCAACTATGGCCGCCGCTACACCGAGTCATTCAGCAATATCTACCCCAAACTCGCGGAGCAGTTTGCGCTTCCTCTGCTGCCTTTCTTTATGGAGCAGGTGTATCTTAAACCCGAATGGATGATGGAAGATGGCATCCATCCAACCCGTGATGCCCAACCGTTTATCGCAGAATGGATGGCGAAGCAGCTGGAACCCTTAGTTAACCATGAGTCTTAATAAATAGGCTTTTGAATTAGGTAAAGTTATGCAAAAAACGGTCTTCATTACCGGTTGCTCTAGCGGCATTGGCCTGATTGCCGCACAGGATTTGCAAAAACGCGGCTATCGCGTGATCGCGGCCTGCCGCCGCGCAGAGGATGTCGCGCGTCTGACCGCATTGGGTTTGGAAACCATTGCGCTCGATCTGGATGACAACGCCAGCGTTGAACAGGCCGCAGCGGAGGTGATCAGGCTGACCGATAACCATCTGTATGGCTTGTTTAATAACGCCGGATATGGCCTGTATGGACCATTGAATACAATCTCACGCCAGCAGCTCGAACAGCAGTTTTCCAGCAACCTGTTTGGCACGCATCAGCTTACGCAGTTGTTATTACCCGCGATGCTACCGCACGGCGAAGGCCGCATCATCCAGACCAGTTCGGTCATGGGGCTGGTATCTACACCGGGACGCGGCGCGTATGCCGCCAGCAAATATGCACTGGAAGCCTGGTCGGACGCATTGCGTATGGAATTACACGGCAGCGGGCTGCACGTCAGCCTGATCGAACCCGGCCCGATTAGCACTCGCTTTACTGATAACGTGGCACAGACGCAGACGGACAAGCCGGTCACCAACCCCGGTATCGCTAAACGTTTTACGCTACCGCCGGAAGCGATACTGCCGAAGCTCCATCATGCGCTGGAAAGCTCGCGGCCTAAATTACGCTATCCCGTGACGCTGGTAGCCCATTCCTTAACCTGGCTGCGTCGCCTGCTACCGGGATGTCTGCTGGATAAAGTATTACGAGGATAAGGCAGTAGAAAGTGACGTATTGCTCACTCACCGCTGCACGAGGCTTGTAAGTGGCACCGACAGGCCCCATCTAAAGGTCAAGTGAATTCAAGAAGTAAGAGAGACTACTCATGTTAGAACAACAAGCGACTATCGTTGACGTTAACGAATCCAACCTGCATCAGGTTTTGGAACACTCCACGACACTGCCAGTCCTGTTTTACTTCTGGTCGGGACGTAGCCAGCACTGTCTGGAATTGGAGCCGGTGCTGGATAAACTGGCGCAGGAATATGCGGGGCAGTTTGTTCTGGCGAAGGTGGACTGTGATGCCGAACAACGCGTCGCCGCTCAGTTTGGCCTGCGCTCAATCCCAACCGTTTATCTGTTTAAAGACGGGCAGCCGCTGGACGGTTTTCAAGGGCCACAACCGGAAGAAGCGATTCGTGAACTACTGAAACGCGCACTGCCGAAAGAAGAAGAGCTGAAAGTCGCTCAGGCACAGCAGCTGATTCAAGAAGACAAACTGCCAGAAGCGATGCAGCTACTGAAAGACGCCTGGCAACTCAGCCAACAGCGCAGCGACATCGGCCTGATGCTGGCAGAAGTGCAGATTCAAATTAAGCGCAGTGAAGACGCCGAAGCCGTGCTGGCGACCATTCCTTTGCAGGATCAAGACACGCGCTATCACAGCCTCGTTGCGCAGATTGAGTTGCTGAAACAGGCAGCAGACACGCCGGAAATTCAGCATTTACAGCAGCAGTTGGACGCTGACCCACAAAATGCGGATCTGGCAGTACAGTTATCTCTGCAACTGCATCAGGTTGGCCGTAATGAAGAAGCGCTTGAACTGCTGATGGGATTCCTGAAAAAAGATCTGGCCGCCGCTAACGGTAGCGCACGCAAAACGCTGATGGACATCATGGCCGCCCTCGGTACCAGCGACGCCCTCGCTGCCCGCTACCGGCGCCAACTCTACTCGCTACTGTATTAATTCTCTTGTGAAGAAGGCCAGAACGTTGATTCTGGCCTTCTTATTTCAAACATTCGTCATCGCCTATATTGGATTGATACGATGATTTCGGGTGTGCTAACTCGGCGTAAAAAATTATGCTGAGGAGATAGCAGGCTTAGGATGAGCCGCAGGACGCGGCGAAAGCTTGCGCCACGTCGGACAAAAACGTCAGAGACGTTTTTGAACAGCACTTGTGCTGGCCCGAAGGGCGAGTCCCATTTATGGGGCGAGTAAACGTGTCGCAAGCGGTCCGTTGAGCCTGATACCGACGAAGGCACCGCGTTAGCGGCATAATTTCCGCCGAAAAGCCTGGGGTCAAGGGGCGAGCGGCGTTTGAGCCGTCCCTTGTCGGGCGCGTGCTACGAGGTAGCATGAAAATAACGGTATCATCGCGCACGAAACTACCCCCGAAAGCCGAATAGAAATGCAGCTAGGCAGAGCCCCTCAATCCCCCGCTGACTACAGCGTCTTCAGCACCGTAATCCAACCGTGTCCGCCGTAGACTGACCAGCCGTTTAGCCAGCGACGCAACATATTCATCGCCAGCATCGCAACCACTTCCTGATGCGTTTTCAGGCTGTAGCGCTGTACGTTGAACTGTATCGTTTGGGCGAAAGACCCTTCCGGCGTATGCAGCGCTAAGGAAAGCTCAGCATCGTCCCTGCTGCCGACCACCAGCGCTAACGATGCGCCCTGACGCTCTGCCAGATGGCGAGCGTAGCCCGCTAATCCAGACAGGCTGGCATCTTGAACGCTTGCCAGCAACTCTCCGCCAGCCAGCGGAGCACTTGCAGACTGGAGCTGCCAGTTGAGCAACCCCGCCGTGAAGTGCTCACTCACCGCCAACGTCATATCACGTTCGGCAAGGCGTCGAGCAAGCTGTGCGGGTAACCCTTCAGTGCCTTCAAAGATCGTATTCTCTCCAGCAACAGTACGCACCGTTTCCCACAGTTGCTCCATCTTTTCCTGCTGCGCAGCCGGGCCAGTTAACTTCAGTTCAATAATCGGCATAGAAGATCGGTAGCCCAGCACCACGCCCGGCGGTAATGCCATACCATCTAACTGGCTTGCCAGATCGCTTTCTGAACGGCCAAAGGTCGTCAAACGCAAGCACAGCGGAGCATCGGCGACAGCAAAACGCTCGCGCAGACGCGGCATAATTTGCTGATCGACCATGACCTTAAACTCAGAGGGGACGCCCGGCGTAAAGAACATCAGGCATTTGTTCAATTGCAATGCAAAGCCACAGGCGGTGCCTACCGGGTTATCCACCATTTCCGCGCTGGCAGGGATTTGCGCCTGTTTGCGGTTGCTGGGAGCCATGACTCTACCGCGTTCGGCAAAGAAAGCCTCCATACGCGCCAGCCATTCGGCGTGCTCAACCAATCCCTCTCCAGCGGCGGTAGCTGCCGCCAATGCGCTGAGATCGTCGCTGGTCGGCCCCAGCCCACCGTTTACAATCAGGATATCGGCTATCTGGCTACGCTGCGTGATTGCGGTCACCAGCGCATCGAGATCGTCACCCACCGTCATCCGGCTGGTCATCGGTAATCCCTGCACAAACAGATAATCCGCCAGCCAGGCCGCATTGGTGTCAATAATCTGGCCATGCAGCACTTCATCACCGGTACATAACATCTCAACCCTAAGCATTTTTTTACTCCTGATGATAATCCTGAATCCACTTTAAAAACTCGGATGAGCAAACACAATATTTCTTTCAGCCTGTCCAATAATGCTCTGCTGCCGATGGCTCGCCTCTGGTGTAAATATAAAATTACACTCTTCGTAACGGCGTTTTGACAGAAATCACTGAATACTCTACCCTGCTGCCAAAAATATCTGGATAGCCACGCTATATATAGAGGAATAGGTGAAAAATCGTACTCTTGGCAGTATTTTTATCGTTGCTGGTACCACAATTGGAGCAGGAATGTTGGCGATGCCGTTGGCAACGGCTGGCGTCGGGTTTGGTACTACCTTGATGATATTAATCGGTCTGTGGGCGCTGATGTGTTACAGCGCCTTGTTGCTGGTCGAAGTGTATCAACATCAGCCGTCGCACACTGGGTTAGGCACGTTGGCAAAAATCTATCTCGGCCGTTGGGGACAGTGGATCACCGGTTTCAGTATGCTATTTCTGATGTATGCGCTCACGGCAGCGTATATCAGCGGCGCAGGCGAACTGCTCGCTAGCAGCATTAGTCAGTGGAGTGGCTACTCACTTCCATTGTCCGCAGGCATTCTGCTCTTCACGCTGGTTGCCGGCGGGGTCGTCTGCATCGGCACGTCTTCCGTCGACTTGTTTAACCGTATCCTGTTTAGCGGCAAGGTACTGATGCTCGTCATCATGCTCGCCGTCATGGTGCCACACATTCAACGCGTCAATCTGTTAACGCTCCCACTGCAACAGGGTCTGACGCTCTCGGCATTGCCCGTCATTCTGACCTCATTCGGCTTTCACGGCAGCATCCCCAGCATTGTCCACTACATGGGGGGCGACAGCCGTAAGCTGCGCCGAATATTTCTTATCGGTAGCGTGATACCGCTGATTGCCTATATTTTCTGGCAGCTCGTGATGTTGGGCAGCCTCAGCTCTTCAACATTCAATGCTATTTTGGCCGATCAGGCAGGATTGAATGGGTTGATGCAGGCTATTCGTACGCTGGTTGCCTCACCGCACGTTGAACTCGCCGTCCACCTGTTTGCCGATCTGGCACTGGCGACCTCTTTCCTCGGCGTGGCGCTAGGGTTATTCGATTATTTAGCCGACTTGTTTAAGCGTAAGAATAGCGTCATAGGGCGCGCGCAGACGGGCCTGCTGACCTTTATTCCACCACTGGTATTCGCACTCTTTTATCCGCAAGGTTTTGTAATGGCCTTGGGCTATGCAGCAATTGCGCTGGCCGTGCTAGCGTTACTCATTCCCGCCTTGCTGAGCTGGCAGGTACGCAAGCGGCGTCCTGAAATGCGCGCGACCCGCGGTGGTGCACCCGTCTTGGTGCTGATCTTCGCCAGCGGCGTGGGCATTATTCTGATCCAGTTAGCGATGGTGGCGGGCTGGCTGCCGTCAATCAATTAACGTCGCGTGCAGGAAGCACGCCATAAAAAAGAGCGTGAACTCAACATTCACGCTCTTTTTTCTTTCCAGTCACGACATCAAGCCAGTACACCTGCGGCTTGATGTATGACGGTATATTAGAAGTTCAGCCCAACGCCGATATAGGCAGAATCAGCCAACTTGTTATCAGGGCCGTTTTCACGCGCCATATTGATATAGCGGTAACCGACATCGACGCTCAGCGGTGCAAACACCTGCCAACGAACGCCCGCTTTCCCTTCAACATAGTGGTCAACATGGCTGGAGAATGAATCCGGCGCATAGTAACCTTCACCATACAGTGAGAACTGACGGCTTAGCGGCCACTGCACGCCACCGCCCAGAGCAACACCATAGCCATCATTGCCGTGATCCTGATTCAGGTACAGCGCTTTACCACCCAGCGTCAACTTAAGTGGGCCAACAGGGATGGTGTACCCCAGACCAAAACCGTATACATCATTGTTGTTGTCGCCATGGGAATAGCTCACGTTACCAGCAAGCCCTGGAATACCCAGACCGAAGCCCGCGCTAGCACCTGCGTAATCACGGCCTGCTTCCCCGGAAAGGCTAATGGCATGTACAGAAGCACTTGCAAGCAACAGGCTTCCCGCACAGGCAATCACAAATCTTTTCATTTTCAATATCCTTAAAACCGTCGTTAAACGCGCGTGTAAAGATGTTATCGCTGCCGATTCTACCCGAAACGCGCCTTCACTCCAGCATGAAATAGTGTAAAGCCAAGTCGCACTAAGGTTTGAGCTGGTGGCGCATGGCGTTGACCCAGCTTTTCACCTGCTGGCGAGAAAGCTTAATTCCACCGTTTTTCAGTTCAGTTGGCAACGTGTAATACGCTACCGGACGCTGAAATCCGGCAAGCTGCGGCTGTAGCCAATCTCGCACCGCATCAAGCGTCGAGGAATGCGCCACCTCGACTACCGCAACAGGGCGATGGCCAAACTCCACATCGTCAACGGGCACCACGCATGCCTGTTGAACGTCGGGATGCGTCAACAGCACGGCTTCGATATTCTCCGGCTGAATGCCTTCCCCACCGCTGAAAAATTGATTATCCAAACGCCCCTGAATGTGCCACTCGCCCTCGACAAACCGCCCGCGATCTCGCGTGTGGAACCAGCCGTCATCATCAAGCAGCGGGATCAGTTTTCCGTCACGCCAATAGCCAGTCGCTAACGTGCTGCCACGCAGCAGAATTTCCTCCTCCACCAACCGGATCTCTCGTCCCTGTAGCGGCATACCGACGCCCGAGCGACCATCGGCACGTTTAGCGCAGACAGTGGACGCCAGTTCCGTCAGACCATAACCACACCAGCAGCTTACGCCTCGTGCTTCTGCCTGCTGCGTCAGCACCTGCGGGATCGTCGCACCGCCAAGCAATACGGCTTTCAGTGCCGTAGGCAATGTCTCCTCCGACAGCAGTCGCCACAGTTGGGTTGGTACCAGAGAAGCATGGGTACAATCGCGCAGCGCACTGTCCAGAGGCTGATGCGCACGAACCACTATCGTGGCTCCCGCAGCAAGCCAGCGCCAGACGATACCTTGTCCAGACACGTGAAAGAGCGGAAGTGACAGCAGCCAACTGTCGCTGGCGGAAAATGCCATTATTTGGACTACGCCTTCCGCACTGGAGAGATGAGCAGCGAACGTGTGCACCACCGCTTTCGGCATTCCGCTAGAACCGGATGTCAGCGTCAGCGTCGCTAGCCGATCGGCCTGCCAGCATAATCGACTCGTGTAGTTGGTTGCTTCGGTATCACCTAATGACGAGGAAGCCGATGGTAAAGAAAGCGAGCGTACGGTATTCGGCCAGAGCTTATCATTCAGACACAGGCCGTAGCCCACACCCAGCGTGGGCAGCAGCGCCTCGGTTAACGTATCAGGCAATTGTGGATTCAGCGGAAGTACTCGCACACCGCACTGTAACAGCGCCAAATAACAGAACAGCATCTGTACGCTGTTTTTCCCACGTAGTGCTACCGTGCTTTCAGCGGTAACACCCTGCTGTGTGAGATGTTCTGCCAGACGATCCACCCGCTGGGCGAGCGCCTGCCAGCTCCAGCGGATTTCGTCTTCAATCAATGCAACAGACAGGGGCGTCTGGCTAGCCCAGTATCGCCAAGGCCAGTCAGTCAGGATTGCCATACCACGTCCAGTTGCTCGGTAGCCAGAAGCGGCAACGTACTATCTGGCCAGCGTTGAATCACCTGTGCCTGCATCAGATCTAACGTATCCAGCCCTGGAACCGTGTCCGGCGTTAGCCAGTGTGCCACCCGCGCCAGTTGCGTTAGACCCAGACTGGATTCAATGCTGGAGCTGATCACCGCCGTTAATCCGGCCTGATGCGTTTCCTGCACCAGTTGCTGACAGCGTGCCAGACTGCCGACCAGCGTCGGCTTGATCACAATCGCGCTCACGCCCAGCTCGGCTTCCACCCGAAAATCCGCCTCGCGCACGCTCTCGTCCCAGGCAATGTTGATGCCGGTTTCCCGCGCAAACTCACGGGATTCGTCACGGGTTTTGCAGGGCTCTTCGAGAAAGGCAATACGTGAACGCAATGACGGAGCGACATAGCGGGCGAAGCCGTCCGCTTTGGCTCGTGTCCAACTACGGTTAGCATCCAGGCGGAGCTTCAAGTCCGGCAAGGCTTCCAGCAGGACGTTAACGATCATGCCGTCACGCACCGCTTCGTACAGACCGACTTTTATCTTTGCCACTTTCTCGCCCGGCATCGCCTGAAGCATCTCGAACAGTTCATCAGGATCGCCATTACACAGCGGCGCTTTGCGATAGTCCGCCGCCTGAGGCAGGTGCTGATCCAGTTCGGCCTGTGCACAGCTCAATCCAAAGGCAACAGACGGCGGAAGATCGTCAGAAAATGCTCGCCCCGTCGCCCACGATTGCAGTTGTTCAAGCGCGGCGGATTCCGCCTCTGCCAGCGTTTCCACGCTGAACTCCGGCAACGGCGCAATCTCGCCCCAGCCCAACCGTTCACCGTCTTGCAGGCGAACGATAAGGCCATCGCGGGTTTTCAGACGCTGATTACGCAGCACCACCCCGGCTTCCATCGGCACGCTGTAACGATAGAGAGTGACCCGACGCATTACGGATTCCGTTTGAATTTGCTGAAGTCAGGCTGGCGTTTTTCATTAAACGCGTTACGACCTTCCTGCCCTTCGTCCGTCATATAGAACAACATGGTGGCGTTGCCCGCCAGTTCCTGCAAGCCAGCCTGACCGTCACAGTCCGCGTTCAGTGCCGCTTTCAGGCAACGCAACGCCATCGGGCTGTTTTGCAACATTTCACGGCACCAGCGCACCGTCTCTTTTTCCAGATCGGCCAACGGAACCACGGTGTTCACCAACCCCATATCCAACGCTTGTGCCGCATCGTACTGGCGGCACAGGAACCAGATTTCACGTGCTTTCTTCTGACCAACGATGCGAGCCATGTAAGAAGCGCCCCAGCCGCCGTCAAAGGAGCCGACGCGCGGGCCAGTTTGACCGAAGATGGCGTTTTCTGCCGCAATCGTCAGATCGCACATCATATGCAGCACATGTCCGCCACCGATGGAATAGCCTGCGACCATCGCGACAACCGGTTTTGGGCAGGTGCGGATCTGGCGCTGGAAATCCAGCACGTTCAGGTGGTGCACACCGCTGTCATCCTGATAACCGCCGTAGTCGCCACGTACTTTCTGATCGCCGCCGGAGCAGAATGCTTTATCGCCAGCACCGGTCAGGATAATCGTCCCGATACCATCGTCATGACGCGCATTATCGAGCGCCTGAATCATCTCTTTTACCGTTTGCGGACGAAACGCATTGCGTACCTGAGGACGGTTAATGGTGATTTTGGCAATCCCATCGATAGATTTATGGTAGAGAATATCGGCGAAGTCGCCGCTGCAATCGTGCCATTCAACGGGTGCGTAAAGCAGTTCTTCACTCGGATAAAGCATAGTTATCAGTCCTTAACGGGGTGCAAAAGAAAAGAGCGAACCCGCTCGGCATAGGCCGTTGGGTTCGCCTGATGAGCATTATGACCCGCCTGAGCGATGCTCAGTAACGGCAGGCCGTATTGCGCCGCCAGCGTCTGAAATTTCACATCGCGGGCACCGCATAAGTAAACAAAAGGGATCGACAGATGCCGCAGGCGTTCCGCCAAAAAAGGCTGCCGCCCCAGCGAGGTCGCTTCCAGCATCGCCGCAACAGACGCGCCATGATTGCCGCTGCGACGTACTATCAGTTGCTCACGCTGCGCTGAATCAACATCGGCAAAAACGGCCTGCTGATACCAATCCTGCAAGACCGCTGGCAAGGGCTCCTGACGAAAACGCTGCGCCCAGCGTGCATCATGATGAATACGTTCCGTACGCAGTTCTGGCGTTGCCAAACCGGGATGTCCCCCTTCGACCAGCAGCCCCAGCATGCCGTCATGGTGCCCGTCGCAGGCGTGATACATCGCAATGCGCCCACCGAGCGAATAGCCCAGCAGCCAATAACGTTCGATGCCCTGCGCCAGCAGCGTTGCGGTTAATTGGCGGCTGATATCGGCAAAATCTGCTGTAGTACTAGCTCGTGACGTGCCGTGTCCGGGTAAATCGACCAGCAGCACGGGCCAGTCACGAAAACACGGCAGGACAGGCAGCCAGTCCTCGCCACTGCCTAATAAACCATGCAGGCACACCAGCCACGGCTGCATGGGAGCCACCGCGCCATGCATCACTGTTCGACAACCTAGCCCCTGAGAATCTAGTGAACCCACGCCGCCACCTGCGCGACCAGCTCATTGAGCGTTTCCGCGCCGTCTTTCGGTTCAACCACCACTTCAAGCAGCGTGATCCCGCCCTGCGTCCAGCAATTTGACACCGTATCCGCGAGTTGTTCCCAGTTCTCGGCACGCACGTAATTCAGGCCAAACATCGCCGCAGCGTGTCCGAATTCCACATTTTGTGGCATGCAATAAAACGCTTCGCGCTGGTCAACCGGCGTAGGCAGCAGGGAAAAGATCTGACCACCGTTATTGTTCACCACGATCAGCACCAGCGGTGCGGGAGACTGACGCAACAGCGCCAGCGCATTCAAATCGTATAATGCAGAGAGATCGCCAACGATGCCCAGCGTCGCTTTCGCCGTGGCGCGCTGTACACCAGCCAGCGTAGAAATCAGGCCATCGATGCCGCTGGCTCCTCGATTCCCATACACGGGATATCCCTGCGGAAGCTGTGCCAGTGCATCGATCAGACGCACCACGAGGCTATTGCCGACAAACAGCTGCCCATCCGGCGGCAGCAGCGCTGGTATTCGCTGCGCCAACTGCGCTTCACCAAAACGGGAAGCCAGATACGTATCGATCTGCCGCTGCGTTCTGTCGGCAATATCCACCAACAAATCCGCCCACGACGCCTGTTTTTCTGCTGGATGCGCCGACAGCCATTCGCCAACATCCGCAACCAAACGACGCCCGCGATGGTGAGCCGGGTCCAGTCGTCCCGGCAGATCGTCAATTAACCAAAATTCTTGCGGCTGACACTGTTCTTGCCATTGCAGCAGGCGTTTACCGGTCAGGCTACCGCCGAACTGTAAGACGATGTCTGCCTGTCGTAAAAGACTTGCCGCTTCAGGGTGTGCCAGCCAAATATCCGCGCAAGGCAAAGGTTGCCCGCTTTGCGACAGCACATCACCAATCAACGGCCAGCCCAATTCGCTCGCCCACGCCGCAAGACGCGTTCCTTGTTCGGGGCTCACACGCCCAGCGAGGACAACGCCACGCCTCTGCCGCCACTGCGGCCAGTCCGGCTGCACCGCCAGCGCACTCTGGCGCATTTCACGTAGCCAAGGCTCGCGGCTGTTCCACCAGTCACCCAGCGTCATCAGCCAGTCTTGATAAGCCGTGCCATCATCAGCACCGTAAAGCGGTTCAGCAAAGGGACAGTTAATGTGCAACGCACCGTGCGTAAGCCGTGCCATCGCACTATCCACGGAGGAAACCAGCCAGTTAGCAGGAATATCGGGCGTAGGGCGCGGTAAATCCAGCGCCAGCGTGGGGTGTGACGCATACAGTGCATGCTGGCGAATCGCCTGATTCGCCCCGCAGTCAATCAGCTCCGGTGGACGATCGGCTGTCAAAACCACCAGCCGTTCACCGGTCAGTCCTGCTTCAATAATTGCCGGATAAAGGTTGGCAGCGGCAGTACCTGACGTCACGATAATCGCAACCGGTTCACGCGAAGCCTTTGCCAGCCCGAGCGCAAGATGCCCCAACCCCCGCTCATCAAAATGCGTGTGGCAAATTAGTGCACGATTATCTGCCGCAGACAGCGTCAGCGGGGTAGAGCGAGAACCAGGCGCGATGCAGATATGCCGGACGCCATGACGGGTCAGCGATTCCAGCAGCAATGTAGCCCAGCGGCGATTAAATACACTTGTTGACATGATGTACTCAACAACTCAGGTTGCAGGTTATTCCCGTCATACTTCAAGCTGCATGTGCGTTGGCAATACTCAGCTCATCTCTGAGCGTCACCCTGAAGGGCCGCCGCAAGCGGCGTTCAAATCGGCTAAGCCAATTTGTCCTGCAACTCGAATTATTTAGGGTATAGCAAATACTCTTGATCCAACTGTTGGCGGCCTGGTTGCCCTTCAACAACTATCGCGATCAGCCTTATTATATTTTTTTTTACCACGCCGACTTTGATATAAACCAGTACCTGGCACAACAACCATAAAACAAAACTATGACATATCACCGTCTAACAGCGATCTCAGCCCCGCAGCTTTGTTTTCCAACTCCTGCCATTCTTGTTCTGGATCAGAATCGGCCACAATTCCGGCACCAGCATAGAGCGTCAAAACATGATCCCGCACTTCTGCTGAACGCAGTGCCACGCTGAATTCAGACTGCTGACGCGACAAGTAACCCGCAGAACCCGCATACCAACCGCGCTCAAACGGCTCATTAGCCGCAATAAAGCGGCGTGCCTCCTGCCTCGGCAAACCCGCTACTGCCGCCGTAGGCTGCAATGTATTCAGGCACGCACTATCAGACGCGGTTCGCAGCGTGGCATGAATGGTGCGACGCAGGTGCTGCACCTTACGCAAACGCACAATTTCTGGCGGCATGACATCCAGCGACAGCGCAGATTGCTGTAGCCGCTGACAAATATCATCCACCACCAGCATGTTCTCGCACTGATTCTTAGTGTCTTTCATCAGCCAATCGGCTAGTTCAGCGGCTTTGTGTGCATCGCGATCGCTTGCCACCGTGCCCGCCAAAGCTTCCGTTTCCAATTCGCTCCCTCGCCGGCGATAAAGCCGCTCCGGGCTGGAACCAAGAAACGCATGACGTGCATCGTGTGCCAGCATGAAATGGAAACAGTGATGATTCGCCGCACGGCTGGCAGCCATAAAAGTGGTTGCCTGTAGTGGTTGTGTCAGGGTTAGCGTGGTTGCCCGCGCCAAAACGACTTTTTCCATTAGCCCTGTTTTGATGTCATGCAGCGCCCGCTGAAGCAAATCAATCCACCCCTGACGCTCAGGCAGATGCGCAACAGACTGCACTTGCGCATGCAAAAGAGGCAATGGCGCGGGGGGAAGCAGCAGATTAATAAACGCAGAAGCTTCGACAGCATCCTGTTGCAATGACGTTTCACTGAACAGGTTAATGCTCAGGCTGAGCGTATCATCCTGACGTCGCAGTTCCGCACGGGGCAAGAACAGGTAGCCGGGCGACGAAGCGCCCTCTTCTTTCGACTGGTTAAATGCATTCAGCCCCCAGATGCGGACATCGGGATCGCACTGCTGCTGAACGAGGAATGCCTCAGCGTCCTGAATATGACGAAATCCACACACCTTGCCACAAACGGCAACCTCTTCACGATCCTGACGGTGCTGCCAATAAAACTGGGGATACACAGGCTGAGTCGCCAACCATGGCAATAACTCAGCCGCCTCACTGAGGCGTAATGAACGCGTTATTTGTCTGAAACCTGCGCGTTCAGGCTGTGGCTCGCGCAAATCTTGCTGCATATGGCGCAGCAAGTCGGAAAGTTGTTTCACCGTCACCCCGGAGACCTAACACAAAGTAGGGGATTATACGGGAAAAAAACACGTCGTGGGTGAGAGGTTATGCAAGACGCAAAAGCCACCACCAGCAGAGTGCGTTTCAGTACATTTTTATGACGTACCATCCCTGGCCGTCACCCTTACAGGCCGTTGCTTGCGCAACGTTAAAAATTTCTCCTGGAAATTTTTTACTCCCTAAAGGGTATCCGCATGACCACAACGGTGAGCACGGGGTGAAATCGCATCAAACGGCAAAACGGTACGCACACATCGCACTAAAATCTTATTTCATCATCATTATTGCTTCAATTGACCCTTTCTTCTGCCGATTATCTAGTCGGCATTTTTTTGCGTGCGGCATCGCATCAAGACATATTTTCACCTCTCGCCTTTCGCCGTCTGCTTGGATTCTTTCCATTCAGACCGCTAATTATGGTAAAAATAGGCTCTTGTCACGTATACCGGATAGCCTCGTTCAGGATGAGTACGACACTGCATTCCAACTCGTTAAGCATTAACCAGAATCTGCCGGGCAAAAAAGCACAGGCAGCCACGCGCATCGCTTTCTTTGTTGCAGGTTTTGCTATGGCTTCCTGGGCACCGCTGGTGCCCTTTGTTAAAGCGCGACTGGCTATCAGTGATGCCTCTCTCGGGATGTTGTTACTTTCTCTGGGCATTGGTTCGCTGTTGGCCATGCCGCTCACCGGCTTCCTCACCAGTAAATGGGGATGCCGCAGCGTTATTTTGCTGGCAAGCGCGCTGCTTTGTCTGATATTGCCCGCCCTGACGCAAGCAGAAACGCTGCCGTTGATGGCAGTCGTGCTGCTCTTTTTTGGCGCATCTATTGGTATGATCGATGTTGCCATGAATATTCAGGCCGTCATCGTAGAACGTGCCAGCGGCCGCGCGATGATGTCCGGCTTTCATGGTTTCTTTAGCATCGGCGGGATTGTCGGTGCTGGTGGCGTCAGCGCCCTGCTGTGGCTTGGTCTGTCCCCGTTAATGGCGATACTGACTATTGTTGCGTTGGTGCTGCTATTCATGACAATGGCGCATAAGCACCTGCTACGCACCACAAATCAAAATGAAGGCGGCCCGCTGTTTGTGATCCCACGCGGATGGGTCATGTTCATTGGTTCACTCTGCTTCATCATGTTTCTGGCCGAAGGTTCGATATTGGATTGGAGCGCCCTCTTTCTAACGGTTGAGCGCAACCTGAGCGGCGCACAGGCGGGTATGGGCTATGCGGCATTTTCCGTCGCGATGACGCTCGGCAGACTCAATGGCGATCGCATTGTTAATGCGCTTGGGCGCTACGCGATTCTGACTGGCGGCAGCCTCTGTGCCGCACTCGGTCTGCTGTTAACGATCAGTATTGATAATGCAGTAACCGCCATTCTTGGCTTCGTGATGGTGGGTATCGGCGCATCCAATGTAGTACCGATCCTCTTCAGCGCGGCGGGAAACCAAAAGATCATGCCACCCAATCTGGCCATCGCCTCCATTACCACAGTAGGCTATGCGGGCATTCTTATCGGCCCAACCATTCTCGGCTTTATTGCGCAGCTCAGCAATTTGGCTACCGCATTCGGGTTCGTCGCACTGCTGTTGCTGGCCGTCAGCGCCAGTGCACGAGCAGTCATCCGCTAATCAGGAGCGTTAATTGATGCCAGCCATGATCTTGCGTTATTTTTCCCTCCTTACGGTGTTATCGCTCCTTATTACTGGAACGTTTGGCTATAGCTACATCAACGATTTGCTGGCGGACAAAAAGCATTCGCTGACGACCATTGCTCAGGGCATACAGAAACGCGTCGATACTTACCGTTTTTTCACCTATCAAATTTACGGCAGTCTGAACAGTGAACCGTCCGCTAGTGACGCCAACATTAGCGCGATTAATTTAATGCCCAATGTTTTCTATGTAGAAAAAAACGGTCAGAAAACGGATGCGTTGATTTTTGGGCAACACGATAAAGGGACGCTGACATCGGTTCGTCGGATATCACGCTATCTCGATATTCTCTGGGGAGCAGAGAATAACGTCTATTCCATGTATTACCTGAACGGTATCGACAACAGCCTGACGATGATTTCTACGCAAACGCTGAAAGATATCTCTTCGCAGTTCCGCGGCAATTATATTACGGTCATTGCTGAAGCCCGCCGAACAGAAATGCTACAACAGGCGAATGTATTAGACGAGCGCGAAAGTTTTTCCCCGCTGCGTAAATTACGCTTCTATAACGACTACTATTTTACGCTGCGCACCACATTCAATCAGCCGGGCCATCTGGCGACGATTCTGGCATTCGATTTGCCAATTAACGATTTAATCCCAGACACGATTCCGCGCGAGCATCTTATGCTGAAGCCAGATACGCCAGCGGCCAGCAATATTGACAGCAGCAATAATGGCGAAGGCGCAGCTGACGTGCAGCTTCATGGCTCTAATCTTGAAATCTCCGCCACACTCGTTAATGCACCGCTAAAAATCGTTTTTCAGGTGCCGGTGAAAGCTCTGATGATTGATGTGTTGCGTAATAACATCTGGTTTCTACTGCTGAATCTGGTTCTGCTGAGTTTGTCCGTTATAGGTTTTTATCTTTTCCGGCGGACGTATGCGCATCCCGACGAAGACTTATCCCATCAGTTGGAAAATAAGCTGGATATTTACCGCGAAACCACGGGAAAAATCCCGATGGGCGTATTGGTTTATGATTTCAGCAGCAACAAGATCATTATACAAAATGAGCGTGCAGAGCATCTGCTTCCTCACCTGAGCCTGCAAAAAATCACCAATATGGCAGACGAACATCAGGGCGTTATTCAGGTCACTATCAATAATGAAATGTATGAAATCCGCCAATTTCGTAGCCAATATTCGCCAGACTATTGTCTCTTCCTGCTGCGCGAACAGGATAAAGAGATTCTGGTGCAGCGGAAATTACTGCTAGCCCAGCGTGAATATGAAAAGAATATTCATGCCAGAAAACGCCTATTCCAAAACCTGCTCAGCGAATTCAAACAACCGTTGATCTCACTACAACAACATATTCAGGCGATACGCCACAGTGATGCGGCGATCATAGAAGCACAGACGCTGGAGCAACTCACAGCAGATACCCGCTGCGCGATCGAGCTGTTGGAAAATATCGCCCTGCATGAAAAGCTGGAGGCGCAGGAATGGACGGTGGTCAACGCCAGTTTTTCACCGCTAGCGCTTATCGACAATGTTCTCCTTGAGCTGCTGCCACGGTTGAATCAAAAAGGGTTAACCTTATTCCATCATTATCATCTGGATAGTAATCAAACTTATGTGGGTGATGCCGAGCTGTTGAAAAAGATGCTGGCACTGCTGCTAAATTATTCGGTGACCAATACGGATTACGGAAAAATTACGGTGTCGGTTGACAGAAAAAATAATGAGCCGGACAGGCTGGTTATTCAGGTCAGCGATACAGGAACACATATTTCAGGTAAAGAGCAGGAAAATATTCGGCATCCTTTCCTGCATCCTGCAACTTCCGACCATTTCGGACAAAATTCAGGATTGACCTTATTTTTGTGCAATCAACTCTGTAATAGACTGGGCGGCGCGTTAACCATCAACAGTAAATCCGGGCTAGGTACACACTATATTCTGACGTTAAAACTAGAGCCGGAAGCGCTGCCCGTTGAGGACGAAAAACTGCTGGATGGTATTACCGTTCTGCTGGATGTAACGTCTGATGAAGTACAGAATATCGTCGGTAATATGCTGGCGGGCTGGGGAGCGAATTATCTGATCAGCGAGGAACGCCAGATTACTCAGGAAGCCGATATTTTTATTACTGATGACCCGGAGAAAAAAGCAGATTATACGCTGCTGTTGAGTCATGACGATGACACGCTAATGCCTTTGGGCCCGCGCCGTTTACGGGTGAACTACAATATCAGCCACCTCCTGCTGGAGGCATTGCTTAAGCTGATTGAACTGCAACTGGAAACACCCCCCGATACGACGCAGGAAGGAGAACAGAACGATATCGAATTTTACGCCGCACAATTGGCGTCAAGCGACTATTATTCGCTGTTCGTGGAGACAGTACCGGATGATTTAAAGAGGCTGTATACTGAAGCGCAAGCAGGCGATTTTCCGTCACTTTCGCAGACGGCGCACCGGCTGAAAGGCGTGTTTGCCATGCTGAATCTGCACCCTGGCAAACAGTTGTGTGAACAGCTTGAACAGCATATTACCGCGCACGATAGTGTACAGATTGAGGCTAACCTTCATGAAATTGAGAGGTTTGTCAGTGCATTACTATCCCCAAGCGAACCTAAAGGGCAGCAAGGTAGCCAACAAGATGAGTAACCAAAACGATGAGTAACCTAAACGTAATTATTGCCGACGACCATCCTATTGTCCTTTTTGGCATCAAAAAATCACTTGAGCAAATTGAATGGGTCAATGTGGTTGGCGAATTTGAAGACTCAACCGCGCTGATCAATAACCTGCCTAAGCTGGACGCTAATGTTTTAATCACCGATTTATCCATGCCAGGCGATAAATACGGCGATGGTATAACGCTCATTAAATACATTAAGCGTCATTTCCCTCATCTCTCTATTATTGTTCTCACCATGAACAATAATCCGGCGATTCTGAGTGCGGTGCTGGATCTGGACATCGAAGGCATCGTACTGAAACAGGGCGCGCCGACCGATTTACCCAAAGCGCTAGCAGCCCTGCAAAAAGGAAAGAAATTCACGCCGGACAGCGTATCCAAAGTGCTGGAGAAAATCAGCGCCAGCGGCTACGGCGATAAACGTCTGTCCCCGAAAGAAAGTGAAGTACTGCGTTTGTTTGCAGAAGGCTTTTTAGTGACCGAAATCGCCAAAAAACTGAATCGCAGTATCAAAACGATCAGTAGCCAGAAGAAATCAGCCATGACCAAGCTCGGCGTCGAGAACGATATCGCCCTGCTCAACTACCTGTCCTCCGTTAACGGCGGCGCAACACAGGTCGACTAGGTTTTTCTCCCTGCATCGGCAATTGCGCCGATGCAGGTCACTTCTCGGATGTTCTCGCCTGACGCACCACGTTACTGTAATACGCCAGCGCCTGCTGCAATGTATCCAGCGTAACCGGTTTTGACAAACAGTGATCCATCCCCGCCCCAAGGCAGCGTTCTCTTTCCTCTGCCAATGCATTCGCCGTCACGCCAATGACCGGGAAGCGTAGCCCCTGCTCCCGCATGCGCTGGGTGAATAAATAACCATCCATATTCGGCATGTTGACGTCCGTCAGCACGATATCAATGTGGTGTTTACTCAATACGCTCAGCCCATCTACGCCGTCATTCGCCGTCATCGCCTGATACCCCAGAGAACCCAACTGATCGGCCAGCAATCGACGGTTGATAGGGTGATCGTCAACGACAAGAATCATAATGTCGCCATTCTCAACCCGCTCATAGTGCGTCAGCGGCGGTGAAATCTCCTCGCGAGTGTTTTCTTCACTTTCTGAGCGATAAATTTTCTCCAGCAAATCAGGCAGATGTTGAGGTGTCGATGTCCCC
Source organism: Pectobacterium sp. IFB5596 (assembly GCF_021432585.1). Taxonomy (NCBI): domain Bacteria; kingdom Pseudomonadati; phylum Pseudomonadota; class Gammaproteobacteria; order Enterobacterales; family Pectobacteriaceae; genus Pectobacterium; species Pectobacterium sp. IFB5596. Next base: position 249,147 of record NZ_LXFY01000012.1, read on the forward strand.
TGCACCCAGTGGCCCTCACTCACTTTCTGTGCCGATCCGTTATGTGCGCCGCTTATCACGATATGCGCCCGAACAGTAATATCTTCTGGCGGGCTGTAATCACTAATCATCACATCATCGGGCGACACAGTTTGATTTTGGTAACGCACAGCCTGCACGCCTTGGTTCTGCAACAACGTCAGTAGATATGCCTCCAGCCGGGCATTGCGCACCCTCAACCAGCATATTTTCCCTTGCAGGCTGGCGTTGATCGCCACGGGAGCATAGTGCGCTTTATACAACGGAATTCTGACGCCAAACAGGCTGCCGAGCCCCGGTTCCGACTCGATGGTAATGTCGCCATCCATCAGATTGATCAGCTTCTCACAAATGGCCAACCCTAGTCCTGTACCCTGAAAATGGCGCTGTACACCACTCCCCGCCTGGAAGAATGGATCAAACAACTTCACTGCCTCACGCGGTTGAATACCCACACCAGTATCACGCACCACAAATTCCAGATAACCATCGCGGCAGCCAACTTCAAAAATGATGCAGCCCGTATCCGTAAACTTGATCGCGTTACTCAACAGGTTAGACAGCACCTGCTGTAAACGAACAGGATCGCCAAACAGGCTGACCGGTACATTAGGATCGATAAAGCAGTACAGCATCAGGCGTTTTTTGACCACCAGCGGGAGATAGTTACTGGTGATGTGGCTGATCACCTCATGCGGTGCAAATTCACAGGGTTCTATCTTCAACTGCTCCGACTCAATCTTGGAAAAATCGAGGATATCGCTGATGATCTTCAGCAGCAGTGAGGAAGAGTTGTTCATCGCCAAGACCAAACGGTTAGCATCCTGCGGCAGCGCCTTGGTTTGCAGCAAATCAAGATTGCCAATAATGCCATAAAGCGGCGTGCGCAATTCATGGCTCACAGTGGCAAGGAACATCGATTTAGACTGGCTTGCCTGCTCGGCGGCATTCGCCATTTCCTGTAGCGACTCTTCCATTTTGACGCGCGCGCTAACGTCCAGCAGCACACAAATCGCCACATTTTCATTGCGGTAACGCGAATGGACAAAGCTGATTTGCAGGTGGTGGTTACGGCTGGTCATCACATCCACAAACTTGGACTGCTGCTCGCAAATAATGCGGGTAATTCTCAATCGGTCTTCGTGGGTGAGTAAATTAAGGTAGTTGTGCGCCAGTTCGTTACTGAGGATATTTGTACCGTCACTAATACGCAGAATACAAATGCCTACCGGTGCCGACGCCACGATCTTGCGGTTGAATTGCTCATTCTCTTCCAACTGAAAGGCATTCACTTCCGCAGGCAACAGCATTTTTCGCTCAAACACCAGCGCCAACACAAACAATAGAATTGCTGAAAGGATATTCAGCACGAGCATATTGATCATCAATGCACTGATATGTGACAACAGCACCTTCAGCGGCAGCGAGTACACAATACTGAACGAAGTAGGCGGCAGCGCCTTCTTCAGAATGAGTTCATCATAGCCATTCGCATAACCAAAATAGTTATGATCGGAGGGATAACCCTCTGCCGAGGAAGCAGAGAGCCCTCTGTCATCGGAAAACTGTAAAACGACCTGATTATATTGATCCAACAACTTGGCATTGAGCGGAAATTTGCTGACGGTGACGAAGTCATCCAGACGAATCGTCTGTTCAATCCCCATGATGACTTCCAGCTTGTTATCCACATAGATCGGCGTGAGTGCATATAAATAGCCGACATCGGGGATGGATGCGGGGGTAATCCAATAAAGCGTTTCATCACGCCCAGTTTGGGTACGATTTTTCTTCTGATCCTGAAACCGATCCTGCACATTTTTAAGCAAGTTATCACGGTCAAGCGACTGATTACGAATGCCAAAATCAACCATACAGCGCCGATCGCCGCCGACAAAAAAGACCCGATTAAGATCGTAGACGGCAGAGAAATTATCCTGCCAGCCATTGAAAAAATGACTCAATGAGAGCAGCGCTGCATTCCCGCCATATTGCGTGGAACAGGTTGCGCCGGGCGTAAGCGCATAAACAGAAACACCCGGCCCCCCTTCTGTTGGCGGCTCAGCCCTTTCTCTCGCCAGCACTAAACGATTTGCCGCCAGATACTGAAGTTCGCGCACAATATCCGCAGCATGGCGGATGTATCCCTGCGACTGATCAAAGCTAAGATTATATTCCTGCCGCAGCTCCGACTCTTTTTCATTCAATACTTTAGTAATATAGAAAACGGATATTAGCGCGCCTAACACCCACAGCATGATCGCCAAAACCCGGAACAAATAGCGGGAGACTTTTAATGTGGTATGGAATGAGGCGAGATATTTCAAGTGAATACCGTTGAATGATGGAAGAACCAGTTGGCTGATACACTACCGAGTGTCGATAAAAAAAGCCAGCGCATCGCGCTGGCTTACTCGGCTCATTCCAGTTTAAGGAAAAGGCTTATTCGTCATCTTCAGCGATATCATCATCGCCATCAATGTCGTCGATAGCATCATCGTCTTCGGCAATTTCGCCTTCAACGTTTACCACGCCATCCAGCTCTTCATCTTCTACCGGTTCAGCAACACGTTGCAGGCCGACAACATTTTCATCTTCCGCCGTACGAATCAGCGTCACACCCTGGGTGTTACGCCCAACGATGCTGACTTCAGACACGCGTGTACGCACCAGCGTTCCCGCATCGGTGATCATCATGATCTGGTCTGCAGCATCAACCTGAACCGCACCAACCACTTTACCGTTACGCTCGCTGACCTTGATAGAAATAACCCCTTTCGTCGCACGTGACTTGGTTGGGTACTCACTCACCGCAGTACGTTTACCAAAGCCATTTTGTGTGACGGTCAGGATGTCGCCCTCACCGCGAGGAATAATCAACGACACCACGCGATCTTCACCTTGCAGGTTGATACCACGAACGCCCGTTGCCGTACGCCCCATGGAGCGCACCGCCTGTTCAGAGAAGCGGACTACTTTACCTTCCGCTGAGAACAGCATCGCTTCATCGCTGCCATCGGTCAGGTCAACGCCAATCAGCTCATCACCCTCGTTCAGATTAACCGCGATGATCCCCGCGCTACGTGGGCGGCTGAATTCTGTCAGCGCAGTCTTCTTCACCGTACCGCTCGCCGTTGCCATGAAGATATGGCGGCCTTCTTCGTATTCACGGACTGGCAGAATCGCCGTGATACGTTCATTTGGCTCAAGCGGCAGCAGGTTAACGATCGGACGACCGCGCGCGCCACGGCTGGCTTCCGGCAATTGATACACCTTCATCCAGTACAGACGGCCACGGCTGGAGAAGCACAGGATCGTGTCGTGGGTATTGGCTACCAGCAGACGATCGATAAAGTCTTCTTCTTTAATACGAGCCGCAGATTTACCACGACCACCACGACGTTGGGCTTCGTAATCGCTCAGCGGCTGATACTTCACATAACCCTGGTGAGACAGCGTGACGACAACATCTTCCTGATTAATCAGGTCTTCGATATTGATATCGGCGCTATTCGCCGTGATTTCTGTACGGCGCTCATCGCTGTACTGCGTTTTGATTGCTTCCAGCTCTTCGCGGATCACTTCCATCAGGCGCTCAGGACTGTTGAGGATATAAAGCAGCTCAGCGATCTCCGCCAACAGCGCTTTATATTCATCCAGCAGCTTTTCGTGCTCCATCCCAGTCAGTTTTTGCAAACGTAGATCCAGAATCGCCTGCGCTTGCTGTTCTGTCAGGTAGTAGCGACCGTCACGAATACCGAACTCTGGCTCCAGCCACTCTGGACGTGCAGCATCATCGCCCGCGCGTTCCAACATGGTAGAAACGCTGCCCAGTTCCCACGCTTGTGCGATCAGCGAGGCTTTCGCTTCAGCAGGTGACGCCGCACGACGAATCAGTTCGATAATCGGATCGATGTTCGCCAGCGCAATGGCCAGACCTTCCAGGATATGGGCGCGGTCACGGGCTTTACGCAGTTCAAAAATGGTACGGCGCGTCACCACTTCACGGCGATGGCGCACAAACGCAACCAGAATATCTTTCAGCGGCATGATCTTAGGCTGGCCCTGATGCAGTGCCACCATGTTGATGCCGAATGACGTCTGAAGCTGCGTCTGGGAATACAGATTATTCAGGACCACTTCGCCCACGGCGTCGCGCTTAATCTCGATGACGATACGCATACCGTCTTTATCGGATTCGTCACGCAGGGCGCTAATCCCTTCAATACGTTTGTCTTTGACCAGCTCAGCAATTTTCTCGATCAGGCGTGCTTTGTTCACCTGGTACGGAATTTCATGCACGATGATGGTTTCACGTCCGGTTTTCGCGTCCGCTTCAACTTCAGCACGCGCACGGATGTAAATTTTACCGCGCCCGGTGCGATAGGCCTCTTCAATACCGCGTCGGCCATTGATGATCGCCGCCGTCGGGAAATCCGGGCCTTTGATGTGCTCCATCAACCCTTCAAGGGTAATGTTTTCATCGTCGATATACGCCAGACAGCCGTTCACAACTTCCGTCAGGTTGTGCGGTGGAATGTTCGTTGCCATCCCGACGGCGATACCGGAAGAACCGTTAACCAGCAGGTTGGGAATACGCGTAGGCATGACGTCAGGAATCTGCTCGGTGCCGTCATAGTTCGGCACAAAATCGACCGTCTCTTTTTCGAGATCGGCCAGCAGTTCATGAGCAATTTTCGACATGCGAATTTCGGTATAACGCATGGCCGCAGCGGAGTCGCCGTCAATCGAACCAAAGTTACCCTGACCATCAACCAGCATGTAGCGCAGTGAAAAAGGCTGCGCCATACGCACGATGGTTTCATAAACGGCAGAGTCGCCGTGTGGGTGGTATTTACCGATGACATCCCCGACGACACGGGCGGATTTTTTATACGGTTTGTTCCAGTCGTTACCCAGTACGCTCATCGCATACAGTACGCGGCGGTGTACCGGTTTCAGTCCATCTCGAACATCTGGTAATGCACGTCCGACAATAACGGACATCGCATAATCCAGATACGAGCTTTTCAGCTCTTCTTCAATATTGACCGGTGTGATTTCTCTGGCAAGGTCGCTCATGGAGCCGCTATCCCTCTATTTAGGCATCTACCCGTGTTCAGAAAAGTGAACCGTTCAGAAAGGTGAACTGTTCAAAAGGTGAAAAATTATATCACAAACCGCCGTTTCGGGGGAAACTCCCTTCCGCTCTGAACAGACTGTTTTCCTCATGAATGTTTATCCCACAGAAAAAAGCGACAGCGCTGCACGTTGCGACATGAAGGGGTATACTCGCGGCAGTAGAAGATGATGAAAGGCAGCGATGACACATGAATGTAGAAAATCAAACCCCGAACGTTGACCATCAGGAAATTGCCAAATTTGAGGCTATTGCCTCCCGCTGGTGGGATTTAGACGGTGAATTCAAACCCTTGCACCGCATTAATCCGCTGCGTCTGGGCTATATTTCACGGCGTGCGGAAGGCCTGTTCGGCAAGAAAGTGTTGGATGTCGGCTGCGGCGGCGGCATTTTGGCCGAGAGCATGGCGCGTGAAGGTGCGGACGTCACCGGGCTGGATATGGGCGCAGAGCCGTTAGACGTTGCGCGTTTACATGCGCTGGAAAGCGGTATCACTGTCGATTACGTGCAGGAAACGGTAGAAGCCCATGCTCATGCTCACCCAGGCCTTTACGATGTGGTCACCTGCATGGAGATGCTGGAACACGTTCCCGATCCGCAATCCGTGGTGCAGGCTTGCGCTAAGTTGGTCAAGCCCGGCGGGCACGTGTTTTTCTCCACGATCAACCGCAATGCAAAAGCGTGGATGATGGCCGTTATCGGCGCTGAGTATGTTTTAAAAATGGTGCCACGCGGCACGCACGATATTAAGAAATTCATTCGCCCAGCAGAGCTGATGCACTGGGTTGACAGTACGCCGCTGCGTGAAAAGCATATCACCGGGCTGCATTACAACCCGTTGACGGACCACTTTAAGCTCGGTCCAAACGTAGACGTGAACTACATGCTTCATACCCGCCACGATAAATAGAACCCATTAAGAATACTCTTAAAAGTTGCGTGGTTTTTCACCGCGCAATTTTTTGGGTTTATCTGAAAAACCAACAAAATGGACGCGACTTATTTTTTTTACAGAATATTGACATCCTCTTAGCCCTTACAAAATCAGGATTTCGAGAAACCAACGCTTCAGCAACCTGAAATTAACACCAAAATCAAGCCTTGTACTCAAACGAATCCAGACTAGAATACTCACCATGTAGTAGCCATTTATCAAAAAATATCCATATCTAGTATTTATCCACAGAGTTAGTCACAGAGGAATTTCTGTGAATAAACGGGGGATATTTTTTTATTTTCATCAACAGGTAAATCCCAACATGAACCAGAGCTTGCTCGTTACCAAACGCGATGGCAGTAAAGAAAAAATCAATTTGGATAAAATCCACCGCGTCATTACCTGGGCCGCAGAAGGTTTACACAATGTCTCCGTTTCTCAGGTGGAACTGCGTTCCCACATTCAGTTTTACGACAGTATCAAAACCTCTGATATCCATGAAACCATCATCAAGGCCGCTGCCGATCTGATCTCCCGCGAAAGCCCAGATTATCAATACCTGGCCGCGCGTCTGGCTATCTTCCATCTGCGCAAGAAAGCCTACGGTCAGTTTGAACCCCCCGCGCTGCTGACGCACGTCACCAACATGGTAGAACTGGGTAAATACGACAAGCACCTGCTGGAAGACTATAGCCCCGAAGAATTCGCTCAGATGGACGCTTTCATCGATCACTGGCGTGACATGAATTTCTCCTATGCTGCGGTTAAACAGCTGGAAGGAAAATATCTGGTCCAAAACCGCGTGACCGGTGATATCTACGAAAGCGCCCAGTTCCTGTACATTCTGGTCGCCGCCTGCCTGTTCTCCGGCTACCCGCGTGAAACCCGTCTGGATTACGTTAAACGTTTCTATGACGCGATTTCCACGTTCAAAATTTCTCTGCCGACGCCAATCATGGCGGGTGTGCGCACCCCGACACGTCAGTTCAGTTCCTGCGTGCTGATCGAATGCGGTGACAGTCTGGATTCCATCAACGCAACGTCCAGCGCTATCGTGAAATATGTTTCCCAGCGTGCCGGTATCGGCATCAACGCGGGCCACATCCGTGCGCTCGGTAGCCCAATCCGTGGCGGTGAAGCGTTCCATACCGGCTGTATCCCTTTCTATAAGCATTTCCAGACAGCCGTGAAATCCTGCTCTCAGGGCGGCGTACGCGGCGGGGCTGCCACGCTGTTCTATCCGCTGTGGCATCTGGAAGTAGAAAGTCTGCTGGTGTTGAAAAACAACCGTGGCGTAGAAGGCAACCGCGTTCGTCACCTCGATTACGGCGTACAGTTGAACAAACTGATGTATCAGCGCTTGGTAAAAGGTGAAGAGATCACGCTGTTCAGCCCATCTGACGTTCCGGGGCTATACGACGCGTTCTTCGCCGATCAGGATGAGTTCGAGCGCCTGTATGTGAAATACGAGCAGGATGACAGCATCCGCAAGCAGCGCATCAAAGCCGTTGAACTGTTCTCCCTGATGATGCAGGAACGTGCTTCTACAGGCCGTATCTATATTCAGAACGTTGACCACTGCAATACGCACAGTCCGTTCGATCCGGTGATTGCGCCGGTTCGTCAGTCCAACCTGTGTCTGGAAATCGCGTTGCCGACCAAGCCGTTGAACGATGTGAATGATGAAAACGGTGAAATCGCACTGTGTACGCTGTCAGCGTTTAACCTCGGCGCGATTAATAGCCTGGACGATTTGGAAGATTTAGCCACGCTCGCAGTACGCGCGCTGGATGCCCTGCTGGATTATCAGGATTACCCGATTAAGGCAGCAGAGCGTGGTGCGATGGGTCGTCGTACGTTGGGCATTGGCGTCATCAACTTTGCCTACTATCTGGCGAAAAATGGCGTACGTTACTCCGATGGCAGCGCCAACGGCCTGACGCACAAAACGTTTGAAGCGATCCAATACTATCTCCTGAAGGCGTCGAATGTGCTGGCGCGTGAGCAAGGTGCCTGCCCATGGTTCAATGAAACCACCTACTCACAGGGTATTTTACCGATCGATACCTACAAGCGCGATCTGGACGCGATTTGCAACGAACCGCTGCATCTCGACTGGGAAGCGTTGCGTAAAGATATTAAAGCGTACGGCCTGCGTAACTCAACGCTGTCTGCGCTGATGCCGTCTGAAACGTCGTCTCAAATCTCTAACGCCACCAACGGTATTGAACCACCGCGCGGCCACATCAGTGTCAAAGCGTCCAAAGACGGCATTTTGCGCCAAGTCGTGCCAGAGTACGAAACGCTGAAAGATGCCTACGAACTGCTGTGGGACATGCCAAATAACGATGGATACCTGCAACTGGTGGGTCTGATGCAGAAATTTGTCGATCAGGCGATCTCCTCCAACACCAACTACGATCCATCACGCTTCCCGTCAGGTCGGGTGCCAATGAAGCAGTTGCTGAAAGATCTGGTCACGGCCTACAAATTCGGCGTTAAAACGCTGTATTACCAAAACACCCGTGACGGCGCTGAAGACGTACAAGACGATCTGTTGGCAGAGCCACAGGACGATGGCTGCGAAGGCGGCGCGTGTAAGATTTAAGCCAATAATAAAAGGCTGCGATGCAGCCTTTTATCCTTTTAGCGCGGGCGTTTTACCCGCAGCCGCAAGCGGCGTTAAAAAATGCTCACGGCATTTTTTGGAGAGATTAATGGCCTACACCACTTTTTCACAGAATAAAAATGACCAGTTGCTAGAACCCATGTTCTTCGGCCAGTCTGTTAACGTTGCACGTTTCGATCAGCAAAAATATGAAATTTTCGAAAAGCTAATCGAAAAACAGCTGTCCTTCTTCTGGCGCCCGGAAGAAGTTGATGTGTCTCGCGACCGCATCGACTATCAAGCACTCCCCGATCATGAAAAACACATCTTCATCAGCAACCTGAAATACCAGACGCTGCTGGATTCGATTCAGGGACGTAGCCCAAACGTAGCGTTACTGCCGCTAATCTCTATCCCTGAGCTGGAAACCTGGGTGGAAACCTGGGCATTCTCGGAAACCATTCACTCACGTTCCTACACCCATATTATTCGTAATATCGTGAACGATCCGTCGCTGGTATTTGACGATATCGTAACGAACGAAGAGATTCTGAAGCGTGCCAAGGATATCTCCGGCTACTACGATTCACTGATCGAGATGACCAGCTACTACCATCTTCTGGGCGCAGGGACACATCAGGTTAACGGTAAAACCATCACCGTGGATTTACATACGCTGAAAAAACAGCTGTATATCTGCCTGATGAGCGTTAACGCATTGGAGGCGATTCGTTTCTATGTCAGCTTTGCCTGCTCGTTTGCTTTTGCAGAACGTGAACTGATGGAAGGCAATGCCAAAATCATCAAGCTCATCGCCCGTGACGAAGCACTGCACCTGACTGGCACGCAACACATGCTGAACCTGATGCGTTCTGGTCATGACGACCCTGAAATGGCGCAGATTGCCGAAGAGTGTCAGCAGGAGTGCTATGACCTGTTCGTACTCGCCGCTCAGCAAGAAAAAGAGTGGGCTGAATACCTGTTCCGCGACGGTTCGATGATTGGCCTGAACAAAGATATTCTGTGCCAGTACGTGGAGTACATCACCAACATCCGCATGCAGGCAGTAGGTCTGCCGCTGCCATTCCAGACGCGTACTAACCCCATTCCGTGGATTAACGCCTGGCTGGTATCCGATAACGTACAGGTTGCACCGCAGGAAGTCGAAGTCAGCTCTTATCTGGTCGGTCAGATCGATTCAGAAATCAGCGACGACGACCTGAGCGATTTCCAACTGTAATCGATGAGCAATCCAACTATTACGCTGCGCACATCAGGTGCGCAGTTTTCCTGTTCAGACGATGGCCCTTCCCTGCTGGATGTGCTGGAATCCAACCGTGTCAGCATTGAATACCAGTGCCGCTCTGGCTATTGCGGTTCCTGTCGGCTGCGTCTGGTAAAAGGCAGAGTCGCGTATCGTCAAACACCACTAGCCTGTATCCAACAGGATGAAATCCTCCCCTGCTGCTGTATGCCGCAAGGCGACATCGAACTGGATCTATAGCCCTATCTCTTTCATATTTTTTGTTCTTGCTATTGAAGATTATTTAATTGAATAAGCTCGCTTATTTGGTTATTTTTTCTTTACTCAGAATAAGTCAATAATATCGACACATCATGCCAAAATAATAACCATCATATTACAACTCGATATACATTTGTTTTACGATTTTGACTATACATAGCAAAAAAGGACCTATCACATGAGAATAAGCACAAGATTAAACACCGGATTCGGTGCAGGGATGCTAATAGTCGCTATTATTGGCTTTATTTCAACGGTTAATTTATCCAGCCTTAATAATCAAGTAGAAAAAATAGTTCAGACGCTATATCCCACCACGGCTTACGCCAATACGTTAATTAGTGAAATAAATAACGTCTTCGTCGAACAATCCGCTTTTTTTATCAATGAAAAGCCGGAAGACAACGAGGCAACAATTGAAGCGATTAAAAAACATCGCAGCAAGATGGTTGAAAATCTGGATCAACTACAGCGACTGGTCGTAAATGATCCTGGCCTTCAAGAGAAATTGGCTGAACTAAAAAAAGCGCATCAGGCCTTTTCCCAATCGAGCGATAACTTACTTCAGGAAGCCAAAATAGGTAACAAAGACGGGTTACGTGAACAGGCGTTAAATGTAACCTGGCCGCTTGGCACGACGCTGAAATCACTGGCTGAGCAGTTTATTGATGAATCGAATAATAGAATGACGCAGTCGGAAAAAACGGTACATGATGAATATCACACGGCCAGGTTATTTCTCCTGTTTATTATTGTAGTTGGTATTGTCTTTAGCTTTATCATTTCTCGCATCGTCATTCGTAGCATTATTCCGCCATTAACGCAGGCATTACATTTAGCCCAGCATGTCGCAAAAGGTAACCTGACACATTCTCTGCAAGGCTCGACGAAAGATGAAGCAGGTATATTACTTAATGAATTAAACAATATGACAGTCAGCCTACGAGATATTGTCAGTCAGGTACGCGACGGTGCCAGCGCGATCTCCACAGCGACATCGCAATTGAATGCCGGAAATAGCGATCTATCGGCTCGGACTGAACATCAGGCCAGTTCGCTGGAAGAAACCGTCTCATCAATGGAGCAGTTAACGTCCACGCTGAAAAATACGGCTGAAAATACTCATCGCGCCGACGCCCTTGCTTCCGAAGCATCGAAGGATATGCAAGACAGCACAGCGACGATGAAACAGGTAACAGAAAAAATGCGCGACATTCGCGATTCATCGCGCCGCATGGTGGAAATTATCGGTACGATTGACGGCATTGCATTCCAAACTAATATTCTGGCGCTGAACGCCGCTGTTGAAGCCGCCAGAGCGGGTGAGCAAGGGCGCGGATTTGCCGTTGTCGCAGGTGAGGTACGCAATCTGGCGCAGCGCAGCGCATTAGCCGCCAAAGAGATTAAAGTGCTCATTGATAACTCAGTAGATAAAATCCATGAAGGTATGGAGATGGTGGAAACCGCAGAATCATCGATCGGTGCGCTGGTCGACAACGCGTCAACCGTCGGCCAGATCATGAATGAGATTGCGCGCGCCAGCGGAGAGCAGAGCGAAGGGATCAACCAGATAAACATTGCCATCGGGCAAATTGACATGGCCACACAGCAAAATGTGTCGTTGGTCGAGCAGTCCACCGCGGCGACACAATCGCTGCAAGATCTGGCTCAACAGCTATCGGCATCCGTCTCCACCTTTATTCTCACTGATTCTATCGATACGCCCCAGTTCATCAATGCACCACAGCGCCTCTTGACGGGCTTGCCAGCAGCCACGTCTCGTCTCTGATCTCGACAACGCATCCCCTCAATTAACCAGCCAGTCCGACTCTCTCGGGCTGGCTGCCGTCAAAGATAGGTTTTAGCCGTGGATGGCGCTAGAATCGTCATGCAATACATTTTCGCCTAATCTTCTCTGGGACACTCAAAAAACAGTCATAAATAGAGGTTAATACTATGCTTACCGTCATTCCCGTTTTGATCTTTGTTGCACTTATCATCGTCTGGTCAGGCATCAAAATCGTACCTCAGGGATACCAATGGACTGTAGAACGTTTTGGCCGCTACACCAAAACGCTGATGCCGGGGCTTAATCTGGTCGTGCCTTTCATGGATCGTGTTGGTCGTAAAATCAACATGATGGAGCAGGTATTAGACATCCCCTCTCAGGAAATTATCTCACGCGATAACGCCAATGTAGCGATTGATGCCGTCTGCTTTATTCAGGTAATCGATCCAGCGCGGGCGGCCTATGAAGTCAGTAATCTGGAACAGGCTATCGTCAACCTCACCATGACCAACTTCCGTACCGTGCTGGGTTCCATGGAGCTGGACGAAATGTTGTCCCAGCGCGATAGCATCAATACTCGCCTGCTGCACATCGTTGACGAAGCCACCAATCCGTGGGGCATTAAAATCACGCGTATTGAGATCCGTGACGTCCGTCCGCCAGCAGAACTGATTGCGGCAATGAACGCGCAGATGAAAGCGGAACGTAACAAACGTGCCGATATTCTGGAGGCTGAAGGGGTACGTCAGGCCGCTATCCTGAAAGCCGAAGGGGAAAAGCAGTCGCAAATTCTGAAGGCGGAAGGCCAACGCCAGTCCGCATTCCTTGAAGCGGAAGCGCGTGAACGTGCGGCAGAAGCAGAAGCACAGGCAACTAAAATGGTCTCTGAGGCCATCGCGGCGGGTAACATTCAGGCAATTAACTACTTTGTCGCCCAGAAATATACCGATGCCTTGCAGCAGATTGGCTCCTCCAATAACAGCAAAGTGATCATGATGCCGCTAGAAGCCAGTAACCTGATGGGAGCCATTGGCGGGATCACCGAGCTGATTAAAGACAGCAAAGACAGCCGAGGTCAATAATGGGCATTGAACTGGTGATGGAAAATGCACACTGGTTCTGGCTGTCACTCGGCGGTCTGCTTTTAGCCGCCGAAATGCTAGGTGCCAGCGGTTATCTGCTGTGGAGCGGCTTATCCGCCGTATTGGTTGGGCTACTCACGTGGGTTATGCCGCTGGGCTGGCCATGGCAGGGGACAATTTTCGCCATCATGACGATCGTTACGGCGTTGCTCTGGTGGTATTGGCTGCGTAAGCGAACGCTGTCGCGCCCACCGTCAACGCTTAACCAACGTGGGCAACAGTTGATTGGCCTGCGCGCTACCCTGACCGAACCCGTGATTAACGGCTTTGGCCGGGTCAACATCGGCGATAGCAGTTGGCGCGTGAAATCAGAGCAGGAACTGCCTGCCGGCACGCATGTTGAAGTGTTTGCCGTTGACGGCATCACACTGCATGTCCGGCCGATTGAGCACTAACAGAGCGCACTATTTAGGGGAGCCCGACTCCCCTTTCTGACAGCAGCCCGCCAGATTATTAATGATCGGACACTCAGCACTTCCGTCACCAGGGCACTGTTCGGCCAACGCCAGCAGTTGTTCACGCATTGTTTTCAACTCTTCGATATGCATCTCGATTTCCTGCACTTTCTGCAAGGTTCGCGCTTTGACATCCGCACTGCGCCGCAGCGGATCGTTAAATAGCGTAACCAGTTCCCGGCATTCCTCCAGATTAAAACCAACCTGGCGCGCCTGACGCAGCAGCGTTAGCTCTTCGACATGATGCTCGTCGTAGCTACGATAACCATTTTCAGAACGCAGCGGCGTAGTCAGAAGTTCTTTCTCTTCATAAAAGCGAATGGTTTTACTGCTAAGACCGGTTTTTTTCGCAACATCACTGATATTCATGATTTCCCCCTTGACCCTCCCCTTGCTAGAAGGTTTACCTTACTCAATAACTAGTAGAAATCAGATAGCCGGTCAACGTCTTTCACCTCCGGCTGTGATCACGGGAGAAAATTGTTATGTCACAAACCATAGTGTTGTCCTTGCAGGGGCTGACCTGCGGGCACTGTGTTCAACGCGTTAAAAAAGCACTGGACGCGCTACCTGCTGTCGAACAAACCGACGTCACCCAACAGTATGCCAGAGTCAGCGGAGCCGTTGATTCTCAAACGCTGATCGACACTATCGAACAGGCTGGTTACGACGCGCAACTCGCCACCACGCCGGATGTGTCTCTCCAGCTTTCCGGCCTGAGCTGCAATCACTGCGTCGCCGCGACACGTAAAGTGCTGGAAGCCATTCCCGGCGTCGTGGCAACGGATGTCACTACAGAGCAGGCCGCCGTGTATGGCAACGTTGAGGCCACGGTACTGATTAGCGCGATTGAAGAAGCCGGCTATCACGCCAGCGTACAGGAGAGCGCTCACCCAAAAACTGAGCCGCTGGCACAAGTAGCGACAACGCCGGAAGCGCTGCCAGCGGCCGAGAATACTCTTCCGGCAATAACAACACGAACCACCAGCGATGACGACAGCGTACAGCTCCTGCTTCAGGGGATGAGCTGCGCCAGTTGCGTGAACCGCGTACAGACTGCACTACAAAACGTCAGCGGCGTTACGCAAGCGCGGGTGAATTTGGCCGAACGCAGCGCGTTAGTAAGCGGTCACGCTGAGCCTGAGGCGCTGATTGCTGCCGTTGAGCAAGCAGGCTATGGCGCGGAAATTATTCAGGACGAAGAAGCGCGCCGGGCGCGCCAACAGCAAACGGCTCAGCAGGCAATTCGACGTTTTCAGTGGCAGGCGGCGCTAGGTTTGCTGCTTGGTGTCCCCCTGATGCTGTGGGGCGTATTGGGCGGCAGCATGAGCCTGACGCCAGAAAGCCGCACACCATGGCTCGTCATCGGTATTCTGACGCTGGCGGTGATGGTGTTTGCTGGTAGCCATTTTTACCGTAATGCCTGGCGCAGCTTGAAAAACGGCACTGCAACCATGGATACGCTGGTCGCGCTGGGAACGGGCGCGGCATGGCTTTACTCTATCACCGTCAACCTGTGGCCGGATCTTTTCCCGATGGCGGCGCGCCATCTTTACTACGAAGCAAGCGCGATGATCATTGGTTTAATCAACCTGGGTCATGCGCTGGAACAGCGCGCCCGTCAGCGATCTTCACGTGCGTTAGAACGGCTGCTGGACTTAACACCGCCTACTGCCCGCGTCGTGACGGCAGAAGGAGAAAAATCCATTCCGCTGTCAGAAGTCCAGTCCGGCATGACGTTGCGCCTGACAACCGGCGATCGTATTCCTGTCGACGGTGAGATTTTGCAAGGCGAAGTGTGGGTCGATGAAGCCATGCTGACCGGGGAACCGATCCCGCAATCTAAAACAACTGGCGACAACGTTCACGCCGGCACATTGGTTTCCGATGGCAGCGTTCTCTTCCGGGCTGACGCAATCGGCAACCAAACTACCCTGTCGCGAATCATCAGGCTGGTCAGACAGGCGCAAAGCAGCAAACCCGCTATCGGCCAGCTAGCAGATCGTATTTCTGCCGTGTTTGTTCCCGTCGTCGTTGCCATCGCGCTTCTCAGCGGTGCGATCTGGTTCTTTGTCGGGCCACAGCCGCAGATAGTCTATACGCTCATTATCGTCACAACGGTTCTGATTATTGCTTGCCCCTGTGCGCTTGGGCTGGCAACGCCGATGTCGATTATTTCCGGCGTTGGACGTGCAGCGGAGTTTGGCGTTCTGGTTCGGGATGCCGATGCCTTGCAACAGGCCAGCAAGTTGGATGTGTTGGTGTTTGACAAAACCGGGACGCTAACTGAAGGGCAGCCGCGCGTCGTAGCGATTCATACCGTCGGTGATGTCACGGAAGCACTGGCGCTAACCTGGGCAGCGTCGTTGGAACAGGGATCTAATCATCCACTGGCGAAGGCAATTCTTGAACGTGCGGAAAACCTTACGCTCGCGCAAGTCGAGCAGTTCCGCACGCTGCGCGGTCTCGGCATCAGCGGCAAGATCTCGGATGTCGATCTACTGCTGGGGAATCCAGCACTGCTCAAACAGCATCAGATCGATATCACCGAAGGTGAAACGCTGATCAACGAGCAGGCTCAGCGCGGCATTACGCCGGTGTTGCTCGCAGCAAATGGTCACATCATTGCGGTATTCTCTATTCACGATCCACTGCGAGCGGATAGCGTCAGCGCGTTGCAACGTCTACACCAGCAGGGCTATCAATTAGTTATGCTCACAGGAGACAACCCACTCACGGCAAGGAGCATTGCTAAAGAAGCCGGTATCGATCAGGTGATTGCTGGGGTGCTGCCAGACGGCAAAGCAGAGGCTATCAAAAAGCTACAGGCGCAAGGCAAACGCGTGGCGATGATTGGCGATGGCATCAACGATGCACCCGCACTGGCGCAGGCCGATGTCGGCATTGCAATGGGCAGCGGCAGTGATATCGCGATTGAGACCGCCGCTATCACGCTGATGCGCCACAGCCTGCACGGTGTCGCCGATGCGCTGGCACTCTCCAATGCCACGCTGCGCAACATGAAGCAAAACCTGCTGGGCGCGTTTATCTATAACTCGCTGGGTATACCGATTGCCGCGGGCGTGCTCTACCCGCTGACCGGAACGCTGCTCAGCCCGGTCGTCGCCGGTGCCGCGATGGCGCTCTCCTCTATCACGGTGGTCAGCAACGCCAACCGCTTGCTGCGCTTTAAGCCTAAAAGCCAGTAATGCAAACGCGGCACGTCTCAACAACGCGCCGCGTTTTCCTTTGCCGAACATCGTCACGATATTTATCGCTGGCAACCAGACCTATTCAACCGCGCTCATTCCAGCTCATGGCGTGCGGCTTCTGCCAAAAAATGGCTGCGATCGCGATAAGTACCCGGCTGCTCTCGCACGCGATTATCAATACGCTGTATCAACGTATCGGGAAGTGAAATGTTCAATCGCTGTGGCTTTCCCTCAAAAGCTGATAGATCGATATCCAGCACGAACCAACTATCATAGTCCGCAAAATCTGGCATCGCCGCATAGATGAGGTGTCCAGCGTCATTAAGTCGTCTAATGTCCAGATTTCCACGGCTCACGGCTTCGTCAATAAGGGTTAAAATCGCTTCCCGCGCCATGCGTGCAATCTCTTGCTGGCTGTCCGCCGCAGAGAAGCAACCGTAATCATCAGTACACAATGCCGGAACGATCAGCCCATATGCCGTAGCATCATCTTTTGGCGTTTCTACACCGACTGAAAAAAACATATTGCCTCCGAAAAGGCGGGGATCAGATCCCGCCATTTTTTTGATGGATTTGACAGTTCCAAGTGGTAAATCCTTTTTTGGATGCGGCACTGGAAACGTTTTTCCAGTAATAGGTGACCACCATATTTGGTGACTCCCGCCGTTATGCCGTTTGCACTCACAACCTGCCGCTGCCAGCTCCTTTATCAGGTCGGTTGATTTCATGTATCCTCCTAACCTGACTTTTATTATACACACCAATACACACTCATCAATATTTTACGCATAGGGAGAATCGATAGGAAGTGAGTAGCCAAACACGTAGGCTTCCGCGCCCTTAGGATTGGTACCCCTTGTATTGTTCCGTATCTAGCGTTTAGCATAGTTGTTCACACATCAGGAGACGGAACCAATGGGGCAACTGCTGCGTAGGATCGCGACTTTTCTTGGCTTTGTTTCACCGCTAGCTTATGCCTACCCGGCGATAGACGTTCAACTCACTAACAAACGACGGTTGCATCTGGTCGGCAGCATTCATATGGGCAGCCAAGATATGGCACCGCTGCCCGCTACGCTGCTACAACAACTTCGACAGGCAACCGCTCTGATCGTAGAAGCCGATATCTCTGATTCTCATTCCCCCTTCGGTAAGAATGATGCCGAGCCACCGCTCGTACAGCGCCTCAGTCCAGAAAACTATCGCCAGTTGCAAAAAATCTGCGAATCGCTCTCTTTCGATGAGAGCACGGTCAATACGCTTCCGGGCTGGCAGGTCGCGCTGATGCTACAAGCAAGACAGGCCCAACTGCTGGGCTTACGCCCCGACTGCGGCATTGATTATCAGTTGATTAATGCTGCAAAATCTCACGGCATTCAGGTTATCGAACTGGAAGGACAGCAGACGCAGGTCAATCTGTTACAGCAACTGCCGCAGGGTGGCCTGTTGCTGCTAGAAGATACGATTCAACACTGGCACGCTAATGCCCGTCTGCTGCAAACGATGGTAGGCTGGTGGCTAGACAGCAGACCAGGAAAATATAAACCGGAGATTCCCGCGACGTTCAGCAATGAGATGTCCGACCTGCTGATGGGTCAACGTAACCACCGCTGGCAACAACAGCTTCAGGCGCTACCACCTGGAAATTACATTGTGGCCGTCGGCGCACTGCATCTGTATGGCGACGAAAATTTACCTTCTCTGCTAAAAGGTAGCCATTCATAAACTCAGTAAAAGAACACACTATGACGTGCCACCGCGTCCGTAAGATAAGGCCCACAAAGGGTTTAAGGATAGTGAAGTCATGACACCCGCAGTCAATTTACTCGAAAAGAACAAGATCGCCTTTACGCTACACAGCTACCACCACGACAGTGACGAAACCAACTTTGGCGAGGAAGCGGCCAGAAAGCTGGGGCTTAATAAAGAACAGGTTTATAAAACGCTACTTGTTTCCCTGAATGGTGATGCAAAAAACCTCGCCGTGGCCGTAACACCGGTCGCAGGGATGCTGGATCTCAAGAAAGTCGCTCGCGCGCTGTCTGCTAAAAAGGCCGATATGGCCGATCCGGTCATCGCTCAGCGTGTAACGGGTTATCTGGTGGGAGGAATCAGCCCGCTCGGGCAGAAGAAACTACTGCCGACCGTGATTGATGAACCGGCACGCCAGTTCGATACCATTTTCATCTCCGGCGGTAAACGAGGATTGGACATTGAACTATCGGCAAACGATTTGGCACGGCTACTGCGTGCCACCTTTGCTGATATCGCCAAACATGATTAATTACTGCGATTAAACAAGCGTAGCCTGCCAGACGATAGGTAGTAAAGGAAGCAGATAGCAGAGGACTCCACGGCCAGTGTGTCCCCTGCTACCGCCTCATATACTCGTCATACTTCAAGTTGCATGTACGTTGGCTACACTCACTCGCCCGAATCACTTACTTGAGTAAGCTCATCGGGACTCCTTCCCTTGCCGCGTTATTCGGCCTTGTGGCCTCACCCCTTTGGGGTCAGCGCAAGCGCTGTTCAAAACGTTAACGTTTTGTCCTGAAACTCGAATTATTTAGGGTATAATCGATTACTGATCGACTTTCGCCCCTTTATCCAACTGCATCACCGGACCTTCTTTCACATTTAGCGTCAGGCCTTTGGTTTGCAGCTCCGCGTTCCTTATGCGAATACCTTTATCCGCATCAATGCGCACGTTATCAAAGTGGAAACCACTGAGTGGCGCTTCCGGTACGCCGATAATGTACGCTGCGGCTTTGGTCTTCCCAGCCGATTCCAAATTCTCGATCGTCACATTGCTGAAATGCGGCGTCTTGTACTGATCGAACGGCTGCTCTGGATCGGTATCCGGTGGGTAAATCTGCTCACCCATCGTGAAGCCACCTTCGGCCAGCATCTTATCTACCTCAGCCTGCACAATCGGCGCAGCTTTGTAGTAAGCGGCAAAGACCAGCGGGATTTCGACATCCACCATTTTGGTATTACGGTAAGTGATGTTTTTCACTTCGCCGCCTTTACCACGCAGGGTTTTAATGCGGATACCGTACATGGAACCTTCAAACTGGTTGTTTTCAACCAGCACGTTATTCACGCCGCCAGACGTTTCACTGCCGATGGAAATGCCGCGTCCCTGCTTCAGGATATTGTTGGCGATGTAGATGTTATCCACGACACCATTCGGGAAGCGGCTATCCGGCTTCTCGGCTTTTATCGCAATATGGTCGTCATTACAGTCAATGTAGTTATTAGTAATGCGGATGTTCTGGCTATCAATCGGGTCAATAGCATCGGTGTTCGGCGCATGCCACGGTGACAGAATCCGCGTACCGTTAACATCCACATCGTGCGAGTAACGCATCACAATATGGAAGCTAGGGGAATGGGTGAGTGTGACACCATCCACCAGCACGTTGCTGGAGCTTTTGATATAAATCAGACGGGGACGATCGGTCCCACCTTTCTTGCCAGTCGCACGAATATTCTCACGCCAGCGCTCCCACCAGACAGCGCCCTGCCCATCAATAGTGCCTTCGCCGGTAATCGCCACGTTCTGCGCATCGGCAATACTGATAAAGGGAAGCCAGCCATTTTCCGCTTCAGCGTATTTAGTTTTTTCCGTCGCGCGATACGCCGCGACTTCGGTCGACGCGACGATAGTGGCATCTTTTGCCAGATCCAGTCGGATGTTACTTTTCAGGAACAGCGGATCGACCAGATAGTTACCGCGAGGAACATGTACCGTTCCACCGCCAGCCGCAGCACAATCATCAATTGCCTTCTGGAAAGCTTCGGTATTTAGCGCGATTTGTAGGCGATGGCCTTCAGCCCCGTATTGCGTGACGTCACAGATTTTATCCGGGAATTTCACTGAACTGGCAGCCTGTGCCGTACCAGCTTGAATACCCAGTGTGATGCAGGAAGCCATTAATGACAGAGCAAGACCACTACGCATACTTAACCTCGCAGAATAATGAAATATCGTTTTAATAAAATATCACCAACACATCATTAAAAAGCGAAGGACGATCACGTTTTAGCTCTATTTGTAATAATTACAATAAGGTAGGATTTTTTTCAGGCAATTGCACTATTCCCATTCTGAGAATCAGCACTCCCCCGTCAGACAGAATGCGACACAAGCAGAACCAGGAATAGAACGAAAATAGGATTGAAGAGATGATAGTGCTGGCCTGAATGACCAGCACAAAAAGGCAGAAACGTTATGCCGTCAGACGAGCGAAAGCATCACGGATTTCCTGTTCAGGTAAATCCACACCAATAAACACCAGCACGCTCTTTCTTTCTTCATCAGCCTGCCATTCTCTGTCCCAGTCTGCGCTATACAAGCGCTGAACGCCCTGAAACAGCAGACGACGGTCGTCACCGTTGATGGCCAGAATACCTTTATAACGCAGTAGATTATCGGAGAATTGTAGCAGCAGGTTTTCCATCACATCGGAAACAGCCTGAAGCTCAACGGCATCATCAAGATACACAACTATCGACTGCACGTTATTCTGCGTAGGTGCAACAAAGCGAAATACCGGCGTTTTCACATCCAGTTCATCGCTGAGAACATTATCGCCAAGAACAAAACCGTCGATGTTAAACAGCACGCTCAGATCGATATTACCATGTACCACAGGGTAGATCGGCGCACGCGCATTGATGCGCTGCAAACGCGGTAGCAGCGTTTCGTCTTCGGCTGCCACGTCGGTTTTGGTTAGCAGTATCCGGTCAGCATAGCCAATCTGCGACTGGGCGATAGTGAACTGATCGAGCTGTTGCTGCGCATGTACCGCGTCCACTAGCGTGATAATTCCGTCCAGAACAAAACGTTCACAGATAACGTCATGGGAGAAGAAAGTCTGTGCCACCGGCCCCGGATCGGCCATACCGGTGCATTCAATGATGACGTGATCAAAATCCAGCGTACCGTTATCCACACCATCAACCAGATCGAGCAGCGCATCAGCCAGCTCATTGGACTGTGTACAGCAGATGCAGCCGTTGCTCAACGTCGTAATCTGGCTAGCACGTTCACCGATTAATGTATTATCGATGGGGACTTCACCGAATTCGTTTTCAATCACAGCAATTTTATAACCGTGATCGGCATTCAGGATATGCCGTAGTAAGGTGGTTTTTCCTGCACCGAGAAACCCGGTCAGAATAGTGACATACACAGGTTTAGCCACATCAGATGATAAAGGTTCAGTCATAACAGATTCCAAGTCGTTAACAGCAACGCATCCCGCCTTTGCCGTCTCCGCCGTAACGTGCCTGCTGGCGTTCGCGGAAGAATTCTTCGTACGTCATCGCAGGTTTATCGGGATGATTAGTCTGCATATGCTGCACATAGGTATCATAATCTGGCATACCGACCAGCATACGCGCCGCCTGGCCCAAATATTTTCCTGCTTTTCCCAGATTGCCAAACATCATTACCTCCAGACCATCGCCTGCAATAGCGGCTAGATAAAAAATACCCTGTATAACGTTATACATTATACAGGGTATCTGTACCCGTCATCTTTCACGTTCAACCTTGCAAGCGGTCTCGCAAAATCTGACGGGCGCGAGTGGCTTAGTGACCGGAAGAAACTTTCACGCCACCTTCAGGAACCGGAACATACGGTGTTTCCTGATCGGTACGTTCAGCGACTTTACGTGCAGCCAACGCCGCTTTAATACCGTACGCGATGATGCTGTACACCACGATCAGGAACAGAATGCTCAGACCGGCGTTGGTATAGTTATTGGTCACGATATGGTTCATATTCGAAATCTGCTGCGCGCTCAGATCCGCACCACCTTCTGCAATTTTGCCCTTGAACATGTTCGCCATGTAGAAGAAGCCTTCCAACTGTGGGTTGTCGCTGAACAGTTTCAGACCCAGCGCCCAAGTGGTACAGATCAGTAGCCAAATAGCCGGAACCAGCGTGACCCAAATGTACTGTGTACGTTTCATCTTAATCAGGATAACCGTACCCAGAATCAGCGCCACCGCAGCCAGCATCTGGTTAGAGATACCGAACAACGGCCACAGGCTCTTCACGCCGCCCAGCGGATCAACCACACCTTGGTATAACAGGTAGCCCCACAGACCGACACAGCCCGCGGTGCCGATCATACCCGCGATCAGCGAGTCAGTTTTCTTCAGGAATGGAACGAAGTTACCCAAGAGATCCTGCAACATGAAGCGGCCAGCACGCGTACCCGCATCCAATGCCGTCAGAATGAACAGCGCTTCAAACAGAATACCGAAGTGATACCAGAAGCCCATGTCAGCACCAGGAATGATCTGGTGGAACACGTGTGCGATACCAACAGCCAAGGTTGGTGCACCGCCTGCACGGTTCAGGACGGAAGGCTCACCGATATCTTTCGCCGTTTGCAGAATTTGCTCAGGAGAAATCACGAAGCCCCAGGAGCTAACGGTCGCCGCCGCGTGTGCGGATACATCCTGTAACTGCGCCAGAATCATTGGCGCATCCGCCGTGCCCAATCTATGCAGATCTGGCATCGTAATACCCAACGCCGCTGGCGGGGTATTCATCGCGAAGTATAGACCTGGTTCGATGATAGACGCCGCAACCAATGCCATGATCGCCACGAAAGATTCCATCAGCATGGCACCGTAACCGATGAAACGCGCATCGTTTTCGTTAGCCATCAATTTCGGCGTAGTACCGGAAGCAATCAACGCGTGGAAACCAGACACCGCGCCACAGGCGATCGTAATAAACAGGAACGGGAACAGCGTACCTTTCCAGACTGGACCAGTGCCATCTACAAACTGCGTTACCGCTGGCATTTTCAGATCGGGATTCAGGATCACGATACCAATTGCCAGACCGACGATGACACCAATTTTCAGGAAGGTCGCCAGATAGTCACGCGGCGCCAGAATCAACCATACCGGCAGCAGCGCAGACACGAAGGCATAGCCAATAAGCGTATAGGTGATGGTTGTATCTTTGAAGGTCAGCGCTGGGCCCCAGTACGGGTCGTGTGCAACAACACCACCAAACCAGATTGCCAACACCAGCAGCACAATCCCGATCACCGAGATTTCACCGACTTTACCCGGGCGGATAAAGCGCATGTAGACACCCATAAACAGCGCGATCGGCACCGTAGAACAAACGGTAAAGACGCCCCACGGGCTTTCTGCCAGCGCTTTCACCACAATCAGCGCCAGTACGGCAAGAATGATGATCATGATAAGGAAGCAGCCGAACAGCGCAATCGTACCCGGTACTGGACCAAGTTCTTTCTTAACGATTTCGCCTAACGACGCGCCGTTACGACGGGTCGAAATAAACAGCACCATGAAGTCCTGCACGGCACCCGCCAGCACAACCCCCGCCAGCAACCATAAGGTGCCAGGCAGGTAACCGACCTGTGCGGCCAGTACCGGCCCGACCAACGGACCTGCACCGGCGATAGCAGCAAAGTGGTGCCCGAACAGCACGTTACGGTTCGTCGGCACGTAGTTAAGGCCGTCGTTATTGACAACGGCAGGGGTTGCTCTGGTTGGGTCCAACTGCATGACTTTTTGTGCGATATACAGGCTGTAGTATCGATAAGCCACGAGATAAACGGCGACAGAAGCAACAATAATCCATAAGGCACTGACATGCTCACCGCGACGTAGTGCGACTACGCCGAGGCAGGCAGCCCCAATGATTCCAAGAATCATCCAGGGGATGTGTTTAAGAATGGAATTGCTCTTCATAAGACATCCTTCAATTAAAAATCACAATCGTTTGATTTTGTTAGCTGTGGAAAAATAAACCCTGGTAAAGCGTTGTGCGATAACGCAAGCCATCGCGTATTTCAGATAAGGAAGAGAGTGGCGGCACAGTACGTCATCGCGTACGCGCGTGGAGCAGGTATTTGGGTAGGCGGCAGAATAGCGTGCTAAGCGGTTAGAATGACGCAGTGAGTGGCTGGAGAAAAATGGGGCTACATCAAAAAGAGAAGGCCGCGAAATTCGCGGCCAGTAAAGAGTTGAGTAGCGTGAGCGATTACGGAACCTGATACGCCAGTTTGTAATTACCCGCCGTCGCGGTGCGGAATGTCACGCTGTCGGTGCGCCAGCGGATTTCCACTTCCGCAGGGGATTGCACTTTCCAGCTAGACGCATCGTTGACGTTCAGCGCCAGCCGGTCAATGGTCGCGACATCCGCCACCGGATCGGTGATATCAAGTGCGAATGCAAACGCAAGTGAGTCCGGTACGCCATTGTTGGATGCAAACAGTTGCGTCCACTGTGCCGCCGTAATACTGCCTAGCTCAGTTGGCGTCATACCGTCTGCAACCAGCGCCGTTGCACCTGCCGTATCTACTGACAGCGCACCAACATCAACCCATACCCCATTGCGCAAGACATGCCAGTTCACCAGATCTCGCGTGACGGCGACACGTACTTTGCCGTTGCCCGTTTGCGTTGCCGTTAGCGTTGCGGAGTTGATTTGAGGCCATGTGGCGGGCATCAGTGATTTTTGAATGGCTATCTGATTGATTGGATAATTATTCACTGTAACACTTATCGCATGGGATGATATTATTTCAAATGGCGCTAATCGCTGCACATCATATGAGGAAATAACCCCAGACTCATAGAACCCAGTGAGTTCTATATCTAATCCAGATTCCGGTTTTTTTACTTCAGAAATAATTCCACTGTGTGATGTGTAATACCGTCCACCAGAACGTATCAACATACGTGATTCGGTACCGAATAATCGCAATTCTTGTATTGTACATGCATCTCTCGTTGTATTATATCGAGTTATATACAATCTGTAATGATTAAAACGACTCGGCACTGATAGTTTAAACTTCTTCTCTTCGTTTGATGAAAATGTGATGTCAGACCTACTATCCAGTACATTCCATTGTTTTCCGTCATTGCTTCCCTGAAGCTCAAAATCGATCGGAGTTCCACCCACATTCATATTCTGCCGAGCAGTTATTGAGTATGAATCTACTGTTGTTACTACTGGAAGCTGAATAGACAGCCAGTGCGGAGCTGGCGTATTTGTTGCTGACCATCTTGATGTATCACCAGTTACGACACCATCAAATGCCAGCCATCCCATCCATGCAGGATCGTAATAGCTATCCTGAGATACAATATAACCCGTAGGAAGGATATTTGATGACATAGAAGGTACTATTGATGATAAAGGTATTTTTATATCAATAGGCTCCCCATTATTAACAATTTCTGTTGAATAAAAATCACTATTAACTGTTAAATCGTAAGAACTTCCTGTAAATAGCTTCATTTTTCCATCAAAAATAACCGCACCAGTCGCGTTGTAATTTGGCTCACTCGACACATTAAATTCATCAACAATATAAGTCTGGTTTGCCGTACCCGCTTCTTCTTTCAGCGCATACGCCGCGAGATTAAATTTATTTTGTGGGCTAATGCTGAACACGTGATTTTGTCCTGCCGTTGCGCCCTGTCGGTCTGCGACAACATAACCGGAACTGCCGCTGCCGGAACCGCCGCCCGTAGCGCTAATTACCGTTTTCTCATTCGCAGGGTCATAGCTCAGCGTCACGCCTGTTCCTGCTTCCAGTGAGGAATGGATGAGCTGTTTTGTTTTTTGCGTGTAGTCGGTGATTTCCGCTGTGGTATGTGTATGTCCTACCGCGGCTGCCCCCATTTGCGCTGGCGTTAGTGAAAGATCACCGCTGCCCAACAATGACTGGCCAAAGAGCGTACGGATAGTAGTGCCAGAAATTAACTCATCCTGCTTCGCATTCCAGACTGCTTTTTCATCCGATGTGACAAATTTTCTGGTGGCCGTTTCGGTAATCTGATCGGCCGTATAATCTCCAGACTGGGCAGTGACAACACCAGTCCGTCCGAATACAGAGGCGACACCCGAAACGCCGGGTTCTTGCCCGCTTCCGTTATCAGAATGGCAGCAAGTGTGAGGATTAATCAGGATAGGAGGGTGAACGGTACATGTGGATTTACCTGTGCTGTCACAGACGTTGATTTCAATATTAATATCTTTCATGGTGCTAACGACTCCGTTGATAAAAGGCATCAGGAGTGTCGTTTATTTGGCGGGGGAACTATTTTAAAGCGAATTAAGAAAAAAATAATATAATTTAACAAGTCACATCAATTAATTATATTATTTCAATTTAACAGCTAAGGGACTAAATAAAACATATTTCTTGAAGATCCCTCAGAGAAAAAACAGCGGTTTTCGCCACCAGCGAAGAGACAAAAACCGCCATTATTATTAATTACTTATAAAAAATCTCACCTTTCGGTGCATAGGCTTCTGCATCCAGCGGAGAATGTTTCTCGATGTACTGCTTCAACACTTCCGCATCGACAAAGCCAGTGTTCACATAGCCTGGTAGATTATCAAGACGCGGGTAGCCATCGCCCCCCATCGCATTAAAGTTCAGCGTTGCCATACGATAAACTTTATCGGCCTGCAACGGTTCGCCTTTGATTTTCACGTTCTGCACACCTTGACCATCGGCCGTCAGGCTGACGTTAAGGAATTGTGCATAGGCACCAGAATCCACCTTTTTATTGGCGGCAACAGCCAGATATTTCTCGACGTCACTGCCTTTCATATCGATATAAACCAGCGTATTCGCAAATGGCTGAACCTTCAGTACATCTTTATAAGTGATATCACCCGGTTCAATCGAATCACGCACACCACCGCCGCTCATAATGGCAAAATCTGCCTCTGCACGCTCAAGCTGCGCTGACAGCAGCACGCGAGCCAAATTGGTCTGACGGAAACGTACCTGATTACGATCGCCTTCCAATTTGCCTTTCACGCTACCAATCTTAATACCTAGTTGCGCCTGCCCTTTTTCCTGGAACGGCGTCAGCATTTTCATGACGTCAGAATCCTGTGCGATTTCATGCGTATAGAACACACGTTCGGTTTTGCCGTCTTTTTCTACTTTCTTCTTCAGGTTGATCGGTATCAGTTGATAGTGTTCAAGCTTCAATTCGCCATTACGGAATGTGAAATCAGCACGACCGACATATTTACCCCACTCGTGCGCCTGAACAATCCAGGTGCCGTTCTGGCGATCGGGTGCACAAGGCGTACCCGGCACATAATCCACCTGTTTTTTATTTTCCTGCGCCATACAGACCGGGTCCTGCGAGTGACCACCGACGATCATGTCCAGATAGCCAGCAGGTAAGCTACGCGCCATTTCCACATCACCTGGCGCGTTAGAGCCGTGATTACCATCGTCATAGTGCCCCATGTGCGTAGCGGCAATAATCACATCCGGTTTTTCGCTCTTACGCAATTGCTCAACAACCTGCTTCGCTTCCGCCGAAGGATTACGGAATTCGATATCGGTAAAATACTCAGGATTGCCTAATTTGGCCGTATCATCCGTTGTCAGGCCGATAACTGCGATTTTTACACCTTGTTTGTCGAACAGGGCATAAGGCTTGAACAAGCGCTGATTAGTACTTTTTTGGTAGATGTTAGCCGATAATAGCGGGAATTTTGCCCATTTCTCCTGCTGACGCAGCACAGACAGTGGATTATCGAATTCGTGGTTGCCAAGCGCCATCGCATCATAGCCAACCATGTTCATACCACGAAAATCAGGCTCTGCATCCTGTAAATCAGATTCAGGGACGCCGGTATTAATATCACCGCCGGAAAGTAGTAATACGCTGCCACCTTTGCTCGCCACTTCCTGACGAATCTGGTCGACCAACGTTTTTTGTGCCGCCAAACCATATTCGCCGTGATCGTTATGCCAGAAATGGCCGTGGTGGTCATTCGTATGCAAAATAGTGATGGCGTATGTTTTGTCTTTTTCCCAAGCCATTGACATAACAGGCGTTAGCGCCAGCGATACCGCCATCGCACATCCCAGAGCTTTTAGTGAAAAGCGCATGATAAATCTCCGTTTATTTTAAAACTACAGTGGAACCACTGAGAAATTCATTGCACAAATTATCACAGCCAGATGAACAATGCGCCAAGCACGTTCACGCCGTTCGTCAGCAATGTGCGATAGCCGACAAAATCAGATTAGGCATCGTAGCTAGAGTCATATCGTATTGACCTGGCACTGTCGTCGCGCCGTCATGAACTCTTGTTAATATGGATGCTTCATCGGAATAACCCAGCATCATACCGTTTATCCTCTGTTTTCCGGGGTTTTACACCGGTAGAAAAATTTTTTTCACTGAATACACAGAAAAGCAGTGAGGCATTACAGTCAAGAACATCACGCTATCAGAATAATTACGCATGTTTATCAATGCTTATCGCCAGAAACCATCACTAAATCTGTGTTACACTATCTTTAGCTGGAGAAACTGATATTTTTCATAAAATACCACTTTTATCCAAGCAACATTTCTCTACATGCAATAGAATTTATGTATACCCAGAATAATTGGCGTTGCAGGTAGACAGCAAACGAACGCCTCCCAATACACTTTTCGATACATATAATAAAAGTGATAAGGATGCGTAAGTACTGCTAACTACGTTGCAGCTTCAAGACAAGAAGGGTAAATCCGCTCAATTACGTTTCACCTATGGCACAAGGAGTTGGGATGCATGCTGCAACACCGCTAATTTCTACTATCGCCGGGGGGCTGGTTCTTGCCTTCCTTCTTGGCATTCTGGCAAACCGCCTGCGCATCTCTCCCCTTGTTGGTTACCTTGCCGCAGGCGTACTTGTCGGTCCTTTTACCCCCGGCTTCGTCGCCGATACGTCACTGGCATCAGAACTGGCTGAACTCGGCGTAATCCTGCTGATGTTTGGCGTCGGCCTGCACTTCTCTCTGAAAGACCTGATGGCGGTAAAGTCCATCGCCATTCCCGGTGCAATAGCCCAGATAGCTGTGGCAACGCTGCTTGGAATGGGGTTGTCCACTATGCTGGGCTGGAACCTGGCGAGCGGCCTGGTTTTTGGCCTCTGTCTGTCTACCGCCAGTACCGTGGTTCTGCTACGTGCGTTGGAAGAACGTCAGCTTATTGATAGCCAACGTGGTCAAATCGCCATCGGTTGGCTGATCGTAGAAGATCTGGCTATGGTGCTTACGCTAGTCCTGCTGCCCGCCTTCGGCGACATGATCGGATCTGAACATGCCGATACCAGCAAACTGCTGGCTGACTTAGCCTGGACCATCGGTAAAGTCATTGCGTTTATCACCCTGATGATTGTAGTAGGCCGCCGTCTGGTGCCCTGGGTGTTGGCAAAAAGCGCCAGCACCGGATCACGCGAGCTTTTCACGCTGGCAGTGTTAGCGATGGCATTGGGTATTGCCTTTGGCGCAGTGAAACTGTTTGATGTCTCCTTTGCTCTAGGTGCATTCTTCGCTGGCGTGGTATTGAACGAATCAGAACTCAGCCAGCGGGCAGCGCACGATACCTTGCCGCTACGCGATGCCTTCGCTGTACTGTTCTTCGTTTCCGTCGGAATGCTGTTTGATCCGATGATCCTACTGAACGACCCCATTTCCGTGCTGATCACACTGGCAATCATTGTGTTCGGTAAGTCAGCGGCCGCTTTCGTGCTGGTTCGTCTCTTTGGTCACTCAAAACGGACGGCATTAACGATTTCCGCCAGTCTGGCGCAGATCGGTGAATTTGCCTTTATTTTGGCCGGGCTCGGCATTGTGTTAGGGCTGTTGTCTGAAGAAGGACGAAATCTGGTACTGGCTGGTGCCATTCTCTCCATCATGATAAACCCGCTCCTGTTTACGCTGCTTGAACGCTATCTGGCGAAGAACGAAACAATAGAAGAGCAAATTGTGGAAGAAGCGATTGAGGAAGAGAAACAGATTCCTGTCGATATGTGCAACCACGCGCTACTGGTCGGCTATGGCCGCGTCGGTAGTCTTATTGGTGCCAAGTTGCATCAGGCTGGAATTCCCGTAGTAGTCATTGAGAATTCACGCACACGTGTCGATGCACTGCGTGAACAAGGAATCAAGGCCGTATTGGGTAATGCCACCAAACCTGAAATTATGGATATTGCTCGTCTCGACTGTGCTCGTTGGCTATTACTGACGATTCCAAACGGCTATGAAGCCGGGGAAATCGTCGCAGCAGCCCGTGAGAAGCGCGCCGATCTGGAGATTATCGCGCGTGCGCACTATGACGATGAAGTCAGCTACATTACCGAGCACGGAGCGAACGAGGTGGTAATGGGAGAGCGGGAAATCGCCAACAGTATGATTACACTCTTGAAGCTGGATGAAATTCCACCAGCACCTCAGGCGTGTCCTATCTAAGTAGCTATATACTACTGAATACAAAAAATGGCGGACACATTATGTCCGCCATTTTTTTATGCTCTCAGATGCAGACGCGATATCGTCAAGCACCACCAAACAGACACCATCTTACCCATTTTTTCCGACTAACTGTTCCAGCAGATCGATATGCAGCGGATCATCATTGAGCGCAGGAATGTAGTGGAAAGCCTCTCCACCTGCGTGCAGGAAGATTTCACGGTTCTGTTCCTGAATTTCTTCCAACGTTTCCAGGCAGTCAGCAGCAAAACCCGGGCACATAATCTGAATATGTTTAACGCCCTGCGCAGGCAACCCCTGCATGGTTTCATCCGTATACGGCGTCAGCCAGGGTTCACGACCAAAACGCGACTGGAAGGTCATCATTATTTTTCCTTCCGGCAGCCCCAGCGCAGCAATCAGTGCCTCTGTCGTCGCCCGACAGCGCTGCGGATAGTCGTCCCCTTCGTTTGCATAACGCACAGGTATACCGTGATAGGAAATAACCAATCTGTCCGGTTCGCCATGTTCAGCAAAAGACTGCTCAACACGGTGTTTCAACGCCGCAATATAGGCAGGATGTTCAGCGTAATCACGGATAAAGCGAATCGCAGGCAGTTGACGATTATCACGCAGTTGCGCAGCTAGCCCATCCCACACGGCGGCAGTCGTTGAGCAGGAATATTGCGGATACATCGGCAAGACCACCAGTTGCGTTACACCTTGCGCCAGTAACTTATCCAGCGCTGAACGCAGGCTGGGTGAACCATAGCTCATTCCCAGCTCAACGGGCGTTTCTGGCATACGTGCAGCCAGTGCCTGCTGCTGTCGGCGGCTAATCACCAACAGCGGCGATCCCCCTTCCATCCAGACCGATTGATAGAGCTTTGCCACTCGCGGTGAGCGAGTTGGTAGTATGATGCCGCGCAGCAGAGGCCACCAGAGCAAACGCGGCGTATCCACCACACGTCTATCGCTCAGAAACTCAGCCAGATAACGTCTTACCGCCTGCGGCGTTGGGGCATCGGGTGTTCCTAAGTTCACCATCAGCACGCCGTATTTCTCTTGTTTCATCGCCGTCTTCCTTTTGTGGAGAAGCAAGCTTTCTTTCAGCCCGCCAGTGCGTAACATCAAGTGTCTATACCCTAAATAATTCGAGTTGCAGGCAGGCGGCAACCGCACGAATCCCCAGGAGCTTACACAAGTAAGTGACTGGGGTGAGCAAAGACAAATTGGCTTAGCCAATTTGAACGCCGCTTGCGGCGACCCTTCAGGGCGAGGCCCAGATATGTGCCGAGTATTGCCAACGAACATGCAGCTTGAAGTATGACGGGTATATTGTAGCGAAAAAAAGCTAAACAAATACGGGTAGATAACAGGGGTAATACCAATGCTACTAATAGAGGAAAATAAACAAGAGAGGGTTTCAGAACGAAAAAATGCCAGACGATTATCTGGCATTCAGAGGGTGGAACTCAGTTCACTAGAAAAATTAGCCCAGAATAGTTTCCAGCTCTGCGCGAACTTCTTCCACTTTACGCGTACCTTCTACTTTGAAGTAGCGCGTATTACCCGCATCAGCTTCTTTTTGATAGTAAGAAACTAACGGTGCAGTCTGCTGATGGTACTCAACCAGACGTTTACGCACGGTATCTTCCTGATCGTCCTTACGAATGCTCAGATCTTCGCCTGTCACGTCATCTTTGCCTTCAACTTTAGGCGGATTGAATTTTACATGATAGACACGACCGGATGCCGCATGCACGCGACGGCCAACGATACGATCGATGATCAGTTCGTCAGGAACGGCGAATTCGATAACGTAATCCACATCGATACCAGCGTCTTTCATCGCATCAGCTTGTGGAATAGTGCGTGGGAAGCCATCCAGCAGAAAACCATTACGGCAATCGTCCTGGGCGATGCGTTCTTTAACCAGAGCAATGACCAGTTCATCAGTGACGAGTTTACCCGCGTCCATGATTTCTTTAGCCTGTTTGCCCAATTCAGTACCCGCTTTTACCGCAGCACGCAGCATGTCACCCGTGGAAATCTGCGGAATACCGTATTTTTCCATGATGAATTGAGCCTGAGTACCTTTGCCTGCGCCCGGAGCGCCCAGCAGAATAATACGCATCGCGTAAATCCCCTTGCTATGTAATATTTATAAAATAAATTTGAAAAACGCTAAACCATACCATTCCAGACGCTTATGCTCAAGGAACGGGCTCGCTTCAGCAATGTATAGGCAGATGAAAAAAAGCCAGATACCTAAAAATACGGTTTGCCGCCTGCCCAATGTTGCCATTTAGTGTAGACGAATAAACCCTCGTCAGAGGAAGGAAGCGTAAAAGTCGGGGAAGATCCCGGTTGGCACCGGGATCTGAAGGGCATCACTATCAGGCACTTAACAGCTGATTCATACGGCGGATGAACAGATTCGGATCGTCCAACGTGCCACGTTCGGCCAGCAACGCCTGATCAAGCAGCAGCTCAACCCACTCGCCAAATTCAGCTTCATCAGAAACGTCGGCTGCACGTTTAATTAACGCATGCTCCGGGTTCAGTTCAAAGATGTACTTCACTTCCGGTGCTTGCTGGCCCGCCGCTGCGAACAGTTTTGCCATCTGTGTGCTCATCTCGTCCGCATCCGTCACGACAATCGCAGGCGTGTCGGTCAAACGGTACGTGAAACGCACGTCTTTAACACGCTCACCCAACAGCGTTTTCACACGCTCAACAAACGGCTCCAGCGCTTTTTGTGCTTCTTTCTGCGCATCGTTTTCTTCATCAGCCAGTTTATCCAGCGCATCATCCGCCTTGCTGACAGACTGGAAGGATTTACCGTCAAACTCGGTCAGGTAGCTCATCATCCATTCGTCAATACGCTCGGACAACAGCAATACCTCGATGCCTTTCTTACGGAATAGCTCCAGATGTGGGCTGCCCTTCGCCGCAGCATAGCTGTCTGCGGTGATGTAGTAGATCTTGTCCTGACCTTCTACCATTCGACTGACGTAATCTTCCAGCGATACCGTCTGCGCAGAACTGTCAGATTGCGTGGTAGCAAAACGCAGTAATTTCGCGATCGCTTCACGGTTACTGCCGTCTTCCGCCGGGCCTTCTTTCAGCACCAGGCCAAACTGTTGCCAGAACGTCTGGTATTTTTCCGCGTCGTCTTTCGCCAGTTTATCCAGCATTTGCAGCACGCGTTTAGTCAGTGCATTACGCAGGTTCTGCGTCACACGACTGTCCTGCAAAATCTCACGGGAAACGTTCAACGGCAGATCGTTGGAATCAATCAGGCCGCGCACAAAACGCAGGTAATTCGGCATGAACTGCTCGGCGTCATCCATAATAAAGACGCGCTGAACGTACAGTTTCAGACCGTGTTTATGATCACGATTCCACATATCCCACGGTGCACGCGCTGGGATGTACAGCAGGCTGGTATATTCCTGCTTACCTTCCACACGATTGTGGCTCCAGCTCAGTGGATCGGTAAAGTCATGGGAGATGTGCTTATAAAATTCGTTGTACTCATCATCGCTGACTTCAGATTTACTGCGCGTCCACAAAGCTTGTGCCTTGTTAATCTTTTCCCAGCTAACGGTGGACTCACCGCCTTCTTCTTCACTTTCTGTCCGGGATTCGATTTCTACCGGCAGCGCGATATGGTCGGAATATTTACTGATGACGGAACGCACACGCCAATCATCCAGAAACTCGTCTTCACCTTCGCGCAGGTGCAGCGTGATTTCCGTACCGCGATCGTCTTTGGTGATATCGGCAATAGTGTAATCGCCTTCACCGGCAGATTCCCAATACACGCCCTGATCGGCATTCGCGCCCGCAGCACGGGTACGCACGGTCACTTTATCCGCAACAATGAACGCGGAGTAAAAGCCCACACCGAACTGACCAATCAGTTGGCTATCTTTAACCTGCTCTGAACCCATGGATTCCAGAAAGGCCTTGGTACCAGACTTCGCAATCGTACCAAGGTTATCAATCACCTCATCACGGCTCATGCCGATACCGTTGTCAGAAATCGTCAGGGTCCGTTTTTCTTTATCGGTAGACACTCGCACGCGCAAATCGCCATCGCCTGCGTACAGTTCAGGGGTAGACAGCGCGCGAAAGCGCAATTTGTCCGCCGCATCGGAGGAGTTGGAGATCAATTCACGCAGAAAAATTTCTTTGTTGGAATAAAGCGAATGGATCATCAAATGCAGGAGTTGCTTAACTTCGGACTGGAACCCGCGAGTTTCTTGGCCTTTCATACTCATTGTTGCTTACCTCAATCCTAATATTATTCAGGCTGATTAAACTGACGATAAGTACCAGATGGGGATAAATCAGGATGATTTCAAGGGGTAAATTTCAGCGGTTCAAGAAAATGGTGGGAGAAGAAAAGAAGACGCGGCTGTCAGAGAATGACGCTGACAGCCGACAGATTAAAACCGGAAAGGCTGACGACCTGCGAGCGAATGAGAAAGCGTTGTGCCATCGACCATTTCCAGCTCACCGCCAACGGGAACACCGTGTGCAATGCGGCTGGCCATCACGCCATGTTGCGCGCAGAGTTCAGCGATATAGTTCGCCGTAGCATCACCTTCTACCGTCGGGTTGGTAGCCAGAATGACTTCGCTGATCGATTCCACTTGCAGGCGCTCTTCCAACCGCCCCAAACCGATATCGTCTGGGCCGATGCCATCCAGCGGCGACAAATGTCCCATCAGCACAAAGTAACGGCCAGCAAACTGCCCCGTCTGTTCAATCGCATGAATATCAGCCGGGCTTTCTACCACGCAAATCTGCCCATTTTGCTGGCGACGCGGGTTCGAGCAAATCGCACAAACGTCCTGCTCGGTGAATGTCCGACAATCGCTACAGTGGCCGATTTCGGACATCGCCCGCGTCAACGCCTGCGCCAGACGCATACCACCGCTGCGGTTACGTTGCAGTAGTTGAAACGCCATGCGCTGCGCCGATTTGGGTCCAACGCCCGGCAGGCAGCGCAGCGCTTCCATCAATGATTCAAGAAGCGGACTGGTCTGCATTAGAACGGCATCTTGAAGCCCGGCGGCAATTGCATACCGCTGGAAACCGCTGCCATCTTCTCTTTCTGCGTTTCAGCGATGCGACGCGCAGCATCGTTGAACGCCGCAGCGATCAGATCTTCCAGCATCTCTTTGTCGTCTTCCATCAGACTTGGATCGATTTCAACGCGACGGCAGTTATGCGCACCGTTAATTGTGATTTTCACCAGACCGGCACCTGATTCACCCGTGACTTCCAGATTCGCCACCTCTTCCTGCATCTGCTGCATTTTTTCCTGCATCTGCTGGGCTTGCTTCATCAGGTTGCCAATTCCACCTTTACCAAACATAGTTTTCTCTCTATCACGTCGGGCTGCGCACTCGCAGCGGTTAAACAGGGCGGATACTTTCTTCGTCCAGTTCCGCATCAAAGAAACGCCGCAGCGTTTGAATCGTCGTATCGGCCAGGATCGACTGACGCGCCTGCGCCAGCTTCTCTTCATAGATAGCCTGACGCCACTCCAGCGGCGTCCGCACCGCCGGGTTGTCGTCTTCAGTAATCAGTAATTCTACAGGATGCCCGTAGTGGGCCGTCAATGCATCTATCAGCGTCTTTTGCGCCGCAGGCGAATTCAGATGCCGCTGGGATGAACGCAGATGCAGATGGACTTTACCTGCTTCCTCACTCTCTTTAAACGCATTAAGCGCCAGCTGTTGTACCAGCTTTGGCAACGTCAGGCGATGGATTTCCGCCGCCCAGGCATCCCGCTCCAGCGACTCTTCCGCCAGCCGTGCCGCCAGCTCCGGCGTCTTTTCGTGCTCTAAGGCCGAACGCAGTGCCTTTGGCGTCGCCACATCGGCCTTCACCTCATCAACCTTGTTTTGCGCCCGCCAACGATACGCTTCCGGTTTTTTGGGTTCGGAAGGCGAGGTTTTCGCGTTTTGCCGTTGAATGCTACGCTCAGTTACCGAAGCCAATCGCTCCAGCGCTGAAGTTGCCGGCCGCGTGTTGTCAGACGCTGCCGGTTCAGCCTTTTTTGGTGGCGTACTCCCCTGCTTTCTCAGTAGCTGGCTGCGAGCCTGTAGCAGTTGAGACGTCGCATCAGGCAGTTCGCTCTCACCATGCTGCTCCGCGGCGCTGGCCGAAGCCGTCAGTTCCCCTAACGGCGGTGCATACGCGGAGACATCCATCGGCGGTTCGGGAGAATAAGACGACGGTAGCACGTCGTTATGAGATTCAGCGTGTTGCGACACTGGCACACGAACCGTCGCCGATGCTGTAGCTACGGGCTGTTGCACAGGAGGCTGAATAGAAGGCACTCGCGTAGCCTGAACTGGCGCGACGCTTATTGGTGCAACAGGTTCGGCAATTATCTGACTGGGATGAAACGCCAACGCTCTCAGCAACGTCATTTCCACGCCCATCCGGCGATCGGGCGCAAAAGGCAGTTCTTTGCGGCCAATGAGTATCGTCTGATAGTAAAGCTGCACGTCCGCAGGCGGTAGCACACGGGCCAACTCTCGCATACGCGCTTCAACAGCAGCGTAATCATCGCCTAGCGCTGCTGGCAGCAGTTGAACCATCGCAATACGGTGTAACAGCGTCTGGGTTTCCACCAGCAGCGACTCCCAGTCCACACCGCGTGCCGCAACCTGATCTAACAGCGACATCACCTGTGCGCCATCGCCTTTCGCCAGCGCTTCGATAAGCGCTAGCGGTTGCTCGTCGTCCAACGTACCGAGCATTTGGCTGACGGAAACGGTCGTGACCTGCCCCTGCCCCATGGCAATCGCCTGATCGGTCAAACTCAGAGCATCACGCAAGCTACCATCGGCAGCGCGCGCCAAGAGTTGCAATGCTCGTGGTTCACTGACCAGATTTTCCGCCTGTAATACCTGTTCCAAATGCGCGCGAATCTGTTCGACATCCAGCGCTTTGAGGTGAAATTGCAGGCAGCGCGACAAAATGGTCACCGGCAGTTTCTGCGGATCGGTGGTCGCTAGCAAAAATTTGACGTGTGGAGGGGGTTCCTCCAACGTTTTCAGCAGCGCATTAAAGCTGTGACGAGATAGCATGTGTACTTCGTCAATCAGGTACACCTTGAATCGCCCACGCGCTGGGGCATATTGCACGTTATCCAGCAGATCGCGTGTATCTTCTACTTTTGTGCGAGACGCGGCATCGATTTCGATTAGATCGACAAAACGACCCTGTTCGATTTCTCGGCAGTTATCACACTGGCCGCACGGCGTTGCCGTCACGCCCTGTTCGCAATTCAGCCCTTTTGCCAGCAAACGGGCAATTGTCGTCTTCCCAACACCACGAGTGCCAGAAAACAAATAAGCGTGATGGATTCTGCCTAGAGAAAGGCCGTTAGCCAACGCGGTCAGGACATGTTCCTGACCGACAACATGGGTAAAGGTTTGAGGACGCCACTTACGGGCAAGAACCTGATAGCTCATCAATACCGCAACAGTCGAGTTATTGAGGCGATCATGCTAACACAGCCACGCCGCTATCGGCGAGACTGTTATGATTAATGTCCGGGGAAGTCAACCAGGCTATAGCAGGTTACGCCCATCTCGGTCAGACGTTGCTCACCACCCAGATCGAACAAGTTAATGATAAAAGCGGCATCATTCACCGTGCCACCCAGACGACGGATCAATTTCACCGTGGCTTCGAGCGTTCCCCCCGTTGCCAGCAGATCGTCGATCACCAGCACATTATCCCCTGCGGAGATCGCATCTGCATGAATTTCCAGCGTATCTGAACCGTACTCCAGCTCATAGCTTTCACCGATCGTCGGGCGTGGCAGTTTGCCCGGTTTGCGCACGGGAACAAAACCCACGCCCAGCGCCAGAGCAACCGGTGCGCCAAACAGAAAACCACGCGCTTCCGTACCGACAACCTTCGTCACACCGGTGTTGCGGTAACGGTTCGCCAGCATCTCAATACTGGCCGCATAGGCTACGGGATCTTCCAGCAGGCTGGTGACATCACGGAACAGTATGCCCGGCTTTGGATAGTCGGGGATGCTTTTGATACTGTTTTTAATTAATTCTGCCTGCTGCTGCGCTGTTACGGTCATCATAGTTGTGCCTGATAAAACGTTCTAAACATACAAATGCCGGTCGCCACAAGGCTTTCACCATCGCATGATGTGATGAATAAGCATTATGACAAAGAGGAGAATGGCGACCCGCGCACGAAAACGCTCAAATCTAGTCAAAGTGGCGGACAAATGCAACTATCCGCACTCTGGGTGGGTATTTTTTGTATTCTTGTCACAGAGACCGCCGCTTACGCTATCTTTTCGGATTCACGCCTTGCATTTGTTGTTCTGGATCAACCACAGGTAAACGAAGCATGAAGGTCAACAACATTGCCAAAATCACCAACAGCAAAATCCTGACCCAAACCAGTTTAACCAGCCAGAGCGAAAGCGCGAACGTTAACAGAATCATGGTGACAGCCTTCCATTTTGCTCCCGGCGGCAATGCCCGATGTTGTTGCCAATGGCGCAGATAGCTGCCAAACCAGGAACGGTACAGTAGCCAGTCATGGAAACGCGGGGACGAACGGGCAAAGCACCAGGCCGCCAGTAACAAGAAAGGCGTGGTCGGTAATAAAGGCAACACGACACCCAACGTTGCCAGCACAACAGAAACCCACCCCAGTATAATCAGCAACACGCGATACATATTCACCTTTACGCTTTGTCCGCTACAACTAACATCACACTTTATCACCACCTTGCCCGATGGATTAGTTAAGATATCCTCATGCAGGCCACAAGGCGTCGTATAACTTACCATGCTGACATATCACGCCGGAGTAAGCTGGCTGAATCATTGACCTTAATCGTAAGGGAAAAAAGTGAACACGCATCAATTGCTGCAGGCGCTTGAGCAACAAATTAATTCGCTGTCGAAAGAGCTGGAACCGCTGGCGGATAAAGCGGTGCCGCAATCACGCTTTGATCGTCAACTCTTTAGCAGTTACGGCACCCGACTGCGTGATTATCGCGCCGAGGTTGAACAAAATCTGCATACAATAAAACAGCTGGTCGCAGAGCAGCGCACCGATCGCGTAGCATTTCTGGCTGAAAAGCTGGTCAGCCAGATAGCCGCCTTGCAGCGTGAGCTGGCGACGCAGTCACTACGCAGACAGGAGCAACGCACTACGCCACAGCCAGATGAAGATGTGTATCACAAGCTAGCGGAACATCAGGACTATGAACGCCGTTTGCTTTCCATGATTCAGGATAGAGAAAGTCTGCTCATCACCCAAACGCTTTTCAGCGAGCAACAGCGGCTGCAAAAAGAGCTGGCGGCGCTGGAAGGACGACTGGCACGCTGTCGTCAGGCGCTGTCACGGCTAGAACGTCAGATAGAACGCCGGGAGCAAGGGCTATAGCGCAGCGGCTTCGCAGAGAAAAAAGAGGAATTGATTCATGTCACTTGAAAACGCCCCACCTGAAGTCAAGCTGGCGGTCGATTTGATTATGCTGCTGGAAGAAAACCAGATCGAACCGCGTATCGCACTGGCTGCGCTGGAGATTGTGCGTGCCGATTTTGAGAAAAAATGCCAGCAAGAAGAAAACAGTGTGAAATCTTCTGCCCAAAAAGAATAATTCCGGTGCTTAATGGTAAAATTTGTAAGCCAGGTTAAGCCGCAGGTTTACGTAGCGCTGGGCTAAAATGCAGCATATCGATAAACGCATCCACCAGCGCCGGGGCTTCCTGATCGAGATCGAAACTTTCCGGCATAAATAGCCAGTTTTCCATCACACCGGAAAAATAGGCACGCAGCGCAATCGCAGCACGGCGGGGATAAATGTCCATCGGCAACATGCCCAGACGAATGCACTCAATCAGGTTTTCTTCAATATCAACATAGCAGGAAAGATAAAGCTCTTTGCGCGCATTATACGATTGCAACATTTCACCGACAAACTCACATTTGTGAAATGCGATTTCCATAATCGAGCGCCAGTGCGTATCGCTAACTGTTAAACGCAGCATATAAATCAACAATTCACGCATCACGCAGAGTGGATTATCAGGAAATTTTGTCTGATACTCTATTTTAAACTCATCTATTTTTGACTCAGCCAACGCCCAGATTCCGTCAAAAATTTCGGCTTTGTTTTTAAAATGCCAATAAATAGCACCGCGGGTCACACCAGCAGCAGTCGCAATGTCGGACAATGAAGTCGCAGACACGCCATGCTCAGAGAACACTCTTAACGCGGTATCCAGTATCTGTTGTCGGGTTTCCTGAGCCTGTTTTTTGGTTTTTCGTGCCATGATAATTTGGTTTTTCGTGCCATAACGCTGTATTTGAAGGAAAGTGAGATTTACATACATTCAAGTATGTATGTAACATAGCATGAACATAAGACTATAGCAGCAATGGGTTTTTGGGCTTGTGATCCATTGGTCAATTTCAAATCGGACACTTGAGGTTTATCTATGAACAAAAACAGAAGGCTAACGCCTCTGGCGGCAGTTCTGATGCTTTCTGGCGGCTTAATGCTCGCAGGATGTGATAGCGGCAATAATCAGCAAGGTGGCGCGCAGCAGCAGATGCCTGAAGTGGGTATTGTCACGTTAAAAACGGAAGCACTGAATGTCATGACCGAGCTGCCGGGCCGCACAAGTGCTTACCGCATTGCTGAGGTTCGCCCACAGGTTGGCGGAATTATCCTAAAACGCAACTTCGTTGAAGGGTCGGACGTTAAAGCGGGCGCATCGCTGTATCAGATCGATCCTGCGACCTATCAGGCAAATTACAACAGCGCCAAAGGTTCACTCGCTCAGGCTCAGGCTCAGGCAGAAATTGCCCGTCTGACGGTTAATCGCTATAAGCCACTGCTGGGCACCAACTACGTCAGCAAGCAGGATTACGATCAGGCTGTCGCCACGTCCCGTCAGGCTGATGCTGCCGTTCTGGCTGCCAAAGCAGCAGTGGATACCGCGCAAATCAATCTGGCTTACACCAAAGTTAATTCGCCGATCGAAGGCCGTGTAGGAAGATCAACGGTAACAGAAGGGGCATTAGTAGGAACCGGGCAAACGGCAGCATTAACGACCGTGCAACAGCTTGATCCGATCTATGTTGATGTCACCCAATCCAGTAATGATTTCTTGCAACTGAAAAAAGAACTGGAAAACGGCACGCTGAAGCAGAATCAAGGTAAAGCGAATGTGCGTCTGCTGTTGGAAAACGGTACTGAATATGCAGAGGCGGGTACATTGGAATTTTCTGATGTTACGGTAGATGAAACCACAGGTTCCATCACGCTGCGTGCCATTTTCCCGAACCCACAGCATAACCTGCTGCCCGGCATGTTTGTGCGTGCTCGCCTCGATTCCGGCGTTAATCCGACCGCCTTATTAGTACCACAGCAAGGCGTCACCCGCGACCCACGTGGTCAGGCTACTGCGATGGTGGTGGGAGAAGGCGATAAAGTGGAACCTCGCACGCTTAAAACCAGTAAAGCAGTTG
The DNA here is from genome assembly GCF_021432585.1 of Pectobacterium sp. IFB5596. NCBI lineage: Bacteria > Pseudomonadati > Pseudomonadota > Gammaproteobacteria > Enterobacterales > Pectobacteriaceae > Pectobacterium > Pectobacterium sp. IFB5596. The sequence continues at coordinate 291,828 of NZ_LXFY01000012.1, forward strand.
GTGACAAATGGTTGGTTACCGAAGGCTTGAAAGCGGGCGATCGCGTTATTGTCACCGGTCTGCAAAAAATCAGACCCGGTGCACAGGTGAAAACTCAAGAAGTCGCTCCAGAAAATCAGCAGGCGCCGCAAGCGTCAGCAGAACCCGCGAAGTCTTAAGACGTTCTAACAGGAGCCGGTATAATTCATGGCTAAGTTTTTTATAGATCGACCCATTTTTGCATGGGTACTCGCCATCATGGTGATGCTGACGGGGTTGCTGGCAATTGTTAAATTACCTATTGCCCAGTATCCGACGATCGCACCGCCCGCGATTGACGTAACAGCAACTTATCCAGGGGCCGATGCATCAACGCTGCAAGATTCCGTTACACAGGTTATCGAACAGAATATGAACGGTATCGACAACCTGATGTATATGTCATCAAGCAGTGACTCTTCCGGTACAGTCCAGATTACGCTGACCTTTGAGGCAGGTACCGATCCAGATATCGCGCAGGTTCAGGTGCAGAACAAACTGCAACTGGCCATGCCGCTATTACCGCAGGAAGTACAGCAGCAAGGGGTTAACGTTCAGAAATCAAGTAGTAGCTTCCTCATGGTTGCCGCCTTCATCAGTGAAGACGGTAAAATGTCGCAGGAAGATATCGCTGACTACGTGGCCGCTAACGTTAAAGACCCTATCAGTCGTACATCCGGCGTAGGCGACGCGCAGCTATTTGGTTCCCAGTACGCTATGCGTATCTGGCTAGACCCAAACAAGCTGAATAACTATCAATTGACCGCAGGTGACGTCAGCGCAGCAATCCGAGTTCAAAACAACCAGATCGCCGCAGGGCAATTAGGGGGAGCGCCACCCGTTCCAGGCCAGCAGTTGAATGCCTCGATCATTGCTCAGACTCGCCTGAATTCAGCAGAAGAATTTTCTAAAATACTGCTGAAAGTTAACGCTGATGGTTCTCAGGTTCGCCTTAAAGACGTTGCACGCGTTGAGCTGGGTGCTGAAGGCTACGACGTTATCGCACGTTTCAATGGTAAACCCGCTGCCGGTATTGGTATCAAGTTGGCAACAGGCGCGAACGCGCTGGATACGGCAACGGCAGTAAAAGAGGCACTAACCAAAGCGGAAGAGTTCTTCCCCACAGGTTTGAAAGTCGTTTACCCGTACGATACAACGCCCTTCGTTAAGATCTCCATCAACGAAGTAGTGAAAACACTGGTGGAAGCTATCGTACTGGTCTTCCTGGTGATGTACCTGTTCTTGCAGAACTTCCGTGCCACGCTGATCCCAACAATCGCAGTACCAGTCGTTTTGCTGGGGACATTTGCTATCCTCTCCGCGTTTGGCTATTCCATAAACACCTTGACGATGTTCGCGATGGTTCTCGCTATCGGGCTTCTGGTGGATGACGCCATCGTCGTCGTGGAAAACGTGGAACGTGTCATGGCAGAAGAAGGTCTGCCGCCTAAAGAAGCAACCAAACGATCCATGGAGCAAATCCAAGGGGCGTTGGTCGGTATTGCGCTGGTATTGTCCGCTGTATTCGTCCCGATGGCGTTTACCGGTGGCTCCACAGGGGCAATCTATCGCCAGTTCTCCATCACAATCGTTTCTGCGATGGTGCTGTCAGTTCTGGTTGCGTTGATTTTGACACCAGCCCTTTGTGCGACCCTGCTAAAACCGATCGCCAAAGGCGATCACAGTGAGAAAACCGGCTTCTTCGGCTGGTTCAACAGAGTGTTTGAGAAGAGCACGCATCACTACACCGACAGCGTTGCTAATATTCTGCGTAGTACCGGTCGTTATCTCGTTATCTATCTGTTGATTGTTGTGGGCCTGGCACTCTTGTTCTTACGTTTGCCTACGTCCTTCCTGCCAGATGAAGACCAAGGGGTTCTTCTGAACATTGTTCAGTTGCCTTCAGGTGCGACGCAGGAAAACACCCAAAAAATCATGGACAGAATGACGCAATATTATCTCGAAAATGAGAAAAATAACGTCAAGTCTGTGTTTACGGTCACAGGTTTCGGGTTCTCTGGTCGTGGGCAGAATGCCGGTCTGGCTTTCGCCAGTCTGAATGACTGGAGTGAACGAAGCGGCGCAGAAAATAAAGTTATGGCGATTGCAGGCCGAGCAAACGCAGCCTTTAGCCAGTATAAAGAAGCTATGGTTTTCGCAGTCAACCTTCCTGCGATTATCGAACTGGGTACCGCAACAGGTTTCGACTTCCAGTTAATTGACCAAGCCAACCTTGGGCACGCAAAACTGACGGAAGCACGTAACCAACTGCTAGGCATGGCGGCACAACGCCCTGATACGCTGATACAAGTTCGTCCTAACGGGATGGAAGATACACCGCAGTTCCGTCTCGATATCGATCAGGAAAAAGCACAGGCGCTTGGCGTGTCGCTGTCGGATATCAGTTCAACATTGGCAACCACGCTGGGTGGTTCTTATGTAAATGACTTTATCGATCGCGGTCGCGTGAAGAAAGTGTACGTTCAGGCCGATGCGCCTTTCCGTATGCTGCCAGATGACATCAAAAACTGGTACATCCGCGGTAACAATGGACAAATGGTGCCGTTCTCTGCCTTCACGCAGAGCCACTGGGAATACGGTTCACCGCGTCTGGAACGTTATAACGGCCAGCCATCGATGCAAATCCAAGGTCAAGCCGCGCCAGGTAAGAGTACCGGTGAGGCTATGGCATTGATGGAAAGTTTCGTGGCACAGTTACCGCAAGGTATCGGCTACGAATGGACGGGGATGTCTTATCAGGAACGGTTGTCTGGTAACCAGGCACCTGCAATCTATGCCATTTCATTGATTGTCGTGTTCCTGTGTCTGGCTGCGCTTTATGAAAGCTGGTCAATACCGTTCTCCGTCATGCTGGTTGTTCCATTGGGGATCGTTGGTGCATTGATTGCAGCAAATATGACAGGTCTTGAAAACGACGTTTACTTTAAGGTGGGCCTGCTGACAACCATAGGGCTATCCGCGAAGAACGCCATATTGATTGTCGAATTTGCTAAAGATCTGATGGAAAAAGAAGGGAAAGGACTGATAGAGGCAACGCTGGATGCGGTTCGTATGCGTTTGCGCCCAATCCTGATGACATCGCTGGCCTTTATCCTCGGCGTAATGCCTCTGGTAATCAGTAGCGGTGCAGGCTCCGGTGCACAAAATGCCGTCGGTACTGGCGTAATGGGCGGGATGATTACAGCAACCGTGCTGGCCATCTTCTTCGTCCCTGTGTTCTTTGTTGTGGTTCGTCGTCGCTTCAGTAAGAAAGCAGACGATACAACAGCCCACTAATACTTCGTAACACCCCATATCTACTCTAAAAGGCCGCCTAGCGGCCTTTTTTATCTCTTCTGCCCTATACCCGACTCATACAAGCTAAACGGCACACTGTGCTTTTTTCATCTTATTCGTATCTACAATGATTTAGATAATGCTGCCGCCTCACTGCAACATAATGGTTGATCATGATGATAAAAAAGCGCAACATACAGATATGTTATAACATAACAATAGAGGCAATAATGAAGGCAGGAATTCACCCTGACTATCGTACAGTGGTATTTCACGATACCAGCGCGGATGTCTATTACAGGACAGGGTCAACCATTAAAACCGATCGGACAATCGAGCTTGAGGGCGTCAACTACCCTTACATAACTATTGATGTTTCTTCGGCGTCGCATCCCTATTACACCGGGAAGCAAAAAGAATATTCCAAAGAAGGCAGCACGGCGCGCTTCCAGCAGCGCTTTGGGAACTTCTTCAAGTAATCAGAGAGGGTTATTAAATGCAGGTGCTTAGTTCGCTGCGTTCAGCAAAAAATCGTCACAAAGATTGTATTGTGGTCCGCCGTCGCGGGCGAGTTTACGTTATATGTAAATCCAACCCACGCTTCAAGGCTGTGCAGGGCGGAAAAAAGAAAAAAGGTTAATCTTTCTCTACCACATCCCGATACAGTCTATGCTATGACGTGAGTAAGGCTGTACGGGATGTGTTTTCGTTAAAAAACTTATTAAACAATAAGATAACAATAATCACGATACCGTACTACCGAACAATCTCTTCGCATTTCTTCTACCCTTTCTCATATTTTCAGATAGAAACAATTAAATAAGCTGCCGATGGGTTTATTCTATGCTCATTGTTACAAAAAAATCTGAGGATTAATCAAAATAAATAGCGGTGAAAACCTTACCTATTATCCGCGAATTTCACGAACGCTTTTGCTATAGTCATATATAGAATGACCTAATCGTAACCAACATGGTATAGCTATACTTAAGGTTAAGTCATGATAGGTTGGTATTTACGCCAGCCCTATTTCACGACATAGTAATATGTGAGAGGTTCGAAAATCGCCGTTGTCTCATTCAATGTTGAACGAATCACAATGGCTAAACGCATTGTCTGTAACAACATCAATACGAAACAATGCTAACGTCTTTATCTTGCAGGCTTCATCAGTCTACCTGTTTACCAGGTGTTAACCGCAGTAACACTGAATAACGGCTTAACGGAGGGATTGATATGGATGAGTACACACCAAAACATTATGATATTGCCCAACTCAGATTCTTATGTGAGAATCTGTGTGATGAAAGCATAGCAACGTTAGGCGATAGCAGTCATGGCTGGGTCAATGATCCAACCTCTGCGATCAATCTCCAATTAAATGAGCTTATTGAGCATATCGCTACGTTTATTCTCACATTTAAAATAAAATACCCTAACGAAAGTGAGCTTTCAGAGCAGGTAGAAAAGTATTTAGATGATACTTACGTCTTGTTTAGCAACTATGGTATTAATGATGCTGAACTACGACGCTGGCAGAAGTCTAAAGCAAAATTATTCGGAATGTTCTCAGGGGAGAACGTCTGTACGCCTGCTAAAACTTAAGCAATAATTTATTTATATTTTTTAACCACCAGGTACTGTTTGCATAGGCCATTATGAAAAAAATCGATTATTTGATGCGTTTGCGTAAATGCACAACCATAGACACTCTCGAACGCGTTATTGAAAAAAACAAGTATGAACTCTCCAATGATGAGCTGGAGATGTTCTTTTCTGCAGCCGATCATCGTCTGGCAGAGCTGACGATGAACAAACTCTACGACAAAGTTCCTACCGCAGTATGGCGATACGTCCGTTAATTTCTAACGGCGTGCATACAAAAACTGACATTAAATACACTGTGCCGATAATATTATCGGCCTTTGTTTTTATTATCTTTTTAATACATTAATTAAACGAGACTTGTAACAAATTGTATTTTCCACATAAAAAAATGAAATACTATTTCACCCGATTTATTTCCCTGCCGTTTATCATTTATACCCTAAATAATTCGAGCTTCAGGACCAAACGAACTCATTTTGAATAATGCGGCAAGGAAAGGACAAATTCATCAGGCACGAATTTGACCAGCCAACAGTTGGCCTTCGGTGAGAGACAAGACGTCTATCATTTCATACCGATGGGTTTACTCAGGTAAGTGGTTCGGGTGAATGAATGCCGCCAATGCACAGGTAACTTGAAGTATAACGGCATATAGCAATCGCATTGATATCATCATAAATGGTATATCCCGTGATAAAAACAGGGGTCGTAATAATTGGCGCAATGATTAATCGCGAAGTAAAGAGATCCGAGAATCCGCCAGAAAAAACAGAGTTCAAGCAACGACGCCTGTAGAATCGAGAATGACGGCACAAAGATTATGTATGAGAGTGGGTTTATGGCGGCGAGTCGAGTTTATCGACAGAGAATGAATACCTCGTCGACGATGAAGCATCCATACAAGAACAGAAATGGTGGAGGCCCTGCCAGCTACATCCCGGCACACACGTCTCCTGCTGCGGCTGCTTCCTTCCGGATCTGACCGAGTCCACAGGTTAGTGTTGCGGGAGAACCGACAGGGCCTCCATTGACGACTTTATAACAATGCTACTGCTCGTCACAAAGCGGTGGGCATTATCGGCGATGAGATAAGCAATTGCAAGCTAACACACGCTAACCGTTGTTTTCTTACCCACCCTGCTGTGCCACTATGGCATCCAATCGATTCAGGAGCAGCCAGGAATATGCGCTGATGTCAGAAGAAAACGATAATTTCCGCCAACGCGTTTTTCAAATTGTCGCGGCGATTCCCTATGGAAAAATAGCAACCTATGGCGACATCGCGCAACTTGCCGACTCTCCCAGAGCCTCGAGGCAAGTCGGCGGTGTGTTAAAACGTTTGCCGAAAGACAGTAAACTCCCCTGGCATAGGGTAATCAACCGTAAAGGCGAAATATCACTCGTCGGTGGAGATTACCTACGCCAAAAATCAGCGCTACAAGCGGAAGGCATTATTTTCAATCGCCAGGGTAAGGTTGATCTTGCTAAGTATCGCTGGCAATACGCGCCATAACGGCGCGTATACTGATGAATTACCAGATTGGCTGCGCAGGCACCATAGAGGATGAAGCAGGTTGCCCCTGAAGCATATGAGGGGTTTCATTCGCCGGATTGGATATCATCGATCCCTGATTTTTCGCGGGTAACGGGACTGAAGCAACAGGCACCAATACCAAATCAGCACGGTTCACCCCATTGCTAATAACGGGTAAAACGTTCTCCGTCACCATGACGACGCGATTATCGATCGCAACTGCCGCGCTGAGTAAGATACGCGCGTTGGGCTGAATATCAGCCGGGTTATACGGTAACTCGAATTGGAAAGGTGCCTGCTTTCCTTCTGTACGCGTCACACTCTGAGTAATCACTTTTGAAGGCGCATCCGCCAGCGATGCATCAGACACCGTAACGGTCAAAACCGCGTTATGAGGCAACGCAATACGCTGACGAATATTCACTGTACCCGTTACCGCAGGCATTGCGACAGCCGGGCGCTGTGAGGAAACAGAGGTAACAGGTGCGCCAGTCTGAGGAGAAACGCCATAATCACTTCTCTGTGCACATGCGGCCAGAGTCATCGATAACGTGATACCGCCTAAGATATGCCATAATTTCATTCGGTCAGTCTCCTTTATTATTGTCAGACTACCGGTATCGTAAACCGGCACTCACAAATAGTATGATTCAATAAACATAATAGTGATGGTGCAAAATTCTGATATTTTCCTAAAAACCACACATTCATTATAGTAAAAAGCCACAAATAGATATTTTAAACCTTACAGAACAAACAGATAACTAACCACCCGCATCCATTGAGGCCGATACCATGAGTCAATCACTACAACACCTTCTCGACCTCTTGCATTTAGAGAAACTCGAAGAAGGGCTATTTCGCGGACAAAGCGATGATTTGGGGCTGCGCCAGGTCTTTGGTGGGCAAGTCGTGGGACAGGCGATGTCAGCCGCCAAGCAGACCGTTCCTATCGAGCGCAACATTCACTCTTTTCACAGCTACTTTTTGCTACCCGGCGACAGCCAGAAACCGATTATTTATGACGTTGAAAACCTACGCGATGGCAATAGTTTTAGCGCCCGACGCGTTAGTGCTATCCAAAATGGTCGACCCATTTTTTATATGACGGCCTCTTTTCAAAGCCATGAGGAAGGGTTTGAGCACCAAAATGTGATGCCAGACGTCGCACCGCCAGAAGCACTACAATCCGAACAAGAAATCGCGCAAAGTATGCAGCACCTTCTGCCGCCACGCTTTCGCGATAAATTTATTCAAGCTAGTCCGATTGAGATGCGCCCGGTTAAATTCCACAATCCCCTGAAGGGGGAAGTGGACGAGCCAGTCAGGCACGTTTGGTGTCGTGCCAGTAGCACGCTGCCGGACGATAAGCGTATTCATCAATATCTTCTCGGCTATACGTCTGACTGCAATTTCTTACTCACCGCCTTGCAGCCTCATGGCGTCGGCTTTTTGGAACCGGGTATGCAAGTTGCCACGATCGATCACTCAATGTGGTTCCACCGTGATTTCCGGCTGGATGACTGGCTGCTATACACCGTAGAAAGCACGTCCGCATCCGGCGCTCGTGGCTTCGTGCGCGGGCAATTCTATACCCGAGAAGGCGTGCTGGTTGCATCCAGCATGCAGGAAGGCGTCATGCGTCGCCGCGAGCACTAAATTCACTATACCCGTCATACTTCAAGTTGCATGTGCGTTGGCTGCGTTACTCAGCACACTGGCGTGTACCTCGCCCCGTTGGGGCCGCTGCAAGCAGCGTTCAAACCTGCCTCTGGCAGGTTTGTCAGTCACTCGAATCACTTACCTGAGTAAGCTCATCGGGATGAAATAAGAGACATCCTGTCTCTCACCGAAGGCCAGCCTCTGGCTGGTCAAATTCGTTCCAGACGAATTTGTCCTTCTCTTGCCGCCTGCCTGAAATTCGAATCATTTAGGCTATATAATGTCGTAAATAAAACAGGCGTGGAGTTTCCCCCACGCCTGTTTACTGTCGATCTCACTTACTGGTTATAAGCACAATTACTGGTTGTAAGCGCTCTCGCCATGGCTGTTGACGTCCAGACCTTCGCGCTCTTGCTCTTCAGGTACACGCAGGCCGACAATCATATCCGCCACTTTGAAAGCAACGAATGCCACTACGCCAGACCACACCAGACAAACAATCACGCTGAACAGTTGCACCCAAACCTGATGCGCCATCGTCACGCCTTCTGCATAGCCAGTACCACCCAGCGAAGCCGAAGAGAACACACCTGTCAGGATACAACCAACGATGCCGCACACGCCGTGAACACCGAACACATCACACGGGTCATCCACGCGCAGCCATCTTTTCAGTACTGTTACGCCCCACAGACCGGCAACACCACCAGCCAGACCGATGATCAATGCGCCACCCACACCTACCGTACCTGCCGCTGGGGTAATGGCCACCAGACCCGCGATACAGCCAGAGCACGCACCTAGCAGAGAAGGTTTACCGCGAACCAGCCACTCACCGCCAACCCATGCCAGAATGGCAGCAGCAGTCGCAACAACCGTGTTCAGGAAAGCCAGAGCAGCAATACCGTTCGCAGCGCCCGCAGAACCGGCATTGAAACCAAACCAGCCGATATACAGAATCGCCGTACCGATAAATACCATCGGCAGGTTATGCGGTTTAAACGCTTCTTTACCAAAGCCGGCACGCTTGCCCAGCAGGTAAGCACCAACTAACCCAGCAACCGCAGCGTTGATGTGAACGACCGTACCGCCCGCGAAGTCCAGTGCGCCATCCGCAGCCAGATAACCACCGCCCCACACCATGTGCGTCATTGGCAGATAAGAGAATGTCAGCCACAGTGCAACGAAAATCAGCACCGCAGAGAAACGAATACGCTCAGCAATTGCCCCGACAATCAGCGCAACGGTGATGCAGGCGAAGGAAGCCTGATACGCTACGTGTACAAACTGATAGAAAGTGCCACTGATAGACTCAATCCCAATGCCTTTCAACATAAAGGTGCTGAATCCACCAAAGAATGCGTTACCTTCGCTGAAGGCCAAACTATATCCATAAACAACCCACAGGATACAGACCATTGCGAATGTTACGCTCACCTGCGTCATCATAGACAGAACGTTCTTTGAACGGATCAGGCCGCCATAAAACAGTGCGATGCCCGGTATAGTCATAAAGAGTACCAGCGCGGTACAAATCATAATAAAAGCGTTATCCGCTTTATCAATCGTCGGTGTTGCAGCCATTGCCCAGGTCGGGAGTAATGCCGCCACACCGAGACCTAATGAAGAGAGTAGTTTTTTCATTTTCATCCATCCCTATTTACGTATCTACGCTAGGTGTTGTTAAAGTGCGGCTTCGTCAGTTTCACCCGTACGAATACGGATAACCCTTTGCAGCTCGGCGACAAAAATCTTGCCATCACCAATTTTTCCGGTATACGCGGCTTTGCTGATGACGTCGATGACTTCGTCCAGTTGATCGTCTGCAATCGCGATATCAATTTTTACCTTGGGCAAAAAGTTAACGCTGTATTCAGCACCACGGTATAGCTCCGCATGCCCTTTCTGACGACCAAATCCTTTCACCTCAGTGACAGTAAGCCCCTGAATGCCGACAGAAGATAACGCTTCACGTACATCTTCCAGCTTGAATGGTTTTATCACCACAGTAACCAGTTTCATTTATCTTCCCCCTAGCCATTACGTTCAGGCTTTCGCCCGCCACTTGTTCGATTACGCGCTCTATGAAGTCGGTCTACGCAATGATTAAAGCAAACGGTGTGCCATAAATGATTTATCTGGCATAAATCAGGAAAGATAACGTGATTAAAGATGGGAAAGGGTAAAAATCAAATTCACTAGGAAAGAAAGATGGAAAGATACGGGCAAAAAACGCACCGAATTAGTGCATCGAGAGTGTTTTCAGTGCAGAGCGAGCAAAAAGCTGAATCATGATGCTTGCTGATGGTGCGAAGACATGAGCTGACTGTCGTTCTGCACCACTCGACGCGGTGCAGAACGTGGAATGACAGATAATGGTGCTATGCGGTACAAGGCTCGGTACTGGTGCTAGCAAGATCCTCTCCGGCCAGTTGCAACTGATACATTTGATAATAGCGCCCCTGCTGTTGCAGCAGTTGCTCATGTGTTCCCCGTTCGACGGTTTGTCCGTGATGGAGCACCATGATCGTATCTGCCTCAACGATGGTGGAAAGCCGATGTGCAATGATAATTAAGGTTGTCTGTTCCCTAATAATTCGCAGCGCCTTTTGTACCGCTTGCTCCGTACCCGAATCAATATTCGCCGTCGCTTCATCAAGAATCAGGATTTTAGGCGTTTGCACCAGCACCCTTGCAATCGCTAACAGCTGTTTTTGTCCAGTAGACAGGTTATTCCCCTGCTCACCAATGCGCGTATGTAACCCTTCAGGGAGATCACGAACCAATTCAGCGAGCTGCACCACTTCCAGCACCCGCCAAACGGCCTCTTCACTGATATCACGCCCCAGAGTTACATTCACAAACATGGACTCCGCCAGCACTACCGGGTCCTGTTGCACCATTGCCACATTTTGGCGCAAAACTCCATGGGATAACGTCGATAGCGGCCGACCATCAAGCCGAATCTCCCCCTCCCCCGCAGCGTAATACCCCATGAGTAAGCTGGCTAATGTACTTTTTCCACTACCGGTATGCCCTACTAAAGCGACAAAGCCGCGATCGGGTATCGTCAGAGAAATATTCTGTAGCACTCGTTTTTCTGTGCCATATGAGAAAGAGACATCGTTAATATCAACGCGTCCAGACACCAGAGGACGATCGTCATTTCCGTAGCGCTGCTTTGTGCCATCCATCAACTCAAAGATACGCTCACCGGCAACAACCGCCTGCTGCAACATCGATTGCTGAGTCGTCAGTTCAATTAGCGGTTCATTCAACCGGCCAAGGTAGTTGATAAAGGCATACAAGACCCCAACACCAACCGATCCCATCGAGCTAAAACCGAATTGGATCAACAACCCACACAGTACCATCGCAGCAAATAAGCTGAGCAGAGGCCGCAGCAGGAAACCTTCCAGACGCAAGGCCTTCATACGTGCTTCGTAATGCGCATGGCTGGCTACGCCTAGCTTCTTCCCAAAGCGTGCCTGCTGGCGGAATTGCTGAATGACACCCATGCCATTAATGACTTCGTTGAAACCGTCATTAATGTCCGCCAGATAGCTTCTCACTTTGCGTACAATCGGCGTACTAAAGCGGTGGTAGAGTGCCATAACCGCCGCTACTGCGGGGAAAATCATCAGCGCAACAAGCGCCATCTGCCAGTTCAGACTGAACATCGCTACCAGCATCGCACCAACCAGTGCCGCACTGCGTAATACTGTTGACACCACCATGACGTACAAATCTTTCACGACTTCTGTGTCATTGGTGACGCGTGAAATCAACTGCCCGACAGGTTGCGTATCAAATGTGCTAAGCGGCTGGCGCAATGCAGCATCCATGACATCAATACGCAGTTGCTGCACGACACCCACTGCTACCCGATTAAACAATAACGTCTGAAAATAGTGCAGTGAAGCCGCCAAAATTTGCAGCAGGATATAGGCCATTGCCAAGCCAGCCGCAATCGCCACCGGGAATTGGCCTTTAGCCACCAGATTATCAATGAAATAGCTCACCAATATAGGACCAGAAACTTCAGCGATAGCAGCAACCCACAGCATCAGGACACCGAACATCAGCGGTTTTCGCCAAGGGGAACCATAGGCCAGCAAACGTTTCAGGGTTGGCCAAAACTGTTGGGGGCTATTCATTTTTCGATCCTTCCAACTGCGGCACATCATCCAGCGCCGCCTCCAGCTGTTGATAACGATACATATCCCGATACCAGCCAGGTTCTGCCGCCAGCGCTCGGTGCGTGCCACGCTGCACGGTTTGCCCCTGTTGCAGCACCACAATTTCATTCGCCTCGGTTAGGGCCGACAGGCGGTGTGCACTGATGATCAGCGTCCGTTTTTCGCCCCATGTTTTGAGATTCTGCAAAATCTGGTGCTCCGTTCGCCCATCAACCGCAGACAGCGCATCGTCCAGCACCAAAATTTCAGCATCCAGTAGTAGCGCTCGTGCAATCGCGATTCGCTGTTTTTGACCGCCAGAGAGCATCACGCCGCGTTCGCCAACTTCTGTCAGGTAACCCTGAGGCAAACGCAAAATATCATCATGCACACTCGCAAGCCGTGCCGCATGTTCAATCTCCTGCTGCGTGGCATTCGGGCGACCCAGTGCAATATTTTGTGCCACCGAATCCGAGAACAAAAAAGGCATTTGTCCGACAACGGCAAAACGGCTCCTGAGCTCATCCAAGCGAATGGCATTCAATGGACGCTCGTGATAACGAATCTCTCCCGATTGGCTATCGAAATTACGCAAGATCAGGGCTAGCAGCGTACTTTTTCCCGAACCTGTCGGCCCGCATAGCCCCAACATATTGCCCGGAGCCAAGGTAAATTGAATATTTTTTAAAGCATCGCGGGTATTATCAGGATAGCGAAACGCGGAGATATTCACTGCCAACACGCCCCGATCGGCAGGCAATGACTCCTCACCGTCTTTCACCACAGCGTCTTCCGCGAGTAGCTGTCGAATACGGCCATATGCCGCACTACCGCGCTCAACAATATTAAACATCCAGGCCAGCGCCAGCATCGGCCATATCATCAATCCCAGATACATGACAAAACTGGTCAACAAGCCTAATGTCAGCGAACCATTGATCACCATCCAACTGCCGCCGCCAATCGCCAGCAAATTCGACAGCCCGACGGCAATATAAATCGTGGGATCGAAGCGGGCATCGACTCGGGCAACGTGCATATTTTTAGCGCCAGCATCCGCGGCAACCTGCGCGAAACGTGCAGATTGATAGTTTTCCAATCCAAAGGCTTTAATCATCCGAATACTGGTCAAACTTTCCTGCGCCTGATCGTTAAGCGAAGAAAATGCCGCCTGTGCGGATTTAAAACGGTTATGCAGTTGGGTGCCATAACGTTTGATGAAAAGTGCCATGATGGGCATCGGGAGCAGCGCCAGCAAAGTGAGCTCCCAACTAATCTGCGTACACATGACCACCAGCACAGCACAGCCCATCACCATCGAATCAACCAGTGTCAACACGCCTTCGCCGGCAGCAAATACCACGCGATCGACATCGTTAGTCGCGCGCGCCATGAGATCGCCAGTACGGTGGCGTTGATAAAATGCAGGATGCTGGCGGCTTAACTGGCGGTAAAAATCTTCTCGTAACTCGACCGCCAACTGGTATGAGGCCCCAAACAGGAATACACGCCACACATAGCGCAGCAGATAGACCATGACGGCGGTCAGTAGCATCACGCCAATCCACTGCATCATTTCGGCCATCGACATGCCGCGTTGCGTCACACCATCGACAATCACGCCAACCAGTTTTGGAGGGAGTAATTGCAGAATAGCAATCGCAATGAGTAGTGCGACAGCGCCCAGATAGCGACGCCATTCGCGGCGAAAATACCAACTTAGTTGAGCAAACAGTCTCACGCGGTTTTCGTTCCAATAGTCAGACGGGTCATGACAGACTCAGAAAAATGATTATTAAAAGACGGATGAACGATAGATCACAGGGATAAGGGCAATGCCGTGGTATGTTTGATTCGTTCCATAGCAAAGCTAGATGTTACATCGACTAGCCCGGGAATGCCATTCACTAACCGCTTATAGAAATCATCATAGCTTTTCATATCAGCGACCTGAACCTGCATCAGGTAATCGTATTCGCCAGCCATACGATAGAAAGCCAGTACCTCCGGCATATCGGACACCACGCGAGTAAAGGTCTGATACCAGTCCCGATTGTGCTGTTGCGTCTTTAATAAGACAAACGCCGTCAACCCTAAACCCAAACGTTCATTATCTAGTAGTGCCACTCGCGCTCTGATTATCCCCTCTTCTTCCAAACGCTTTAGACGTTTCCAGCACGGTGTGGATGTCAAATTGACCGCATCGGCCAGCGTCTGTAGCGAGAGCGTGCAATCCTGTTGCAGCATATTCAGCAATGTGCGATCAATTTTATCCAACATAAGGCCACTCCATAGAAAACTTTTCTCTACTTTCCGCCATTGGGAGAGAAAAGCAATGTTCTTTCCGCCCCAAATTGGCTTCAACACTCGCTGACAACATCAGAAAACCACATCACCATTCGATAATGAAAAAACATAACGAACTGTATAATATGGGAATTCATTACCTTTTACAGAGAGTGATACGATAAACAGGCTGGTTGAGTTCTACGATTTGTGGCGATATCGACCAACAGCGTATTTTATGCCAATCAGGAGTGGCGAAAATGATGACAACAGATAAAAAGAGTAAATTCAGCACGATTGGGATGGTGCTTGGTGCATTGGCACTGCTTATTGCCGTTTCCTACTTTTGGGCAGGGCCATCGACGCCCGACGTCACCATTGAAGAACAAATCGCAGAGAAAATTGTTTCTATCCGAGACACAACCCTAAACAGGCTGATGGGGAAAGCCCCCCCGACACAACAACCTGAGTCATCCTTTAATGAACGACGACTCGTTATTGCTGCAACATCAGCATTAGGCTGTCTCGCGATTATTTTCGCTATTTTCGGCTTCTCTCGCCGTGAATCTGCCAGACCTTGCATCAGCGCGGCAATGCTCGGCATCGCAGTAATCGCATTCCCTTTCATTATTAGTGCCATCAATATGGCATTTACTTTAATGGCTCTCGTAGTAATAGCCGCTGCGATTGCTATGATTTTTGGGTAACGATGCCATCGTATTTTAATAGAAAAATAAACCCCAAAAATAAATTTAAGGAGTTAATTTTTCTATAAAATTGGTCATGAAGAGATAAAAAGATAATTTTTTTATCCTGAAAACTCGTTAATCTATTCACATAGTTATCTAACCGAGTTTTCATCATGACCAATACCTGGGTTAAAAATGCCATCAGCGCCATCGAAGCAGATTTTCAGCGTTCGGCGGATACGCATCTTATCCGTCTGACTCTGCCGGATTATCCCGGTATCTATTTTTACCTCAAAGATGAAAGCACACACCCCAGCGGCAGCTTGAAGCATCGTCTGGCTCGCTCTTTGTTTCTCTACGGGCTGTGCAACGGTTGGATTAAAGAAGACACGCCAATTATCGAAGCGTCATCTGGTAGCACAGCGGTATCAGAAGCGTATTTTGCACGCTTGCTCGGCCTACCGTTTATCGCCGTCATGCCCTCCTGCACAGCAAAAAGAAAAATTGAGCAAATCGCTTTCTATGGTGGACGTTGCCATTTTGTTGAACAGGCGGGGCAAATTTATGCGGCATCTGAACAGTTAGCGCAAGAGATGAACGGCCATTATATGGATCAGTTCACCTATGCAGAACGCGCCACTGACTGGCGTGGCAATAACAATATCGCTGACAGCATTTACCGCCAAATGGCACGCGAACCGCATCCCGTGCCGGACTACATCGTGATGAGTGCAGGAACTGGCGGCACATCGGCAACGCTCGGACGCTACATTCGTTATCAGGGATTGGATACGCAATTGGTCGTTGTCGATCCAGAAAACTCCGTCTTCTACGACTGCTACCAGCAGCGGGATCGTTCCATCACAGGTCCGTGCGGTAGCCGGATAGAAGGTATCGGCCGCCCGCGAGCCGAGCCTTCTTTCATTCCAGGCGTTATTGATAGCATGATTAAAGTACCGGACGCTGCCAGCATCGCAACACTGTACTGGCTGGAAAGCGTATTAGGCCGCAAAGCGGGAGCCTCTACCGGCACCAACGTCTGGGGTATGCTGCAACTGGCGAAAAAGATGGCTAGCCGTGGTCAAAAAGGCGCGATTGTGACCTTGCTATGCGACAGCGGAGAACGCTATTTGGATACCTACTACAACAGCAGTTGGGTAGAAAAAAATATCGGCGACATTAGCCCGTACCTTGATGCGCTAAACACCCCAGAGATATCTCATCTACTGTCTGAATCCAGCCCGGCGTGAGATCTGTGTATTCGGCGCGCAGCCACAGCGCTGAATACAGGCCATTTTTCAGGTAACCTGGTTTCAGGTAACATAGCGACTTTGTACCGCAGTGCATTACAAACGTATTGCGGTTAACGTCGCGTTAAGGTGAATGAAGAATGAAGCGTGCGGTTGTCGTTTTTAGCGGTGGACAAGATTCCACAACTTGCCTGATCCAAGCTCTGCAACATTATGATGATGTCCACTGCATCACCTTCGATTATGGTCAACGCCACCGCGCTGAAATTGATGTCGCTCGGGAACTCAGCCTGAAACTGGGTGCAACGGCACATAAGGTTCTGGACGTGGGCTTACTGAATGAACTCGCCACCAGCAGCCTGACGCGCGACAGCATCCCGGTTCCTGATTACGATGCCAATGCGCAAGGCATCCCCAACACCTTCGTTCCAGGAAGAAACATTCTCTTCCTGACACTCGCCTCCATCTACGCCTACCAGGTTGGTGCCGAAGCCGTCATTACTGGCGTGTGTGAGACCGATTTTTCCGGCTACCCAGACTGTCGCGACGAATTCGTCAAGTCATTGAATCAGGCCATCGTTTTAGGTATTGCTCGCGATATCCGTTTTGAAACGCCGCTGATGTGGCTCAATAAGGCTGAGACTTGGGCACTGGCTGATTATTACCAGCAGCTCGATACCGTACGTTATCACACGTTAACCTGCTATAACGGCATCAAGGGCGATGGATGTGGCCAGTGCACCGCCTGCCATTTACGCGCAAACGGGCTCACACAATACCAAAACGATTCTGCGGCAGTCATGGCATCACTGAAGCAAAAAGCAGGGCTACGCTGATACCTCACAACACAGAGACATCACGCAACGCCAAAAAACAGCAGGCCACGTCGTACAACCGTGGCCTGTTGCTTCAATTAACGGCAAATCTCGTTTAGGTGTTCCAGCAGTTCTCCCTCCAGCGGCAGTGCTTTTTGCGTCAATAAATCGATGCAGACAAACGTTAGCGTGGCATCGGCCACGTCGCTTTCATCAGACACTCGGGTTATCTTCTGGCTGATCACGCCACTTTTCGTATTCATCTGTAGTAGCTCGCTATCAATACGCAGCACGTCACCGAGAACGGCAGGCTTGCGATAGTTGATATTGATGTTCACCACGACGAAAGCAATATTGTTGCTATGCATCCAACCAAAAGCAGGCAACGTTTCCAGCCACTGCCAACGCGCCTCTTCCAGAAACTCCAAATAGCGCGCGTTATTAACGTGCTGATAAACATCAATGTGATAACCACGAACGGTAATGAAAGTCTGCATAGACGTAATACTCCTGTGACAAAACCAATAACTGGTATGACCTGATAATTAGCCTAGCAGAGGTTCACAGCCCAGAGAAGACGCTCGACTGGGCTGCGACTGATATCACAATTTTAAACGAGAGAGATTACGTTCAACTAATGCAGCCCCAATGCCTGGGACCTCAGTTAATTGATCGATCTGGGTAAAAGGACCATTTTGTTCACGATAGCTAACGATCGCCTCCGCCTTTTTAAGACCGACACCGTTCATGATTTCAGCTAACTCAGCCGCCCCCGTCGTGTTAATGCTTACCTTATCCTCATCACCATCAGGAAGCGTTGCTTTTTCCGCTTTCTGATCTGCTGGCGCAGACTTCACCACCGTCGCCGTACTGTCAGCGACTTTAGGTGCTGCCTGCCCCAGTAATGGCAGCCCAGACAAACTCATACCAATTATCAAGCACAGTGCTTTTATTCCTGATTTTTTCATGCTGTTTCCTCCATGTGTGTGACAGCACGGCTACCTTGCCGCAGACCTATCAACACCGCAAACAGCAGAATTTAAATGTGGAAAAGGCCGCGAAAGCGGCCTTTGGTTGTTGCAACGATTTGCAAATTTTTGCGGAGCTTATTGCTGTTCCTGCGCCGCATTGCCCATCTTGATTTTTGCTTCGCTACGCAAGCTGGACAACAGAGAATCGAACAGCGCGCCCAGAGAACCTTGCTGAACCTGGCTGGCAAACTGTGTTTTCTGCTCTTCATTTAGCTGATGTGGCGTCACGCTATCCAGCGCAGCTAACACAACGTTCCCGGCCTGATCCTGAGTAATCGCATAAGAAGGTTTATCTTTCTCTGGATGCGGCATAGCAAAAATGGTCTCGGCCGTTGCATCGCCCTGAGAGATAGATGACAGCGTTTTTGCCTCACCAAAGCTCAATCCAGCAGCTTTAAGTGCATCGTCCTTACCTTGCTTCAGTTCAGCCAGAATTTTTTCAGCGTCTACGCGAGCCTGCTGTTCAGCTTTCTGACGTTTCAGCGTCTCTACGATCTCGGTGCGAACCTGATCCAGAGGGCGAGTACTTTCGGGCTTGTGCTCAGTGATGCGCAGAACGAAAGCACGGTCGCCGTCAACGTTAATCACATCGGAGTTGTTGCCCGCAGTACCATTTTCCCCCAGCAGTGCACCGCTAAAGATAGCCTGCGTTACTGGCTGGAAGTTCAACGCGGCGGGAACCTGCTCACGCGTAAACCAATCGGTCTGCGTTGCTTTCACACCGGCAGCTTCTTCTGCTGAAGCCAGAGATTCGTTGTCATTGCTAGCCGCTTCGCTGACTTTTTGTTGCAACGCATAGTAGCCATCCTGCGCTTTATCATGCTTCACTTTCTCAGCAATTTCAGCACGCACTTCGCTCAGCGGCTTGACCTGCTGCGGCTGAACATCATCCAAACGCACGATAAGATAGCCAACAGAGGATTTAATCGCTGCGGAAACCTGACCTTTCTCCGTCAGTTTTGCCTGCTTAAGCTCATCAATCATGCTGCTTTCGTCCATCCACCCCAGATCGCCACCGTTACGACGTGAGATGATGTCAGTTGATTTCTCTTTAGCCAGCGTAGCGAAATCACCACCTTGCTTCAGCGCATCCAAAACAGACGTGGCGTCGGCCTCATTCTTCACCTGAATGACGCTGAATTTCTTGCGTTCAGGTTGGGAATAGTCGTTCTTGTTCTGTTCGTAGAAATCATTGATGGCTTTATCATCCACTTTCACACTGTCCATGATGCTTGCAGCATCCAGTGCGATATAGCTGACCTTGAATTCTTCTGGTGCGATGAAACGCCCTTTGTTTTGATCGTAATAGCTCAGGACTTCATCATCAGCCACCGCTTGAGCTTTCGCCTTGGCAGCGACATCAATGGTTGCCACACGAACAACGCGATCTTGTGCAGCCAGTTTCACCAGATTATCAATCTCCTGCGGCAGCAGGAATGCTGTATTGCCAAAGCCACGAATCAACTGTTGTGAAGTCAATTGCTTACGCAGCATCTGAGCATACATATCCGGCGTTACGCCAAGGCGACGAACCTGATCCAGATATTTTTCGTTATCAAAACGGTTGTTTGTCTGAAACGCGGGAACGTCAAAGATTGCCTGTCTGATTTGCTCATCACTGATGTTCAGTCCTAGCTTGTTGGCATACTGATCCAGCAAGGTTTCATCAATGAGTTGGGAGAGTGCCTGCTTACGCAATTGCTGCATGTAGCCGTCATTACTCGCCAGGATAGAGAAATTCTCACCCAAGGTTTCCTGCTGACGACTACGTTCGTTTTGTACCGCTTGCTCAAGCTGTCCACGGGTAATTTCCTGCCCGTTCACCTTTGCAGCGTAATCTCCTGAACCACCAATAAGATAATCACCAACGCCAGTTAAAACGAATGATGCGATGATCAAAGCAAGAATAATTTTGAGCACGACGTTATTCGCGGCCGTACGTAAATTGTCCATCATAATGTGACAACACTCCGCTGTAGAATGAATAAAACTCCCTGCGCTGGCCGGAGCCATGCATCCTTGCTATAAGCCCAATACAAGGCTAGGGCGCACTTACATACTTCAAACTGCATGTGCATTAGCTGCGTTACTCGGTACACATCCGTGTACCTCGCCGCGCAGGAGCCGCTGCAAACAGCGTTCAAATCTGCTTCTGGCAGATTTACCAGCCGCCTGAATCACTTACCGGAGTAAGCTCATCGGAACTCCCTCTTTTGCCGCCTTCACGCAACTCGAATTATTTAGGGTATGGTTCTATATAAATAAAAGGCACATCACAAAATGATGCGCCTCGTATCTTACCTTACCAATATCATTGCGTCAGGTATTGTTTGGCACCCAAAGTGGTTATCAGCCAAACCTGTGACGTAATAATCAGTTAACGGCGTCTTTCAGCGTTTTACCAGCACGGAATCCTGGTACTTTTGCCGCAGGGATACTGATTTCCTTACCAGTTTGCGGGTTACGGCCGGTACGAGCAGCACGTTCACGTACGGAGAAAGTACCAAAGCCAACCAAAGCAACATCATCCCCTTCTTTCAGGGATTCGGTAACGGAACCAATAATTGCATCTAACACACGCCCTGCTGCCGCTTTGGAAATATCAGCATCTGCGGCAATTTTGTCGATCAATTGTGACTTGTTCACTCTGTCATCCCCTCTGGAATTCTCTTATCGCGCTTCGATGTCCCAAGACGCGACACGTAACTTATTATCAATTCTGTCATGCTTAGCCAGTTACGGCTAAAACTAACAGTGCTCTAACTTAGCGGTACAAAAAAAAGCTGGCAAGCACGATTTCACTCACCAGCCCTGATTTTCTCAAGGGTTTTTGCGACAGGTCACTATTTTGCCTTGGCCTTGGTTCTGGCTTTAGGGGTCGAGACCACTTGGATGCCAGAAGGCGCATTCAGCAACGCTAACGCCAACACTTCCTCAATACGTTTCACCGGATGAATCTCCAGATCGGCAATCACGTTCTGCGGAATATCTTCCAGATCGCGTTTGTTATCATCTGGGATCAATACCGTCTTGATTCCACCGCGGTGTGCAGCCAGCAATTTCTCTTTCAGACCACCGATCGGCAACACCAGACCACGCAGAGTAATCTCACCCGTCATTGCCACGTCAGCACGTACCGGGTTCCCTGTCAGACAAGAAACCAACGCAGTACACATAGCAATACCCGCACTTGGCCCATCTTTCGGCGTCGCACCTTCAGGAACGTGAACGTGAATATCACGTTTCTCATAAAAATCAGCGTTGATGCCTAATTTTTCCGCACGGGCACGAACCACGGTAAGCGCAGCCTGAATCGACTCCTGCATTACCTCACCCAACGATCCAGTATAGGTCAGCTTGCCCTTGCCAGGGACACAGGCGGTTTCAATCGTCAACAGATCGCCGCCCACTTCTGTCCAAGCCAGGCCAGTCACCTGCCCTACGCGGTTTTCATCGTCCGCACGCCCATAGTCAAAGCGCTGTACCCCAAGGAAATCCTTAAGGTTATCGCCCGAAATCTGGATGTGTTTAGTTGATTTATCCATCAGCAGCGTTTTCACTGCTTTGCGGCACAGTTTGGAGATTTCACGCTCCAGACTACGCACGCCAGCTTCACGTGTGTAATAACGGATAATACCAACAATCGCACTGTCTTCTACCGACAACTCGCCATTTTTCAGTGCATTACGCTCAATTTGTTTCGGCAGTAAATGCTGTTTGGCGATATTCAGTTTTTCATCTTCGGTATAGCCGGAAAGACGAATAACTTCCATACGGTCAAGCAACGGTGCTGGGATGTTCATGGAGTTAGACGTGGCAACAAACATCACATCGGACAGATCGTAATCGACTTCCAGATAGTGATCGTTAAACGCGACGTTCTGCTCAGGATCGAGCACTTCCAGCAGGGCCGAGGCCGGATCGCCACGCATGTCGGAAGACATCTTGTCGATCTCATCCAACAGAAACAGCGGGTTTTTTACACCGACTTTCGCCATCTTCTGGATCAGTTTGCCCGGCATTGAACCGATATAGGTACGACGGTGCCCACGGATTTCCGCTTCGTCACGCACGCCACCCAACGCCATACGCACATACTGACGCCCGGTCGCTTTAGCAATAGACTGACCAAGCGACGTTTTACCCACGCCAGGAGGCCCTACAAGGCAGAGAATTGGACCTCTGATTTTGCTGACGCGACTCTGTACTGCGAGATATTCAAGAATACGTTCTTTGACGCGATCCAGACCATAATGATCGGTATCCAGCATTTCCTGCGCTTTCAGCAAATCTTTCTTCACTTTGCTGCGCGCATTCCATGGCACCTGCACCATCCAGTCGATATAGCTACGCACCACTGTCGCTTCCGCAGACATTGGCGACATCATCTTCAGCTTTTGCAATTCAGCTTCGGCTTTTTCACGCGCGTCTTTCGGCATTTTTGCCGCTTCAATCTTACGCTTTAACGCTTCGTGTTCATCCGGTGCGTCGTCCATCTCGCCCAGCTCTTTCTGAATGGCTTTCATTTGCTCATTCAGATAGTACTCCCGCTGGCTTTTTTCCATTTGCTTCTTAACACGACCGCGGATTCGTTTTTCTACCTGCAACAGGTCGATTTCAGATTCCATCATCGCCATCAGGTACTCCAAACGTTCAGTAATATCGAACATTTCAAGTACAGACTGTTTATCAGCCAATTTCAGTGGCATGTGCGCAGCAATGGTATCGGCTAGACGCGCAGCATCATCAATGCTGTTCAGCGATGTCAGCACTTCCGGCGGGATCTTCTTATTCAGTTTGATATATCCCTCAAACTGATTGATCGCCGTACGCATAAGAACTTCCTGCTCGCGCTCGTCAATCGCCGGGGAATCAAGATATTCGGCGTGTGCCGCGAAGTGCTCACCGCTATCAGAGAGCGTGGTAATACGCGCACGCTGTAACCCCTCGACCAGTACTTTTACCGTACCGTCAGGCAGTTTCAGCATTTGAAGAATTGAGGCTACCGTCCCTACCGAGAAAAGATCGTTAATACTTGGCTCATCCGTTGAAGCTTCTTTCTGTGCCACCAGCATGATCTTCTTGTCATGATCCATTGCGGCTTCAAGGCACCGAATCGATTTCTCCCGACCAACAAACAACGGAATGACCATGTGCGGATAAACCACCACATCGCGCAAGGGCAATACGGGGATTTCTATGCGTTCGGAACGCTCAGGGTTCATAGAGCTCTCTCTTAGTTTCGTTTCCGCCAGGTTATGGGAATCTCGTGAAACGCGGTTTTCACGGTTTCATCAAATAGGTATTTGAGTATATGGGGATAAATATCTCACATTCAACGACCAGCATGCGTGTAAAAAACAAATGGGGGATAAAATCCCCCATTTTTATTTTGTGACGCCGTTTAATTGATTAATTATTCGCCGGAAGCCTGCTGTGTCTCAGGTTTTCCATAGATTAATAATGGTTCCGACTGCCCAGCAATCACAGATTCGTCGATAACCACTTTATCCACACTTTCCAACGACGGCAGATCGTACATCGTTTCCAGCAACGCGGCTTCAACAATAGAACGTAAACCGCGAGCACCAGTCTTACGTACCATCGCTTTCTTCGCAATCGCCGTCAGAGCTTCATCACGGAATTCCAGCTCAACGCCTTCCAGATTGAACAGCGCCTGATACTGTTTAGTCAGTGCATTTTTCGGCTCACGCAGGATCTGAATCAACGCGTCTTCGCTCAATTCTCTCAGCGTTGCGACAACTGGCAGACGTCCGATGAATTCAGGAATCAAACCAAATTTGATCAAATCACCCGGCTCAACATGACTTAACAGCTCGCCTTCGGTCGCTTTCTCAGCCGATCCTTTAACCGTCGCGTTGAAGCCAATACCGCGTCCCGTGTCGGTACGCTGCTCGATCACTTTGTCCAGCCCCGCGAACGCACCGCCACAGATGAAGAGGATCTTGGAAGTATCAACCTGCAAGAACTCCTGCTGTGGATGCTTACGTCCACCCTGCGGTGGAACTGCGGCAATTGTCCCTTCGATCAGCTTCAGCAGCGCCTGCTGCACGCCTTCACCAGAGACATCACGAGTGATCGATGGGTTGTCTGACTTCCGAGAAATTTTGTCGATTTCATCGATGTAGACAATCCCGCGCTGCGCTTTCTGCACATCGTAGTCGCATTTCTGCAACAGCTTCTGAATGATGTTTTCAACGTCTTCGCCAACGTAACCCGCTTCAGTCAGCGTGGTCGCATCCGCCATCGTGAACGGAACATCCAGGAAACGCGCCAGCGTTTCGGCCAACAGCGTTTTACCACTCCCTGTCGGGCCGATCAGCAGGATGTTACTTTTACCCAGTTCGATCCCGTTGCTGCTGTCACCATTACGCAAGCGTTTATAGTGGTTATAGACCGCAACGGCCAATACCTTCTTGGCCTGCTCTTGACCAATGACGTAATCGTCAAGGTGGCGGCGAATTTCGTGCGGCGTCGGCAACGCACTGCGCTCACGGTGGGGCGCAACTTCCTTAATTTCTTCGCGAATAATGTCGTTACACAAGTCAACACATTCATCGCAGATATACACCGACGGCCCGGCAATCAGCTTACGCACTTCATGCTGGCTTTTGCCGCAAAAAGAGCAGTACAGTAACTTTCCTGAACCGTCTTTGCGCTTATCTGTCATGAGTCAAACCTCTTTTCGTCTTTTGCCCGCAGGCCAACCACAGCGATACCGCTACAACGAACGCCGATACTTATAGCCAATACGCGTAAAACAACCTCGCACAACAGACTATCGGGCGAACACTGATTTTAGCCACACCAGATCGCTAATATGGCGAATGATCACCCACGGTTAGTGAATACGGAGTCTACTAAACCGTATTCTACTGCCTCACTCGCGGAGAGGAAACGATCGCGCTCAGTGTCTCTCTCTATCGCTTCAAGAGGTTGCCCCGTGTGCTTCGCCATCAGCTCATTCATTTTGGCTTTCACTTTCAGTATTTCTTTGGCATGGATTTCAATATCCGTTGCCTGCCCCTGGAAACCACCCAACGGCTGGTGAATCATGACACGCGAGTTAGGCAAGCAAATACGTTTGCCTTTAGCGCCTGCCGTCAACAGGAACGCGCCCATTGAACAAGCCTGCCCCATACAGATTGTACTGACGTCCGGCTTGATAAACTGCATGGTGTCGTAAATGGACATACCCGCCGTAATAACGCCACCTGGCGAGTTAATGTACAGATAAATGTCTTTCTCTGGGTTTTCGGCTTCCAGAAACAGCATCTGTGCCACAACCAGATTCGCCATGTGATCTTCCACCTGACCAGTCAGGAAGATTATCCGTTCTTTTAGCAGACGGGAATAGATATCGTAAGAACGTTCCCCACGTGAGGTCTGTTCAACCACCATCGGCACTAACGCCATATGAGGTGCTTGTCTTTCTTGTTCGCCACTGTATGACATTCACGTCTCCTAGATAAAATGCGTCCGGCACTCTTATTGCGTCGTTCAATCATTGCATCGCTCAATTCTACTAGAGATAGGGGGGGATGACTATGGAACCCTGCCCTATCCATCCCTGAGCTCCTGTTGAACAACCCAACCGCCGATAATCTTTACCTGCTGTGCCAGCTTTTCCTCTTCAGTGAGTGGGGGCACATACATTGTATTTCAAGCTTACACTATCAATCGCTCTGTATTAAAGAGCCAATTATTTTATTATTAACACGTTATCGACACAGTAAACCTGTGGTTTAACTCTTTGCCTGACCTAATAAATTCTTCACTGAGTTAATCATAGTGCAATTTCAGGCAATCATGCCTTGAGTCTTCTCTGACGGGTACGCCGGAGATCACGTAGCGTCCAAATGCTCACCATCAGTATCAAGATGGCATAGACCTACAAGCAAAAAGCCCGCGCCATAAGGCACGGGCTTTTAATAGGGAAGCATCCCCACTACACAATAAACAATGTTGATATCAACAAAGCTTATGCCGTAGTCGTTTGGTTCATCAGTTCGTTGAAGCTTACTGATTTCTCAACGACTTTCGCTTTAGCAAGAACCGTTTCTACCGCTTGTTCTTCCAACGCAACGTTACGCATGTTGTTCAGCAGTTCTTTATTTTTGCCGTAGAACTCGATAACTTCCTGCGGATCTTCGTAGGCAGAAGCCATTTCTTCGATCAGTGCATTAACGCGCGCTTCATCAGCTTTCAGCTCATTGCTGCTGATCACTTCGCCCAACAGCAGACCGATAACAACGCGGCGTTTCGCTTGCTCTTCGAACAGCTCACGCGGCAATTCCAGCGCTTGCTTCTCGTTGCCACCAAAACGCTGTGCAGCCTGACGGCGCAGAACATCGATTTCGCCATCGATCAGTGCAACAGGCACTTCGATGTCGTTTGCGCTGATCAGTCCGTCCAGAACCTGAGTTTTCACACGGTTACGCACCGCGCCTTTCAGCTCACGTTCCATATTTTTACGGACTTCAGCACGCAGGCCTTCCTGAGAACCATCAGCCACGCCGAAACGTTTGATGAATTCTTCAGTCAGTTCAGGCAGCTCACGCTCTTCAACTTTCTTCAGGACGATAGCAAACTGAGCCGCTTTCCCTTTCAGGTTTTCTGCGTGGTAATCTTCTGGGAAGTTCACGTTGATCGTGAATTCTTCGCCCGCTTTGTGCCCAACGATGCCATCTTCAAAGCCTGGGATCATGCGATTCTGGCCCATTGCCAGAACGAAGTCGGATGCTTCTCCGCCTTCGAAAACTTCACCGTCAATAGAGCCGGTGAAATCGATAGTGGCACGATCTTCCGCTGCCGCAGCGCGATCAGTTTCTTTCCAGGTCGCCTGTTGCTTACGCAGCGTGTCCAGCATGGTGTCAACGTCAGCATCAGTCACTTCAACAACCGGTTTTTCAACTTCGATTGCTTCCAGACCTTTCAGTTCGACTTCTGGGTAGACATCAAACTCAACAGAGTAAGTGAAGTCGCCACCGACAGCGTATTCGCCAGGGATATAGTTAGGCGCGCCAACCGGATTAATTTTTTCTTTGATGATAGCGTCAACAAAGTTGCGCTGCATCAGGTCACCCAATACGTCCTGACGCACAGAGGCACCATAACGCTGAGCAACAACATTCATCGGCACTTTGCCTTTACGAAAACCGTCAATACGTACTTTTTTAGCCGCGTTGACCAGCTCGCTCTTCACCGCACTCTCAATGATGTCAGCTGCAACGGTAATCGTTACGCGACGTCCCAGACCTTGAGTGGTTTCAACTGAAACTTGCATCTTGTTACCTCAAAAAATCACAGTGATCGGTCAACCCCAAAACTATTCTCGCGACGAAAAACTCTCACGACAGCAAGATTTAATTCAGACGGCCAGCACCAAAGCACACAGCTCGAATCAACCCTGCAGAACCGGGAAATTGCCAACCCCGTCCTTGTAGTCAGAAGCGTCCCGAATACATTCAGGAAAAATAGACGCAGCATTATAGCGATATAGAGAGGATGAGTCGAGAACGGCGGGCAGACTATTACAGCAACAGATTCACACTTTTGTTAGTAACCCGCTCCGATATGTCAGGAACGGGTCATATTCATGACTTAAGAAAGGATGCCAGCGCCGCCACAGGGCGGTGAAGAAGGGACGGCATTTTGCAAACTGACCCACTCTTTCGTCGTGTATGTATGTAGCGCTAAGGCGTGTACGGAGCCTGCAAGTTCCGCCGCTAATACGGCATAGACAGAACGGTGTCGTCCAATCACGCGTTCGCCCGTGAATTTATCGCTAACCAGCACAACTTTAAAATGGCTTTCCGCTCCCGCAGGCACGTTGTGACGATAGCTTTCATCAGTCACCTCTAAGTGAACGGGTTCAAAACCCACACGCAACTTTTCCTCTATCGTTTCACGCATCATACGGCTACCCTTTCAGCTTGGAGAAAAATTGATATCAACGCGACATAGCTGTCATTCACCGATGCCCGAATCATTTAACCTTAGCGTTTTTTCAAACTGCAATGCGCAAAAGACGGCATTAAAGGAAGAAAAATGTTCGCAACAGGTTGATATGCCATCGACGGGCTTGATGTGATAAAACGTTTTTTTCGTGTCAAAAGCATGAAAAAGATGAATTTCAGGACAATTTACCTACTATCTGCTCTTCTTCCTGCCAGTGGCAATGATATGATATCAACAATATTTGTCAGCTCACCACACTAATCATTACTGAGAAAATACGAATGTTAAAAAAATTATTTTTCCCTCTTCTGGCCGTCATTCTGCTTGCCGGGTGTGCAGCAAAAAGCAACACGCTGAACATCACCCCCAAAATCAGCCTGCCTTCCCAGGACCCGACGCTGATGGGCGTAACGATTAGTATCAATGGTGCAGACCAACGCGCCGATCAGGCTTTGGCGAAAGTGAATCGCGACGGCCAACTGATTACGCTGACACCTTCTCGCGATCTACGTTTCCTGTTGCAAGAAGCGCTGGAGAAACAAATGACCGCGCGTGGTTATATGATCGGTACTGGCGGCCCAGTCGCCTTGCAGATTGTGGTTAACCATCTGTATGCCGATGTCTCCGAAGGCAACCTGCGCTACAACATCACGACCAAAGCGGATATCTCAATTATTTCTCAGGCGGCAAATGGTAACAAGCAGGTGAAAAACTACCGCTCAACCTATAATGTTCAGGGCGCTTTCACTGCGAGCAACGAAAAAATCACCGATGCGGTTAACACGGTGTTAGGCGATGTCATCAACGATATGGCGCAAGACACCAGCGTAAGTAGCTTCGTCAAAGAAAACGCTCGTTAATTTCTGTACGCCGCTTCCCTTGCTCCTGATTTCTCATGGAGCAAGGGAAAGGACTCTTCATGTTTAGTCGCATCATTACTTTGTTCAGCCAACGTAATTCGCTTTTTATGCTATTGCTTGGCTTTGCTTCCGGTTTACCCCTGGCCTTGACATCCGGCACGCTGCAAGCGTGGATGACCGTCGAAAACGTCGATCTGAAAACCATTGGTTTTTTCTCTTTGGTTGGCCAAGCCTACGTATTCAAGTTTCTGTGGTCTCCCCTGATGGACCGCTACACTCCGCCGTTTCTTGGCAGACGCCGCGGCTGGCTGATTCTCAGCCAACTTCTGTTGATTGCTGCGATCATTGGTATGGGGTTTATGAACCCGGCGCGCGATCTCTGGTGGCTGGCTGCGCTGGCGGTTCTGGTCGCGTTTTGCTCTGCGTCTCAGGATATTGTTTTTGATGCCTATAAAACGGATTTACTTCCCCCTGAGGAACGCGGCACCGGTGCGGCAACCTCGGTATTAGGCTATCGGATTGCCATGCTGGTTTCTGGCGGATTAGCACTGTGGATGGCCGATCGTTATCTCGGCTGGCAGGCAACCTATTGGCTAATGGCAGGATTAATGCTGATCGGTGTCTTCGCCACGCTATTAGCGCCGGAACCACTGAATAGCCAGCCCGCGCCGCGCACCATGGAACAAGCGATTGTTGCCCCACTGCGCGATTTCTTCGAGCGTAACAACGCCTGGCTTATTCTTCTGTTGATTGTGTTATACAAACTCGGCGATGCTTTTGCGATCAGTCTGACGACAACCTTCCTGATACGCGGCGTTGGCTTCAACGCTGGCGATGTTGGGCTGGTTAACAAAACCCTTGGGCTCTTCGCCACCATTGTCGGCGCGATTTACGGCGGATTGCTGATGCAGCGGCTCTCATTGTTCAGAGCGCTAATGCTGTTTGGCATCCTTCAGGCCGTTTCCAATGCTGGGTACTGGCTCTTGGCTATCACAGACAAAAGCCTGTTCACGATGGCCAGCGCTGTTTTTCTGGAAAATCTCTGTGGCGGGATGGGAACGGCAGCATTTGTCGCTCTGTTGATGACATTGTGTAATAAATCATTCTCAGCCACACAGTTTGCCCTGCTTTCTGCCCTTGCAGCCGTCGGACGGGTTTATGTTGGCCCTATTGCGGGCTGGTTTGTTGAATCCTACGGTTGGGCATGGTTCTATCTGTTCTCGATTTTTGCCGCATTGCCGGGTCTGGCAATCCTGATGATTTGCCGTGAAACGCTGGAGTTTACCCAGAAAACAGACACCTTTCAGTTACGCACAAATTTCCCGAATTATTACAAGAAGGCTTTGCATGTGTTGGGATTGGGTGTGATATTGCTGGCATTGTGGCTCATTTTGCTCATCAGTAATGCGCTGGAATGGTCTTCATTGCCGCTGTTAGCAGAATGCCTGCTCGCCGCAGGCGGTACGCTCGCGCTGCTGGGAATTTTCTTCGGTAGTCTGCTGGATTATCTGTCACTCAGACGAGCATCTAAGCCGTCCGTACACTAACGATATTGGTTCAGGCAGTTCCCCCTACTGCCTGGACCAATTACCCCATTCCTTTATTTAATTATTTTTTTCATAATTATCTTGCTAGAGGGAATTTTATTTCCTCGTAAAATCTCCCCAGAACTAATTTCATTCGTTATCAAAAACACAGATTGGGCAAAAATCCCAGCAAACTAAAAATAGAAAATAAGCGTTACGGTAAGTTGTAATTTCTTATTATCCATCCATACTCTCATCTGGGTAGCCACTTAATTTGCTGTTTTTAAATACCATTTTTATTTTGGCTATCTTTGTGACATTAAGGGCAAAAAACAGCAACAATCGGCTGACATAACCTTAATCATGTTTACAGTGCAGTAACCTTCCCGTAAAATGCCCGCTCGCATGAAATGACAATAGAGCCCTTGTTATTGAGGTCGCTAGATGAGACTCAAGAAATACAATAAAATTTTTGGGATGCTGTCTTTATTTGCAGCCACTGTTCTACTGAGCGGTTGCGATATGGCGCTGATGAACCCCAAAGGAGAGATCGGGTTAGAACAAAGATCGCTAATACTGACTGCCATCGGGCTGATGTTGATCGTTGTGATTCCCGTTATCGTTATGACGATAGCTTTTGCCTGGAAGTTCCGTGCTTCTAATGAAAAGGCAAAATATACCCCGAACTGGTCACACTCCAACAAGATAGAAGCCGTAGTCTGGACTGTACCAATTATCATTATCGTTATTCTTGGCACGATTACCTGGAAGACGACCCACTCGCTTGATCCGTACAAGCCGCTGGTATCAGACGTCAAACCTATCAATGTCGAAGTTGTTTCGCTTGACTGGAAATGGCTGTTTGTTTACCCGGACCTTGGTATCGCTACGGTTAACGAATTGGCTTTCCCTGCCAACGTGCCTGTTGCATTCAAGATCACATCCGACTCCGTGATGAACTCCTTCTTCATCCCTCGTCTTGGTGGACAGATTTACGCCATGGCCGGAATGCAGACGAAGCTCCATTTAATTGCTAATGAACCGGGCAAATATGACGGTATCTCTGGCGGTTATAGTGGTAAAGGCTTCTCTGGTATGAAGTTCACCGCAATTGCCACACCAACCCAACAGGAATTCGATCAGTGGGTTGCGAACGTTCGTGCGTCCGCCAAGACACTGAATACCATGGATGAATTCAACACGCTGGCTAAGCCAAGTGAATTCCATCCTGTCGAATACTTCTCCAGTGTCCAGCCGGATTTGTTCAATAATATTATTCGCAAATTCATAGGCAACGACATGAACATGCAACATCATGGTGAAGGCATGAAGCCCGATGAAAACATGCAACACGGTGAGGGTATGAACATGGGCGAGCATAGCTCGCACAAAGGAGCCGAGGGATAATACGATGTTCGGAAAACTTACACTCGATGCGGTTCCGTACCACGAACCCATTATTATGGTCACCGTGGCGGCGATCATCGTTGGTGGCCTTGCGCTACTGGCGGCAATAACCTATTTCGGTAAGTGGAAATGGCTGTGGGCCGAGTGGTTCACCTCTGTAGACCACAAAAAAATCGGTATCATGTATATCATCGTTGGTTTGGTGATGATGATACGTGGCTTTGCCGATGCCATTATGATGCGCGGTCAGCAGGTTCTTGCCTCTGCCGGGCAAGAGGGCTTCCTAAACGCTCACCACTACGATCAGATCTTCACCGCTCACGGTGTCATCATGATCTTCTTCGTGGCAACCCCGTTCGTTGTTGGCTTGATGAACCTTGCGGTTCCCTTGCAGATCGGTGCGCGTGACGTTGCTTTCCCCTTCCTGAACTCCCTCAGCTTCTGGTTGTTTGTAGCTGGCGTGGTCTTGATCAACCTCTCTCTCGGCGTGGGTGAATTCGCGCAGACTGGCTGGGTAGCCTATCCGCCGCTGTCAGGCAAGGAGTACAGTCCCGGCGTCGGGGTCGATTACTGGATATGGAGTCTACAGATATCCGGTATCGGTACCACGCTGACGGGCGTTAACTTCTTCGCGACAATTCTGAAGATGCGTGCACCGGGCATGACGCTGATGAAAATGCCAGTATTTACCTGGACAGCGCTGTGTACCAACGTGCTGATCATTGCCGCATTCCCGATATTGACCGTTACCATTGCGCTGCTGACGCTTGACCGTTACCTCGGCACCCATTTCTTTACCAATGATATGGGTGGCAACATGATGATG
This sequence comes from Pectobacterium sp. IFB5596, assembly GCF_021432585.1. Classification (NCBI taxonomy): domain Bacteria; kingdom Pseudomonadati; phylum Pseudomonadota; class Gammaproteobacteria; order Enterobacterales; family Pectobacteriaceae; genus Pectobacterium; species Pectobacterium sp. IFB5596. The sequence continues at coordinate 324,796 of NZ_LXFY01000012.1, forward strand.
TACATCAACCTGATTTGGGCATGGGGTCATCCTGAGGTTTACATTCTGGTGCTGCCGATATTCGGTGTTTACTCCGAAGTGGTTGCTACCTTCTGTAAAAAACGTCTGTTTGGCTACACCTCATTGGTATGGGCAACCATTGCGATTACGGTTCTGTCGTTCATCGTTTGGCTGCACCACTTCTTTACCATGGGGTCCGGCGCGAACGTCAACGCCTTCTTTGGTATAGCCACCATGATTATTTCAATCCCTACCGGGGTTAAAATCTTCAACTGGCTGTTCACCATGTACCAAGGTCGTATTCAGTCTCACTCCACGATGCTGTGGACGACGGGCTTCATCATCACCTTCACCATTGGTGGGATGACCGGGGTACTGCTGGCCGTACCGGGCGCGAACTTTGTCCTACACAACAGTCTGTTCCTGATTGCTCACTTCCATAACGTGATCATCGGCGGTGTGGTGTTTGGTTGCTTCGCAGGTATTACTTACTGGTTCCCTAAAGCCTTTGGTTTCACCCTGAATGAAACCTGGGGTAAACGCGCGTTCTGGTTCTGGATTATCGGCTTCTTCGTTGCCTTTATGCCGCTGTACATTCTCGGCTTCATGGGTATGACGCGTCGTCTGAGCCAGCAAATTAACCCTGAGTTCCACGCGTTGCTGGTTGTGGCTTCCATCGGTGCAGTATTAATCGGTATCGGTGTACTGTGTCAGGTTATCCAGTTCTACGTCAGTATCCGTGACCGTGACCAGAATCGCGATCTGACGGGTGACCCGTGGGGTGGACGCACACTGGAGTGGGCAACGTCTTCTCCTGCGCCGTTCTACAACTTCGCTATCGTGCCACATGTTGACGAGCGTGATGCTTTCTGGGAAGCGAAAGAGAAAGGTGAAGCTTACAAACGTCCTGCCAGCTATGAAGAGATTCACATGCCGAAGAATACCGGCGCTGGTGTGATTATCTCTGCATTTAGCCTGGTATTCGGTTTTGCTATGATCTGGCATATCTGGTGGCTGGTCATCGCTAGCTTCGCAGGCATGATTGTGACCTGGATTGTGCACAGCTTTAATCAGGACGTGGATTACTACGTACCGGTTAAAGAAATTGAGCAAATTGAGAATCAGAATTTTGATCAACTCAGTAAGGCAGGCGTGAAACATGTCAACTGAAACTCTGACTAACCACAATACCGCCCATGCAGAGCATGGGCACCACGACACAGGAGCCAATAAGGTATTTGGCTTCTGGGTCTACCTGATGAGCGACCTGATCATTTTCGGGTCACTGTTCGCGACCTATGCGGTACTGGTTAACGGTACTGCTGGTGGCCCAAGCGGGAAAGACATTTTCCAACTGCCTTTCGTGTTGGTAGAAACGTTCGCGCTGTTGTTCAGTAGTATTACCTACGGCATGGCGATGATCGCCATGAACAAGGGCAACAAAGCTCAGGTTAATACCTGGTTAGGTGTGACCTTCTTGTTCGGTCTGGTGTTTATCGGGATGGAAATCTATGAATTCCATCACCTGATCGTTGAAGGCTATGGCCCGGATCGCAGCGCGTTCCTGTCCGCCTTCTTCGCACTGGTCGGTACTCACGGGCTCCACGTAACGGGCGGTCTGATCTGGTTGGTCATCATGATGATTCAGGTGTCCAAACGTGGGCTGACTGCAACCAACAAAACGCGTCTGATGTGTCTGAGCCTGTTCTGGCACTTCCTTGACGTGGTGTGGATTTGTGTCTTCACCGTTGTTTATCTGCTGGGGGCAATCTAATGAGTCATTCAACAACCGATCATGCAGGTGCCAGCCACGGTAGCGTTAAGTCATATGTGATAGGTTTTGTTCTGTCTGTTATTTTGACAGTCATTCCTTTCAGTATGGTCATGAGCGGCACCGCATCGCATAACGCCATTCTTTTCACGGTGGTGGGATGTGCAGTGGTTCAAATTCTGGTGCATCTGGTGTACTTCCTGCACCTGAATACGTCCTCAGAAGAGCGCTGGAACGTGGTGGCTCTTGTGTTTGCCGTCCTGATTATCGCGATTGTCGTCGTGGGCTCCATCTGGATTATGATGAGCGCACACCACAATATGATGATCCAGTAACAGAGCCGTAAAAGATGATTAAGCAATACCTGCAAGTTACTAAACCAGGAATTATTTTCGGAAATCTGATTTCCGTTATCGGTGGGTTTCTCCTTGCGGCACAAGGCCGCATTGATTATCCCTTGTTTCTCGCCACCCTCGTGGGTGTGTCGTTAGTCGTTGCATCTGGCTGCGTGTTTAACAACGTTATTGACCGCGACATCGACAAGAAAATGGAGAGAACCAAAAATCGGGTTCTGGTAAAAGGACTGATTTCGCTGAAGGTAACGCTGGTTTACGCATCGCTGTTAGGTATTGCGGGCTTTGCTCTGCTGTACATCGCGGCTAATCCGCTGGCTATGTGGCTGGCGGTGATGGGATTCGTTGTGTATGTCGGCGTATATAGCCTGTACATGAAGCGGCATTCTGTTTATGGCACGCTGATTGGCAGTCTGTCCGGCGCAGCACCACCGGTTATCGGTTACTGTGCCGTCAGCAACCAGTTCGACGCTGGCGCGTTGATTCTGCTGTTGATCTTCAGTCTGTGGCAGATGCCGCATTCCTACGCGATTGCGATTTTCCGCTTCAAGGATTATCAAGCAGCTAACATTCCGGTACTACCTGTTGTGAAAGGTATCTCCGTTGCGAAAAACCACATCACGCTCTATATCGTCGCGTTTGCGGTCGCAACATTGATGCTGTCTCTCGGCGGTTACGCCGGCTACAAATACCTCATCGTTGCCGCCGCAGTTAGCGTATGGTGGTTGGGTATGGCGTTGTCAGGCTATAAAAATGCGATTGATGACCGCGTATGGGCAAGAAAGCTGTTTGTTTTCTCCATCGTCGCGATTACCTCACTGAGCGTGATGATGTCTGTAGATTCAATGGCGCCAGCGCATGAAGTCCTGCTGACCTATCTGCGTTAATCACAAGCTGCGTTCTATACATTAAAAAAACAGGTGGCTCGTCCGCCTGTTTTTTTATGGCGAGCTTCCTGCTCTCCCCCCTCCCCTCTTCGCACCGCCGCAAGCGACGTTGAAAAACGCTCCCTGCGTTTTTTTCTTTTCCCCTCCCCTACTTTCCCCTCCGCCAAATCACGTAACAAACCTATCGTTTACTGTCTGGCCAATAACGCACTAAAATAGCGCCAATTGTTTTCAGAGGTAATGAATGAACGATAATAAAATGACCCCAGGCGAATTACGCGCCACATGGGGCTTGGGTGCCGTTTTTTCACTACGCATGCTTGGCATGTTCATGGTGTTGCCCGTTCTCACCACCTACGGTATGGCATTGCAAGGTGCCAGTGAAGCGCTGATCGGGATTGCGATTGGTATCTATGGTTTGATGCAGGCTATTTTCCAGATCCCCTTCGGTTTAGTCTCCGATCGCATTGGCAGAAAGCCGCTGATCGTCGGGGGACTACTCATTTTTGCACTGGGTAGCGTCATCGCTGCACTGAGCGACTCCATTTGGGGCATTATCCTTGGCAGGGCATTGCAGGGCGCGGGCGCCATCTCCGCTGCCGTCATGGCGCTGCTTTCCGACCTGACGCGTGAACAAAACCGAACCAAAGCTATGGCGTTTATCGGCGTGAGCTTCGGCGTCACCTTTGCTATCGCCATGGTCCTTGGTCCTATCATTACTCACGCTTTCGGCTTGCAGGCACTTTTCTGGGGCATCGCCGTTCTATCACTCGCGGGCATTGCTATCACGCTGACATTGATTCCTTCCGCACCAGCACACGTCCTGAATCGAGAATCAGCGATGGTACGTGGCAGTTTCCGCAAGGTGCTCGGCAATAGCCGCCTGCTGAAACTGAATATCGGTATCATGTGCCTGCATATTTTATTGATGTCGAGCTTCGTTGCCCTACCCCGCGCAATGGAATCCGCAGGACTGGAACCGCAAGATCACTGGAAAGTTTACCTAGTCACTATGTTGGTTTCCTTTGCCGGTGTCGTCCCCTTCATTATCTATGCCGAAGTGAAAAGGCGGATGAAGCAGGTTTTCATCGGTTGCATCGTGGTATTAATCGCCGCAGAGGTCGTCCTGTGGGATGCGGGTAACCATCTCTGGCAAATTATCATCGGCGTACAGCTGTTCTTCCTGGCTTTTAACGTCATGGAGGCGCTGCTACCATCGCTAATCAGCAAGGAATCGCCTGCCGGATACAAAGGCACTGCAATGGGGGTTTACTCCACCACACAGTTTATCGGTGTAGCAATCGGAGGAAGTCTCGGTGGCGGGCTTTTTGAGCTTTATGGCGCATCTGTCGTGTTTATGGCTGGTACAGCCATTGCGGCTATCTGGCTATTCGTCAGCTTCACCATGCAGGAACCGCCCTATCTCAGTAGTCTGAGAATCTCGCTGACTGATTTAGCATTGCAGGATAGTGAGTTGGAACAGAGAATTCGCACTCAGCCCGGCGTTGCGGAAGTCGTTATCGTGCCGGATGAATACAGCGCCTATGTGAAGATCGACAACAAAAAGACCAATCGGCAGCAGTTAGAACAAGTAGCGGGCCAAGTTTAAGCCAAGCAAAAGGCCAGCTTTCGCTGGCCTTGTTATTCGCCGACATGGGACTAAAAGTATCAATCGCGGAAGTTAGTAAACTGGAACGGCTGTCCCAAATTACCACCGCGAATCAATGCCATCACACCTTGTAAATCATCACGTGATTTCCCAGTAACGCGAACCTGTTCACCTTGAATCTGCGCCTGCACTTTCAGCTTGCTGTCTTTAATCAGCTTGATAATTTGCTTCGCCAACGTAGTTTCAATGCCTTGCTTCAGCTTCGCTTCCACGCTGTACGTTTTACCGCTGTGCTCGAACGCTTCCGGGACCTCTAACGCCCCACCTTCAATCCCACGCTTCAGCAGTTTCTCGCGCATAATATCAATCAGTTGCTGCACCTGAAAATCAGACTCGCTGGTCGCTTTAATACTTTGCGATTTCTCATTCAGTTCAAAGCTGGCCGGAACATTACGAAAATCCCAGCGTGTGCTCAGCTCACGCGTGGCATTTTCCACCGCGTTACGGACTTCCTGCATATCAATTTCCGAAACAATATCGAAAGATGGCATAATTCGCTCTCCTGACAAATGTGGCTGGCGAGCATAATAACCGCTCTTCTGCGATAAGCAAGATACCAGACACGATCCCGATTTTTACTCTATATCGGGTAAACAGGCCGAATAGCACAAGATCGTGACATGAATGATAGCCTATGATGGCAGAACGACAGCGCCCGCATCAAATAAGGGAGACGTACATGAAAATCACCGTTCTTGGCTGTGGTGCGCTAGGCCAACTTTGGCTCGCAGCGTTGCATCAGCAAGGGCATGATGTCCAGGGATGGCTCCGCGTTCCGCAACCGTATTGTGCGGTCAATGTCACCATGCTGGACGGCCAGCACTGTAATCTCAATCTGACAGCTAACGATCCCGATCACCTTGCCCAGAGCGAGTTGCTGCTGGTCACGCTAAAAGCCTGGCAGGTCTCCGATGCCGTTACCATACTGTTGCCCCAGCTCAACCCGCATTGCACGATTCTGCTATTACATAACGGCATGGGTACACAGGAAGAATTACCGCGGTTACTACAGCCGCTGGTGATCGGAATCACCACCCATGCCGCACGGCGCGACGCAAACAACGTTGTACACGTTGCCGCAGGCACGACGCACATAGGGACGTTTAACGGCGACAGTAGTCAAAGTCATTTAGCTGAAATACTCCATCAGGCTTTACCTGATGTGGCCTGGCATAGCAATATCAGCGCGACCTGCTGGCTGAAGCTGGCGGCTAACTGCGTCATCAATCCGCTAACAGTGAAATATCACTGCACCAATGGCGAACTTGCCGCCTATCCAGAACCGATCGCTTCACTTTGTCAGGAAGTAGCCGATGTTATGGAACGAGAGGGCTTCCATACATCGCAAGACAGTCTACTGCTCTACGTGAATCAAATTATTCAGAACACCGCAGCAAATACCTCATCAATGTTGCAGGACGTCATCGCTCAGCGACATACCGAAATTGACTACATTACCGGGTATTTACTGCACCGCGCACGTCTTCACGGCCTGACGCTCCCCGAAAATGCCCGCCTGTTTGACTACATTAAGCAAAAGGAAAACGATTATGACCGCATCGGCACTGGTGTGTCTGGCACCTGGTAGTGAAGAAACTGAAGCCGTCACGACCATCGATTTGCTTGTCCGCGCGGGTATTCAGGTCACGCTTGCCAGCGTAGCCAGCGATGGCAATCTTGAAATCGTCTGCTCACGCGGGGTAAGGCTACTGGCGGATGCGCCGCTGGCTGCCGTCGCCGATCGGCCTTTCGATGTGCTGGTCTTACCAGGTGGACTGCAAGGCGCGGAATGCTTCCGCGATAGCCCAATACTGGTGGAGTGTATCAGACAGGCGCATCTGGAAGGAAAAATTGTCGCTGCGATGTGTGCAACGCCTGCGCTGGTGCTGGAATATCATCAGTTGTTCCCCGTCGGAAACATGACGGGCTATCCGGCGTTTAAGGATAAGATTGCGCCAGAAAAATGGATGGAAAAACGTGTCGTCTACGATCCGCGCGTGAATCTGTTAACCACACAAGGACCGGGCACCAGCATGGATTTCGCCTTGAAGATGATTGATTTGCTACTGGGAAAAGAAAAAGCTGCTGAAGTCGCCGCACAGCTCATCCTGCCACCGGGTATTCATAACTATCGTGATTAACGTAGAGGAAAAAGGCGCTTACGCGTGTTCGATACGGCGATAAATCTATTTGAGGAACGAAAACGGTGATAATGGAATAGAAGAGTAAAGCGTCCGCGCCAGGGATGGCGCGGCTCGAGCTTACAGGGAGGTACTTGCAGCGTCTTTACGATCTATCCATTAACACCGCTCGGCGCACTTTGTCAGAAAGTCTAAGGCGCTTACGCGCCTTTCTATATTACGGACGGTAGACCTTCACATTGCTAAAACCTTGCTCACGTAGGTATAGCGCCTGCAAGCGGCTCATCACGCCGCGCTCGCAGTAAAGCAGGTAGGTTTTGCTCTGATCCAAATCGCCAAACTGCGTACCCAGCTTGTAGAACGGTAAGGATTTGATTTCGATCTGATCCAGCTCCAGCGGCTTATCATCCTGTTCATCCGGCGAGCGGATATCCAGCAGTACGTCGGTTGGTGCAAATGAGGCAACCGTTTCGACTTCAACCACGTCTTGCTTGGTCTGCTCGGCGATCTCACGAATATCAATATTCCGCGCTTCGCTCACCACACGATCCAGAATAGCGAAATCAAAATGCCCTTCTTCGGCCTCAATCTTCGCTTTTACCGCCTTCACCGTCGGGCTTTTGGAGATCACACCGCAGTATTCCGGCATCGTTTTAGCGAAATCTTCCGTCCCCAGCTCGCGAGCCTGTTTAATAATGTGCTCTTTATCATGAGAAATCAGCGGGCGCAAAATCAGGGTATCGGAAGCATTGTCGATCAAGCGCAGGTTAGTCAGCGTCTGGCTGGAAACCTGCCCTAGCGCTTCGCCAGTCACCAACGCCTGAACGCCATAACGCTCAGCTATTTTGGAGGCCGCACGCACCATCATGCGCTTCAAAACAACACCCATCTGGCCGTCGTCAACCTTCTCCAGAATTTCACCGACAACGGGATCGAAATCGATAGCAATAAAACGCACCCGGTGCGAACTACCAAATCGATTCCACAGGTAATGTGCCACCTGTTTCACCCCAATCTCGTGCGCCGCACCGCCAAGGTTGAAGAAACAGTAATGCACGCGGCACCCTCGGCGCATCAACATGTAGCTGGACACACCAGAATCGAAACCACCAGAAATGAGAGACAGTACATCTTCCTGCGTACCGATCGGATAGCCGCCGATCCCTTCATAGCGGCCTTTAATCAGCAGCAGACGATCCTGCTCGATTTCCAGATTTACAGTGATCTGCGGAGAAGTGAGATTGACTCGCGCCGTTTCAATGTGCTGATTCAACCCGCCGCCAACATAGCGTTCCACATCCTGTGAGCTAAATTCATGCTTACCGCGGCGTTTCACTCGCACACAAAACGTCTTGCCTTCCAGTTGTTCACGGTACAGCGCCAACGCTTGTTCAAAGATGTTGTGCACATCAGTATAGGCATGATCTTCAACTTCCAGAATATGGTGAATACCCGGAATTCTCGTCAGCGCATCACGAATCGCGCCACGCTGGCTTTCGTCTTTGGCCCGAACTTCGATATGATCCCAGTGACGGACAACCGCCAGCGTTTCATCATAGTGTTTTAATACGTTGCGAATGTTTCCGGTTAGAATCTTGATAAAGCGCAACCGCACAGATTGGCTCTTGATGGTGATTTCCGGGAACAATTTAATGATAAACTTCATGGTGGCTGTCGTTACTTGGTCAGACAGGTGTAAATAAATTTACCCTGAGCACTAAAATCACGTTATCGGTAAAATCAGCCAGAACAGAGATGATTTTACCAATAGCATCCAGGGCGCGGAGTATATCATTATATGCAGATATACTGTGCGTTTTAACCGTATAATCGTCACGCCATCCACGGATGACTAAACGCAATACCACGCTTTGCCGCTACAAGCCAACGGCGTATAACACCAGGATTCTGAAACCACTATGCCTAAGAAGACCGAGCAGCCAGTCAGCTTTGAAAGCTCGCTGAACGAACTGGAAAAAATCGTTACCCGCCTCGAATCAGGTGAACTGCCGCTGGATGATGCGCTAAATGCGTTCGAACATGGCATCCAGCTCGCTCGTCAGGGACAGCAAAAGCTGCAACAGGCCGAACAACGCGTACAAATCCTGCTGAGCGACGATCCCGATGCACCACTGTCACCATTTACGCCAGATAATGAGTCGCTATGACCGATTTCAGCACGCAACTGAATGCGCATTACCAACGTACTAACCGTATGTTGGGGCACTTCATCGCCGCTCTCCCCTTTCAGAGTAGTCCACTGGTCAATGCAATGGAGTATGGCTCACTCTTAGGTGGCAAACGCCTGCGTCCATTTCTGGTTTATACTACTGGCGAACTGTTTGGCATGCCGCTAGAGAGCCTGGATGCCCCAGCAGCGGCAGTAGAATGTATCCATGCCTATTCATTGATTCATGATGATCTGCCAGCAATGGACGACGATGATTTACGCCGCGGACAACCGACCTGCCACATCAAATTTGGTGAGGCCAACGCCATTCTGGCAGGTGATGCACTGCAAACGCTGGCATTCTCTATTCTGACCGATGCGCCGATGCCGCAGGTTTCTGACCGCGATCGGCTGGCAATGATCTCAGAATTAGCGCAGGCAAGTGGCGTAGCAGGCATGTGCGGCGGTCAGGCTTTTGATCTGGAAGCGGAAGGCCATCAGGTCGATTTAGCTGCGTTAGAGCGAATTCATCGCCACAAAACGGGAGCCTTGATCCGCGCCGCAGTCCGACTGGGCGCATTCGCCGCGGGTGACGCAGGGCGTGCAGCTTTACCGCACTTGGATCGTTATGCTAACGCGATTGGGCTCGCCTTTCAGGTTCAGGACGATATTCTCGATGTTGTTGGCGACAGCGCGACAACAGGCAAACGTCAGGGTGCAGACCAACAGTTAGGTAAAAGCACCTACCCCAGCCTGCTGGGGTTAGATAACGCACGAAAAAAAGCACAGGAGCTTTATCAGGAATCACTGGCATCGCTGGACGATCTCGTTGCATCTAGCTCTACGTCCCTGAATATTGCACCACTACAAGCGCTGGCGAATTTCATCGTTGAACGCGATAAGTAATTACCTAATGAGTCTCTATGAGTTTTGATACCGCGAAGTACCCTACATTAGCGTTAGTGGAAACACCGGATGAACTTCGACTGTTGCCGAAAGAGAGCCTGCCAGCACTGTGCGATGAACTGCGCCAATATTTGCTAGATAGCGTCAGCCGTTCAAGCGGACATTTTGCTTCAGGGTTGGGGACAGTTGAATTGACGGTTGCGCTACACTACGTCTACAACACCCCTTTCGATCATCTGGTGTGGGATGTTGGTCATCAGGCTTATCCGCATAAGATCCTGACGGGCCGTCGCGATCGTATTTCAACGATCCGCCAAAAAGGCGGTCTGCACCCCTTTCCGTGGCGTGATGAAAGTGAATATGACGTATTAAGCGTCGGGCATTCATCCACCTCCATCAGTGCTGGACTGGGCATGGCCGTCGCAGCCGAGCGTGAAGGAAAAGGCCGTCGTACGGTTTGTGTGATTGGTGACGGCGCGATTACTGCGGGCATGGCCTTTGAGGCGATGAACCACGCAGGCGACATCAAATCCGATCTGCTGGTGGTGCTAAACGACAATGAGATGTCGATTTCGGAAAACGTCGGTGCATTGAACAACCATCTGGCGCAACTGCTATCCGGCAAGCTTTATGCCAGTTTACGTGAAGGCGGTAAAAAGGTGTTATCCGGCTTGCCTCCAATCAAAGAGCTGGTGAAACGCACCGAAGAACACCTTAAAGGCATGGTCGTTCCAGGTACGCTATTTGAGGAGCTCGGCTTTAACTATATCGGCCCAGTCGATGGTCATGACGTTCAGGCTCTGGCGCATACGCTGAAAAATATGCGTAATCTGAAAGGCCCTCAGCTTCTGCACATCATGACGAAGAAAGGCAAAGGGTACGCCCCCGCCGAGCAAGATCCGATCAGCTGGCACGCCGTGCCAAAATTCGATCCCGCCAGCGGCACATTGCCAAAAAGCAAAGAAGGCGCACAGCCAACCTATTCCAAGATCTTCGGCCAATGGTTACAAGAAACTGCCGCCAAAGACAGCAAGCTCATGGCGGTCACACCAGCAATGCGTGAAGGCTCCGGCATGGTGCAATTTTCCCGCGACTATCCGCAACAATATTTTGACGTGGCGATTGCCGAGCAGCATGCTGTAACGTTTGCTGCTGGTCTGGCCGTCGGTGGCTATCATCCCGTCGTCGCCATTTACTCTACTTTCCTGCAACGTGCTTACGATCAGGTTATCCACGATGTGGCGATTCAGAATCTACCGGTTCTGTTTGCGATCGATCGCGGTGGTATTGTTGGTGCAGACGGGCAAACGCATCAGGGTGCATTCGATCTCTCTTTCTTACGCTGTATCCCGAATATGGTCATTATGACACCCAGCGATGAAAATGAATGTCGTCAGATGCTGCACACCGGCTACCACTACCAGAAAGGCCCTACAGCGGTGCGTTACCCGCGTGGAAACGGTACGGGTACGGAACTGGCGCCATTATCAGAACTGCCAATCGGTAAAGGTGTGGTGCGTCGTCAGGGTGAAACGATCGCTATTCTGAATTTTGGTACGCTATTACCGGAAGCGCAGATTGCGGCTGAGAAATTGAACGCCACGCTCGTCGACATGCGTTTTGTGAAACCGCTAGATGAAGCGTTACTTGAAGAGTTGGCACAGTCTCACAGCACATTCGTGACGCTGGAAGAGAACGCAGTCATGGGCGGTGCCGGGAGCGGCGTAAATGAATTCCTGATGGCGAAACGCCTTGCCATCTCGGTGCTGAACATCGGGCTACCAGATGTATTTATCCCGCAAGGTTCGCAGGAAGAGATCCGTGCCGACTTCGATCTGGATGCCGCTGGCATCGAGCGAAAAATTATACAGTGGACGAAATAAGAAACTATCGGCAACCGGGGCGACACATAGCCCCGGTGCAATGACACAGTAGAGTCGCCAGCAGCAAATGCCACGGATTACCCAACCATAAGCGGAGTTTTGTTACAACAGAACCCTTCGTTTTGTTCGCGGGGTCAGTCTTGTTCGCTAAAATGGTCATACCCTTTCCAGCTCAACTCGGTCACTTTATTATCTATGAAAAAGCGTAACCCTTCGGATGAAGGCCCGATTTGCCCGATACAGGTATAGTCAGCGCCGAGATGCCCCAAGGCAAGTTCCAGCGCACCACGGTTAATTTCCGGCACGGTAAAGCACAGCTCATAGTCTTCGCCGCCAGATAGTGCCCAGCGCAACGCCTGTTCTTCGTCCGTGCAGCTTCGCAACCAATCAGATTGTGGAATCGCATCCAGATGAATACGTGCACCACACTCGCTGGCTTTAAGTATATGCTGTAGATCGGAGATGAGACCGTCGGAAAGATCGATGGCGGAACTAGCCAGATCGCGCAGCGCCTGCCCTTGCAAAATTCTAGGCTGAGGACGAAGATGACGCTGAATCAATCCCTGACGCGTGCCCTCATCATCAACATGCAGTGAATTCTGGAGGATAGCCAGACCGGCAGCGCTATCGCCTAATGAACCGGTAACATAAATCCAGTCGCCAATTCTCGCCCCGCGACGCGTCAATGCCCGTCCCACAGGCACCAGACCATGGATAGTCAATGTCAGGCTCAATGGACCACGCGTCGTATCGCCGCCTACCAACTGCATGCCATAATAATCAAGCAGCTCAAACAAGCTGTCGCTATAGGCGGACAGCCACTGGCTGTTGCTTTTAGGTAGAGTAATAGCCAGAGAAAGCCAGGCAGGATCGGCACCCATTGCAGCCAGATCGCTTAAATTGACCGCCAGAGATTTGTAACCTAGATCGGCGGGATCGATATCAGGTAGGAAATGAACGCCAGATACGAGTGTGTCGGTACTCACCGCCAACATCTGCTTATCTGCCACCGTCAGTAACGCGCAGTCATCGCCAATGCCTAACTCAACATCGCGACGTGAACTTCGAACCCGATTAAAATAGCGGGCAATAAGGTCAAACTCACCTTCAACCATAACCTTTCCAGCCAGCCTATCATTCAAAAGCGATCAGGGCCGGATATCCGGCCCTGATGCGATTCATTTTACTTCTTGCCTTTCCGTACACTCGGAGCAGCTTTATCTAGCACGCCATTCACAAACTTATGGCTATCTTCAGCACCGAAGATTTTAGCCAGTTCGATGGCCTCGTTAATCGCCACTTTGTAAGGAACATCTTCGCGCTTGCTCAGCTCAAACATAGCCAAACGCAGAATCGCTTTTTCAACCTGTCCCAATTCCTCGATCTGGCGAGACAGGAAAGGTGCCATCAGTTGGTCCAGCTTCTCAGCTTGAGTGGCAACACCCGCCAGCAATTCACGGAAATAGGTAATGTCGACATCTTTGACATCCTGCTCGCTCAGGAATTGGTGTTCAACATCGGCAATATCATTTTTAGATAATTGCCAGGAGTAAAGCGCTTGAACCGCACATTCACGAGCGCGGCGACGAGCAGCAGGTTTCACGGAATTCCCCTTACTTAATCAGGCTTACTTAATCGCTTTCAATACATTAATCATTTCTAGCGCGGTCAAGGCGGCTTCTGCACCTTTGTTCCCCGCTTTCGTGCCAGCACGCTCAATCGCCTGTTCAATGCTTTCCGTCGTCAGAACGCCGAAAGCAACAGGAATTTCGCTATCCATCGCAACGGAGGACAAGCCTGAGCTACATTCACCAGCAACAAATTCAAAATGCGCTGTTCCACCGCGAATGACCGTTCCCAGAGCAATAACGGCATCATACCCGCCATTTTTCGCACTTTTGGTCAGCGCACGAACCGTCAATGGCAGTTCGTAAGCACCCGGCACCCAAACAACGGTGATATTTTCGTCTTTAACCTGACCGATGCGTTTCAATGCATCAACCGCACCTTCCAGCAGGCTATCGTTAATAAAATGGTTAAAACGCGCAATCGCAATCGCCACACGGGCATCAGGAGTAGCAACAACACCTTCGATAACGTTCATAGCTTTCCTTGTATTTGGTCTTTATGGCCCGCAGGGGGGCGGATTCTATCATAATTTTTGTTGGCACGTATCCGGTTTTGTCAGGCCTGTGCCACGTATTTACATATGTATACCCGTCATACTTCAAGTTGCATGTGCGTTGTTCAAACATTAACGTTTGTCCTGAAACTTGAATTATTTAGGGTATATCAGAATTTGGGTCTCAGGCGTAATCGCAAATCTGGACCAATCTGGCGAACCTCTACGATGTCAAATTCCGGTGCCTGAGACAGTTGATCTAGCCCTGGCAAGAGGCATAGCGAACGGGCATTTTCACCCAGTAGTTTGGGGGCAAGATAAACGATGAGTTCATCAACGACACCGGCATTAAGCAACGCCCCGGCCAAACTCGCTCCAGCTTCAACCCAGACAGAGTTAATCTGACGTCTTCCCAACACCATCATCAGTGCCACCAGATCAACACCGCCATTGTGCTGCGGTAGCATGACTTGCTCAACGCCCTGCGGCCATATCTGTTCATCTGCTTGAACACGCGCCAGCCAGGTCTCACCCGGTTGGCTAATAACACGATGTTGCGGCGTGACCCGCTGCTTGCTGTCCACAATCACCCTAATGGGCTGCCTGAGATCGGCTTCGGAATAGCGCTTCTGGACATCAGCATCCAGTTCTGACCACCGTACAGTAAGAGAAGGATCGTCGGCCAATACCGTCGCGCTGCTGCTTAGAATCGCCGCACTCTCGGCACGAAAACGCTGTACATCCTGCCGTGCCTGCGGTGACGTAATCCACTGGCTTTCTCCCGACGCCATCGCAGTACGCCCATCCAAAGACGCCGCCATTTTGAGCTGCACATAAGGAAAACCCGTCCGCATACGTTTCAGGAAGCCAACATTGACTTTCTCTGCTTCAGCCATCATCACGCCATGGCTAACGGTAATCCCTGCTTGCTGTAAGCGATGCAAACCACGACCAGCAACCTGCGGGTTGGGGTCCTGCATCGCGGCCACCACGCGGGAAACGCCAGCCGCAATCAACGCATCGGCACAAGGCGGCGTTCGTCCATGGTGGCTGCACGGTTCCAGTGTGACATAGGCCGTCGCATCACGTGCGCGCTCTCCCGCCATTCTCAGCGCATGTACCTCAGCATGGGGTTCACCCGCACGGAAATGGTAGCCTTCACCGACAATTTCACCATCACGCACGATCACACAGCCAACATTGGGGTTAGGTGCCGTCGTAAAACGGCCACGACGCGCCAGCTCTAACGCACGCGCCATGTAGAATTCATCCTGCGGCAAGTGACCGTTTTCCTGAAAAGCGCTCATTCCGACCCTCTTATCTCTTTCAAATCGACGCGTCTTAATCCTGCAAACGCGCAATCTCTTCGCCAAATTCGCGGATATCTTCAAAACTCCGGTACACCGAGGCAAACCGGATATAAGCCACTTTATCCAGCTTTCTCAACGCCTCCATTACCAGGTTGCCTACCATTTTGGTAGTCACCTCACGTTCTCCGGTCGCACGGAGATGAGATTTTATATGATTAATCGCCATTTCGACGTCATCAGAACTCACTGGCCTTTTTTCCAGCGCTTTCAACATCCCGCTACGCAATTTGTCTTCATTAAACGGCTCGCGCACTTCATTGCTTTTGATGACTCGCGGCATCACCAGTTCAGCCACTTCAAACGTGGTGAAGCGTTCATGACAAACCAGACACTGCCGACGACGACGGACTTGAGAACCTTCGCCGACCAGACGGGAATCAATGACTTTGGTATCAACAGCGGAACAAAATGGGCAATGCATGATGTGTCCTGACCAGTAATCCTTAACGTAAAGACAGTTTACCCTGAATTAACGGACTAACCAAAACTCCTGATTCACGTTGCGAAGGGTTTCGCATCTCTTCCGGTAAGCGGATGAAAAAAGCTGTCTCACCTATGACTTAGACTTAATCACAGCTAAACTCAGCAACAGGGATCAATGAATAAGACATCGAAAGGGGAACCACAGATATGAGAACCCGATATCGCGTACTGACCTTCCTGCCAGCGCTATTATTGCTAGCGGGGTGCGCCGAACAGCGCCAGATGCCCAAATTGCAGAATCAGATAGGTCAGCTAAACCACCAGTTACAAACGCTAACCGATCAGGCCACGGCGTTGGAGCGGCAAAATGCGTTGAATTCCCAATCTACCTCTGGTGTTTATTTACTGCCGGCTGCGCAGACGAGCATACCGTTAGAAAGCAGTATTGGCAGGCTCAGTGTCTCGTTACGCAATATAGAGACTGAAGCGAACGGAACCAGCGCGTTGTTACACATTCGCACGCTTGATGCGAAGGGATTACCCGCCTTTGGCGCACAGTTGGACTGGGGACGACTCGACCCCGTTAGCGGTAAACCTTTAGCAGGGGATACGCAAACACAGTCCTTTGTTGTCTCACCCACATTGTTACCCAAAGCTGAAGCGATTATTGAATTGCGTCTGAGTGGTTTGTCGCCGGAAGAACTTGGCTTTGTTCGTTTACATCAGGTCCAGGAAATACAGGCTCCGCCGCCTGTTGCCGCCACCGAGTCCCCTTAGTAAACACATTTCCCAACGCTAAGATGCAAAAAACCCCGCAGCGACGCGGGGTTTTTCATGTTTACCGTCAGCAGATTAAGGCAGGATAGACGGTTGGTCCGCCCCTTCTTTTTCCACTTTCTGAACGATCAAGTGTTCACGCTTCATACCCAGTTTCAGCGCCAGAGCAGAAGAAACATAGATAGAAGAGATCGTCCCGATGATCACACCAATAAACATCGTTAACGAGAAGCCATGCAGCAGGGCTCCACCGAAGACCATGAGGATCACGATCATCGCCAACGTGGTCGCTGATGTAATAATGGTACGGTGCAGCGTCTGTGTCAGAGAAATGTTGGTAATTTCGTAAGGTGTGCCACGGCGAACCTTGCGGAAGTTCTCACGAATACGGTCAGATACCACGATCTTATCGTTAAGCGAATAACCAATTACCGACATCAGTGACGCAATGATCGTTAGGTCGATCTCAATAGAGAACAAAGACAGCAGACCCATCGTGATGATCGCATCGTGCGCCAAAGCCAGCACGGCACTCATCGCCAGACGCCATTCAAAACGAAAACCGATATAAATAAGGATAGCAATCAACGCAGACAGCAGCGCCAATGCGCCCGCCTGTGCCAAATCACTCCCCACGCTCGGCCCGACAAACTCAATACGTTTCACCGTCGCATGCTGCTGGAAGGTATCGTTCACTACCTTCAGCACTTTGTTACCGAGCGCTTCGTTCTCGCTGCCAGAAACCGGTGGCATACGTACCATCACGTCACGGCTGCTACCGAAATTCTGCACCTGCGGCTCTGAAAACCCAGAGGTCTCTAATGAACTACGCAGGACATCGAGATCGATCGGTTTCTCAAGGTTAATCTCAATGACCGTACCACCGGTAAAATCGAGTCCCCAGTTGAAACCACGTACACCCATAATCGCAATAGACGCGATAATCAGCAGACCGGAAATGACAAATGCCAATGTGTCCCAGCGCATGAAATCATGGACTTTACGCCCATGATTGAGTTGTTCAATGTTGTATTCCTGTTCCTGTGCCACAACGCACTCCTAGATAGACAGCTTGTTGATACGTTTACCGCCGTAAAGCAGGTTAACGATGGCACGAGTACCGACGATCGCCGTAAACATTGAGGTCGCAATCCCAATCGCAGTCGTGATAGCAAACCCTTTGATAGAACCGGTACCAACCGCATACAGGATGATGACTTTAATCAACGTCGTGACGTTCGCATCAACAATCGAACTGAATGCACCTTTGTAGCCCTCATGAATAGCCTGCTGTATAGAGCGACCATTGCTGAGTTCTTCTTTGATACGTTCGTTAATAAGTACGTTAGCATCGACTGCAACCGCCAGTGTAAGCACGATACCCGCGATACCCGGCATAGTTAGCGTCGCGCCTGGTAGCAGAGACATCACGCCGACAATCAACACCAGGTTAGCAACCAATGCACTGGTCGCGATGACGCCAAACTTCTTGTAGAAGAAGACCATGAAGAGGATCGACGCGATCAAGCCCCACAAACAGGCTTCCAGACCCTGAGTGATGTTTTGCATCCCCAACGTTGGCCCAATAGTACGTTCTTCCACAATCTGGATCGGTGCAATCAGCGCACCCGCACGCAGCAGCAGAGAAAGCTGACGCGCTTCATTTGGGTTATCAATGCCGGTAATACGGAAGCTGTTACCCAGTCGCGACTGAATCGTCGCTACGTTGATGACTTCTTCGTGTTTTTCCAGTATCGAACGGCCCGTCGCATCTTTCTTACCGCTGTCTTTATATTCCACGAACAGCGTCGCCATCAGCTTGCCGATACTGTCTTTGGTGAAGTTGGACATGGTGTTGCCACCCGCGCTGTCCAGAGAAATATTCACCTGAGGACGGTTGTATTCGTCATTGCTTGATGTTGAGTCAGTGATGTGATCACCCGTCAGAATGACGCGTTTGAGCAGCACAACGGGTGAACCGTCACGCATATTCTTCACTTCGGAATCGCCCGGCACGCGGCCGTTCGCCGCTGCGGTCGCATCAGCATTACTGTTGACCAGGCGGAATTCCAGCGTAGCGGTGGCACCAAGAATTTCTTTCGCGCGCGCCGTGTCCTGGATACCCGGTAACTCAACAACGATACGATCGGCGCCCTGACGCTGTACTAGCGGTTCGGCGACACCCAGTTGGTTCACACGGTTACGCAGGATATTGATGTTCTGCTGTACGGCGTATTCACGTGCTTCACGCAGACGTTCATCAGACATCACTGCACGTAGCAGGTTGCTACCGCTGCTGCTGAGAACCAGATTACGGTGACGAGTCGTCAGATAGTTGATGCCCTCATCACGCGTTTGAGCATCACGGAAACGAATTTCGACGCCGTAATTATCAATTTTACGCACTGCGGCATAAGGGATGTTCTTCTCACGCAGATCGCTGCGCAAAGAGTCCATGGTTTGTTCTTGCAGTTTACCCAGCGCCGTATCCATATCCACTTCCATCAGGAAGTGAACGCCGCCGCGCAGGTCGAGCCCCAATTTCATCGGTTCAGCGCCTAACAACCGCAGCCACGTTGGCGTGGCGGGAGCAAGGTTAAGTGCGACGACGAATTTTTCGCCCAGCTCATTAACGAGCGCTTCGCGCGCGCGGAGTTGAACATCAGGGTTAGAGAAGCGAGCCAGGATTGCACCATTTTCCAATGCAATCGACTTACTGGTAATGTTTTGTTCTTTTAAGACATTCTGGACTTGGATCAGCGTCGTTTCGCTGGCGGCGGTTCCCCGCGCGCCAGTAACTTGTACCGCCGGATCCTCACCATATAGGTTAGGAAGTGCGTAGAGCAGGCCGACGAACAACACCACGACCAGCATCAGGTACTTCCACAAAGGATAACGATTTAACACGGCAGTTCCCTTCGGGAAAATCGGAAATTACAGGGCCTTAATCGTGCCCTTCGGCAGCACGGCAGCCACGAAATCACGTTTGATAACCACTTCATTGGTCTCGTTCAACGCAATAGCAATATAGCCAGTTTCGGACACTTTAGTCACGCGACCAACCAGACCGCCAGTCGTCAAGACTTCATCACCCTTGCCGATGGAATCCATTAACTTCTTGTGTTCCTTGGCGCGTTTTTGCTGAGGACGCAGGATCATAAAGTAGAAAATCAGACCAAAAACGGCCAGCATAATAACCAGAGAGTACGGGCTTCCCTGAGCCGGAGCGCCGGTTGCAGCTACAGCATCGGAGATGAAAAGACTCATTTAAATATCCTCTTTTTTGTCAAAAGATAAGCTATCAAAAAGATAAATTATCAACCTTACAATCGTAAAAACGCTTCACAGCAAAATGCTATTCATAGCAAACGGGCTGTCAGTTGCTTGCGGCAACGTCTTTTTCAGCAAGCGGCGGAATGGGTTTGCCTATCCGTTGGTAAAAATCCACCACAAAGTGCTCTAATTTACCCTCTTCAATGGCCTGACGTAAACCTGCCATTAAACGCTGATAATAACGCAAGTTATGAATGGTATTGAGTCGTGCTCCGAGTATTTCGTTGCAACGGTCAAGATGATGCAAGTAGGCGCGACTATAATTGCGACACGTGTAGCAATCACAGTGTTCATCCAGCGAGCTGACATCATCTTTATGCTTCGCATTACGGATTTTCACTACGCCATCAGTCACGAAAAGATGTCCGTTACGTGCGTTACGCGTTGGCATCACGCAGTCAAACATATCGACACCGCGACGTACACCTTCCACCAAATCTTCCGGCTTGCCCACGCCCATCAGATAGCGTGGTTTATCTTCTGGAATCTGTGGGCAAACGTGCTCCAGAATACGGTGCATGTCCTCTTTCGGTTCACCCACTGCCAAACCGCCCACAGCGTACCCATCAAAGCCAATGTCTACCAGACCTTTTACGGATACATCACGTAAATCTTCGTAAACACTACCCTGAATAATACCGAACAGCGCATTTTTATTCTCTAGTTCGTCAAAACGCTGACGGCTGCGTTTCGCCCAGCGCAGGGACATCTCCATAGAGCGCTTGGCGTAATCCCAATCGGCGGGGTACGGCGTACACTCATCAAAGATCATGACAATATCGGAACCGAGATCGTGTTGAATCTCCATCGATTTTTCCGGGCTAAGGAAAATCGAATCCCCGTTGATCGGGTTACGGAAATGCACGCCCTGCTCAGTAATTTTGCGAATATCGCCGAGGCTGAATACCTGAAAACCGCCAGAGTCCGTCAGAATAGGGCCGTGCCACTGCATGAAGTCATGCAGATCGCCGTGCAGTTTCATGATTTCCTGACCGGGACGTAGCCACAGATGGAACGTATTGCCGAGCAAAATCTGTGCGCCAGTCTCTTTCACTTCTTCCGGCGTCATGCCCTTCACCGTGCCGTACGTCCCCACGGGCATAAAAGCTGGGGTTTCCACCACGCCACGTTCAAAAATCAATCTGCCGCGTCGCGCACGGCCGTCTGTTGTTTGTAATTCGTACTTCACTTAACCTCCGGCATCAGAAAAACAGTCTGATGATAATGATGTATTAACGCCTGACAGAGCGTGGTCTGTGACGTTCCTCTTGAGCGGAAAGCAGGATTTATCCCACTTTTTCCTGTTCAGCCAGCGGGTTGTGCGTAATAAACATCGCATCACCGTAGCTGAAAAAACGATATTGCTCTGCCACCGCTTCACGGTAGGCAGACATCGTGTTCTGGTAACCGGCGAAGGCGGACACCAACATGATTAACGTCGATTCAGGCAAATGGAAATTAGTTACTAGCGCATCAATAACGCGGTAGTGATAACCCGGATAGATAAAAATTTTGGTATCGTCGAAAAATGGTGCAATCAGCGCATCCTGACTGGCCTGAGCGGCACTTTCCAGTGAACGTACCGAGGTGGTACCCACCGCGATCACGCGATTTCCCTGCGCCTTACATGCCAGAACAGCATCGACGACATCCTGCGGTACTTCAGCATATTCGGCGTGCATAATGTGATCTTCGATCGTATCGACGCGTACTGGCTGGAAAGTCCCGGCACCAACGTGCAACGTGACGAATGCCATTTCAATGCCTTTCTCGCGTAGCGCAGCTAACATCGGCTCATCAAAATGCAAACCTGCCGTCGGCGCCGCTACCGCCCCCGGACGCTGGCTATACACCGTCTGATATAGCTCACGGTCAGCGTCTTCATCAGGCCTATCGATGTAAGGTGGCAACGGCATATGGCCGATAGCATTCAGGATCGATAGAACATCGCGGGAGTCATCAAAATGCAGCTCAAATAGCGCATCGTGACGAGCCGCCATCGTGGCCTTGACGCTTTCATCATCGCCCAGCAACAGCTCCGTGCCCGGCTTTGGCGCTTTTGACGCGCGAACGTGCGCCAATACCCGACGTTCGTCCAGCACGCGTTCCACCAGCACTTCCAGTTTGCCGCCGCTGGCTTTACGACCAAACAGACGAGCAGGAATCACGCGCGTATTGTTGAACACCAGCAGATCGCCGGGATTCAGTTTATCCAGCAAATCGGTAAACACGCCGTGCGTCAGATTTCCCGTCGGCCCGTCCAGCGATAGCAGGCGGCACCCACTGCGTTCTGCTTGTGGATAATGGGCAATCAATGATTCAGGAAGTTCAAACGAAAAATCGGTAACACGCATGGCAATTCACTTAGCTGTTAATACATTAAAAATGGGCGGCCTAGTCTAGAGCCGCAAGCGCATGGCTGCAAGAAATAAGCATCTGAGTCGTGGAATGCATTATACCCAATAGAAAAGGTATATACTGTCACGATGAATTTTCTTGCACACCTTCATCTGGCCACGCTGGCCGACAGTTCCCTATTAGGTAATCTGATGGCGGACTTTGTTCGCGGCAACCCACAGGACAGCTACGCTGACGAGATTGTCGCGGGTATCCGACTGCATCGCCGCGTTGACTCGCTGACCGACAGCCTGCCAGAGGTCAAACAGGCACGTCAGTATTTCAGTGATGAATTTCGCCGCGTCGCTCCCATTACGCTAGATGTGCTGTGGGATCACTATCTTGCACGTCACTGGCTACAGCTGGTGCCCGATACGCCTTTACAGACCTTTATCGATGGCGCACAGTCACAAATCGAGCCTCATCTGGCACAAACTCCTGAACGCTTTCAGAACCTGAATCGCTATTTGTGGCCGGAACGTTGGATGACACGCTATGCGGAACTGCCGTTTATCGCCGATGTGCTGCACAGAATGTCAGTACGACGCCCGAAGCTGGCCGCGCTGTCCGGCTCGTTTCAGGACATCGAACAGCACTATCACCAATTTGAAATACTCTTCTGGCAATTTTATCCACGCATGATGCAATTAGCGAAAACGCAACGGCTGTGAGATCACAACTTTTCCGTTTTTCTACGCCACCTATACCTTAAATAATTCGAGTTGCGTGACAAAACGTGAGCGTTTTGAACAACGCTCTGCGTTGGTCCTTTAGGACAAGGCCATACGGCCTTGTAACGCGGCAACTGCGCGAGTCCCCAGGAGCTTACTCAGGTAAGTGACTGGGGCGAGTAAGGACAAATCGGCTTGGCCGATTTGAACGCCGCTTGCGGCGGCCCTTCAGGGCAAGGCTCAGAGATGAGCCGAGTATTGCCAACGCACAAGCAGCTTGAAGTATGACAGGGATATTGTCCTTTCGATTAAAAGGGTTAATATAATTTATTGAAAGGAAATAGCGATGAGTTCAATAGACAAAAGCTATCTCATTGATTGGTCTCTTTGCCTGTATTCACTCAGACAGAATCCCTATACTGATCGCTGTTTTTTATATCTTCCGATCATTAACCGCTATCTACAGGAGTAATTATGGTCCTGGTAACTCGTCAAGCCCCAGACTTTACCGCAGCTGCCGTTTTAGGCAGTGGCGAAATCGTCGAAAATTTCAACCTGAAGAAGCACATCAACGGTAAAGCAGCCGTGATTTTCTTCTGGCCGATGGACTTTACCTTCGTTTGCCCATCAGAACTGATTGCTTTCGATCACCGCTATGCCGAGTTCAAGAAACGTGGCGTAGAAGTGGTTGGTGTTTCTTTCGATTCCGAGTTTGTTCACAATGCATGGCGTAAAACCCCTGTAGACAAAGGCGGCATCGGTGAAGTGCAATATGCGATGGTTGCTGACATTAAGCGCGAAATCCAGAAGGCCTACGGCATTGAGCACCCAGAAGCCGGTGTTGCACTGCGTGGTTCTTTCCTGATCGACAAAAGCGGTGTGGTTCGCCATCAGGTCGTTAACGATCTACCGCTGGGTCGTAACATTGATGAAATGCTGCGTACCGTTGACGCACTGCAATTCCACGAAGAGCACGGCGAAGTCTGTCCGGCACAGTGGGAAAAAGGGAAATCAGGTATGGGCGCGTCACCAGATGGCGTAGCGAAATACCTGTCTGAAAACGCAGACAAGCTGTAATCCCTCATCGTTGCCCTCATGGGCAATGTGATAATCAAGCCAGTTGCTATGCGACTGGCTTTTTTTTCGCGATGTTTCTCTCATCGATCTTCTCACTGCTCTCCTTCGCGATCCCAAAAAATACAAAAGGTTGACTCGCTGCGCTAAATCCTTAGCCTTAACGTCACATCGTGTTAACGCACGACAGATTGATGGAATAAAGGAGAACACATGCAACAAAACCTCGCGCTGTGGCTAAGAGAAGCAGAGATACAACACGCTGGCATCATTGCATTACTGATTGTTCTTGGGCTGATATTGCTCATTTCTGCCGTCATTCACCTGATTTTGCATCAGGTTGTGTTGAAACGGATGGTTCTACGCTCACTCAATAAACCAGGAAAGAGCGAAGGACACGGGTGGAAGCAGGCGCTGACGCAGCACAACTTGTTTAACCGGCTCGCCTTCCTGCTGCAAGGGGTGATCCTGAATATTCAGGTCTTTGTGTGGCTGCCTTCGCAAAGTGAAACCCGTGAAGCGCTCATCATCTGCTCTCAAGTGTGGATCATGATTTTTGCGCTGCTGTCTCTGTTCTCGCTACTCGATGTGCTGCTCAATGTTTCCGCACGAACCAAAGTCGCCGCTCAATTGCCGCTGCGCGGTATCTTCCAGAGTCTGAAACTGATCGCCACCATCGTCATCAGTATCATGGTGGTATCACTGCTCATCGGGAAATCACCGCTGATTCTGATTAGTGGTTTAGGTGCCATGGCCGCCGTGCTGATGTTGGTGTTCAAAGATCCGATTATGGGACTCGTGGCAGGAATCCAGCTTTCCGCTAACGATATGTTGACACTGGGAGACTGGCTCGAAATGCCGAAATATGGCGCTGACGGTGCCGTTATCGACATCGGGCTGACAACGGTAAAAGTGAAAAACTGGGACAATACTGTCACCACCATTCCCACCTATTCGCTGGTGTCCGACTCCTTCAAAAACTGGCGTTCGATGTCGGAATCAGGGGGACGGCGCATAAAGCGTAGCATCAATATCGATACCACCAGCGTACATTTCATGACGGAAGACGAACAGGCGCGATTGCTGCGCAGCAAGTTACTATCGGCTTATATTCAGAATAAGAAGAGTGAGTTAGAGCAGCACAATGCACAGTCCGATTCTGACCTGACATCACCGCTGAACGGTCGTCGTCTAACCAATCTGGGGACGTTCCGCGCCTATCTTCAGGTTTACCTGCGTACCCATCCGGGGATTCATAAAGGAATGACGCTAATGGTACGGCAGCTTGCACCAACGTCTGAAGGGGTACCGCTGGAAATTTATGCGTTTACCAACACCACCGCCTGGGTCGACTATGAAAGTATTCAGTCTGACATTTTCGACCATATCTTTGCGATTCTGCCCGAGTTCGATCTCCGCATTCATCAGACACCAACTGGTCACGATATGCGAATGATGGCGCAGCAGATGACGGCTCCGAAAGCCTAGAAATAGGCTCAAAAAAAGCCATCCAACGGAAATAATGCCATCGTTTAAGCATAGAGATACACGGGGCGACCACAGGGGTGAGGTGTTCCTGCGGAAACCTCCCCCTGTGTTTCCCCTAATAACGGGCTGTGGTGACCAGCATTACTCCAACCGGAGCGCCAAGCGGCTAACTTAATTCTGTGCCGCTACCGCGTTCTGACGCTTCTTCTTCCAGACATAGCCCACTAAAAGCAGCACTATCCAGATAATACCGACATACAGCGACACGCGCGTGTCCGGGAAGTAGCCAATTAATCCGATGATGAAGAACAGGAAGATAATGCCGAACACAGAGGTCGCGATACCGCCGCGCAACGGGAACGCCAGCGCCTTCACTTCATCCGGGCTCAGACGGCGACGGAAGGCGATCTGGGAAAACAGAATCATGATCCACACCCACACCGTCGCAAAGGTAGCCAGTGAGGCAATCACCAGGAAAACCTTGCCGGGCATAATGTAGTTCAGGTACACCGCCACTAGCAGCGCCATCATCATCACGACCACCGTTACCCACGGAATGCCACGTTTGGAAATGCGGCTAAACACTTTCGGTGCATGCCCCTGCTCCGCCATCCCGTGTAGCATACGGCCGACGCCGAAGACGTCACTGTTAATCGCCGACAGCGACGCGGTAATCACAACAAAATTCAGAATACCTGCCGCCGCCGTAATACCCATATGCTGGAACGTTAACACAAACGGGCTACCGTTGGTGCCTACCTGATTCCACGGGTAAATCGACATAATGACGAATAGCGTACCGACATAGAACACCAGAATACGCCAGGGTACAGAGTTAATCGCGCGAGGGATGGATTTATGCGGGTCTTTGGCCTCACCGGCGGTGATCCCAATGATCTCCACGCCGCCATAAGCAAACATCACCAGCTGTAGCGATAGAATCATCCCCATTACACCATTACTGAAGAATCCGCCATTGCTCCATAGATTATGGATACCGGTAGGTTCTCCGCCGTTGCCAATCCCCCAAACGATAATGCCGATTCCAGCAACGATCATGATGATAATGGTGGCAACTTTGAAGAAAGAGAGCCAAAACTCCAGTTCACCAAACGCTTTTACATTCATCAGGTTGATGGCACCGATGATGAGCACCACGCTCAAGACCCACACCCAATGCGGCACCGCAGGGAACCAGACGCCCATGTAGATACCAAACGCGGTCACATCGGCAATGGCGACAATCAGCATCTCAAAGCAGTAGGTCCAGCCGGTGATATAGCCCGCCAGTGGACCGAGATAATCCTGCGCATAGCGAGAAAACGAGCTGGATTGCGGGTTATGCACCGACATTTCACCCAAGGCGCGCATGATGATATATGCGACAATCCCACCAATCAGGTAAGCCAGCAACACGCTGGGGCCAGCCATTTGGATCGCGCTAGCGGAGCCATAAAACAGGCCGGTTCCGATCGCCGAGCCAAGGGCGATAAAGCGGATATGCCGCGTGCTTAACCCACGCTTGAGCTTGGAAGATGGTTGTTCCATTGATAAGCAACCCTGTCTTAATAAGAGAAAAACATTACAAAAAGAAAAACCACAGGCAAATACCTGTGGTGCAGAAACCTAACGCCGTGCTGGAACAGTAGGATACCCCTACCGCCCCAGCGCTATCAGGTCTTAACGATATTATTGATGTACCGTAACTTCCTGACGACCACACAGTCTGTCGTAAATCACTGCAACCAGTAAAATCAGCAGCGACGGTGGCAACCAGGCCAATCCTTGCTCACTCAGTGGCAGATTGAGGCTCCACTCTGGCAACAGCGATTTGAAAGCCGATGATTTTACACCATCAATCATGCCAAATAACAGGCTGACTAGCATGACGGGAGCCACAATACGCGAAGCGCTATTCCACCAACGCAGCGTAAAACTCAGTAAAACCAGAATGATACACGGTGGGTAAATCGCCGTCAGTACAGGAATGGAAAGTTGGATTAAATGGCTCAAACCCAAGTTGGACACCACCATCGAGAACGTTCCCAACACAAATACCAGCGTGCGATAGGACAACGGCAGATATTGTGCAAAGAATTCAGCACACGCACAGGTCAATCCCACCGCCGTCACCAGACACGCGATAAAGATTAGCAACGCCAGGAAGCTGCTTCCCATGTTACCGAACGTGTGTTGCACATAAGCATGGAGGATCTCTGCCCCGTTCAGCGCCTGCGGCACCAGTTCGCCGCTGACAGAACCAAGCTGGAACAGGCTCAAATAGACCAACGTCAGGCCAATACCTGCAATTAACCCAGCCCACACGGTATAACGCGTCAGCAGTACTGAGCTTGTCACTCCACGTGAACGCGCCGCATTGACGATCACGATACCAAAGACCATTGCGCCCAGCGTATCCATCGTCAGATAGCCGTTAACGAAACCATTGGAAAACGGCAGATGCTCATATGCCTCTGTCGCGGGAATTGGCGTACCCGCAGGCCACAGCACTGCGGCAATACCCAATACCGCCAGAGCGATGATCTTCAACGGCGCCAGCACATGGCCGACCGTATCCAGCAGTTTGCCCGGATACAGAGAAATCGCGATGACAATAGCAAAATAAATCAGGCTATAAATCAACAGAGGAGACGCGCCATTACCAACCAAAGGAGCCAAGCCGACTTCAAACGAAACGGTTGCCGTACGCGGCGTCGCGAACAGTGGCCCAACAGCCAGATAGCACACGGTAGCCAAGACTACACCGGCCTTTTTACCAATCGGCGAGCTTAACGCATCAACGCCGCCGCCAACCCGAGCAAGCGCAATGACAGTTAGTACAGGTAGGCCAACCGCTGTCAGCAAGAAGCCGATTGCCGCAGTCCAAACATGCTCTCCTGCCTGCAATCCCACCATAGGCGGGAAAATAATATTTCCAGCCCCCACGAATAAAGCAAAGGTCATAAAACCTAATGCCACAATATCTTTGGAAGTTAAACGATGGCTCATAGTTATGTCGTGTTGCCTGTATCAAATCGATAAAAAGGAAATCGTGTCGTTTATCGCCGCCAGAAGCCATCCGCAAATGAGTAGCCCGAAGCATGATGCCAACACTCTGGCGACGCGAAAGATGGCGGTCATATACTAGGAGTTATTTTTTGAACAGCCATATTGGGTGCTAAGTAAACCGTTTATAGCGTAAAAAGACAAGCGGAGATCTAAAAACCAGAGTATCTATCCTTTCTATACTAAAAAATAAGGATATAAATTGGTTTATACTGATTTGCATGACACATGATTTGCGCATTTATCGATATTTCATTGCGATAAAACTGACAAAAAACGACATAAAATGCGTTGTTCGATCATAAAAAAAACATATTGCACAAAAACGTCGCAGATAGAAAGCGGGATAACAGCCACAAAAAAGGCCGGATCGTACGATCCAGCCTCGGTATATCCATTATAGGGATAAGGTTACTTCATCGGTGTCACCACACGCGATTAGCAATATCCACAACAAGCCTCAGCTTATTCCACTGCTGCTCTTCCGTCAGGCTGTTGCCCTCTTCCGTTGAAGCAAAGCCACACTGCGGGCTCAGGCAAATCTGGCTGAGATCGACATACTTTGCCGCTTCCGCGATGCGTGCCTGCACAACCTCAGCGTCTTCCAGCTCGCCGTTCTTCGTGGTGATCAGCCCTAGCACAACCTGCTGATGACCCGGTTTCACAAAACGCAGCGGTTCAAAGCCCCCCGCTCGCTCGGTATCGTATTCCAGGAAGAATGCATCGACGTTCACCTCACCAAACAGAATTTCTGCAACAGGTTCATACCCGCCTTCAGAAATCCAGGTCGAACGGAAATTGCCACGACAAACGTGTAAACCGATAACCAGATCGGCTGGTTTATCAGCCAGCGCTTTATTCAGGACATCGGCATAGGTCCGTGCCAGCTGTGCTGGATCTTCACCACGTTCTCGGATCTGGCGTTTTTGATCGTCAGAGCACAAATAGGCCCACACGGTGTCATCCAGTTGTAGGAAGCGGCAACCCGCATCATAAAATGCGTGGATCGCATCGCGCCAGGTTTGCGCCAAATCGTCAAAGTAGTCAGCCAGATCGGGATAAACTGTCGCATCAATCGCTTTTCGTCCGCCGCGGAAATGCATAACGCTTGGGCTAGGAATCGTCATTTTAGCAACTGCATCACCAGAAATGCTGTTCAGGTAGCGGAAATGATCGAGCATTGGGTGTTGGGGATTAAAACTCACTTTATCCACGACACGAATCGCATGGGATTTGGTCTGAATACCGTTGAATTGAATACCGTGATCGGCTTCGTAACGCTCTACACCGTGCAAGTCGGCAAAGAAGTCAAAGTGCCACCAGGCACGACGCAGCTCACCGTCCGTCACTATCTTCAAGCCCGCTTCACGCTGCTTGTCTACCACCCGCAGAATCTCACGATCTTCAATATTCCGCAGCGCGACATCATCAATCTCGCCCGCCTGATGCTGAAGACGAGCCTGCTTAATCGCAGCCGGACGCAAGAAACTGCCGACGATATCGGCACGGAAAGGGGATAAGGTATTCGCCATCTGTCGCTCCTGACATGTTACCAGCACCTATCTTTAGGAAAGAAACGTACTGGCAGATAGTTTCAATATGAAATATTTGCCCAGAGGGATAGTTACATTTAATCTTATTTAGCCATCTGGACGTCTAAATTTAAAGCTATCCTGTCACGTGGCGAATCACAGGGCAATAGAAGATTTTTCACATCACATGAATAAAATTCACGTAGCGTGAAAATAGCGCAAATTCATGATGGAAGAGACATTATTCAGGCAAGCCAATCTGCTGTCTCGCCTGACGACGCGTTTCTTCTGGCAGCGGCAAATAACCATCCTGATTCACCAGCGACTGCCCCGTTTCGGACAGCACACGGGCTAAAAATGCCGCTGTCAGCGCTTCCAGGGGTTGACTGGGCGCTTTGTTGACATAGACATAGAGATAACGGGTGTAGGGATACAAACCGCTGCGGATATTTTCCGTCGAAGGATAAATATAATCGGTGCCTTGAGCAGCTAATGGCAACATCTTCACGCCGCTAGTACGAAAGCCCACGCTGGCGTAACCAATCGCATCAGTTGATGCCGCAACCGCTTGTACCACGGACGCCGAACCGGGTAATTCATTAACTTGAGGAAGGAAATCGCCGCGGCATAGCGCTTTTTGTTTAAAGAACCCATAGGTTCCTGAGGCAGAATTTCGCCCATAGCGTAGTAACGTCCGTTTCTCCCAGCTACCGCGTAAGCCGAGGTCGCCCCACTGTTTTATCGGCTGCTGATTACCACAGCGCTGCGTAATCGAAAAGATAGCATCCAACTGTGACAAGTTTAATCCAGACAGAGGGTTATCCTGATTAACCAACACGACTAGCGCATCCATCGCCACAGGCACCGCCAGCGGTGGATAACCGTAGTGCTGAACAAACGCCTCAATTTCGCTAGCTTTCATCGCCCTGCTCATCGGCCCAAGCTGGGCTGCCCCCGACGCCAGAGACGTCGGCGCAGACGATGAGCCAGCAGCCTGAATCTGTAAATTCACGTTCGGATAATGCTGACTGAAATCCGCCGCCCAAAAAGCCATCAGATTTGCCAACGTGTCCGACCCCGCGCTGGAGAGATTACCCGCCAACATCTGGCGGGGCTGCGCGGAGCAAAGCGCACTGAGCAGCAGTAAAAAAGCGACCGCGATACGTGTGGCGACTATCATGAATAACGTTTTCCGTCAGGCTGAAGGTTTCGCCGTATTTTCAGCCACAGAGGCCGGGACAATCAACCGATTCGGCAACGTAAAGACAAAACGCGATCCCAGACCATCTTCACTCATGATCTCCAGACGGGAATCGTGGTGGCTAAGTGCATGCTTAACAATCGCCAGCCCCAACCCGCTGCCGCCGGTTTGCCGCGAACGCGCCTTATCCACGCGATAAAAACGTTCAGTCAGGCGCGGCAAGTGCTCAGCCGCAATCCCCGGCCCGTTATCGCTGACCTGAAATTGCGCACCTTGTGGGATCTTCTGCCAGCAGACTTCGATACGCGTTCCTGCTGGCGTATGGTTGACCGCGTTATACACCAGATTGGATACCGCACTGCGCAGTTGTTCTTCATTACCAAACACGCGGAGGTTTTCATTTACACGAAAGACGATCTCATGACGCCCCTGACTCAGGGTCTGCGCTTCACGCTGTAATACGCGCAGCATTAACGGAATATCGACTTTTTCATTCAAATCAATCGCCGTCGCAGCCTCAATCCGCGACAAGGTCAGCAGTTGTTTGACCAGCCCGTCCATGCGTCGAGTCTGTTCCTGCATCGTATTCAACGCCTTCCCACGTAGCGCAGCATCCAGCGTTTCTTCCTGCATCATTTCCAGATAGCCTTG
The DNA here is from genome assembly GCF_021432585.1 of Pectobacterium sp. IFB5596. Taxonomy (NCBI): domain Bacteria; kingdom Pseudomonadati; phylum Pseudomonadota; class Gammaproteobacteria; order Enterobacterales; family Pectobacteriaceae; genus Pectobacterium; species Pectobacterium sp. IFB5596. Next base: position 356,681 of record NZ_LXFY01000012.1, read on the forward strand.
CAACACCGTCAGTGGCGTACGCAGTTCATGGCTAACATTGGCAAAAAAGTTACGTCTGGCACCTTCGAGTTGATGCATTTGCGTAATGTCACGCACTACCATCAGAAGTTGCCCTTCGGAATACGGCATCACGCGGAATTCAACATGGTGGGAATTATTCAACTGCAACGTGAGAGGACGGCTAAAATCTTGCCCCTTCATGTAATTAGTGAATTCAGGATAGCGCAATAAGTTGAGGATATTCTGACCGTTATCCTCCGGCCAGCGGAAATTGAGTAGGTGCTGTGCCAGATGATTACACCAGAAGATCGTTCCCTCTTCGGTGGTGATCACTACGGCATCCGGCAATGATTCAGCGCCACTGCGAAACCGTTTGATCAAGAGCGCCAGTTCCCGGCGACGGCGTCGATTACGCAACTGCATCTGATAGAGCCCATAAAACAATGGCTCCCAGCTCCAGCGACCAGGCGGTGGCGTCATACTACGGTCAACCCACAGCCAATAAGAGAGTTTGAGCTGGTTATAAAAATTCCAGCAAAGTAAGCCTAATACGGCGACCAGCAGAAACCAGGGCAGATAGCCAAAAATCAGCCCCAGCAGTAAAGCGGGCAAACAAAAAAAAGCTAGCTCCAATGCCAGCCTTTTCCAGGATAAACGTTCTAGCACGTTAATGTTTCTCCGGTTACGATCACCTCAGTAACGCGTTGAAAAACGGTAGCCCGTTCCCCGAACGGTTTGCACCATTTTGTCATGTCCGCTGGTTTCCAGCGCTTTACGCAGGCGACGAATATGGACGTCGACAGTACGATCCTCAACATAAACGTTAGTGCCCCAAACGTGATTCAGCAACTGTTCCCGGCTATAAACACGTTCAGGATGCGTCATAAAGAAATGCAGCAGTTTAAATTCTGTCGGCCCCATGTCTAACGCGTGCTCTTCGGTCGTCACGCGATGGGAAGAAGGGTCAAGGCTCAGGCCACGCATTTCAATCACTTCTTCCACCGCCATCGGTGAAATTCGGCGCATCACGGCTTTGATACGCGCCACTAATTCTTTGGGTGAAAACGGTTTGGTAATGTAATCATCCGCCCCCACTTCAAGCCCACGCACGCGGTCTTCTTCTTCGCCACGCGCGGTCAACATCATTACCGGAATATCACGCGTCAGCGCTTCGCGCTTCATATGCTTGATGAATTGCAGGCCCGAACCGCCTGGCAGCATCCAGTCCAATAACACCAGCTCTGGGAACGGCTCTGACAGTTGCGTTACCGCACTGTCATAATCTTCGGCTTCCACTGGTTGATAACCATTTTGTTCCAGTACAAAGCAGACCATTTCACGAATTGGTGCTTCATCTTCCACGACTAATATGCGTTTTGCCATTGTTAATCCTGTCGTTAATCATCGTCGCTGTTAGCAGGCGAAAGGCATTATGCGTCAGTTTTATGACAGATTTATGAAAAACATACGGCTCCTCATCGCATGGTGTTACAGCGCGTACATCTGATTTTTCGAGCTGCTTTCCAAACTCTTGATTCCACCGCGACAGCCGTCATTCCTGCTATATATAATCACGGCATTACGGTGACAGAGCACCATCGCGATGACACACCATGTCACATAATGAACAATGACAACGTCATCCAACGCCACACGGCATGAATATCGAGAGAGCACGATGCGCATTATCCACACCGCCGATTGGCATTTAGGGCAATATTTTTATACCAAAAGCCGCGCAACTGAGCATCAGGCTTTTCTGCACTGGCTTATCGCCCAAGTGGAACTGCACCACGTCGATGCCATTATAGTCGCAGGCGATATTTTTGATAACGGCTCTCCTCCTAGCTATGCGCGGGAAATGTACTATAGCTTCGTGGTAGAACTACAGCGCACGGGCTGCCAGCTTGTCATTCTCGGCGGCAACCACGATTCCGCCGCGATGTTAAATGAATCCCGTGGCTTACTGGCCTGCCTGAATACGCGGGTCATCGCCTGCGCCAGCGACGAGCCCGCCCAACAGGTGCTCCTGCTGGAAAACCGTCAGCGGCAGCCCGGCGCCCTGCTCTGTGCCATTCCTTTTTTACGTCCGCGTGATGTGCTAACCAGCAAAGCCGGACAATCCGGTGATGAAAAACAGCTCGCGCTACAGGAAGCCATTACCGCGCACTACCAACAGTGTTACCAATTGGCTTGCCAAAAGCGAGACGAGCTTGGCCTACCGTTACCAATTATTGCAACCGGGCACCTGACGACGATTGGTGCAAGCGCCTCGGAATCCGTGCGCGATATCTACATTGGTACGCTCGATGCCTTCCCTGCTCAGGCTTTTCCCCCTGCGGATTATATCGCCCTCGGGCATATTCACCGCCCGCAGCGCGTGACCCAAAGTGAGCACATTCGCTACAGCGGTTCACCTATCCCGCTGAGTTTTGATGAGCTCGGCAGTGAGAAGTCCGTCTGTCTGGTCAGCTTCATACCCGATGCGCCACCGCAAATAGATCTACTTCCCATTCCCGTAACCCAGCCGATGCAGCTGATTAAAGGCAGCCTGAGTGATATTGAACAACAGCTGTCCGCCTTCCAGACCTATCAGGGCGATAAACCCGTGTGGCTGGATATTGAACTCAGTACGCAGGATTATCTGAGCGACATGCAAAAGCGTGTTCAGGCGATGACCGAAAATCTGCCCGTTGAGGTACTTCTGCTGCGCCGCACGCGCGAACAGCGTTTGCAGGCGATGACCCGACAGGACAAGGAAACGCTAAACGAATTGAGCGTGCATGACGTTTTTGAACGTCGTCTGGCCACGGAGACTGAAATGGAAGAGAGCCGCCAACAGCGTGTGCGCTCGCTGTTTACTCAGGTTATTGATGAATTGGAAAATAGCGAGCCTGCCAAATGAAAATCCTCAGTCTGCGTTTAAAGAATCTCAACGCGCTGAAAGGCGAATGGAAGATCGACTTCACTCAAGAGCCGTTTTCCAGCAACGGCTTGTTTGCGATTACCGGCCCAACAGGGGCAGGAAAAACCACGCTGCTGGATGCCATTTGTCTGGCGCTGTATCACGAAACACCACGGTTGGGTCAGCTTTCTGCGGGCAATAATGACCTGATGACTCGTAACACCGCCGAGTGTCTCGCCGAGGTCGAGTTTGAGGTTAAAGGCGTGGGATATCGTGCCTTCTGGAGCCAGCGTCGGGCGAGAAATGCACCGGATGGTAATTTACAAGCTCCCAAGGCCGAACTCGCTCTCATTGAAAGTGGCAAAATCCTGTGTGAAAAGCTGAATGATAAGAAAGACATGATCACACAGCTCACCGGGCTGGATTTTGGCCGCTTTACGCGATCCATGATGCTATCACAGGGGCAATTTGCCGCCTTTCTCAACGCAAAAGCCAGCGACAGAGCGGAACTGCTGGAGGAACTGACTGGCACAGACATTTATGGACTGATTTCCGAACGTGTCTATGAAAAATACCATCAGGCAAACATCGCGCTGAGCACGCTACAGGCGCGCGCATCGGGTATTCAGCTGTTAACCGATGAGCAGCGTCAGCAGGTAGAAACACAGCTTGCTGAGCTGCTCCAGCAGGAGCAACAGGGCAACGCCGAGCGTGAGCAAGTACTGACTATGCTGCGCTGGTTTGAGCAATTGACGCAGCGGCAGACGCAGCTAACCAGCACGCAGTTACAACACGCAAGCGCCGAATCAGCCATTCAGCAGGCCAAGCCGCAGCTCGATAAGTTAGCCAACAGCGAGCCGGCAGAAAAGCTAAGGCCACTACACCAGGAAAAAGAGCGCTATCGACAGGAGTCCCTTACACTCGCCCAGCAGATTGAACAACTAACTGAGAAACAGGGCGCAGAACAGTTGGCTTTGGCGACGCTACGCCAGCAGGAAGAAAAGGCGGAGCAGAACGCGAATGAGCATAAACGGGAACGTCAGAAACAAGAGTTGTTGATCAACGAACAGGTTGTGCCGCTTGACCATCGTATCGCTACACTGGAACAGCAAAAAACCCAGCAGCAGGACGAACTGGCAAAAACACAGCGTCGCCTGCAAGCCGACGAAAGCAAACAAACGCAGATAGCAGCGGAACAGCAGCAGGCAAAACAGCAGATTGAACAGATTCAATCTTATCGCCAGCAACACGCACATCATCAGCAGTGGGGAGAACAACTTCCTCTGTGGCGCACCCAGTTTCGGCAGTTGCGCCAGCTTAATGACGAGCAACAGAAGCTAAGCCAAAAACAGATACAGCACACCGAACAATCGACAGCGCTCCAGCAAGAAGCGGCAACACTGACGGCACAACAGCGCGAACAACAAACGGTCGTTGATGCCGCGCGCGAGTTGTTCACACTACACGATGGGACCCGGAAAAATCAGGAAACCCAGCAACCGCTTTCCGCGCTGCACCAGCGGTTTAATCAACTCAGCGCCCAGAGAACCGTACGCCAACAGCTCGCGACAATCAGCGACCAATACCAACGTCTTCACGCCCGTCAGCAGCAGCACCTCGCCAAACAAGATGAGATACAAGGGCATATCAGTCAGTCAGAAATCTTAAAGAAACAGCAACAGTCTGAACACGAGCAGCGCACTCAGCATCTCGACGATCTGGAAACGGTGTACCGTCAGGAAGAACGCATCGTTAAATTGGAAGCCGAAAGACAGCGACTACAGGCTGGCGATCCCTGTCCGTTGTGCGGTTCAACTGAACACCCGGCGATTGAACGCTATCAGGCATTACAACCATCTGAAACTCAAAATCGCCTGACGGCGTTACGCCAGGAGGTCAGTCAGTTAACAACGGCGCTGGCGAATACGACAGCACGGTTGACCTCACTAGAGCAGCAGCGGGAACAGCTGCAACAGGATATCGCTCAGAACGATGGCGAGCATCAAACGCTGTTGCAACAGTGGCAAGATGTCAGTGAGCGCTTACAAGTTAACTATACGCTGGAAGAGCAGGACAAGATTGCTGCCTGGTTTGCACAACGCGAGGTCGAAGAACAAGATATTCGCCAGCAGATTAGCGTGCGCGAACAGGAGCAAAAGCGGTGGCAGGAAAGTAAGGATTCACTGACCGCCTCAGAGACATTATTGCGAGAACTCGACCAAAAAATTGCACTAAACGCCCAGCAACAGACCTCGCTACGCGTCATGCAGGAAGAAACCGCCCAGTCGCTGCAAAACGTGCGGCAGCAGCTCACGCAGTTCGCTCAGGAAATCACGCAGACGCTGGCAAATGCAGGTCTCCTTTTGCCGGAAGATGGCGCTCAGGATAGCTGGCTGGTTCAGCGCGAGAGCGAATGGCAAGATTGGAAAACCAAAGAACAGGAGCAGTCTCGCTTAATCCCCCTGTTAGCCACACTGGAAAGCGATTTTCAGCATCTGAATCGCAGCGTGACTGAGGCAAAGCAGCTGCTACAAACGCAGCAACAGCAGTTGGAACAGCACAACAACGTACTCAAAACGAGCCAACAAGCACGGCTAGCGCTTTTCGGCGACAGGAAAACAGCGGATATTCGTGAACAGCTGCAACGAACCAGTCAGCAGTATGACGACACGCTCCGACTAGCCCTGTCAGCACGTCAACATGCTGAAACGACGTTGAGCCGCCTGACGGGAGAACTGACCCGCACGCAGCAGCAGTATGAGCAGAGCATGCATCAACGCGATAGTGCGACTGAACGATTCACTCAGGCTTTGCAGCAAAGTGCTTTTGCTGATGAAGCCGCCTTCCTGAATGCGCTGCTTGATGAACAGGAACGACAGACTTTGCAGGCATTGAAGGAGAAGCTGTATCAGAGCTTGCAGCAGGCAGCAGTGCTTCACCAGCAGGCTGAACAGGCATTACTTGAGCAACAACAAAAACGGCCTGACCCCCTACCAGAAGAAGCAACGCAGACATCGATACAACAGCAGCTCTCAGAACAAGATGAAACACTGAAAGCCAACCTCCGGCAGCAGGGTGAATGCCAACGTCAGCTATCTGACGATCGGCAACAGCGCCAGAATCAACACGCTCTGCTTAACGAGATCGCCAAAAGCCAGAAAATATGTGACGATTGGGATACGCTAAACTCGCTAATCGGCTCACAAAACGGGCATAAATTCCGCAAATTTGCTCAGGGGCTAACGTTGGATCATCTGATCTACCTCGCCAATCTCCAGCTTTCGCGCCTGCACGATCGTTATCAGCTAAAACGGAAACCCGGTGGTGAGCTGGAACTTCTGGTGATGGATACCTGGCAGGCAGATGCCGAGCGCGATACAAAAACGCTATCCGGTGGCGAGAGTTTTTTGGTGAGTCTATCACTGGCGTTGGCGCTATCCGATCTGGTCAGCCACAGAGCCAGCATCGACTCGCTGTTTCTGGACGAAGGCTTCGGTACGCTGGATGCCGAAACGCTGGATATCGCACTGGATGCGCTCGATAACCTCAACGCCTCCGGTAAAACCATCGGCGTCATCAGTCATGTCGAAGCCATGAAAGAACGCATTCCAGTACAGATCAAAGTGCAGAAGGTTAACGGACTGGGCGTCAGCCGATTGGCACCACAGTACGCCGTTTAGCCATCATTCGATCTGCAATTACTTCGTCTTCGGCCAAAGCCAGGCGGCTCCGCGAACCCCGCTGGAGTCGCCGTGTATCGCCTGACGTACAGGTGTTTCGCACTCACCGCCGAAGATCCACTGTTTAATCTTTTCCGGCACGGTCTGATAAAGACGAGACACATTGCTCATTCCGCCTCCCAGTACCACTACGTCAGGGTCAAGCAGGTTAATCACATGCGCCAGCGATTTTGCCAAACGGTGCTCATAGCGCTGTAATGCCAGCTCCGCAATGGGATCACCCTGCTCCGCTAAGGTAATGATTGCCTCGCCCTTGTGCGGCTGGCCACTCAGGCGTTGATAATCTACCGAAAATCCCGTACCGGAAATAAAGGATTCAATACAGCCGGACTTGCCACAGTAGCAGGGCACGGTCTGCCGATAACGCAGCTCATCTTCATCCATCCAGGGCAGCGGGTTATGCCCCCATTCACCCGCAATACCGTTACCGCCGACGTGAGCCTGACCGTTCAACGCAATGCCCGACCCACAGCCAGTGCCGATGATGACTGCAAAGACGGTCTGCTTCCCTGCCCCAGCACCGTCAACAGCCTCTGAAACAGCAAAACAGTTCGCGTCATTCGCAACCCGCACGGGTCGATTTAACAGCGTGGCAAGATCGAGATCCAGCGCCTGACCATTGAGCCAGGTAGAGTTGGCATTTTTTACCTTGCCGGTAAACGGCGACAGCGTACCGGGAATCCCCACGCCGACGCTGCCACGACAGCTAATCGCTTTTTCAGCCATCTCCACCAGCGTGGCGATAGTCCGCAGAGTTTCCGGGTAATCATTTCTTGGCGTCGGCATACGTTGCCGAAAACGTTCCTTTCCCTCGTCATCCAGCGCAATGACTTCCGTTTTCGTCCCGCCCAGATCGATACCGATTCTCATGATGTCTCCCCACGTGTGGTAAATAGGCCCGAGTAAATTTGCCACTGACCTGAAAACTTTCTTATTTATAGATAGATACCCTAAATAATTCGAGTAACACAGCCAACGCACATGCCGCTTGAAGTATGACGGGTATAACCAGAGAAACCAATCAGCTGCAACCCAAAGCGTGACGGGTATTCCTCTGAATTCGGGTATTTTATTCCACATTACGGCCTCGAATTCGTTATCATGCGCGCAACATTACAAACCCGCGTGCAAACCTGCGCGCCCAGTCAGGGATAACACCATGTTGTGGTTTAAAAACTTAATGATTTACCGCCTAAGCCGGGACAGCGTGCTGTCCAAAGATAACGTTTTGTCTGCGGACGAACTGGAAAAACGGCTCAGCGCTTTCGCGTTCACCCCGTGCGGCAGTCAGGATATGATGAAAACGGGTTGGGTATCGCCGATGGGATCGCATAGCGATGCCTTAACGCACGTCGTTAATGGGCAAATCGTTATCTGCACCCGTAAAGAAGAAAAAATCCTGCCTTCCCCTGTCATCAAGCAAACCCTTCAGGCCAAAATCGAGCGTCTGGAAGCAGAGCAGCACCGTAAGCTGAAAAAGACCGAAAAAGATTCACTGAAAGACGAAGTGCTGCATAGCCTGCTGCCACGTGCATTCAGCCGCTTCAGCCAGGTCTGGTTGTGGATCGATACGGTTAATGGCCTGATTATGGTCGATGCGGCCAGCGCCAAAAAAGCAGAAGATACGCTGGCGCTGCTGCGCAAAACATTGGGTTCCCTGCCTGTTGTACCACTGACGATGGAAAACCCTATCGAGTTGACGATGACCGAGTGGGTACGTTCCGGTGAACCGGCGGCAGGATTCGCGTTACAAGACGAAGCAGAGCTAAAAGCCATTCTGGAAGATGGCGGCGTTATCCGCTGTAAAAAACAAGATTTGGTCTGTGATGAAATTGCTGTGCATATTGAGGCAGGCAAACTGGTCACCAAGCTGGCACTGGACTGGCAGGAGCGCATTCAACTGGTCTTGTCTGACGATGGTTCAGTAAAACGGTTGAAGTTCTCCGATACGCTGAGGGAACAAAACGACGATATCGATCGGGAAGATTTTGCTCAGCGGTTTGATGCTGACTTCATTTTGATGACCAGCGAACTGGCAGCATTGATTGCGAATCTGATTGAAGCGTTGGGCGGTGAAGCCCAACGTTAATACGTTCGATCGTTAAGGCTACCGATGGTTAATACTGTCGGTGATTGCCCGCCACCGTTCTGGCGGGCAATACATTCCAGTATCGAATCCTGTTAGACCCGGAACGCCCCAACGACAGCGTTTAATTCTTCAGCCTGCGATTGCAGCGCCCCAGACGCAGCAGCAGATTCCTGCACCAGCGCGGCGTTCTGTTGCACCATCGAATCCAACTGCGCTACCGCTTTGTTGATCTCGTTGATACCACGCATTTGCTCATCCGCCGCATGCGTAATTTCAGACATCACCGAGCTCACCGTAGACACGCCACCAACAATTTCATTCATCGTGTCACTGGCCTGACGCACCTGCACCGAACCCGATGTCACACTGGAGACGGTCGATTCAATCAGCTCTTTAATTTCTTTTGCGGCCTGCGCACTGCGCTGTGCCAGACTGCGAACTTCACCCGCGACAACGGCAAAACCACGCCCCTGCTCACCCGCTCGTGCTGCTTCTACTGCGGCGTTAAGTGCCAGAATGTTAGTCTGGAATGCAATACCATCGATCACACCGATAATGTCGCCAATTTTACCCGACGCGACCACGATTTCTTCCATCGTGACAATCACATCAGATACCACTTTTCCGCCTGTGCCTGCATCTTTCGACAGCAGCAGCGCTTTAGCATTGACCTGCTGCGCCGATCCTGCTGACTGCGTCACCGCCGCAGAGATTTCTTCCAGCGATGCTGCCGTTTGCTGAATGCTCGACGCCGCAGACTCAGTACGCGCAGAGAGATCGTTGTTCCCCGCTGAGATTTCATCCGCTGCCACCTGAAGCGATGCGCTGATATCCCGGATCTGAATCATTACCTGACTGATCTTATCGACAAAAATATTAAATGAGCGGGCAATTTGCGACACTTCATCATGCCCTTCATCCGGCAGGCGTTGCGTCAGGTCGTTGTTGCCGTTACTGATATCATCCATTGCGTCACGGATTTGCAGCAAACGTTTGAGCGTTGACGTGATGATGACGCCGATAATCAACGTTCCCAATAGTGCAATAACAACCAGCGTAACAACCGATGTGGAGAGCAGTGAACGCATACCCGCAGTAGCTTCGGCTTTATCCAACGCCACCAGCATGTACCAGTTTGTGCCAGTAATAGGTTTTGCCACAACTAGCTTTGTCGACCCAGAAAAATCCACATCACGGGCGCTATCTGCTGAAAGAATGTCGCTCAGGTTAATCGCTGGGGCAATGTCAGTGATGTTTTTCAGCGTCAGTTTTTCATCTGGATGCGCAATGATCAGGCCACTACGCTCGATGAGAACACCAAAGCTATCTTTGGCTGGGTGAATCGCTTTTACGTTTTCAATCACGCTTTTCATCGTGACATCGCTGCCGACTACGCCTCTAACCGTACTTCCCTCCAGTACCGGAGCAACGAAAGAGACCACCAGTGTATTCGTCACTGCATCAACATAGGGGGCAGTCACTATCGGTTTGCCCTCTTTAACCGCCTGCTGATACCAAGGTCTGACAGTAGGGTTGTAATCAGCAGGAATACCGCCGGGATCGGCAAACTTAGCTGTGCCGTTGGCATAGCCCATGTACACATTCAGAAGCCCGCCGGATGCCGCAATCTGTTTAAACAGAGGAATCGGTTCCTCATCGGTAGTAACACGATTATGCAACGCAGAGATCATCAGCGTTTTAGAAGCAACCCAGTCGCTAATCGCTATACTGTGGCTAGTCGCTACTGCATCCAGCGTATTCTGGATCGATGCCTTATTCGCGTTATTGGCGATGGTGTAATTTAGAAAGGTATTGATAACAAGTGAAAGCACAACAATGGTCGAACAGGCCGCAAGAATGCGGGAGCGCGTCGTTTTCAGCATAAAATACTCTTTGCGTAGAATAGTTATACTATCCATAACGGCATCGAGAAATAAAACTTGAATGCGATCACACTATATAGCGGCTATTTATCTTAAATAGCTGATTTTCAATTAATACGTTCAACTACGCAGTCAAAATCAAAAGAGATACAAAACTAGAATCAAACCAACAAACCAGAATAAAAAACCAAATAAAAAATAATTAAAAGAATAAAAAACCAATCGTTTTGCATAACATAAAATTATTGGAAATAACCTACTCTATTGTATTTTAACGAATCAGGGATTATTCCTAATTATCACACCATTCTTTTGTATTATTAATTAATCAGCATAATTAAATAAAAAAATTCATATATCCGGTAGTGATAAACGAAACATCTGGCGAATAAAAAATAGCTGACAATAAAAAATCGGTTTCCCATTCATAATGGAAAACCGATTTTCATTTTATTGGTAAGGAGAAGTGAAATTACAGATATTTACACAAATAAGAGGTCGGTTCGACCACCTGTAAATTGAACTCGCTTTTTCCCGGAACAAAAAACGTTTCTCCTGGAGTGAAAACCTGCCAATCCGGTGAGCCCGGCAACAGCACTTTCAATGCTCCAGTGATGACCGTCATTTCTTCCGGTTGTCCGGTTCCAAACGTGTACTCACCTGCATCCATAACACCGACACTGGCGCGGCCAATGCTGTCGCCTTCAAAACCGATTGACTTGACCTTCCCTGCAAAATACTCATTTACATTCAGCATAGCGCGGCACCTATCGTCAAAAAATTCAGGAAATTCATCTTAAAAGGAGAGTCGAGCCACTGTCACGATCTATTCATTGAAAGTTAGTGCTCAGTAACACTGACTGACGATTATTTTACCAGTGACCTTCATTGACCGCCCTACGCAGCCGATGAACGTAGCGCTTTCAACACGCTTGCCACGATCGCTTCGGGTGCCTGCGATGCATCGATAACGTGATGCGAAACTCCACGATAAAGCGCATCACGCGCAGCCAGTACGTCAGCCATTTCTTCGGCAATAGGACGACCTGTCAGCGTAGGCCGCTGGTTATCCTGCGGGTTTTCCTCCAACCGCTGAGCCAACAATTCGGCATTCGCATGGAGGTAAATAACGATACCGCGATCGCGCATAAAACGCCGGTTAGCTTCAGCCAATACCATACCGCCACCTGTCGCAACGATACAACGGTTAGACGTCACCTGCTGAAGCGCCAGACTTTCACGCTGGCGGAAGCCATGCCATCCTTCCTGTGCAACAACATCAGCCACTGTCATATTGGTCGTTTGCTGCATAAACAGGTCGGTATCGACAAAGTCATATCCTAACGCCTGTGCCAATTGATGCCCTACCGTAGTCTTCCCACAGCCTCTGGCACCAACCATAAAAATGGGGTGTGTCATGTAATGACGAATCCTTCTTTTTTACTCACCTGTTCCGTCATATTTCAAGCTGCACGCACATTGATTGCTCTGCAACTCGAACGATTTCGGGTATCAAAGATAATGGGGTGATTACCTACTTTGTCGTGGACTGAATCATACCGATAAAATCGACAGAGAGGGAAGTGACTTCTCAGTGGGAACGAAAAGCTGAAATGAACAGAAGCAAAAAGCCCCGCGTTTAAAGGCGGGGCTATCACACTAAAAACCGCTCAGCCGATTAATAAGCGTGGAAGTAATCCTGAATCACGGTTGGGTTCGTCGTTTTCGTCAGTGCCAACATCAGCAGAATACGTGATTTTGCCGGGCTCAGAGAATCGGCAACCAGACCAGGTTGGCCTGCATCCGGTGGTACGATACCGCTGCCAGTACGGCTGGAGCGCACAACAACCACGCCTTTGCTTTCCGCTTTACGGATGCCAGCATCACCACGCGTGGATACGCTACCTGCCCCCATACCCGCATATACGATGCCTTTTACGCCATGTTTAATGGAGGCGTCATACATATATTCTGGATCGTCCTGATAGCCATAAATAATGTCGACAGCAGGCAATTTATCGATGTTGGTCACGTCAAACACAGAACGCGTGGTGTGAATTTTATCCAGACGCGTCTGGTAGTAAACTTTGTCACCGATAATCACGCCGAGATAACCTTCTTCTGGCGCTTTAAAGGTATCCAGCGTAGAAGCGTTGGTTTTGCTGATGAAACGGGCAGAACCGATACGATCGTTCAGCACCACCAGCACTCCACGGCCACGGGAGTTTTTATCCGCTGCCACTTTTACTGCGCCGTACAGGTTCATCGGGCCGTCAGCGCTGATTGCCGTTGCCGGACGCATTGCAGCGGCAAAGACTACCGGTTTGTCGCTTTTCACCGTCAGGTTCAGAAAATAAGGGGATTCATCGAGCGTATCCGTACCGTGCGTAATCACCACGCCATCGACATCGCTGCGTGCCAGCAGTTCGTTCACGCGTTTACTCAGCTTCAGCAGAACATCGCTGGTCATATTTTCACTACCGATGCTAGCAACCTGCTCACCTGAGATATTGGCAAGCGTTTTCAGCTCTGGTACTGCTTGAATCAGCGTCTCTACGCCCAACGCCCCTGCTTTATATCCAGTGGTTTGCGTATTGGCCGCTGCGGACCCCGCAATCGTACCGCCCGTTGCCAGAATGACAATGTTAGGTAAATTTTCTGCCGCATTCGCCAGAGACGAAAAACAAACAAAAACAACAACGAATAATGCGTTAAACATCCTTTTCATAACCTATACCAACTTATTGAGTTAAGTGGCAAATCAGAAACGTCAGGTATCTGATCTGTAAGTAAAAAACACTCACTCTGTTGGCAGCCTGCCAACATTGGCGCTTATAATGCCCCAGAATTCAACGAATTAATATATGCCAGTCAGACTTCACGCTAGCGGTCACAGCACGACGCGAGGCTGCCTAGATTGGCGCTAGCGGCTAATCTGTGCAACGGCATCCTGCGAGGCCTGTTCACGCGCTGTCCCCGTCAGTTCTGACAGCATACCCTGATGCATTTCAAGCAGGCGATCGGCGTGTTCAAAGTAGTGATCGTCATGGCTAATCGCCACAATCGTTTTCCCCAATGCACGCAACTGCGGTAACAGCTCAAGGTAGAATACGCGACGAAATTGCGGGTCCTGATCGGCAGCCCATTCATCTAGCAGTAAGATGTCCCGCTGTTCAGCGACAGCTAACAAGAGTGCCACACGCTTACGTTGTCCCTGTGAGAGCTGTAAATTCATCACCTGATGATTCTCCAGCGTCAATTTATGCCGCATATTTAAGCGATCAAGCCACCCATCAACCAGTGTCGTATCAGGCTCCGTTCCCTGCGGCCCTATCATCTGCCCGAACAGGTGGAAATCGGTGAAAATGGCAGAAAATAGCTTTTGATAGTCCCCTCGCGTTTCTGCCGTAACCGGACGGTCATCCAGCAATAACGTACCGGAAACGGGGGTATAAAGCCCAGTCAGCAGCATCGCCAGCGTAGATTTCCCACTCCCGTTCCCACCAATCAGAAACACCAGTTCACCACGCTTTATCAGCAGATTGATTGGCCCAATTTCAAATCTGGAATCGTCATAGCGAAATACCACATCACGCAGTTCCAGCGTGTGCCAGTCAGTTGGAGCTATCGCAGAAGAAAAAGATGCCTGATAGCCAGCCAGATCAAGACGTTTCAACTTATTAAACGCGACTTGTGCACTCAGTAACGTGGGTAGTGCGCCAACGGCTTGCAGCATCGGTGTCCGTAAAAAAAGCAGCGTGAGTGAATACGTCGCGGCAATATTGGTATCTGCCCAGCCGAGATTGTTTGCCATGAAAAAGACAGCACCAATCACGCCCAGCATCATAATATTTGACCAGTTCACTGCACTGAGATGGAAGGTATCGGCGCGAATCACATTCTGTCGATAATCCTGCGCATTGGCCTGATAAATGTCTTCATACAGTTTCTGTGCCCGTTCCCGATTGAGCGTCAGTTCCTTACGTCCGTTAATCACGGTTTCGTAATCTTTCTGGAGGCGGTCTTCCGCTTCCCGAACCTGAGTAAGATGACGGTAGACGCGCGACACCAGCATAAATCCGCCCCAAAGGGTTACCGCAATCCAGACGGACGTCACCACCAGCATTTTGGGAGAGAGCCACGCCAGATAAGCCGCTGAGCCGATCGTAAGCACAATGCCCTGAATCAACTCCGGCAGTCGTACAAACGCGATGGTGATATTACGGATATCACTGGACAAGCTGGCGAGTAACTGCGCACTGCCAATCTGCTCAATGCGCGCAATGTTAGTATCCAGAATACGCTTGATGAACTGCCCACGAAGACGATAAACGAAATGGTGTCCGAGCGTGGTCAACGCCAGTTGAGACACCAATGTCACGCCCATCAAAAGCAGCAGCAACCCCAGAAATTGCGGCAATACGCTTAATGATTGATTGACCGTTTCAATCAATTGCAGATTGATAAAAGCAATCAACCCAATACCCAATGCGGCACTCAGCAAACTTAAAATGATAACGGCAAGAAATGGCCAGCGATATTGTTGATAAACAATGCGGAGCAACTCCATAACAACCTAATCTCTATCATGAAAACCATTGCCCGCAGTGTAATAGGGATACCCGTGATATCAAGAATAATTCTCATATCCAACCCGATACCAAACTCAACATCCTCAAACACGAGCCCAGTGCCACCGATAGCCCCATTAGCAACCATGATTAATAATCATAATTTTTTATAATTTCCCATAGTTACCATCGATAACATTCATATCCCATCGCAAAAAAAACAACAAACACAAACTGATACAATAAATACAAATAAAATCACAATCTTCGCAGTGAGTACCTTGCCTTGTTTTACTCAAACTTGTGCAAAAAACGTCGCGCCGCAACATCCATAACGCTAAGTGATGGTAATTTAACATTATAATTATCGTGGTAATGGTTAAGTAAGGGTATGAGTCCGCTAAGCCATTTAATACGTAAGAATATTTTCATGATTTTTATTTTCAAAACATTTCAAAAAAATTGGATTTTTAGCTAAGCCACACCTATAAATATCAAGAATCGGACAAGTCTTATACCGTATACATTCCCCATGCAAAGGGGATGAAGCACGACTCAATTTAGCCATTCTTACTATTTTTTTCTAAACCAGGTCAGATTTAGCGCTCCTCTTTTTGGTTGCGCATATACCCGTACCTCTCCACACAGCACTCGATCTGCCGGGAGAAGTATTCAGACGATGGTTGCAGATAAGTAAGAGGCTATTTCATGTCAGATATGAATGTTATTGCGGGAAATGCAAATATCCTGTCACGTCATGGTGGTCAGTTCATCAGTGCGGTTCCTCAAGGAGCAACACACGTCGAACTGCTGGAAAGCAGCACTGTCCGGATTCATGGTACACCAGATATGGTGTCTCGCTATGAGCGTGTTGGCAACGATCTTATCTTGCACATGAAAGACGGTACCACCGTCCGTTATGAGAGCTTCTTCACCCTGGATGCTGCGGGCTATCACAGTGAGCTGGTTTTTGATGATGGAACTCGACTGATCCATGCCCAGTTCTCCGGCGCGGCAGCCGCAGAAGGCGCGGCGCTAGCCGGAGAAGCCATTGCCCTTACGCCAGAATACGCCGCACTGGGCGATATGACATCATTACTGATTGGCAGTACCGCCAGCACGCTATCAACAGCTACGCTGGGCAGCGTTCTGGGCGCTGTCGCTCTCGGCGGAGCCGCTGTCGCAGGGGTCGCCGTCGCCGTGGCATCGTCGAGTAATGACGACACCACCACACCGCCACCGCAGCCAGAACCTTTAACTATTGATGCCTTCGCTGGCAATAACGGGCTGAACCGTACAGAAATTGGCCTACCTCATATCCTCAGCGGGAAAACCACTGGCGTCAGCGCGGGGCAAATCGTCACCATCACGTTGAACGGCGTGGTTTACACTACGACTATTGCCGCCGACGGCAGTTGGCAATTTACTCTGCCAGCAGATGCGTTTACCGGACTGGAAGACGGCATTTATGCATTAAAAGTAAGCGTGCCAGGCGCGAATGGTATCATCCACGAAAAAACCCTCGATCTCACTATTGATACCCTGCCTCCGCATTTAACCGTCGATAAATTTACGGGAGATAACTACCTCACCGTAGGAGAACTGGCAAACGGTCAGATTCTTAACGGAACGGGTGAAGTGGGCCAGAATGTCACTATCTCGCTGAATGGCAAAACCTATAGCACCACTATTAATGCTGCGGGTAACTGGACATTAACCGTTCCTGCTGCGGACCTACGTGCGCTGAGCGAAGGCGAACATGCTCTGTCGTTCACGGTTACCGATAACGCCGGCAATATTACCGTGGTCAACCGCACCATTATTGTCGACACCACACCGCCGGAACTCTCTCTGTCACCGTTTACTGGAAACAATTTGCTCACCGCCGACGAACTGCAATCCTCACAGTTTGTCTCCGGTACGGCTTCTCTATCGGATGTAGGACAGACCGTGACAGTCACACTCAACGGCATCACCTACACGACCACCGTAGAGAGCGACGGCGCGTGGAGCGTTTTCATTCCTTCCGGCGATATCCAAACGCTGACCAACGGCACCTACAGTCTGGTAGCGTCGCTGACGGACAAAGCCGGCAACACCACCACACTACCGTCACAAACCATTACGGTAGACACCAGCGCCGAAGCGGTCAACATCAGCATCGTCTCAACAGATGATCGCTTGAATGCCGTGGAAGCGGGACAGCCACTGACGGTCAGCGGGACGACTGCTAACGTTGCCGCAGGTCAAACCGTTACCGTCAGTCTCAACGTCGCAGGGACGATACAAACCTATACCGCAACAACGGGGACAGACGGCACATGGTCGGTGAACATTCCCAGTGCCGATCTGCTTCAACTGTCAGACGGCAGTAACACCATTACTGCCAGCGTAGAAGGAATCAGTGGTAATACCGTTACCGTCAACCATACGCTAGATGTGCACATCAACACGCTTCCGTCCATCACACTGACCCCGCCGTTCAGCGACGGCGTCGTAAATGCAGCCGAAGCGGCGCAGGATCAGATAATCAGTGGAGAAACCGGAATTAGCGGCAGGGGTCAAACCGTCAGCCTGACGATTGGCGGGTATTACGTTGCCGGAACGGTAGATACCAACGGACACTGGACGGTTACGATCCCTAAAGACGTGCTGCAAAACCTGCCATCGGACAACGTTAGCGTACTGGAGGTTGTTGTCCGCGATATTGCAGGCAACGAAACCATTCTGACGCAGAATATCAGCGTGGATACTATTCCTCCCACGCTCACTGTCTCCGCTATCGCACAGGACAATATCCTCAACGGCGCGGAACTGGCGGTCGATCAAGTCATCAGTGGAACGGCATCACTGAGCGAAGCAGGCCGCCCAGTCACCGTTACGCTGAATAACAAACCCTACACCGCCACCGTCGGCAGCGACGGAAACTGGAGTGTCACTCTGCCAACGGCCGATCTAGTGGCTATCGCTGACGGTAGCCAGAATCTGACCGTTACGCTGACTGATGCCGCAGGCAACAGTACAACGGTTACCCGCCCGCTCACCATTGACAGCGGTACAACCACAGCCCCAACTATCAGCATCAATAACTTCGCAGACGACAACGTTATTGACGGCGCGGAAGCCAAAGTCAACCAGCAGTTAAGCGGAACAACAGTCAACGTTGAGGCTGGACAAGTTGTTACCATTAGCCTAAATGGAAAAACCTATCTTGCTACCGTGCAATCCGGGGGAGTTTGGAGCATCAATGTTTCAACTGCGGATATCGCCCTACTGGCAGACGGTGCACACAGTATTAGCGCCAGTGTAAGCAACAAAGCAGGCAACGGAGCAAGCGGAAGCCGAGATATCAGCGTCGATAAATCTGGTGACAGTATTGCCATCAACATCATCGCCAGCGATAACCTGTTAAACCGGGCAGAATCGCTCCAGCCGCTGGCGATCAGCGGCAATACCGCCAATGTTCCTGTGGGACAGACGGTTACCATTACGCTGAATGGGAAAAATTATACCACCACCGTTGCCATTGACGGCAGTTGGACGCTGCAAATCCCCAGTGCCGATCTTCAGCTTCTATCAGACGGCAATGCCACCGTCAGCGCCAGCGTCAATGTGGCTGGCGGTGCCGCAACGGATACGCAGACGCTCGGTGTACATATTCATACTCTGCCTCAACCGACAATTGATCCCCCGTTCGGCAATGGTTCCCTAAACGGTGCAGAGGCGCTGGTCAGCCAGACGATTACTGGTCACACGGGCATCAGCGGTACGGGACAAAGCGTCACCTTGTCTCTCGGCGGTAAGTCTTACACAGGAACGGTTGATACGGCAGGCAACTGGAAAGTCACTGTCCCAGCGGCCGATCTTCAGCAGCTACCAGAAGGTGACAACACGCTGCTGGTCACCGCACAGGATGCCGCAGGCAATCAGGCTGGCCATACGTTTGTCAGCCATACCGATTTCACAGCACCGACCCTGACTATCGGTACAATTGCGGGTGATGACACCATTAATCTGGTGGAATCACAAAGTAATCAGACCGTTAACGGCACCGCTTCGGTGAGCGAAGCGGGCCGCACCGTCATTATCGCTTTTGATGGACAATTTTATACCGGTATTGTTGGCAGCAATGGCAACTGGAGTATTAGTTTACCGACGGCCGCGCTACGCGGTATGGCAGATGGCAGCTACACGCTATCCGCTTCGCTCACTGATTCAGTCGGGAACACGACTAGCGTAGAGAAGTCCGTTACGCTTAGCGCCGATCCAGCATTCCAACCAACCATCTTCGTGGACGCTTTCATCGGTGAGAATAACACGATCACCGCAGCCGACCTTAAAGTCAGCCAGTGGTTAACGGGCTCTAGTTTGAATGTGGAAACGGGTCAGATTGCCACCATTCTCCTCAACAAAAAGTTCTACTTCGCCGCGATCCAGAACGACGGAAAGTGGAGTGTGGAAATTCCGGCTGAGCATATGGCAGAACTTAGCGAGGGAACGGTCTCTATCTCTGCGCAAGTTACTGATATGGCTGGTAACGAAGGGAACCATGAAATCTGGTCCGATGTCGATATTAGCAATGACAGTATCTCCATAAGCATTGTCGCACTTGATAATCAGCTCAATCGTCTCGAAGCATCACAGCCACTAACCATCTCAGGTTCTACGGTCAACGTCACTACGGGAGAAAGCGTTACCGTCACACTCAATGGCAAAACCTACACGGGTACGATTGCCGCAAACGGCAGTTGGAGCGTCACGATCGGCAGCAGCGATCTGCTCGCCTTACCGGATGGCACAGCGACCATTACCGCCAGCGTCGCCAACCCCGGCGATGTTCCTGTAACAGCCAGCCGCAATATTGATATCCACATTAATAATCTGCCACAGCCCACCATTGACCAGCCTTTCGGTGACGGAATACTCAATATCATCGAATCGACCAGCGGGCAGAACCTGACAGGGAAAACCGGAATCAGCGGAGGAGGCCAAAGCGTCATCGTCACGCTGAACGGCAAAACCTATACGGCTACGGTGGATAACCAGGGTAACTGGAGTACGACACTTCCAGCCACCGACCTGCAATCCCTGCTAACCGGCGTACAAACCATCCGCGTAGAAGCGACTGATTCCGCAGGCAACAGCATCGAGAACACCCGTGATATTACCGTCGATATGGTTCGTCCCCTTCTGACGCTGAAACCGCTGACCAGCGACGGTATCATCAACGCAGCCGAAAGTTTGAACGATCAATTGATCTCCGGTAATGCACTACAAGCGGATGCCGGACGCTCCGTTATTGTCACTATCAACAATAAAAATTATCAGGCGCAAATTCAGGCTGACGGCAGTTGGAGTACCCCTATTCCCGCCGCCGACCTCCAGGCATTAGCTGACGGAAGTTATACCGTTACGGCAACATTGACCGGGGCATCCGGTAACAGCACGACCAGCACAGGATCGTTAACGCTGGATGCCAATCCTGCCAACCTGCCTTTGCTCACCGTCAACGCCATCGCACTCAACAACATCATCGATGGTGGTGAAATCCACGTCGCACAAATCATTAGCGGTAGCAGTCTGAATGTCGAAGCGGGGCAGCGCGTTACCGTGACACTCGGCGATAATACCTACACGACAACAGTTGACAGCAACGGCCAATGGCGCGTCAGCGTGCCGTCTGTCGATCTTATCCATCTGGCACAAGGCCCCCATACCGTAACCATTGGCGTCAACGATCTCAGCGGTAACCCGGCAACGCTCAGCCAGACAATTACCGTGAATACCTCGTTGAGCGGTATCGCCATCGATACCGTCGCAGGCGATGACAAACTGAATCAAGCAGAAGCCGCGCAAGATCTCACCGTCAACGGCAGCAGCCAGAACGTGGCTGCTGGCACCGCCGTCACAATCATGCTGAACGGGAAAAGCTACAGTGGGGCGATACAATCAGACGGTTCCTGGAGCATCACCGTGTCTGCGGCGGATGTCAGCGTGCTGGCCGACGGTTCATCAACCCTAACCGTTACCACGGTAGACAACGCGGGGAATATATTAAGCGGTAGCCGTACCATTGATGTATTCACCCACAGTAGCCCGACACTGACGCTGAACACGCCATTCAGCGACGGTATACTCAATGCCGCAGAGGCTGGTGTTATCCAGACGCTCAGCGGTACAACCGGTATCGCCTCACCAGGGCAAACCGTCACCGCCGTACTCGGCGGCGTGACGTACACCGGGATCGTTGATGCGGCAGGTAACTGGACAATTTCTTTGCCTGTGAACAACCTGCAAAACCTGCCGAACGGCACCACAGCCTTGCAGGTTAATGTCAGCGACGCAGCCGGAAACAGCAGTACCTTAACCAGCAATGTTACCGTGGCTCGCACACCGCCTACATTGACGACGGCCAGTTTTGCCACCGACAACATTCTGAATAGCACCGAAGTACTGAGCGATCAGTCGCTAACCGGCACAGCCTCACCCTCCAGTGCGGGACAAACCGTGACGGCTACGCTGAACGGAAAAACCTACAGCGGTACCGTCGGCAATGACGGCACCTGGAGCATCAGTATTCCATCTGCCGATCTGAGCACCTTGTCCGATGGCAGTTACAGCATCGTGACACGTCTGACTGATGTCGCAGGCAATACAGCTACCACGACACAAACTATTGGCGTCGATGCCAACCCACTAAATGCACCCGTCATCACGATTGGTACCTTCGCTGGCAACAACATTATTGACGGTGCAGAAGCGCGAGTCAGCCAAATACTTAGCGGCACCAGTAAAAATGTGGAACAAGGCCAGACGGTGACGATTAGCCTCAATGGCAAGGCGTATACCGCACAGGTTCTGTCAAATGGAAACTGGAGCACCACGATCTCGGATACCGATATGGCGCTGCTGGTTAATGGCAGCCAGACCATTACCGCTAGCGTGAGTGATGCCTCCGGCAATACCGCCACCTCCAGCAGTACCGTCACGATTAATACCAATGCGAGCGGGCTGTCTATTGCGCCAATCACCGGGGATAACCAGCTGAATGTGCAGGAAGCGGCAAACGGCATTACGATTAGCGGCGGTGCCGTCAACGTGGCACCGGGCACGGATGTTAACGTCATATTGAACGGAAAAACCTATACGGCACAAGTGCAACCAGACGGTACCTGGAGTGCAGGTATTCCCTCCATCGACCTGAAAGCGTTGGGCGATGGTGTCATCACGGTGAATGTCACCGCTGTCGATCAGGCAGGTAATGCGCTCGCAGGTACTCAGCAGTTAGGTGTCAGTATCAATAACCCACCAGTCGCAGCGCTGAATATGCCATTTAGCAACGGCTACCTGAACCTGAGTGACGCACAGGCAGGACAGACGCTTTCCGGCACCACAGGCCTGCACGGGGCAGGTCAAACTGTCAGCATCACCGTTGGCACCACGGTCTATTCTGGTACAGTTGACAACAACGGTAGCTGGAGCCTTCAACTGCCACCATCCATGCTGACGACACAAGCAGACGGTCTCCTCACCATTTCCGTTACTGTTAGCGATGCAGCGGGCAACACCTCTACCGTTCAGGGCAGTGCGAACGTGGATTTGACGCCTCCGGTGTTGACCATCAACCCGATCGGCGTCGACGATATCATCAACATCGCAGAAAGCCTGCTACCGCTGCAAATCACAGGGACATCCCCCATCAACGACAGCGGTCGTCCCATCATTGTCAACGTGACTATCAATGGGCAGATCTATCAGGGGCTGGCACAGGCAGATGGTACCTGGAGTGTCACCGTACCCGCAGGTGATCTGCAAAACATGCCGAACGGCATCACGGCTATCACCGCCACCTTGACCGATGCCGCAGGCAATATCGGCACCGTCAGCCATTCGATTACGCTGGATACCGATCCGGCCAAAGCTCCGATCCTGACGATAGCCACACTCTCAACCGATGACTACCTCAACCTGGCAGAATCAGGCCAGCCGTTGACGATCAGCGGCAGCAGCCAGAATGTAGAGCAGGGCCAGCAGGTCACTATCACCCTAAACAGCCAAACCTACCTCGCCACCGTGGGGGCAGATGGCAGTTGGAGCACCACGGTTCCCGCTACGGACGTCGGCAACGTGCCTGACGGCAAGCAAACCGTGAGCGCCAGCGTGACCGACGTAAGCGGCAACCCGGGTTCAACCACCCACTCGATTACCGTCATCACCGATGCCGCCAACCTGCCAAGCATCACGATTGCGACACTGTCGGGTAACGACGTTATCAGCGCACAGAATAGCCAGTCCGATCTGCTCATCTCAGGTTCAACAACGAATGTTTCCGCAGGACAGCGCGTCACGGTGACGTTGGATAGCAAAACGTATCTGGCTACCGTTGGCGCCGATGGCAGTTGGAGCACGACGGTTCCCGCCAGTGATGTGCAAAACCTGCCGCAGGGCAGTCAGAATGTGACGGCAACAGTCAGTGATATTGCACAGAACCCGGCCACGACAACCCATCCGTTTACCGTCGATACCCTCCCACCGCTACTGTCCATCGACATGCTGGTTGATACCAGCGATATCGGGCTGGCGGATGCGCTGGCTGGGCTACCGCTGAGCGGCAAGGCCGAAGCCGGTCTTCAAGTCACCATAAAAGTCGGTACCGCTGTCTATAGTGTTGTTGCTGACAACAACGGCATCTGGCAAATCGCTATTGCGGCGAACGACCTGCTGGCGCTGGGCGACGGCGTGAAAACACTGGCAGCCAGCGTGACCGATGGTGCAGGCAATGCCAGTGCCACCAGTATCGATATCACGCTAAAAACACAGTCGCTTCCAACGCTGACGCTAGATTCTCTCTATGACAACAATGTTCTCACTAGTGCGGAACTGGCAACGGAAACCACCATTGGCGGCAGCTACACCAACCTGCCCGTCGGGACAGCGATTCAGGTCACGATAGGGGCTTACACCGTAACAGGTGTGACCCTCGCGGGAGGACTCTGGAGCGCCACTATTCCAGCCAATGCGCTTAGCATACTGGCAGATGGTAACGTTCAGGTCAGCGCAACGGTCACTGACAGCGCAGGCAATACCGGTAGTGCCAGCGGCGCTCTGGACGTTGTCATCCACACTAATTTCTCCATCAGTATCACTCCACCGTTTGTTGACGGGGTGCTCAATCAGGCAGAAAGCACTGTGGATCAACTGCTGACAGGCACAACGGGGCTCCTCGATCCTGGTCAGAGCGTGTCTGTCTCGATCACCAACGGCACGCTAACCCACACCTACAGCGCCACCGTTGCCGCCAATGGCCAGTGGAATGTGACATTGCTTGCTGCCGATTTGACTTCACTCGGTGACGGCACACACACCATCAACGTGACCGTGACTGACCACGCAGGCAATACGGGAACAGGCAGCGACACGTTCACCAGCGTGATTGTCGGCGTGCCTGTCGCTACACTGGACACGCCGTTCGGCGATGGCAAACTGAGTCTGGCGGATGCGCTACCGGGCGCGACACTATCTGGACAAACAGGGCTTACCAGTAATGTGGGGCAAACCGTGTCGGTCAGCATCAACGGCACGAACGTTCCTGCGACGGTCAATGCCGACGGCAGTTGGACGCTGTCTCTGGCTAGTCAGACGCTGATCGACCTGCCGGATGGTACGGTGAATTTCACCGTAATTGTGGCCGACTCTGCGGGTAACACCAGTACCACAACAGCCACGGCGAGTGTGCTGACCACCACCCTGCCTGCGGCAACATTGGATCTGCCGTTTGGTGACGGAATCCTTAACGCCACTGAAATTCAGGCCATTCAGACCTTAACCGGTAAAACCGGTATTACCAGCGCGGGTCAGGAAGTCATCGTTACCGTGACCAATAAAACTACGCTGGCAGACACCACCTTTACCGCCACCGCTGACGGGCTCGGTGGCTGGTCCAGAGAGCTGTCGCCTGCCGATTTAGCCATCTTCACCGAAGGCAATTACAGCATTAGCGTCAAGGTCACCGACTGGGTGGGTAACACCAATACCAGCACCTCGCTCGATGTCAGTTCAGCGCAGACGCTGCCAGCCCCTCTTATTGATGTCGTCCCCTTTGGTATCGATAATATTCTGAGCAGTGCCGAGGCAGCCTCTGCGCTCACCTTCTCTGGCCGTACGCAGGTTGGCGGTAGTGGACAAGGTGTAAAACTGGAGATTGACCTCAACGGTATTCGCTACACCGCAACAGTGGATAATGCGGGCAACTGGTCCGTTACACTGCCGCCGAATGCGTTGAACTCATTGGTCGACGGCCAGCATACCATCACGGTAACCGCCGTTGATGCGGCGGGCAACGTAGGCTCAGCACCGATCGCCTTTACCAGCGATCTCACTCCACCAGCCATTACGCTGAATACGCCGTTTGACGATGGTTATCTGAGTATCGCTGAAGCTGCAACGCTGGCGGGCAGAACGTTAAGCGGTAACGCAGGTGACGCGGTGAGTGTGAACGTCACATTTGGAGGGCAACCGCTTGTCGTACAGTTGATGAGTGGAGGCATGTGGACCGCAACGCTCACGCCCGCTCAACTTGCCGATCTTGCCGACGGTACACACAATATCAGCATTACGGCAGCGGACAGTCTGGGTAACAGCGCCACGTTGAATTCTCAGGCCATTCTCGCCGTGAAAGTTGCCCCCACTGTCTCCATTACTGCTTTCGCTGGTCTGGACGGCCTTGACTATACCGAAAGCCGGACGACACAGACGGTCAGCGGCACCTCGACCGGGCTGGAGGTCGGGCAAAACGTGACAGTCAGGCTGAATAGTATCGACTACATCACGAAAGTGCTCGCCGATGGTACATGGAGCGTTAATCTCCCCTCTTCTGCATTACAAGCCCTGATGAACACGGCGTATACCATTACCGCCGATGCGACAGATAAAGCGGGCAATCCGGCAGCGCAAGCCAGTGAAGGATTCAATGTCAACTTGACGCCACCGCCAATGACGATGGTGATCGACCCCATCGCAGGTGACGATATTATCAACGCGGCTGAGATAAACGGTAATGTCACCATATCCGGACAAGTTACTAATATTCCGCCCATGACCCCAATAACCGTGTTAATTGGGGGAATCCCGCTCTTCACCACGACCAATGCCAGTGGCGTATGGGAAATCACCATTTCCGCCAGTACTTACTTCACAACAAACGGTGATACTAGTGTCACGGCAAGCGTGACGGCAGCCCCGACAATAAACAGCACCAAAACGGTACTGGTCGATACGGTAGCCCCTACACTGGACATCGTCACCTTTGCCTCGGACAACGTGCTCAACGCCACGGAAATGAGTACGGCACAGGCGATTACCGGTACAGCATCGGTCGAAGATGCCGGGCAAATCGTTTCGATTAGCCTGAATGGAAAAACCTACAGCGCGCAGGTTTCCGCAACAGGTGCCTGGAGTGTCAATGTTCCCGCCGCCGATTTGTCACAGTTAGCCGATGGCAGTTACACCATTACGGCAACCCTCGCCGATAAAGCGGGAAATACCACAACGGATACGCAGGTCGTTACCGTCGATACCACCATTCCGCTACTCAGCGTCACGCTGTTCGATGACAATATTCTGACGCTGGCTGAGGCGCTAGCTGGCGGAGCGATTAAAGGGACAGGCGAAATAGGTGCCACCGTGACGCTAACCGCAGGGCCGTTAGTCGGCACGACCACCGTCGGCCCTGACGGAACCTGGACGATCCCCGTGCTGTCTGTTGATTTGCAAAGCCTAACAGACGGTGCACAGGTCATCGGCGTAACGCTGACCGATACCTCCGGCAACACCACACACGTTGATGCCACGCTGGACGTCGCGCTGAACCAGACGCTCGGTGCCGGTATCAATAATATCTTCGGTAACGATGGCATCCTCAACCTGGCTGAATCACTGGTGACGCAGGTCATCAGCGGTAACGCAACGGGCAACTACCTGGGGGCGAAAGTCCAGGTCACCGTGCTGGGCAATACGGTGGAAGGCACCGTGGGCGCCAACGGTGCCTGGAGCGTCGCGCTTGCTCCAAATCTGTTTACCGGCCTGAGTAACGGCTTGTTGGCAGTTAACGTTGATATTGTCGACTCGCACGGCAACGTGAAAAACCAGTTGATCAACATCGACGTATTGAAATCCCTACCAGTCATTGATTCTGTTTTGGCCTTCACCGATGGCGCGCTGAATGCGGCCGATGTCGTGACTAGCCAGATTATCAGCGGTATCGTTAGCGGCGGCAGCGTGGCACTAGGGGCGACGGTCAGTGTGACGCTGGGTACCAAGCTTTACACTGGGATTACCGTCGGTGCAGGCGGAGCCTGGAGCCTGTCAGTGCCTGCCCTCGACTTGCAGGCCTTGCAGGATGGCACCCTGGCACTGGGTGTTACCGTCACCGATCATGCGGGCAACACCGCCAACCAGATCGTTAACGTGCCAACGATCATCAAAAATCTACCGAGCATTACGCTTAATCCGGTCTTTGGCGATAGTCTGCTGAATCTGAGCGACCTGCTGGTCAATCAAACCCTGAGCGGCACGGCCACCGGTCTGGCAGGCAGAACCATTACGCTGAGCATTGCGGGTTCACAAATCGCCACGGCCGCTGTCGGCACAGATGGCAAATGGAGCGTTGCCGTCACCCCAAGCGTGCTGGGCATCCTGCAAGGTCTGGGTAGCGGTGATTTCACCGTAGCCGCGACCGCGACAGACAGCGTAGGCAATACCGCCAACGGCAGTGCCGGCATCAAGTTCGATTTTGCCCAGCCAGTGATTACGCTGAACCCGGTCTTTGGCGGCGATGGCTTCCTTAATGCAGCAGAAGCTGTGGTAGCACAAATAATCGGCGGCACCGTCACCAATGCCGGTGTGGGATCGCAGGTTACCGTGACTCTGGGCAGTAAAACGTTCCTGTCGACCGTCGGCGCGGGCGGCGTGTTCAGCCTGACGCTGCAACCATCCGATCTTAGCGCACTGGTAGATGGCAGCGCGACGCTTGGCGTCTCCGTCACCAACGCCTCCGGCAACATTGGCACGGTCAATAATGCCATCAACATCATTGCCAAAAACTTGCCAACGATTAGTCTTGGTTCGTTGTTTGGTGGCGATGGTTTCCTCAATGCCGCAGAGGCCGCGCTGACACAGACGATTAGCGGCACCACCACCAATGCGATTGCAGGATCGTCGGTGGTGATTCGCATCGGATCGCTGACGTTGAACGCCACCGTTGGTAATGACGGCACCTGGACCACCAGCGTAACGCCATTGCAACTGTCCAGCCTGACCAACGGCAATCTCACCGTCAGTGCGACGGTGACCGATCCGGCAGGCAACAGCAATGGCATCAGTACCGGACTCAATGTCTCCATATTGCCGCCAACCATCACCCTTAATCCGTTGTTCAACGGTGGCGTACTGGATCTCACCAGCCTGTTGAGCGCACAAACCATCAGTGGGACAACGGCCAATGTGGCAGCCGGTACAGCGATCAACGTCACGTTAGGCAGTAAAACCTATACCACGACGATTGGCGCGAACGGCGGTTGGAGCCTGCCGATCCCAAGCCTCGACCTGAAAGCCCTCACCGATGGCGTGACTAACGTTAGCGTCCGGCTGGTAGATGCGGCGGGTAACGTAGGTCAGAGTACGGGGGCCTTGAACGTGGCGATTAACGCCCAGCCAACGCTGACGCTCAATTCACTCTTTGGCGGTGACGGCCTGCTGAATGCAGTCGAGGCTGCGGCGGGGCAGATTATCAGCGGCACCAGTACCAATGCGGTAGGTTCGACCATCCAGATCTCGTTGGGAGCCAAGACCTACTCTGCCGTGGTGCAAAGCAATGGCAACTGGTCTGTGAGTCTGCCTTCACTCGATCTCAACAATTTGACTGACGGCACGCTCTCCCTCAGCGCCTCTCTGACCAACGCGGCAGGAAAAAGTGCCAGTGCCGGGGTTTCGGTCGGCGTGGGCGTCCACGCGTTGCCAACGGTCAACCTGGGCTCTCTGTTTGGCGGGGACGGCTACCTGAATCTGGCCGAAGCGGGCATCAACCAGATCATCAGCGGAACAACGACCAACGCAGCTGGCGGTAGCGTCACACTGACCGTAGGTGGACTGGTGCTCAATGCAGCCGTCGCCAGCAATGGTACCTGGAGCATCAGCGTGCCGAGCGCCAATTTGCTCAACATCGCCGATGGCAATTTGACCGTGGGCGTCACCGTCGCTGACCGCTATGGAAACACCAACAGCACCAGCAGCAACGTCATCGTGAAAACGCACCAGTTGCCGCAGTTGGGTATTGATGCGGTCGGGTCACTGATTGGCAACACCGTCGGCCTGTTGGCAAATGGCATCACCGTCAGCGGGACATCTCGCTATGTGCAACAAGGTGCCAAGGTGACCGTCACCCTGCTCGGCCAAACGCTACAAGGCACCGTGGGTGCCGATGGCAAGTGGAGCGCGAATTTCAGCAGCTCACTATTGGGTATCAACGTTTTCAACGTGGGGGCAATCTTGACCGCGCTGTTGGGAACAGCGGTAGAAGCTTCTGTTACCGATCAGGCAGGTAACTTCACCGGGGTATCCGCCGGATTAACGTCCGGTATCTCACTCGGCTTACCGCTGATGAGCATGATGGCGCTGGATACGGACGATAGCAGCCTTGCTCAGGTGTCCTCGCTGTCCAGTGAACAGCTTGATACTGGGGAAAGTACCGATGTGCAATCCCTCCATGTCAGCTCGAAAATGGCGGCGGCCATGCTCAGCGAGACACAAACCATCGACAATAACGCCAGCACTGAAGTTGAAAACAGCGTGTATGCCATTGGCGGCGTTGTCATCAATCTGGCTGACGGCAACGTGCAGACCGGGGCAGAGATCACAGGCAGCGAGGGCGATGACCTTATCACCCTCTCAAGTCTCGATTTCACACACATCGACGGCGGTGACGGCATCGATACCCTGCTTCTCGATGGCACCTCGCTCAATCTGGATCTCACCGCGCTGGGGCTGAAAATCGACAACGTAGAGATCTTCGATTTAGGCCAAAACGGCACCAACAGCATCACGTTGGATCTTGACCGCGCCCTGAATGTCACCGATCGCCCCGAAGATGACCTGCTGATTGTCGGAGGAGAAGGCAGCAAGGTGAACCTGATCCCCGGCGATGGTGCCTGGAGCACGGTAGGACAGCGCGACATTGACGGGCAACACTTTGATGTCTACCACCATTCATCGCTGGATAGCGCCAACAGCCTGGGAGATGTACTGGTGCAGCAAGGCCTGCTCGTCAATATGGTGTAACGGTGTTAACGCCTCCCCCTACCAAGGGGGAGGCGTTGAGAGGAGGTCAGTTAGGGAAAAACAACCACTGTTACTAACAGGCTGGCCGCCCTTTTAAAGGAACTAAAACAGACAGTAATGAAAACAGGGGCAATTGATGCACAAACCATTTTTTATCAGGGGCATGTTTTTTCCGCGCAATCGCGCTTTTTTTACTCACACACCGCGTTATGTGCTGGCACTCGGGCTAGCCTGTGCGGGCTTTTCCTCCCTCTATAGCCCACCGACATTCGCTCAGGCCGTCGCATTTGACTGGTCCGCCGCACCGACAGAACAACAGGTCAACAGCCTGGATCTCAAACAGGCTATTCTCCGTGCATTTGCCCGCAACCCACAAATCGCCCAGGCTGCCGCACAAATTCGCGTTGGCGACGCCGATCTGCGCGTGGCGCAAAGCGCCTGGTTCCCGCAAATCGGCCTGAGTGGCAATGTCGGCCGTTCAGATCAAAGTGATACCAGCGGCACGATGAGCAACAGCGCCACTGCGGGCATCACGCTGAAACAGCTCCTGTACGATTTCGGCAAGACAGGCGGCAGTATTGATGAGCAACACAGCCTGTCCGATGCCTATCGCTACCAGCTCTACGGTGTCATGACCACAGTCGGCCAGCAAACCCTGCTCACCTACCTGAAAGTCAAACGCTATCAGGAACTAAACCAGGCAGCGGAGCGCAATATCGTCTCACTTAGCGTGGTCAAAGATACCGCCACGCTCCGCTCCGAGGCGGGTCTCAGTACGCAATCCGACATCCTGCAAGCCGAAACCCGCATCGCAGGCATGAGGGCGACGCTGGAACAATATCGTGCGCTGGAGCGCTCTTCGCTGGCGCAGCTCAGCGTGTTGACTGGCGTAATCCCCACTACCCTGCCCGATCTGCCACGGGCGCTGCTGCAACAAAAGATTACGCTCAAAGCGCTGCCCTACCAACAGAGTAATGCGGTACTGAGCGCCCAGTCCAAACAGGAAGCCTCGCGCCACCGCATTCGTCAGGCGGAAGCCCAGCACTGGCCGACTATTGCCGTGCAGGCAGGGCGTACCCGCTATAAAACCGACCGGCGTAATTACTGGGACGATCAGCTACAGCTGGTTGTGGAAGCCCCGCTGTATCAGGGCGGTGCCGTCAGCGCACGCGTTGATGCGGCATCAGGTACACGAGAGGCCGCACAGGCCGAAGTCGAAGCAGCAAAGCTGGATATGAACCAGAAAGCGGCAACGGCCTACGCCGATCTCATCGGTGCGCAGCAGCGTGAAAAAGCCAGCCAGCAGCAAATCACCAGCGCAACCTACACCCGCAACGTTTATCAGGATGAATACAAACTCAGCAAACGCAGCCTGAACGACCTGCTTAGCGTTGAACAAGACGTGCTACAGGCCGACACCTCACGCATCGGTGCGTTATACGACGGTTGGGAGGCTGCGGTTAACTACGCCGCCGCCGTCGATAATCTGCTGGATATGCTGGGCATTGAACGTTATCAAGCCAGTGGCGAGACGCTACCGTCGCTGTAAGCCGGCTCGCCTGTCGGGTAAGAACATGCAGGAATATCAATGACACAAGTAACCAACACTGAGATCTGGATTGCCGCCATGGCGCGTGCCGCTGCACACTACGGGCAGGTGGTCGATATCCCGTCAGTACGCCAGCAAATGCGCTGGTACGAACAGCTCCCCATCGCCCGCCAGTTAGAACAAATCAGCCACCTGATGGGATTAACCATCAGCCTGCGGCACACGGAGAAAATCCGCTGGCGCAACAAGATGTTACCGGTACTGGCGGAAACTGACGACGGCAGCGTCATCGTCATCGAATCATTGAATGACGAGGGGATCGCCACCTACTGGCTGAATGACGGCGGTGATCTTCGGCGTGAAGCCGAACTGGCTGAACTCATTAAACACAGCCAGGGCATTATCGTGCTGGTCGGCATAGCCGAGCGTGGCCGCGATACCCGCATTGATGATTTCGTCAAGCCGTACCGCAAACACTGGTTCTGGCAGCACTTTCGCGGCGCAAAACGGCAGATCGGAGAAATCTCTCTTGCGTCTATCGTGGGTAACGTTCTGGCGCTGGCGGGGATTTTGTTCTCCATGCAGGTGTATGACCGCGTCATTCCGGCACAGTCGATCCCCACGCTGTGGGTGCTGTTTTTCGGCGTGCTGCTGGCTGCCGCATTAGAATATGCTATCCGTCTGTCACGCACCGTCGTCTCCGATTTGATGGGCAAAAGCATCGATTTGCACGTATCGGGTATGCTGTTTGCCCGCGCGCTGGCGATTAAAAATGAGGCCAGGCCAAAATCCACCGGCTCGTTTATTTCACAACTGCGGGAAATCGATCAGGTACGTGAATTGCTGACCTCTACGACCGTCGGCGCAGCAGCCGACATGCCGTTTGTCTTTCTGTTTCTCGGCATCATGGCGATGATCGGCGGTCCACTGGTGCTGATCCCGATGCTGGCGATCCCGCTGATTGTGATCCCCGGCCTGATGCTGCAATGGCCAATGGCGAAGCTCGCCAAGGAAGGCATGCGCGAAAGCGCCTTACGCAATGCGGTGCTGGTCGAGTCCATTGAAGGTATTGAGGATATCAAAGCGTTACAGGCTGAACCCTACTTCCAGCGCCAGTGGGAACAGACACACGACGTCAGCGCAGCTATCGGGATGAAGCAACGCGTCTGGGGGGCACGGCTCAGCGGCTGGGCGTCGACCGTCCAGCAGCTAACCTATGCCGGGATGCTAGTATTCGGAAGCTATCTGGTGCTCGCGGGCGATATCACCACCGGTACGCTCGTAGCCTGTAGTCTGCTGTCTTCACGTACTATCGCCCCGCTCATGCAGCTCACAATGGTCTTTTCCCGCTGGCAGCACGCCAAAACCGCCATGACCGGGCTGGATGACATTCTGCAAAAGCCGCTGGATCGGCCAGAAGACGGAAAAATGGCGCACTGCCCAATCCTGCAAGGGCATTTCCAGCTCCACAACGTACAGTACAGCTACGATCCTGAACAGGGCGACACCGCCTTGCAGATCGGGAAACTGGACATCAAGCCGGGTGAAAAAGTGGCGCTGCTGGGTAAGGTCGGTGCGGGTAAATCCACCCTGCTCAAGCTGCTTGCCAGCCAGGCAACCGCGACGCGTGGCAAGGTCATCATTGATGGCGTCGACATCAGCCAGATCGATCCGGCAGACGTTCGCCGCCAGTTGGGTTTTCTGTCGCAGGATTCCCGCCTGTTCTTCGGCAGCCTGCGGCAAAACCTGATGCTCGGCAACCCGCATGCCACCGAACAGGAGCTGTTACAGGCGCTGCGCATTAGCGGCGCGCTCAGCCTGATCCAACAGGACGCCGCCAGTCTGGATCGCATTATTCATGAAGGCGGTCGCGGCTTATCCGGCGGGCAGCGGCAAATGATCCTGCTCAGCCGGATGCTGCTACGTAATCCTCAGATTGTGCTGCTCGATGAACCGACCGCATCCATGGACGAGCAGTTGGAAGGCCACGTTATTCACCAGTTAAGCAGCTGGCTCACGGGTCGCACGCTGGTGCTGGTGACGCACCGCCCGGCGTTGCTCAGGCTGGTTGACCGCGTGATCGTCATGGATGGTGGGCGCATCGTGGCAGACGGCCCGCGTGACCAGATTTTGAAGGCCATCAGCAAACCGGCAGAGAGCGCACAGAGCGTGGCGTAAGGAGAAACACAATGAGCAGCATCACCATCCATGATGACCTGAAACGCCAGGGTCGACGCGTTTCCGTCATTATCTGGCTCAGCCTGCTAGGGCTGGTCGTGTTTTTTGTCTGGGCCACCTTTGCCGTGCTGGATGAAGTGTCAGTCGGAACCGGCAAGGTGACACCCTCGACTCGCGCCCAGGTGATTGAAAGTCTGGACGGCGGGATCATCGGTCAGCTGTATGTACAACAGGGTAATGTTGTCGAAAAGGGACAGGTGTTGGCGCAGTTGGACATCAACCGCTTTCAGTCCGTCTACGGCGAAGCCTTCTCCCGTGTACAGACGTTACAGGCGTCTGCTGAACGCCTGCACGCCGAACTCAGCGGTGCACCGCTAAAATTCAGCGCGGAAACCCTGAAAGAGCCCGCGCTGGCAGCACGTGAACGTCAGCTTTATGAATCACGCCTGCGCAATCGCGATGAAACCATCGCCAACCTGCAACAGTCGATGCGACTGGTCGAGCAGGAGCTGCGCATGACGGAGCCGCTGGTGCAGCGCGGGGCCGCCAGCGCCGTCGAGGTCATTCGGTTACGCCGCCAGATTAGCGAAATCCGTGGCAAAATCGACGAAGCCAGCAACCAGTATGCGGTGCGGGCAAGGGAAGAACAGGTTAAAAACAACGCCGATTTGGAAGCACAAAGGGAAGTGGTCAGCGGAAAAGCCGACCAGCTCAAGCGTGCCACTATCACATCACCCGTGCGCGGCATTGTGAAAGACATTCAGGTCACAACTGTCGGCGGCGTGCTGCAACCGGGCGGCAAGCTGATGGAGATCGTACCGCTGGAAGATCAATTGCTGATCGAAACCCGCATCAACCCACGCGATATTGCCTATATCCGACCGGGTTTACCGGCCACGGTAAAAATTACCGCCTATGATTCGTCCATCTACGGCAACTTAACGGGCGAAGTCGAAAGCGTGTCGCCGGATACCCTTCAGGACGAAGTCAGGCGCGACCAGTTTTATTATCGGGTCTATGTGCGAACCACACAGGCGGAGTTGGCCAACAAAGCTGGGGAAAAATTCCCTATCGTGCCCGGTATGGTCGCCAGCGTGGAGATAAGAACGGGCCAGAAAAGCGTGCTGGACTATCTGATTAAACCGCTGAACAAGGTTAATGAAGCACTGCGTGAACGTTAAACTCACGCATGGTAGAACGAGCGTAATTGACAAACAACAGCGCCACCGGTTTCCCGTGCGGCGCTGTAATGACAAAACAACGTAGTAATCAAACTACTTCTTAACGGTAACGTTCTTGATTTGCCATGTGCTGTCGCTCGTCAGTTTGACATTCTTCATCGTCACTTCTATCGGCTTTTTGGCATTCTCACCGTTCAGCACCACAACGCCCTTGGTTTCAGACGTCACATCTTTAAACGTAATGTCACTCCAGTCTGGGACATTGCTTCCTTCTTTTTTCTCATACACCGTATCAATCACGATCGGTTTCGCCACATTTTTCATCACGACATTGCTATACCGAACACCATTAACTACACCGGCAGCGGATTTGTCGCTTTTAATGCGTAAGCCGTTGGTCGTGCCGTTCATCTTCAAATCATCGACCGTGACGTTATAAACCCCCATGGTTTCACTGCCGATCGACATACCATGTCCAGTGCCAAAGTCGTTATGAAGGATGGAGATATTGCGCGTCTCCGCCCGACCTTTATAGGCTTTGATCGCGACGTTATCGTCACCCGTCGAAATATTGCTGTAGGCGATGGTGATATTTTTTGATGACATCGGATCGATACCGTCGGTATTTCTGGCGGTAGATGGCGTTTTGATCGTGGTTTTCCACGCGGTGAAACCATCACCATCGCTGAACACCACATGGAAATTCGGGGAATTAATGAGAGAAATGTTATACAGCGTAAAATTCTTACTCTTATTAATCTGAATCAGACGAGGGGTATTCTGTTTTAATTTTTTCACTTTGGCATCGGCAGCCAGTTCCCACCAGCTCACCTTTTTGTCCTGAAGTTTCACGCCCCCTTGCCCATCAATGGTGCCCGGACCATAGATTCCGCTGTTTGTCGTACTGATAGCGGTAATAAAGGCATCACAGCCTTTACCGTTTTTATCAACCACACCACAGGACGACGGCGCGTTTTCAAAAGACTTGGCGTTATTCACAGCCCGTAGGGTCACCCCTTTGTCGATTACCAAGCTGACGCCCGAAGGCAGCGAAAGTGGACCGCTGAGAAAGACGGAAGAACTTCCCGCGCTCAATCTTACCGCTTTTCCTTGATCACAATTATTCATTGCTTTTTGAATAACACTGGTTGCCGTACTGCTGTCCGCTTTAAGCACCGTACAAGAAGACGGTGCTTTCGGCTCGCTCACCGTTCGTGAGTCAGAAGCAAATGCCGATGCGCTAAACAGGCCGATAAGGCCCAGTGATAATGATAAAACTCGCTTGCCTGATTGATATTCCATGTCAAACCTTACCTTATAGATATCCGCAACGTTATTGTGGCTAAAAAGGAACTCCATTTCCCTTTGGATTAATAAGAAAAATAAAACGCCTTTATAGAAACTAAAAATTGTCGAACATGCATATGTAGATTAATAAAAAGTCCATTTACATAAAAATTTGCCTATTTTTTAGAAAAGGCATTCTTTTTCATGCGTGATTAAATTATCACCAGAAAATTAAATGAAGTATCAACAGAACGTGGAAACAAACCGAATCCCGTCACGCCACACAGGCAGCGAGTGGTAACATTTTATCTCTCTTCACGACATTCATTTTTCTTATTCTTTAATAAGAACCTTCCTAATATCGATTAATTCATCGAGAATAATTAAATTAAATATAATAAACAAATAGCAAAATTAAATATAAAATAATAACAGACTAAATTAAATAACCTGATTAACCTCAACAATTTCGACGAATTATTATTCACTTTATATTCCTTGCTATATACTTCCTCTCGATGCGCAAGGACTCCCTCTTTATTTATTCCAAATAAAGAGAAAAAATATCCGTTTAATTTACAAGGAAAAACACATGTTTAAGTATTTAACACCGATATTTTTATGTACGGCTGCTTTTTCTTTTCAGGCTCAAGCTGATGACACCATGCTGATGCTGCTGAAAAAAGACAATGCCACCTATTTAAGCTGGTCTACCGATGCAGGTAATTTAGTTCGTCAGGATGTGTATCGCAGTACCAGTAATAATCAGGCTGGCAGCGAAAAAATCGCAGAGCTCAATTCTACCGATAGAACCTTTACCGATTTAACCGCCAATCCGAATTCGGAATACTGGTATTGGGTGGATACCGTTAGCGGCAATAATAGTGTCCTGAAATCTAATGCCGCTTCAACGGCACCAGCACCACTGCGCGCCGCCTCACTGAAGGCAGCCAGTTCAGAATGTAAAGCGGGAGCGGTAATTAAAGATAAAACCGTCGACTGCGGTGGTATTACTCTAGGTCTGAGTTGTAGTGGAGACAGTGATAAACAGCCTCCTGTTATCACGCTGGAAAATGCGACCATCAAGAACTTGCGTATCTCTGAAAAAGGCGGTTCTGACGGTATCCACTGTAAATCAGGCAACTGCCGTATTGAAAACGTGATCTGGGAAGACGTTTGTGAAGATGCAGCAACCAACCTGGGTAAAACCATGACCATCGTCGGCGGTATTGCACATAACACCACCAATGGCCCTGGCGGCAAGCCGGACAAAGTGCTGCAACAGAATGCCAAAAACAGCCACACGATCGTACAGGGTAACTTCACCCTGACTGGCCAACACGGCAAACTGTGGCGTTCTTGCGGTGACTGTACCAACAACGGTGGCCCACGCAACCTCACTATCATCAGCGCAACCGTTAACGGCACCATCGACAGTATCGCTGGTGTAAACCGCAACTTTGGTGATGTCGCTGAAATCCGCGATCTGCGTATTAAAAACTATAAAGCTGGCACTCCTAAAGTATGTGAAGAGTTTAAAGGCATCGAAAAAGGGAAAGGAAAGACTGAGAAATATGGCGAATTCTGGGATAGCAAGAACTGCAAAGTCAGCCGTTCAAGCGTAAAAGCCCTGTAACTCAGCCAGTAGAACGCACTCCTCTGGGGTTCTTTCGCATCAAATGCCAACAGACCGTGCTTATTCCAGCACGGTCTGTTTCATTTCATCAGCCCTGCTGCAATTCGGTAAACCGTGTGCGCTTCAGCGCCAGCTCAACACCGCGCAGTTCCGCCAACCCTTTCAAACGACCGATTGCCGAATAGCCAGGATTGGTTTTCTTTTTCAGATCGTCCAGCATCTGATGCCCGTGATCTGGGCGCATAGGGATTGGCCGGCGATCGCCCGCCTTCTGACGCCGCAGTTCCTCGGCCAGTATGGCGTCGATGATCGCCACCATGTCCACATCTCCCTGCAAATGCGCCCCTTCATGGAACGAGTTAGGATTGTCTTCACGGCAGGTGGCGCGCAGATGGGTGAAATGCACGCGATCGGCAAACGTTTCCAGCATGTTAACCAGATCGTTATCTATCCGCACGCCGTAAGAACCCGTGCAAAAGGTAAAGCCGTTATGGAGGCTGTCGACCGTCTGTTTCAGCCAACGCATGTCGTCAATGGTAGACATCACACGCGGCAGCCCAAGGATCGGACGCGGTGGATCGTCAGGGTGAATAGCAAGGCGAATACCGGCAGCTTCCGCGACGGGCACAATTTCACGCAGGAAATGACCAAGGTGCTCGCGCAGTTTGGCATGGTCGATACCATCATATTCCGCCAGACGTCCACGGAATTGCTCCAGCGTATAGCCCTCTTCAGATCCCGGCAGGCCTGCAATAATATTGCCGGTCAGACGTGCAATATCCTCTTCGCTCATACCACGGTAGTAGTCAGCAGCCTGTGCTTGCTCATTCGCCGTATAATCTTTTTCGGCACCATTACGTTGCAGGATATGTAATTCAAAGGCCGCAAAGGCAATATGATCGAAACGTAGCGCTTTTGAACCATCCGGCAGCACATATTCCAGATCGGTTCGCGTCCAGTCCAGTACAGGCATGAAGTTATAACACACCGTATCAATGCCACACTGCGCCAGATTTCGCAGCGATTGCTGATAGTTAGCAATATGCTGTCGATAATTCCCCGTTTGGGTTTTGATCTCTTCATGAACCGGCACACTTTCGACCACCGACCACACCAGCCCTTTCGCCTTCAGTTCGGCTTTGCGCTTTTCAATCTCCTCAACCGACCAGATTTCGCCATTGGGGATGTGGTGCAATGCCGTCACCACGCCGGTTGCTCCCGCTTGTCGAACATCATCCAGTGAAACAGGATCGTTCGGACCGTACCAACGCCAGGTTTGTTCCATACCGAGTTACCCTTTTTTGCCAAGTGAGATGGTTGTTTTCGTCACTTTTTTCATCAATAAATGAGAGAAAGCCTACCTCACCGGGGCAGACTGTCAAACGAAACGTGCAAATTGATTGACCAATTACACAAAAAATCCGTTTTTTGGACTAATATCTTGCATAAATAGGCGATGGAAATGAAAAGTACGTCAGGGATGGATTATTTGGTCTGACATCTTTCTCTCCGTACATCGGTATGATGTCAGAGAGAAAATCCACACAGAAAAGAGGATAACGGGGAAATTAAGATTCCAGGCGGGAGGGAACGGACTCGAACAGGTAGCCGTCAAAGGCCGGATCGTCCACATTCGAGATTTCCAGCAGTTTAATTTTTACGTTCTCCAAATGCTGCCACATCGCCTGACGCGCCATGTTCACATCACGACGGGACACGGCTCGCAGGATCTGTTCATGATCGTCCAACCACTGGCGTTGATAGCTGAAATCATCAGTATGGGAGTGGATTCCCTGCCACATTGGGCTGCGCTTACGTGCTTGCCAAACCTCATACACCATATTGGCTAAGACGCTGTTTTGAGTAGACTGCGCCAGCAGGCAATGAAATTGCTCATCAGCGCTTTCATCCACGCTCCCGTTCTCAAGTGATGTCCTTTCTTGTTCAATGGCTTGTCGCATTTTCACAATGTCACTTTTAGTCGCTTGCATCGCAGCAAATGCGGCTACCTCACCTTCCAGCAGTTGACGCGCCTGCATCAGCTCGAAGGGGCCATAGCCGCTGTCTACCACGCTATCTTTTCCCTGCGTAGTCGGGAGTTGCATGACATAAACGCCAGAACCTTTGCGCACTTCAATCAGCTTTTCCAACTCCAGCATAATCAGGGCTTCACGCACCACGCTACGGCTAACGTTGTAGGTTTCAGCAATATCACGCTCAGGAGGCAAGCGATCGCCAATCTGATAGTTTCCTTTCAGAATTTCCGTGCGAAGATTGTCGCCAATCTGCTGATATAAACGCATACCGCCATCCCTTTATTCAACATCGGCCATCGCAATATTGGCCTGACCAAAAAACAGAAAAAACGCCTGATTTGTCCGAAGTATAACATGAAGCCCCACGTCGCAAACCCTAAAGGCAGCAGGTTACCTTTTCAATGCGCTTCACCGCGCCGCACGTTGAGCGCCATGCTTGCCAAATAATTTCAGATATAGTGTTGTCGAACCGCCATATCCCGTTCGCTATCACGTTGATGTTGCCAGCAGGCAAGGAGAATAAATGACAATAAACGTATTCCGGTTCGTTTCGTTGCCAATCTGGAGACGGGTGATGGTAGGTTTATTCGCCCTCGCGGGCGTGCTTTTTATCGTGGGATGCAACAGCAATCCACGTGATATTACGCCATTAGGACAACCGTCATTCGAGCGCTATCAGCAGGAAACAACACGCTGGGTAGAGCAGCATCGCGCCGTCCAAACCACAGATAAGCAGTTGGAATTACGCTGGAATACGCCCAGTGAAACCCGTCCTGCGGGTCAACCGCGTAAGGCGATTTTATTGGTCCACGGACTGGGAGATTCCCCCGGTTCGTTCATTGACATCACGCCGAAATTGGTCGAACAGGGATTTCTGGTCAGAACCGTTTTACTACCAGGGCACGGCACGCGCCCCTCCGATCTACTGCACGTCACCGTTGATGACTGGCGCAAAGTGGTCGCCGAGCAGGCAGCCATCCTCAGTAAAGACGTTGATGAAGTCTATCTGGGCGGCTTTTCCACCGGCGGCAATCTGGTACTCGAATACGCATCACAACATCCTGAAATAAAAGGCCTGGTGCTGTTTTCACCCGCGATTAAATCCAACGAAAAATACGATTTTATGACACCGCTGCTATCCGTGTTTACCGACTGGCTGATGCCACCGCGTCCCGGCTACCCTGAACAACTGGCGACTCGCTATATGCGCGTGCCGACCAACGGTTTCGCCCAATATTACTATTCCAGCAGCGGTGTTCGTTCACAGCTGGCCAAAAAACCTTATGACAAGCCAGTGTTAATCGTTCTGGCGGAGC
Organism: Pectobacterium sp. IFB5596; assembly: GCF_021432585.1. Lineage (NCBI taxonomy): Bacteria > Pseudomonadati > Pseudomonadota > Gammaproteobacteria > Enterobacterales > Pectobacteriaceae > Pectobacterium > Pectobacterium sp. IFB5596. The sequence goes on from NZ_LXFY01000012.1 coordinate 398,385, forward strand.
ATGATTCTGTCGTCGATACGACTTATATTGCCAACATGTTCGATACCCAGTTTACCAACCCACGCAGTCGTCTAATCTGGTATGGCGATCGCCCTGCGGGTATCCATTCTTCACGCATGTTAGTGCGTACTGGCTCCTTGCCTGAATGGCGTATCAGCCAACTCTCACATATGTCGCTCCTATTTTCACCAGAAAATACGGAATACGGCAAAACAGGCTCAATCATTATTTGCGCCAACGGACAAACCAATAACGACTTGAAGGCCTGCGAGGATCGCAGCACGCTGTGGTATTCCGACTGGGGATATATCGAAAACGGTAAAACCCACGTACGCCTGACCTTCAACCCGTATTTCGACTGGCAAAACCAGATCATGCTCAACGTATTGGACGCGCAATAGCACAAATGTCTCCCTAAATACGTCGAGTTGCGGGACAAAACGTTAACGTTTTGAACAACGCACCTACGGCTTGAAGTATGGCGGGCATTGTCATCATTTGGTCATCAAGGGCGGGTATTTTGACGTAAAGATAAATCCGCCCAAAGATTAACCATGATCGCCATGCCCGTTCCTTGCGCCCGACCACTCCTCCGGGGTACACCGGTGGCGCGAGATCTTTGTATTCCTCTGCCGGATGTTTCTCCTGACACCGACAATGCCACCGTATTGCAGTTGTTCAGTAAAAATAAAGAATGGGTCAGCCTGCCTGTCGTCGAGGATGGACGCCCTTTTGGCTTAATCAACCGCCACATTTTTCTCTCCCAAATGTCCCGTCCTTTTTATCGCGAACTGTATGACAAAAAGAGCTGCATCGCGTTTATGGATAAAAACCCGCTGATTATCGATGCGCTGGCGTCGTTAAACGACGTCGCCGATCAAACGGTGATCACCGGTGACAAATCGCTAACGGACGGCTTTATGATCACCGAAAATGGGCGTTATATCGGTATCGGACTCGGCATTGATCTGATCAAGGCCGTATCGGATATGCACTTACGCCAACATCAGCAGATTATGCAAAGCATCGAATATGCCAGCGTGATTCAGGCCGCGATGCTGACAACCTCAACGCAGGCGATGTCTCGTTCTCTGGCCGATTGGTGCTTAGCCTGGGAGCCACGGGACTGTGTCGGTGGTGATTGCTATGCCTTTAAAACCTATCAAAACGGCTGGCTTGCCGCCGTCGCAGACTGTACCGGGCACGGAGTACCTGGCGCATTTATGACCTTAATTTTCGCTTCTGCATTGGAACAGGCGCTGACCCAGCACGGCCCCATGCTGCCCGCGCAGTTATTACAGGCGATCAATCGCCATATCAAAGACACGCTGGGACAACGTGACGAAGCTCGCCAGCTTTCTACCTCTAATGACGGCTGCGACGCGATGCTGGTGTTCTGCGACATGACGCGCAACACGCTGACATTTTCCGGCGCACGGATGCCTGCATTTATGCTGCAAAACCAGACCGGGCAACTGACGCCGCTCCAGTGCGATCGAATGGGTATCGGCTATACCGAAACGCCTTATGACTACCAGTGGTCAAGCTACGAACTGCCGCTGCATGACAATGATATGTTTTTCACCACCACGGATGGGTTGACGGATCAAATTGGCGGAGAACGCAGGATTATGTTTGGGAAACGGCGGTTACAAGAACATCTCCAGCACTATCAAAACCAGCCAATGCGTGAATTGGCTAACCAACTGCTATCAGCACACAAGATCTACCAGGGCGATCAGACCCGACGAGATGATTTAACTTTTTGGGGCTTCCGACATTGTTCGACTTTTGTTTAATCAGGTAGGCAGAATGATGCCAGACATCAAATACACCGAGTTCTTTTCGCCCTCTCCTCAGCATGACATCACGCTGTATTACGTGGGCTATTTTTCACAAAATATCATCAGTTCACTGGCTGAAACCATGAGGCTACAACTGGAGAAAAAGCAGCTTCCCGCCGGTATCCGTCGCCGACTGTTCTCTACATTCGTGGAAATGGTACAAAACATCACTCGCTATTCCGCTGCACAGTTAACCGCGTTCGATCACCCCATTGAGGTACGTCATGGCTCCGTGTGCTTGGGTTACGAAAATGGGAAATACTTCCTGTTATGCGCCAACCCGGTAAGCCCCGACGATGTAGAGAAGCTACGGGGGCGTCTTGAACCGCTGCGCGGTATGACGCTTGATGAAATCCGACTCGCCTACAAAGTCTCTCTGCGCGATGAAACCCCATCATCAAGCAAAGGCGCGGATATGGGTCTGTTGACCGTCGCACGTGATGCCAGTGAGCCACTCCAGTTTACGTTTCGGGCCGACGCATCAACGGGGCTATCTACGTTTTATCTGAAGGCAATCATTTGACATGAAAAATATAACGACCATAAGCAACCTCCATATTTCGGGGACATCCTGTACCCCGACTGTTGATTTTCACTTTGACACACACCGTCTTTATCTTTCTGGCGAATCTTATCCTGAGAATGCAGCGGCGTTTTATCGCCCGCTGCTCACTGAGATTCAGGCATATCTACACAGACTGACAGTCTGCGCGGAAACCATGTCACCCGATGAGGTACTGCCGAGTATCGAAATACATGTATCCCTGATTTACTTCAACAGCTCCAGCACCAAAATGCTGTTCAGTTTGTTCAACCTGCTGAATCAGGCTGCGGAACAGACATTATCGATTGCGCTGTATTGGTATTACGACAAAGACGATGATATTGCAGAAGAATTTGGTGAAGAACTCCACATCGATTTCCCTGCCCTGACCTTTCACAGCACGATTTTGAGTGATAATCATGAGCACAATTGACTTGTTTACACCGGAATACGACATTTTGCTCGCCGCACGTAACATCGCTAACCAGCAGGAGAGGCCTGCTGAAGTCTATCGCGATACGCTGCTGGCATTAACCGACCATTACCAGCGGCTGGTACGAGAGTCGCATCGCCTTATTTCACGCAGCGATAGGGCGGAGAAAGAGCTGAATCGCCTAAATGCACAGCTCAACAAGTTGGCGGTCGAACTGGAATACAAAGCCAGCCACGATCCGTTGACCAGCGTGTATAACCGCGGTGCGATTATTGAACGCATAAACCATGCACTGGAACGCAACCAGGCGGCGCTCATCGTGTTGGATATCGATCACTTCAAGCAGGTGAATGATACCTATGGCCACCCGACTGGCGATGCCGTGATTTGCGATCTGGTGTCACGTGTGCAACACGTCCTGAGTACCACAAACAGCATTGGTCGCGTGGGTGGCGAAGAGTTCACCATTCTGCTGGAAGGGCATACGCTCATGCAGGCCGTCGCCCTCGCCAGCCAACTCCATCACGATCTCAACAGGATGCCGCTCAGCGTACTCCCACAGCAGCGCGTCACCGCCAGTTTTGGCGTCAGTTGGGCGCCACAGAAGACCAGCTTCGATGCGCTATACGGTGCAGCGGACGCCGCGCTCTATCAGGCCAAAGAAAAAGGAAGAAACAGAGTGGAGTTTCAATAAGCCGCAGTCTGAGCGATTGCCGTCGCTCTGGCTCACGGCCATAATAGTGGGTATCGGCTCATCCGAGACAGATTCCTCCTATGCGATTCGATTTAACCGATCTCCGACTGTTTCTCAATATTCAGAAAGCAGGCAGTATTACCGGCGGCGCAGCGGCGTCCTGCTTGACTGTACAAGCGGCCAGCGAGCGAGTTCGAGGGATGGAAGAAGAACTGGGTGTAGCGCTATTGCTGCGATCAAAGGCAGGCGTTTCGCTCACCGACGCAGGGTTTTCGCTGGCACACCATGCCCACATAATCCTGCGGCAGGTAGAACATATGCGCAGCGAATTACACCAATATGGCAGAGGGCTACGCGGCCATATACCGCTATTGTGCAATTCTGCGGCACTGAATGAATATTTACCGATTCTGCTGGGCCGCTATCTCGTTGTCTGTCCGCAAATATCCGTCGCGGTGGATGAAAAACTCAGCCGCGATATCGTCGATGCCATCCGCAACCAAACTGCCGACCTCGGCATTGTCGCCGATTCCATTGCACTCGACGGGCTAGAAACCCGACCATTTCGCAGGGACGAACTGGTCGTCGTCGTTCCAAAAAATAGCGCATGGACTGGGAAGAAACGACTAAGCCTTTCTGACATCGCTGACGCCGAATTTATCGGGCTTAGCGAAGGTGCCGCATTGCAGGAACACATCGATGAACATGCCAGAAAGTTGGGGAAACGCCTGAATTATCGCGTACGTCTTGCCAGTTTCGATGCCGTCACGCAGGTAATTCACAGCGGTATTGGCATTGGTATTCTTCCGCGACATGCCGCACAGCGCATGATGGAGCGGCTAGAGATTCACACCATTCCGCTGTCAGACGAGTGGGCGACGCGCAATCTGGTTATCTGCGTTCGCCAGTTTTCCGCGCTGCCCGGCTATGTTCAGGATTTTGTCGCGTTCATTACCGCAGAGCATGCGGATTAGGCCAGCCCGCGTGCCGCCATGTATCCACCCAGCGCCATCAGCCCGATAAAGAAGCAGCGCCGGAAAACCTGCTCGCTAATCGCGTGGCGCAGGCGTTGTCCTATAATCATACCCAGCAGCGCAGGAATCAGCGCCAGCAAAGACTGCCAGAGATCGATATTCTGTAATCCCATTCCCCGCGTGAGTTGTAACGCCAGCCCCAGCGTAGAGACGGTAAACGCCAGCCCCAGCGCCTGCACCAGATCGTTTTTATTGAGCCGCAGGCATTGCAGATAAGGCACAGCGGGAATCACAAAAACGCCTGTTGCCGCCGTGATTGCGCCAGTGAGGTAGCCCACCAGCGGTGAGAGCCAGATTTCATGACGCCCCGGCTGCGGTAAGGTCGTCGCCACAATGCCCCACAGGCCATAAACCACCAAAATGCCGCCGAGCGCTGCGTTCGTCCATGACGACGATGACGTTAGTGCGGGTAGTCCGTTCCATAAGGTTCCAACCATAATGCCAACAAATAGCGTCCAAAACCGCTTAATCAGGCTGAGAAAGGCGGGGCCGCAGGCAAGTTGCCAGATGTTGGTCACCAGTGACGGAACGATCAGCAACCCAGCCGCACTGGCGGCGGGCATCGCTAGCGTTAACAGACCCATAGCGATCGTCGGTAACCCCAGGCCAATCACGCCTTTCACCACACCAGCCAGCAGGAACACCACCATCATCGTCGTCATTTATCGCCTCAGTTTGTTGCGCCATAGGAAGAACTCTACGCAGGAATAGTCCAATGAGGGCACTACTGGTGTCTATGCGGATTGTATTGAGGTTGATTCAGGGAAAATTTGAGGTAGAGGGAGGATTGAGAGTCTTGGAGTCACATCTTTATGCATAATGCATATGCAGGCTCAGAGGCCGTTTCGTGCGCCACAATATCGTTATTCTCATGCTACCTCGTAGCACGCGCCCGACGCAGGGCGCTCAGTCGCCGCCGCCCTGCGAACCCTGGCTTCCGGCTAAATTATGTCGCTACGCGATGCCTTCGTCGGTATCAGGCTTAACGGACCGCTTACGACACGCTCCCTGCGTGGCGCAAGCTTGAGCCGCGTCCATGCGGCTCATCCTAAGCCTGCTATCTCCTCAGCATAATTTCTTACGCCGGATAACGGCAAACCTCACTTACGTCCCTGCATTATGTAAGAGACAGCCCCTGAGAATGGGGCTGCCACACCAAGCAGATATCTTAGTCACGCTGGTCTTAGCGCGCGCGGCCTACAGCCTCACCGAGTTGCCATACGGCCATCGCATAGTGCGTGCTGTGGTTGTAGCGCGTGATGGTGTAGAAATTCGGTAATCCGTACCAATATTGGTATCCCGTGCCGATGTCCAGCCGCAGCAGGCTGGCTTCACTGTATCCCGCCAGCGAATGCTGTGGCGTTAACCCAGCGGCCTGGAGTTCAGTGAGCGAATAGCGGGTATTAAAACCATTCGCAAGCAGCGGTGCCTGACCGTTTGCCTGCACCGCGACAGGCGCACCCTTCACCCAGCCGTGAGCTTTGAAATAATTGGCTACGCTGCCAATTGCGTCCACCGGGTCCCACAGATTGGTATGCCCGTTGCCATCAAAATCCACCGCGTAATTCTTGAAGGATGAAGGCATAAACTGCCCGTAGCCCATTGCGCCAGCATAAGAGCCGCGCAGGCTGAGCGGATCGTTGCCTTCCTTACGCGCCATCAGCAGAAAGGTTTCCAGTTCGCCCGCAAAGTAGTCGGCACGTCGCGGGTAATCAAACGCCAACGTAGCCAGGGCATCAATGATGCGCGTTTTCCCCATGACCCTGCCCCAGCGAGTTTCAACGCCAATAATGCCGACGATGATCTCAGGCGGAACGCCGTAAATGGCCTGGGCACGCTGTAGTGCATCCTGATATTGATTCCAGAACGCCACGCCGTTCTGCACATTATCTGGCGTAATAAACTGATTGCGGTAACGGTTCCAAGCACCGTTCGGCCCCGAAGGGGGACGCGATGTCGGAGCTTGCTTATCCATCAGGCGGATCACCCAATCCAGGCTTTTCGCCTGAACCAGCACATCATGCAGTTGCTGACGATTAAAACCGTGCTCCAGCACCATTTTATCGACAAACCGGGCAGTAGCCGGATTGGTCGCGAAATCGCCACCGAGCGGATGCACATTGTGCGCAGGTTCAAGTAGAAAACCACCGCTGAAAGGATTACCCGAAGGTGCTTCTGCCGGAGGGGAGGACGGCTGACTGCTACAGGCCGAGAGCAAAACAAGCAGAGGGAGAAAACGAACCAGATGACGCATCAGATATCCGTATAGCCAGGTAAGAAATCAATATCAGCTATGGTAAAGGATTGTCTGATGTGAAAAAACCAGCCAGAGGTGAAAAAGTGCCGCGCGCCAACCAGAGAGGAGACTGACGCGCGCGTCATCACATCAGGATCAGTTTTTCTTCACAAACTCAGATTTCAGCTTCATCGGTCCAAACCCGTCGATTTTACAATCAATATTGTGATCGCCTTCCACCAGGCGAATCCCTTTCACACGGGTGCCAATCTTCAATGGCGTCGAACTGCCTTTAACTTTCAGGTCTTTAATGACCGTTACCGTATCGCCGTCCGCCAGCAGGTTGCCGTTGGCATCTTTTACCACTAAAACGTCATCCTGTGCCGCTGCATCACCCGCCGCCGACCACTCATTTCCACATTCAGGGCAGTTAAGCATTTCGCCTTCTTGCCAGGTGTATTCAGAACTGCATTTTGGACAATGAGGTAACTGTTGCATGATAAACTCCTGAAAAATTCACAATAAAAAAGCAATAAATATCATTAGTTAACTACCCTATTCTCGACATTTTACCCTTTCATGCACATTTTTGATAGTGAAGCAGTGTTTATCGTGACTTTACTGCCCGCCTGACGTGGTTTCTCGCCTTGTTGCCAGAAACGCGAGTAACCCCTCTTGGGTGAGCGCTTTGGAATACAGCCAGCCCTGCGCATAGGCAACACCAAGATTTTTCAGATAGGCTTCCTGAATCGGGGTTTCGACGCCTTCGGCAACAATTTGTTGGTTAAGGCAGTGTGCCATGCTGACAATATGCGACAACACAATGTCGGTGGGGGAATGGTTATTAATATTCCAGACAAAAGACTTATCGATTTTGAGCGTATTGGCTTTGACCCGTTCAAGATACGACAGCCCGGCATAGCCAGTACCAAAATCATCAATCGCGACATCAATGCCTTTCTGTTGATACATCTCCACCATCAGCCCAGCTTTTTGTGGCTCGATCATTGATGACTCGGTTAATTCAACATTGATACTCGCCCCTTCAAGATCGTGTGCAGCAATATGCTCCACGAGATAATTGAAAATGGAAATATCTTCAAATTCCGCAGCCTCAAGATTGATGGAGACAAACATCTCAGGGTAAGTTTTCTTCAGTACGCAGGCCGTTTGGATCGCCTCATCAATGACATATAACGTCAGTGCTTTCATCAATCCCGTCTGACGCAGCATAGGGATAAACGAGTCCGGCATAATTACGCGTCCGTCTGAATGATGCCAGCGAATCAACGCTTCACACCCTACAACCTGAGCGGTATTCAGTGCAATAATCGGCTGATAATACAATTCAAACTCTTTTTGCTTCAGCGCCTGATTAAGAACATAGCGCGGGCTCTGAATAGTCAGCGTTCGTCGGGAGATCAACGCGGAAAGCAGCAGGGAAAGGAGAAGAAAAAGAGGCAACGCGGAGAAGAAAATCGTCAGATAACGTGCGGTACTCACAGGTTTATCCGCACTCACTACCAGAGCAAGATCGCTGTTTGATAGCGGTTTCAGGACATAATATTTATTATCAATATAAAATCTATCGGTTCGATTTTCTCCCGTTATCAGGCGAGAAAAAACACCGTCACCGATCGAATCCGACAAGATAACCTGCCCATCCTGTTTTTTTCTTTCCAGCAACGCACTCTGAATATTATGGCTATAGGAGGGAATATCCAGAAATGAGCGCGGATTCAACACCACAAGGTGATGCGTTGCGCCAACATAAATCATTCTCTTATTGCGGTTCAGCGGGCTTTCAACGTTATACCACACCCCATAGGCGTTTTTATAAACAAAATCGGGAGCAGGAAGAAACATCGTATTAATGTCGTTCAGCATCGAAGAACAGCGAGGCCGATTCCCGTCGATATAGACGATATCCTGGATGTAATCATTATCGAAAGCCACTTTGCGGAGCACATTGAGGTGGGGGGTATCGCAATAAGGCAAACGGTATTCTTCTAAATTATCGAGTGCAGAGGTCGCCTGCACCATTATTTCGCCAGCGTGTTCAAGCGTGAGGTCAGAAAACGTCTCCACATCCTCTTCAAACTGTTTGAGGGTGAAAGTCGAATGGAGCTCAAGTACCAACGCAAAAAGCGAAACCAGAATAAAAAATAGGCTGGCTGATAATAAGAAAAAACCTTTCTTAAAATAGAGCGTTTGAAAATAGGCTAACAGGTTTTTTCTCATAGGGAGAGCGACGTATCATCATCACGAGAAATCCAACATAGCACACAACGCTTCCCCACAATGTATGGATATCCTAAATAATTATAATTTCAGGACCTTGATAGCCGTCTGACTTGGCGTGCCTCCACGGCATAAGGCCAACAGACTTATTTGACCCTCCATTTTCTTTAAAAAACAGCAAGTTGCTTTCTACCCCGTTTATCGTGTCGATATCTCGCCGTGATTTAATTGTAATGAGAACCATTATCATATTAACATAGCGTCTATTATTTACCGCCGATATGCGTTTCTACTTTCTGACCATGATGTCTGACCACGCCACCACTTCTGCTGAATTGACGCTCGAATCGCTCTACGGTTCACATCACAGTTGGCTGAAGCACTGGCTGACGGGCAAACTCCAATCTTCTTTTGATGCCGATGATATTGCTCAGGATACCTTCCTGCGTGTGATGAACGGCGAGTCTCTCACTGCAATCCGCGATCCCAAATCCTTCCTGTGTACCGTTGCCAAACGCGTGATGGTCGATTTGTTTCGTCGCAATGCGCTGGAAAAAGCCTATCTGGATAGGCTGGCGCAGTTGCCGGAGGCGCTTGTACCCTCGCCGGAAATCCAGCAACAGCAGCTTGAGACGCTTCAGCAGGTGGATGCCATGCTCGATGGCCTTAACCACAAAGCACGGCAGGCATTTCTACTTTCCCAGCTTGACGGAATGGCCTACGGTGAGATTGCCGCACGGCTGAGCGTCTCCGTCAGCTCAGTTAAAAAGTATGTTGCCAAAGCCACGGAGCATTGCCTGCTGTTTCGTCTGGAGCACGGGCTGTGAGTCTTCCACTGACCGATTCTCAACGTCAGGCGCTGCGCTCTGCCTCGCACTGGTATGCGGTGCTGAGCGACGAACGCGTGAGCCCGCAGCAAACCGAGAAATGGCAACGGTGGTATGAACAAAATCAAGACCATCAATGGGCCTGGCTACAGGTAGAAAGCCTGCGCAGCCAGATGAACGTCGTGCCAGGCAACGTCGCCCACCGCGCGCTTCAGGATACTCAACTCACCCGTCGCCGCGTGATGAAAGGCCTGCTGCTGCTGTTAAGCGTGGGCGGCGGCTGGCAGCTTTGGCGTTCTGACGCCGGAACAGGCCTGCGGGCGGACTATACTACGGCGAAAGGTGCGATCCGCCAGCAGCGTCTGGCAGACGGCACGCTGCTCTCGCTTAATACCGACAGCGCCGTCGATGTTCGTTTCGATCCACAGCAGCGGCGCATTCATCTCTGGTACGGCGAAGTCGCGATAACCACCGGACAGGACTCCAACAATCGCCCTTTCTACGTGCAAACACGACAAGGGCAACTGACCGCACTGGGCACTGAATTTACAGTACGTCAAGAAGAAGGCAGTACGGTACTGAGTGTGCAACAACATGCGGTGAAAGTGGTACTGGCAGACAATCCGACTCAAACACGCATCGTGCGTCAGGGCGAAAGCCTGCGCTTCAGCGCATGGGAACTGGGTGAAACCCAATCCGCAGATGAAGAAGATAACAACTGGACGCAGGGTATTCTCAGCTTCAGCAATAAACCGCTCGGCGAGGTGATGGAAACGCTCTCGCGTTACCGTCACGGCGTACTGCGCTGTAGCCCAGAGGTCGCAACGCTACGGTTAAGCGGCACCTTTCCGCTGAAAAATACCGACACCGTTCTACACGTGATTGAGAAAACCCTTCCGGTTAAAATTCAGTATATTACGCGTTACTGGGTCAACATCCTTCCCGCAAACTAAACGATAACGAAAAAAATTATCATTCTTGATTGTCCTTTTTCTCCCTCCCGTTCGACTTAGGTATATACAACAAAAATGATGATGGAGACGTTATGACGCTCTTACGCGCCTTTCGCAAAGCAACCCCTTTAGCGATGGCGATACAGCTCAGCTTGCTGCCGACAGTCGGTATCACGACAGGGATAGCCTACGCCGCAACGGTGCCTGCCACTGCACGCTACGACATTGCGCCGGGTGATTTAGATAAAGCGCTCAACCACTACGCCGCCCGCAGCGGCATTACGCTGTCAGTGGATGCCAGCCTGACGCAGGGAAAACGTAGCAACGGCCTGCACGGCGACTACACCGTTGACGGCGGTTTGAAAGCCCTACTTACGGGGAGCGGTCTGCAACTGAAAGCGCTGGGCGATAACGCCTGGACGCTTGAACCGATTCCGGCAGCAGCAGAAGAAACGCTGACAGTCGTCGGCGACTGGTTGGGGGAAGCGCGTGAAAATGACGTCTTTGAACATGCAGGCGCGCGTGATGTGATCCGCCGTGAAGATTTCGCCAAGACCGGTGCCACCACCATGCGCGATGTCTTAAATCGCATGCCGGGCGTATATGCGCCAGAAAATAACGGTACGGGTAGTCACGATCTAGCTATGAATTTCGGTATTCGTGGCCTCAGCCCGCGTCTGGCTAGCCGCTCCACCGTTCTAATGGACGGTATTCCGGTGCCGTTTGCACCTTACGGCCAGCCACAACTGTCCCTCGCCCCCATCTCCCTGGGCAATATGGATGCCGTTGACGTGGTACGCGGCGGCGGTGCCGTGCGCTACGGGCCGCAGAGCGTCGGCGGCGTCGTGAACTTCGTCACCCGGGCGATCCCGAAAGCGTTTGGCATTCATGCTGGCGTAGAAGGCCAATACAGCCCGACGTCCTCACAGCACAACCCGAAAGAAACCCACAACCTGTTGGTTGGCGGCACGGCAGATAACGGTTTCGGTTCGGCGTTGCTCTATTCAGGCACACGCGGCAGCGACTGGCGCGAACACAGCGCGACGCGTATTGACGACGTGATGCTAAAAAGCCGCTACGCACCGAACGAGGTACACACCTTTAACAGCCTGCTGCAATATTATGATGGCAGCGCCGATATGCCGGGCGGCCTATCCCGTGCCGATTATAATGCCGACCGCTGGCAATCAACGCGCCCGTACGATCGCTTCTGGGGGCGTCGTCAGCTTGCTAGTGTAGGCTATCAATATCAGCCGGATCAGCAGCACAAATTCAATATTCAGGGTTTCTACACCCGCACGCTACGCAGCGGTTATCTGGAACAGAATTCGATCCTTACCCTGTCTCCGCGCGAATATTGGGTGCGCGGCATAGAGCCCCGCTACAGCCAAAGTTTTACCCTCGGCTCCTCAGCGCATGAAGTCGGCGTAGGCTACCGCTATGTCAGTGAATCCACCCATGAGGTGCGCTATTTCACCAATACCGCGAGCAAGACGCTGCCAAGTACCAATAGCCCCATCGACCGCGAAACCCGGGCGGGGACAGAGGCGCACGCCTGGTACATTGACGATCGCGTTGATATTGGCAACTGGACGATTACGCCGGGAATGCGTTTCGAGCACATCAAATCTCATCAGGACAATACGCTGAAAGGCACAGGCGAAGCGGTCAGCTACAACGCGCCGCTGCCTGCCCTAAACGTGCTCTACCACGTTAACGAAAGCTGGAATCTTTATGCGAACACAGAAGGATCATTCGGCACCGTACAGTACAGCCGAATTGGCAAGGCTGCTCAAAGCGGCAAAGTGGAACCAGAAAAAGCACGTACCTGGGAAGTGGGTACCCGCTACGACGATGGTGCGCTGACCGCAGAAATAGGCGTCTTCCTGGTTAACTTTAATAATCAGTATGATTCCAATCAGACCAACAACACCGTCACCACACGGGGAAAAACTCGCCATTCCGGGCTGGAAACGCAGGCACGCTATAGTCTCGCCGAGCTGTCACCCCGCTTAGAGGCGGTGTCGGTTTATGCGCGCTATGCCTACGTGAATGCTGAAATTCGCGAAGCGGGTGATACCTACGGTAATCAGGTGCCCTTCTCTTCAAAACATCGGGGGGGATTCGGCGTCGATTACCAACCGGGCAACTGGACGTTCAACCTAAACAGTGAGTTCCAGTCCAGCCAATTCGCCAATAACGCTAACACCATTGCCGAAAGCGCCGATGGCAGCGCCGGACGACTCCCCGGCTTTATGCTGTGGGGCATGCGTGCGGCCTATGACTTTGGCCCGCAGCTCTCCGATCTCAATCTGGCCTTTGGTGTGAAAAACCTGTTCGACCATGATTACTACACGCGCTCGAACAGCGATGACAACAACAAAGGGATTTATGCTGGCCAGCCGCGCACTTTCTACATGCAGGGCTCGCTGAAATTCTGACAGTCACACGTTCGCGCTGGGCAAATGCCCGGCCTGACTCTCGTTCACGATAATGACCATTATGGAGTTACGCTATGTCTGCTCTAATTCGCGTTGCACTGATTGCAACACTTTGCCTGTTCGGATTGAGTCGCGCCCATGCCGTCACGGTACAAGATGAACAGGGTTCCTTTACCCTCGACACACCGCCTCAGCGCATTGTGGTGCTGGAACTTTCTTTTGCCGATGCGCTGGCTGCAATAGACGTCAGCCCAGTCGGTATCGCCGATGACAACGATCCTGACCGAATTCTGGCGGAAGTCCGTGAACATCTTAAGCCGTGGCACTCCGTGGGAACGCGCGCCCAGCCGAGTCTGGAAGCTGTCAGCGCGCTGAAGCCTGATTTGATTATCGCCGACAGCAGCCGCCATAGCGGTATTTACGCGGCGCTGAAAGCGATCGCGCCGGTACTGCTGCTGAAATCACGTAACGAAACCTATGAAGAGAACCTGCATTCGGCGGAGATCATCGGCAAGGTGCTGGGGAAAGACAGCGCGATGCAGACCCGCCTTGCCCAGCATCGTGAGACAATGAAAACCTACGCCGACCAGCTTCCAAAAGGAACGAGCGTCGCCTTTGGCACCTCGCGCGAGCAGCAGTTTAACCTGTATTCCAGCGAGGCCTACACCGGCAGCGTGCTGGCTGCCCTCGGCCTGAGCGTACCGAAACCCATCAACAATGCTCCGATGGCCTCCATCAATTTGGAACAACTGCTGGCGATTAACCCACAGTGGCTCATTGTGACGCACTATCGCGAAGAAAGTATTGTGAAACGCTGGCAGCAAGATGCGCTCTGGAACATGTTGGAAGCCCAGCAAAAACAGCAGATTGCGGCCGTCGACAGCAATGCCTGGGCACGGATGCGCGGCATTTTTGCCGCGGAACGCATCGGCAGCGATACAGTGAAGATTTTTAAACATCAGCCCGTTAGCATCAGCAGCGAGCAATGAGGGGAGATTTCCATCCGTTCTGGCGTTGGGGATTGCCGATAGCAGTACTGCTGGGCGTATTCTGGCTCAGCCTGTTCTGTTATTCCGCCATCCCTATTCCCGCATTGGGTGCCATCAAAGTCCTGATGACGGGATCGCCGTCTTCGCTACCGGAGACGCTGGTACTCAACCTGCGCCTGCCACGCAGTCTGGTTGCCGTCTTGATCGGTGCCAGTCTGGCGCTGTCCGGCTCTCTGCTTCAAACCCTGACCCATAATCCTCTGGCCTCTCCTTCTTTACTCGGTATCAACAGCGGCGCAGCGCTAGCGATGGCACTGACCAGCGCCTTCACATCTTCGCTCTCCGGCTACCCTATCGCCTTTGTTGCCGCTATCGGCGGTGGTCTCTGCTGGTTAATGGTGATGGCCGCAGGCGGTGGCTGGCGACAAACGCTTGACCGCAATCGACTGATTCTGGCTGGCGTCGCGCTATCCGCATTGTGCATGGCCTTAACGCGGATTACGCTTCTGCTGGCGGAAGATCACGCCTATGGTATTTTTTACTGGCTGGCGGGCGGTGTCTCCCACGCACGCTGGGTGGAATTCTGGCAACTCTTCCCCTTTGTCATCATCGTCACTCCGGTTGTGCTACTGATGGCGAACCAGCTCAACCTGATGAATATCGGTGACGTGAGCGCCCATACGCTGGGCGTCAACTTAAGCCGTCTGCGCCTGCTCCTCAATCTGGCGGTACTGATACTCGTGGGAGCCTGCGTCAGCGTAGCGGGCCCGGTAGCATTTATCGGTTTGCTAATACCGCATCTGGCACGTTTCTGGATAGGTTATGACCAAAGAAAGATGCTCCCAATGAGCATGCTGATGGGTGCGGCGTTTATGTTATTGGCCGATCTGCTTGCCCGCGCGCTTGCCTGGCCGGGCGAACTCCCTGCCGGTGCCGTGCTGGCACTCATTGGTGCCCCCTGTTTTGTCTGGCTCGCAAGGAAACGAGGATAATGCGCCCCATCACGGTGTTTATTTCGATCGCGCTGATGCTTCTCACCATCTGCATTCTGTCACTACGTATGGGAGCGATTCCGCTACCGTGGTCAGCCTTGATAAACGGCTGGCACAACGCCAATGAACATCATTATGTGCTGACACAGTATCGCTTACCTCGTGTGCTGCTGGCGCTGTTCGTCGGCGCAGCGCTGGCCATTTCCGGCGTACTGGTGCAAGGGATTGTGCGTAATCCACTGGCTTCACCGGATATTCTCGGCGTGAATCATGCGGCAAGCCTGGCGACTGTTGGCGCGCTAATGTTGGTGCCAGCTCTGCCTGTGCTCTGGCTACCGCTTCTCGCGTTCATCGGCGGTATCGCCGGACTGCTGCTGCTTCGGCTTATCGCGGGAGCGTCATCCCCGATGCGGCTGGCGCTTATCGGCGTGGCGCTGTCCGCCACCTGGGCAAGCGTCACTGATTATCTGATCCTCTCCCGGCCACAGGATATCAACAATGCGCTGCTGTGGTTGACGGGTAGCCTATGGGGACGCGACGGGTCATTCGTCATGGTCGCACTGCCCGTCCTCTGTGTGCTGATTCCGCTCAGCTTGCGCTTTTGCCGCGACCTGGATTTACTGGCGCTGGGCGATGACCGCGCCAGCACGCTGGGTGTCAATATCAGACGTATCCAATTCTGGGGATTGGCACTCGCCGTAGCACTCGCCGCGACCAGCGTTGCCGTCTGCGGCCCCATCGGCTTTATCAGCCTCGTGGTGCCGCATTTGATCCGCCATTTGGTGGGAGGACGGCACCGCTGGCTTCTTCCGACTTCCGCCGTTGCTGGTGCGCTGGTGCTACTGCTTGCCGATCTGCTTGCCCGCACGATCAATCCGCCGATGGAATTACCCGCAGGGGTACTCACCGCGATTATCGGTGCGCCTTGGTTTTTCTGGCTTCTTATGAGAATGCGCTAAATGGAACTGACAACACAAAACCTGACGGCGGGCTATGGCGACAAACGCATTCTTGATAGCCTGTCGTTATCGCTCCCCAGCGGAAAAATCACCGCCCTGATCGGCCCTAACGGCTGCGGTAAGTCAACGCTGCTGAAGTGTTTAGCCAGGCTGCTTACCCCGAAATCCGGCGCTATCCTGCTTGATGGAAAACCGCTCTCTGCTTTCTCCGCTCGCCAGCTCTCGCGCCATCTGGCGCTGTTACCACAGCACCACCTCACGCCAGAGGGGATCACCGTACGTGATATGGTGGCCTACGGGCGCAGCCCTTGGCTATCACTATGGGGACGGTTATCACAGGACGATCGTCAGCGCGTGCAGCTCGCGATGGAGAAAACACACATTGTCGATCTGGCAGAAAGACGGCTGACCGATTTGTCCGGCGGGCAGCGCCAACGAGCGTTTCTGGCAATGCTGGTGGCGCAGGATACGCCCGTCGTACTGCTCGATGAACCCACCACCTATCTCGACATCAATCATCAGGTCGAATTAATGAAACTGCTGCGCGAACTCAATCAGGCCGAAAAAACGGTCGTGACCGTCCTGCACGATTTGAATCAGGCCAGCCGCTACTGCGATCATCTGGTCATGCTGGCGGGTGGGCGCGTGATAGCACAGGGGTCACCGCATGAGGTGATGAAACCGGAGCTACTGCAACAGGTATTCAGCATCGATGCGGAGATCCACGCCGAGCCGGTATCAGGCCAACCGATGTGTGTGGTGCGGTAATCGCAGGTCATGTTCTTATCCACCAGAGAAGATACAACCACCTTATAAAAATATTTATGCCCCTACAAAAATAGCCTTGTTAGCCGTGAATCATCGGAATCGCTACCCTACGTGTATTACCTGAAATCAATACACGTAGTAGCTCAAATCATCAGAATTTAAGGAAGCGTAATATGGGATTAAAATTACACCATCTTAATGATTCTCGGTCTGTTCGTATCCTCTGGTTACTTGAAGAAGCCGGGATACCTTATGAACTTGTCAGATATCAGCGAGATGAGAAAACGCATCTGGCACCCGCATCATTGAAAGCGATACATCCTTTAGGTAAATCACCGTTGATTGAAGAAGATGGCAAAGTCATCGCAGAATCCGGCGCGATTGTTGAATACCTGATCAATCGCCACGCAAAACACTTAGCCCCAGATGCAAGCACAGCCGAATATATTGATTATCTTCAGTGGGTACACTTTGCAGAAAGTTCCGCCATGTTGCCGGTTTTATTGAAGATCTTTGGCGAATTTGAAAAGAACACTGGCACCACACTGAATTTCCTTGAACGTTACGCTGACAACGAATTCGATAAAGTCTTTTCATTTTTAGACGACACACTGTCTTCAAGAGAATTTATCGTGGGCGATACGCTAACTGGCGCAGATATTATGTTCGGTTTCGTTATCAATACCGTCGTGGAAAGGCTCGTTCCAGCCGATCGTTTCCCCAATATTCAACGCTATGCACAGCGGCTGAAAAATCTGCCTAGCTGGCGGAAAATCCAGGATATTGAAGCAAACGCAGAATAAGGAATAAGCGCGAGGCATCACACCGATGTCGGGAAAACTTGCGAGCCGCCTCGCGCACTCCAACAATAGTGGAAAAATCGGATACGCATCCTTGTCTCAGTCTGGTAACGTCGCGTTGACGTCAAATAACGGCTATCAATGGTAAGATAGCGCACTCGCAGGTGATGTTTTTCATCTGCCAGCCAGTATACTTCTGGCATTCCATTTCAATGCTCAGGTGACGAGCCATCAGGAAGGTTGACCATCCAACCCTGCGCTATCATCTGAACGAACAAAAGCGTTAAGACTGAGTAAAATCAATATGAATGAAGCCACAGAGAAGGACTTCACCGCCCACACGCCGATGATGCAGCAGTACTTTAGGCTAAAGGCTGAGCATCCAGAAATTCTGCTGTTTTACCGCATGGGCGATTTTTACGAGCTGTTCTATGACGATGCCAAACGGGCTTCTCAACTGTTGGATATCTCGCTGACAAAACGCGGCGCTTCCGCAGGGGAACCGATCCCGATGGCGGGCGTTCCTCATCATGCCGTCGAGAACTACCTTGCCAGACTGGTGCAAATGGGTGAGTCCGTCGCTATCTGCGAACAGATTGGCGATCCCGCCACCAGCAAAGGTCCCGTTGAGCGCAAAGTCGTACGCATCGTCACACCGGGCACCATCAGCGACGAAGCACTGTTGCAGGAAAAGCAGGATAACCTGCTGGCAGCGCTCTGGCAGGACAGCCGGGGATTTGGCTACGCTACGCTGGACATCAGCTCTGGGCGTTTTCGCGTGAGCGAACCGGCAGACCGGGAAACCATGGCAGCCGAGCTACAGCGCACCAATCCAGCAGAATTACTCTACCCAGAATCCTTTGAGTCCATGGATTTAATCGAAAATCGTCATGGACTCCGCCGCCGTCCGCTGTGGGAATTTGAACCCGATACCGCGCGCCAGCAGCTTAACCTGCAATTTGGTACTCGCGATCTAACCGGTTTTGGCGTCGAGCAGGCAAAACTCGCGCTGCGGGCAGCAGGATGCCTGCTGCAATACGCGAAAGACACCCAACGTACTTCGCTGCCACATATTCGTGGCATTACGATGGAGCGCCAACAGGACGGCATCATCATGGATGCGGCGACGCGTCGTAACCTTGAACTGACACAAAATCTGTCTGGTGGTGTGGAAAATACGCTGGCTGCTGTGCTGGACTGCACCGTGACGGCAATGGGCAGCCGGATGCTGAAGCGCTGGATTCATATGCCTAGCCGCGATGTTGATGCGCTCAAACAGCGCCAACAGGCCATCAGCGCGTTGCAGGAGATCACGCCCGATTTACAACCCTATTTGCGGCAGGTCGGCGATCTGGAACGTATTCTGGCACGCCTTGCTTTACGCACAGCACGCCCACGCGATCTCGCGCGTATGCGCCATGCTTTCCAGCAGTTTCCCGATATTCGCGAACAGCTTGCGCCCTTGGAGACCGACTCCGTTCGCCGTTTGGTCAGCCTGATTGGCCAATTTGATGAACTGCGTGATTTGCTGGAACGCGCCGTTGTCGAAGCACCGCCGGTGCTGGTACGCGACGGTGGGGTCATCGCACCGGGCTACCATGCCGAATTGGATGAGTGGCGTGCGCTGGCTGACGGCGCCAGCGATTATCTGGACCGTCTGGAAATTCGCGAGCGTGAAAAACTGGGGCTTGATACGCTGAAAGTCGGCTTCAATGGTGTGCACGGCTATTACATTCAAGTTAGCCGAGGCCAGAGCCATCTGGTGCCGATCCACTATGTCCGTCGCCAGACGCTGAAAAATGCCGAACGCTATATCATTCCCGAGCTGAAAGAATACGAAGACAAGGTTCTGACCTCAAAGGGCAAGGCACTGGCGCTGGAAAAAGCGCTCTATGATGAACTTTTTGATTTGCTGTTGCCTCATTTAGCGGAACTCCAGCAAAGTGCAGCAGCACTGGCCGAGTTGGATGTGTTAGCAAACTTGGCCGAGCGAGCCGATACGCTAAATTACGTCTGCCCGACGCTGAGTGACAAACCCGGCATCAAAATTACAGGCGGTCGTCACCCCGTCGTCGAGCAAGTACTGCGTGAGCCGTTTATTTCGAATCCCCTATCGCTCTCGCCACAGCGTCGTATGTTGATCATTACTGGTCCCAACATGGGGGGGAAAAGTACCTATATGCGTCAGACGGCACTGATTGTGCTGATGGCGCATATCGGCTGCTTTGTGCCAGCGGATCAGGCGGTCATTGGCCCCGTCGACCGTATTTTCACCCGCGTGGGCGCCGCAGACGATCTGGCATCTGGCCGTTCCACTTTCATGGTAGAAATGACGGAAACGGCGAATATTCTGCACAACGCTACGGAAAACAGTCTGGTACTGATGGACGAAATCGGTCGCGGCACCTCAACCTACGACGGTCTGTCGCTGGCATGGGCCTGTGCAGAGAATCTGGCAAACCGCATCAAAGCCATGACGCTGTTTGCAACGCACTACTTTGAACTAACCACCCTACCGGAAAAAATGGAAGGCGTGGTGAATGTCCATCTGGATGCACGCGAGCACGGCGATACCATTGCCTTCATGCACAGCGTACAAGACGGTGCAGCCAGCAAAAGTTACGGTCTAGCCGTCGCCGCACTGGCGGGTGTACCGAAAGAAGTGATTAAACGTGCACGTCAGAAGCTGAAAGAGCTAGAAACGTTATCGAATAACGCGTCATCCAGCCATATCGATGGCGCGCAGCTAGCGCTGCTGAGCAATGATGAGTCGTCACCAGCCATTGAAGCGCTGGAGGCCATTGATCCTGATGCACTCACGCCACGTCAGGCGCTAGATTGGCTTTATCAGCTAAAGAAAATGCTCTAACGCGAGTCAGAACGAAAAAGGCACTGAAAATCAGTGCCTTTTTCTTTTAAATGCCGAATCAGTCTATCTGTGTATCGCAGTTTTCTCGTGCCTTCATACGTACTTTATCGCCCCCGTTAGGGACAACTGCCTTCACCATTTGCCCCTCTTCCATCGACGGAATAACGGCAAAATGCGCAGTGAGAACAAGTAATACCGGTTCCGCAGCTTTCTCTCTCACGCGAAAATATTCTCTTTCCAACTCCGCACTGTCATCCATCACAAAAGTCTTTCCTGTCGCGCAGTCAGAGAAGGTCGCAACATCCGCCATATAGCGGTACATTCCCTTCATTACCATCGGCGTATTTGGCAGCGGCTGCTCGGTTGCTGTCAGTTGACGAGGAAGAGATGAATTGATGGGCAAACCTTGTTGATCCAACATTTCAAGGGCGCTATCAACTGGGCGGAAGTAACGTTTTTCGCCCGCACTATCCGTCAGGACCAGCTTGTCCGCGGTGCGCCGCCATTGCCCATAGGAAGCGAACGTGTTGTTGCCTTCTCTCGTCGTTTGATACTGTTCACGCAGAACAAAAGTCCCGTCTTTTTCCAAAAACAGTGACGTATCAATCCCTCCGCAGTCTGCACAGGGTAAAACGCCACGATAGCTTTGCGCCATTGGTTTAAGGGGCTCTTCCTGAACTTGTGAACGGGTATGACACCCGATCAACCCAGAAATCCCCGCAATCAACAGCACACCGATAGCCAGTTTTTTCATCATTATTTTTCTGTCCCTCTGTCCTGTTTTCCCGTTCTTACTCAATACGCTGTAACGTACCCAACTTGTTATCATCCCTGAGTCTGAGGAATTTTCCACTCAGAAAATGTTATTTCAAGACTATTCTTATCGTCAGACAACCAGATCGTACCATCCTGGATCGTTGCCTGTAGTGACATGGTGCGCTGAACCAGTCCGGCAAGCTGAGCCAGTTGATTGTCATCTAAAAATCGGACAGCCAGATTCTTGTATCCAGAGACCTTATTCGATATCGCATTCCACCAAACCTGTGCCGCACGCTCGCTGTAGGCATACAGCACCACGGCACGGGACTGATTGCAGGCTTTCTTCAGACGTTTTTCGTCCGGCAGGCCTAACTCAATCCACAATTCCAGCTCCATCGTATCATTACGTCGCCAGATTTCTGGTTCGTCATCTGCGCTAAGCCCTTTGGTAAAGCGCAGATTTTCATCAGCGTGGCAGATCCATGCTAAAAGCCGCAGCATCATGCGTTGCTCAGTTTCAGAGGGATGCTGCGCTATCGTCAGGCTCGCATCGTGGAAAAAATTCCGATCCATATCGGCGATATTGATTGCTGCTTTGTAAACCGTTGCTTTTAATGCCATCAGTGACCTCGTTTTTATTCCCTCCTAGTTTACTTGAGTTAGCGCCATCCTCACAGTAAAGGTGATATCTGCCACGTATCCGATAGATTAGGCATCTAAGGACTACTGATATCCTGTTAATCCCTATGCTATAGTCGGTTTGATAAATAGAGTTTATCTTCGTAGGCTTACAACATCGCGCACCACGGCAAGTGATGATGCATGAATATCTACCGAGCTAAGCTTTTAAGGGAGGATATAGTGCAAGAATACTGTGAATTAGTACGTCGCTTATACGCAGAGATCGCCAGTGGCGATCTGGGCTATATACCCGATTCGCTGGGTTGTGTTTTGAAAACCCTGGATGGCATTGCCGCGAATGAGGCGTTGCCATCCTCCGTCAGGGAACAGGCCGCTTTTGCCGCCGCTAACTTATTGGTGAGTGATTATGTCAATGAGTAATGAATATCAACCCATCAACTGTGATGATTACGATAGCCTGGAAGCCACCTGTCAGCAGAATCTGACGCTGACGCTGGAACTACGCAATGGTGAAGTTGTGACCGGTAAAGCCAGTGATATGATCTCACGTAAACAGGTCGAATATCTGGTGATTGAAGCCTCCGGTGCAACGCGCGAACTGCGCCTCGACCACATCGTCAGTTTCAGTCATCCTGAAATCGGGAAAGTCGTTGTCAGCGAATCCTGACGGACCGTCCCTTTCATTGAGCGGCAAACGCTGAAGAAATGCTTCCCAAACGGACAACGCAAGTTGTCCGTTTTTATTTCAATGCTAACCAACATCAGTTTCTTCCCTAGGTTTTTTCCCCCTAGGCTTATTTTTCACAAACTTGTTTTTCCCACATAATGTGCCACACAGGCTGATCTTCTCTAACTTGCCCTTCTCGCGTGACAAATCGCCCCACAGCGGCAATCAGTTGATCGTTATAAAACACCAGCGGCGTCCGGTCACGCCACCAGGGCGGAACATCCAGCTCCTGCCAAAGCTTCTTAATTTGCCGACCGTGTGCTCTGCCAACAATATGCACAGTTCCGCTGGTTGAGAAGCGGATACTCACCGCCTCACCGTTTTCCGGCGCGCGAACCGCGATCCCACCATCAGCCAGCAACAGCGTACCGAGATTGTCAGGGAGAGATAACGGACATGACGTCGGTTGCCACGGCAGAATGCGGTCTTTTAGCGCCGGCATCAGCGGTAGCAGGTAGAGAAATTGGCGAAAACGGCGGATCTGCATCTGATTCAACTGCAATACCGGCTCCGCATCCTGACGGCTGGTCGCCACCTCATCCCAAAGCCGCTGCAACTGTTCACGTGCTGGCATCATCGCCCCTTGCTGCGCTAGCCAGCGGCGCAGCAGCGCAAAGCGACGTACCGGGCTTAGCGGCAGCAGACCACCAATGCTCAGCGCGCCATCCGGCTGGCATAACGCCTGCAATGACTCCTCCAGCAGCTCATCGAGCAGTTGTTCCTGTTCGGCACACAGCTGGGCGCTACGTGCCACGGCGGAGGAGAAATGCGGCCAGCGCTGCGTCAGTCGCGGTAAGATCTGGCGGCGTAGAAAATTGCGGTCAAAACGTTCATCCTGATTGCTGTCGTCTTCAATCCAATGAAGCTGATGCCGCTGCGCATAGGCTTCCAACTGGATACGAGAAAACCCTAACAGCGGACGAATGAGACGATGATGACCCAACATAGTGTTAGCCGCCATCGCAGACAATCCGGCAGGCCCGCTGCCGCGTTTAAGCGCCAGTAAAAAGGTTTCACTCTGGTCATCAAGGTGCTGTGCCGTCAGTAGGGTTTCCCCCTCTTGCAGATGCGTTTGCAGCGCCTGATAGCGCGCGGCTCTGGCTGCGGCTTCGATGCCGCCGTTCTGCGTCTCAACCGTCACAGGCAGCGAGGCAAACGGCACCTGCCAGCGTTCACACTGCTGGCGACAATGTTCGGCCCAGCTATCGGCCAGCGGATTTAAACCGTGATGGACATAAGCCGCACGAACAGTCACCCCAGCACGCTGACGCACGGCCACCAGCAGATGTAATAGTACGCTAGAATCCAGGCCACCGCTGTAGGCTAGCAGGATTGACCCGCATCCAGCCGTCTGCGTCACAATCGTCTGGATCAATCCATCATCAGGTTCAGTGTGGTTCACAGAATCAGATCTCATACAGTTCTAAAGGCAAGCCGTCAGGATCGGAGAAAAACGTGAACCGCTTCTGCGTTTCAGGATCGATCCGCACGGGTTCACAGATGACGCCAGCCTGCCCCAACGAGGCAATGGCTTGTTCAACGTCCGCCACGGCAAAAGCTAGATGACGTAAACCGCACGCTTCCGGCCGACTGACTCGCGATGGGGGATGCGGGAAAGAAAATAGCTCAATGGTGTAACGTCCATTCAGCGAAAGATCGCCTTTCCACGACTGCCGCGCTTCACGGTAAACCTCGTTGTTCAACGTAAACCCCAGCACATCACAATAAAATGCCTTGCTACGTGCATAATCAGCGGCAATCACCGCAATGTGATGGACATCAAGCAGTGTCAGCATGCTCTAACCCCCTATAGCAAAAAATCCGCTGTCATTTCTGACAACGGATTTTCAAAGTAACGCCCGAGTCGCCGGATTGATAACCCATCAATCAGACAATCACCTTGTCAGCAATAACCACAGTACTTAACAGTAACCATAGTTCATCAAACGCTGATAACGGCGGTTCAATAGCTCTTCTTCCGTCAGGCCATCGAGGTCGAGCAGATCGGCCAGCAACTGTGCTTTCAGAGATTCAGCCATCGCCGGAACGTTACGGTGCGCCGAACCCAACGGCTCAGGGATCACGGTATCGATCAGTTTCAGCTCTTTCAGACGCGGCGCAATGATGCCCATGGCTTCAGCCGCCAGCGGCGCTTTATCTGCACTCTTCCACAGGATAGACGCACAGCCTTCCGGTGAAATAACCGAATAGGTGCTGTACTGCAACATATTGACCTTGTCGCCCACGCCAATAGCCAACGCACCACCGGAACCGCCTTCGCCGATAACAGTACAGATAATTGGCACACGCAGCGTCGACATTTCACGCAGATTGCGCGCGATCGCTTCAGACTGACCGCGTTCTTCCGCGCCCACGCCTGGATAAGCGCCCGGCGTGTCGATAAAGGTCACGATCGGCATCTTGAAGCGATCGGCCATTTCCATCAGGCGCAGTGCTTTGCGATACCCTTCCGGCGCAGGCATGCCGAAATTACGGCGAATCTTTTCTTTGGTTTCACGTCCTTTCTGATGACCAATGATCATCACCGGGCGTCCATCCAAACGGGCAATCCCGCCGACAATGGCTTTGTCGTCAGCATAGGCACGATCGCCCGCCAACTCATCAAAGTCGGTAAAGATGTGCTTAATATAATCAAGCGTATAAGGACGTTGCGGATGGCGCGCTAATTGCGCAACCTGCCAGGCACCCAAATCGGCGAAGATTTTGCGCGTCAGTTCAACGCTCTTCTCACGCAGGCGCTGGACTTCTTCGTCCAGGTTAATATCTAATTTTTCGTCTTGACGGCTGACTGCGGTCAGCGAGTCAATTTTCGCTTCCAACTCTGCAATCGGCTGCTCAAAATCAAGAAAATTCAGACTCATAGTATTCCTATATTAGTCAAATTCCAGTTCCACCTGCTCATTACCCACTAATGTGCGCAGCTCGTTCAGTAGCGCATCGGCAGGCGTTACACGCCATGCTGCGCCGAAACGTAGTCGGGCGCGCGCATCTTCACGCTGGTAATAGAGATGCACTGGGATCGTCCCCGATCGATGGGGTTCCAACGATTGGCGGAGACGGTTTAATAGCTGGTCATCAATTTGCCTGTCAGTCAGCGAGATAGCAAGCCCGCGCGCGTATTTTTCCCGCGCTTCACTGATATCCATTAACTCTCGGACGGTCATTTTAAGCCCGCCGCTGAAGTCATCAAAGCTGACCTGTCCACTGGCGATAAGGATACGGTCTTTCTCAAGTAAATGCTGATATTTTTCCAATGCATCGGTAAACAGCATAATCTCAAGCCGACCGGAACGATCGTCCAAGGTACAGACACCAATACGGTTACCCCGTTTGGTGACCATGACGCGAGCCGCCAACACCAGCCCAACGGCAGTGGTCATTTTACCCCGATCCGTCGGGTGCATATCTTTCAAACGTACGCCACCGGCATAGCGTTCAATTTCCTTAATATATTGGGTGATCGGGTGGCCGGTCAGGTACAGCCCCAGCGTCTCCCGCTCACCATCCAGCACCACCTGCTCCGGCCACGGTGGCACAGTGCTGTAGGATTGCTCAACTTGCTCAGGTGCATCAGCCAGCACGCCGAACATATCCACCTGACCAATGGCTTCCGCTTTCGCGTGCTGATCGGCAGCCTTTAGCGCATCAGCCAATGCGTTCATCAGCGCGGCGCGATGCGGCCCCAAACGGTCGAACGCTCCGGACATAATCAGCTTTTCCAGCACGCGGCGGTTCAGCTTTTTAATGTCAGTGCGGGCACAAAGATCAAACAGTTCCCTAAAATAGCCACCCTGATTACGCGCTTCAATAATGGCCTCAATCGGACCTTCACCTACACCTTTAATTGCGCCGATACCGTAAACAATCTCGCCATCGTCGTTAACGTGGAAGTGATACAGACCGCTATTGATATCTGGAGGCAGGATTTTTAACCCCATCCGCCAGCATTCATCAACCAGCCCCACCACTTTGTCCGTGTTGTCCATATCGGCCGTCATCACCGCCGCCATGAACTCCGCAGGATAGTGCGCTTTCAGCCACAGCGTTTGGTACGACACCAGCGCATAAGCAGCGGAGTGTGATTTATTAAAGCCGTAACCGGCGAATTTTTCCACCAGGTCAAAAATCTTAACCGCCAGCTCACCGTTCACGCCGCGCGATTTAGCACCATCTTCAAAGCCACCACGCTGCTTCGCCATCTCGACCGGGTTCTTTTTCCCCATCGCACGACGCAACATATCCGCGCCGCCCAGCGTATAGCCCGCCAGAACCTGCGCAATCTGCATAACCTGTTCCTGATACAGGATAATGCCGTAGGTCGGTTCCAGTACAGGCTTGAGAGACTCGTGCTGCCATTCAATATCAGGATACGAGATCGCTTCACGCCCATGCTTACGGTCAATGAAGTTATCCACCATACCCGATTGCAGCGGACCGGGGCGGAACAACGCCACCAGTGCGATCATATCTTCAAAACAGTCGGGCTTCAGACGCTTAATCAGATCTTTCATGCCACGCGATTCAAGCTGGAATACCGCCGTGGTTTCCGAGCGTTGCAGCATGTCGAAACTTTTCTTATCGTCGAGTGGGATCGCGGCGATATCAATCGGTTCCTGACCTTGCTTCGCACGACGAGCGTTGATCATCTCCAGCGCCCAGTCGATGATGGTCAACGTACGCAAGCCAAGGAAGTCGAACTTCACCAGCCCAGCATATTCCACGTCATTTTTATCAAACTGGGTAACCGGATGATTTCCTTCCGAATCACAATACAGCGGCGCAAAATCGGTTATTTTGGTGGGGGATATTACCACCCCACCTGCGTGTTTACCGGCGTTACGCGTGACTCCTTCGAGCTTGCGCGCCATATCGATGAGGGCTTTAACTTCCTCATCGGCTTCATAAATTTCCGGCAACTGCGGTTCGGCAGCAAACGCCTTTTCCAGCGTCATGCCCGGATCGGGCGGCACCAGTTTTGAAATACGATCGACAAATCCATAAGGGTGCCCAAGCACACGCCCTACGTCACGAATCACCGCTTTCGCCGCCATCGTACCAAAGGTGATAATCTGCGAGACCGCATCACGCCCGTACATTTCCGCAACATGGTCGATAACCTTGTCGCGTTTTTCCATACAGAAATCGACGTCAAAGTCAGGCATGGAGACACGTTCAGGATTGAGGAAGCGTTCAAACAGCAGATCGAATTCCAGCGGGTCCAGATCGGTGATTTTCAGCGCGTAGGCGACCAATGAGCCCGCACCGGAACCACGTCCTGGGCCAACAGGCACATCGTTATCCTTCGACCACTGGATAAACTCCATGACGATCAGGAAGTAGCCGGGGAATCCCATCTGGTTGATAACGCCCAGCTCAATATCCAGACGCTCATCATATTCCGGCCGACGCGCAGCACGCACTTCCGGGTCGGGAAACAGGAATTCGAGGCGATCTTCCAGCCCTTTTTTCGAGCACTCAACCAGAAAATCTTCCGTGGTCATGTCGCCCGTCGGGAACTGCGGCAGAAAATATTCGCCCAGACGAATCGTTACGTTACAGCGTTTGGCAATTTCAACGCTGTTCGCCAGCGCTTCAGGGATATCTGCAAACAGCTCACACATTTCCTCTTCGGAACGCATATATTGCTGCGGGCTGTAATGACGTGGGCGTTTAGGATCGTCAAGCGTATAGCCATCGTGAATGGCCACGCGAATTTCGTGAGCCTCAAAATCATCCGTGCTGATAAAGCACACTTCGTTGGTCGCTACAACGGGCAAACCGTGCTTGGTTGCTAGCTCCACCGCCGCATGCAAATAGCTTTCTTCATCCGGGCGGGACGTACGGGTGAGCTCCAGATAGTAACGCTGAGGGAAGTGTTCCTGATAGAACGCCAGACTCTGCTCGGCCTGCGCCTGATTGCCACGCAGTAAAAACCGCCCCACATCACCTCGGCGACCACCCGATAGAAGAATCAGACCTTCCTGATGCTCAATCAGCCAATCACGGTCAATTGTCGGCCCGGCAGCGCCATAGCCTCGTTGATAAGCATGGGAAATCAGCAGCGTGAGATTCTGGTAGCCTTCATTGTTCATGGCTAACACAGTGAGATGCGCCAATTCATCCCCTAATTCATCGCTTTCGACATAGAAGTCTGCGCCGATGATAGGTTTGACCCCTGCGCCATGCGCGCCGCCATAGAATTTAACCAGCCCACACAGGTTGGTAAAATCGGTAATCGCCAGCGCGGGCATCCCGAGCGCCGCCGCTTTTTTTACCAGCGGACCGACTTTGGCCAGCCCATCGATCATGGAATAGTCACTGTGAACACGCAGGTGAACAAAACGTGGTTCGGCCATATCCAGATCCCAGAATTTATCGATTAGTCAGCATTGCAATAGTCATATCACAACACAGAGAGTGAATGATGATGTTTTACGCCAGGCCTAATGCACGCTTGACCGGCGCGAAGCTCCGACGGTGAAACTCAGTGGCACCCAGTGCAGCCAGTTTCTCCAGATGAAAAGCCGTTGGATAACCTTTGTGTTGGGCAAAGCCATAAGCGGGGAAGCGTTGATCCAATTCAACCATCTCACGATCGCGGGTAACTTTCGCCATAATAGAGGCCGCACTGATTTCTGCCACACGGCTGTCCCCTTTAACCACTGCCTGAGCGGGCATCGACAATGCCGGGCAACGGTTACCGTCAATGAGAACAAAGTCCGGCACAATAGACAACCCTGCCACCGCACGCTGCATCGCTAGCATCGTAGCATGCAGAATATTCAGTTGATCAATCTCTTCCGGTTCGGCACGGCCAAGACTCCACGCCAGCGCCTTTTCTTTGATTTCATCATAGAGCGCCAGCCGACGTTTTTCACTCAGCTTTTTGGAATCCGCCAGCCCGACAATTGGCCGGGTCGGATCAAGAATCACCGCCGCCGTCACAACTGCGCCAACCAAAGGGCCACGACCCACTTCATCAACGCCAGCGATACAGTTCGCCTGAGGGTAAATAAATATTTCGCTCATGGTTTTATTAACATGCTTTTATTAATAAGGCTTTACTAATTCCAGCACCGCCTGAGCCGCTTGCTCATCGGCGTTACAGCGGATCTGCTGATGCAAGTCCACAAATGTTGTGCGTAGCTCAGCCATTTTGTCCGTATCAGCAAACAGCGGCAACAGTGCGGCGGCGAGCTTATCCGGCGTACAGTCAGTCTGTAGCAACTCTGCCACCAGCTCACGCCCTGCCAACAAATTCGGTAACGACACCCATGGCGTTTTGACCAAGCGCTGCGCCAGCCAGAAGGTAAAGGGCTTCATGCGGTAGCCTACAACCATCGGGCATTTTGCCAGCATGCACTCCAGCGCCGCCGTACCGGATGCCAGCAGCGCCGCATCGCTGGCAATCATGGCTTCACGCGCCTGTCCATCCAGCAGATGCACACGCAGATCAGGTGCCACACTGCTTTTTATCCGTTCGAACTGTTCACGCCGTTTGTTGTTCACCAACGGAACCACGATTTCCAGATCGGGAAAATGCTGACGTAGTAGCACAGCTGTATTGAGGAAATCCGCGCTCAGCATTTCAACTTCAGCGCCACGGCTGCCCGGCAGCAGCGCCAGACAATGCACATCGGGCGCAATACCCAACGTCGCGCGTGCTGCCAGCTTATCAGGATGCAACGGCATCGCATCAGCCATCGTATGGCCGATAAAGCGACAAGGTACATTGAAACGATCGTAAAACGCTTTTTCAAAAGGCAAGAAAGCCAGCACCAGATTGGTCGCTTTACCTATTTTGAAAACGCGCTTTTGACGCCACGCCCACACGGATGGGCTGACATAGTGAATAGTATTGATACCGCGCTGTTTGAGGTTGCCCTCCAGCGTGATATTGAAATCAGGTGCATCAATACCCACGAAGACATCGGGCTTGAGATCGCTAAAGCGCTGGGTTAAATCTCGCCGAATTTTCAGCAGGCGAGGAAGGCGTCCGAGAACTTCAACAATCCCCATGACGGCCAGTTCTTCCATTTCGTACCAGGCTTCACAGCCTTCAGCCTGCATACGCGGCCCGGCTACACCAACAAATCGTGCGTTCGGCACCTTTTCTTTTAGCGCCCGGATAAGGCCCGCGCCAAGGATGTCGCCGGAAGTTTCTCCGGCGACCAGCCCAATAGTCAAAGGACGTGATGTCATGGATTAACGAATGATGCCGCGAGTAGAACGGGCAAAGAAATCGGTAAATGCCTGCACCGCGGGGTATTCAGCCGCCAGCGCTTCGATTTCCGGTTTTACCTCATCCAGCGTTTTACCGCTACGGTAAAGGAGTTTGTATGCGTTACGGATCGCATGCAGCGTTTCTTTTTCGAATCCACGACGCTTCAAGCCTTCAATGTTCAGGCCAAACGGCGTAGCGTGGTTACCCTGCGCAATGACATACGGCGGGACGTCTTGCGCCACACCAGAGCACCCACCGACCATAACGTGAGCACCGATAATGCAGAACTGGTGCACAGCCGTCATCCCACCAATAATTGCAAAATCATCGACGGAAACGTGGCCGCCCAGCGTAGCATTATTCGCCAGAATACAACGATTACCCACTACGCAGTCGTGTGCGATATGCGTGTTGATCATCAACAGGTTATCGCTACCGACTTTAGTCAACCCACCGCCCTGCGTCGTACCACGATGAATCGTGACGCTTTCACGGATGCGGTTACGATCGCCAATCTCAACGCGAGTCGGTTCCCCGGCATATTTGAGATCCTGATTCACTTCACCAATTGACGTGAACTGATAGATTTCGTTGTCGCGACCAATTTTAGTGACACCATTGACGACGACATGCGATTTCAGCACCGTCCCTGCACCGATCTCAACCTGAGAACCGATGTAGCAGAAAGGGCCAATATGAACGCCAGCACCAATAATGGCACCGTCTTCAACAATCGAACTAGGGTGAATAAAGGCGGTTTGATCAATCACGTTATCAGGACTCCCGACGACGAGCACACATCATTGACGCTTCACAGGCCACTTCGCCATCAACTTTGGCAACACCTTTAAAGCGCGCAACGCCGCGACGCTCTTTAATGAATTCAACTTCAAGGATCATTTGATCGCCTGGCTGTACCGGGCGCTTAAAACGCGCTTCGTCAACAGCTGCGAAGTAATACAGCTCACCTGGTTCCAGTTTACCCACGCTTTTAAACGCCAGAATACCGGTGGCCTGAGCCATTGCTTCCAGAATCAATACGCCGGGGAAAATCGGTTTGCCCGGGAAATGCCCCTGAAAGAAGGGTTCGTTGAAAGAGACGTTTTTCACCGCCCGCAGAAACTTCCCTTCTTCAAAATCCAGTACCCGATCAACCAGCAAAAATGGGAAACGGTGCGGTAATAATTCTAAAATCTCTTCAATATTCAGAGTATGAGTGTCAGTAGTCAAAATACTCTTCCTGTCCATAAAAAACTGATGCCATCAACAACACGGCCTGCGCAGACCCTAAATTAGGTGTCTTCAGGCAGGCCGCAAATAAAACGCGAGTGATTAAACGTTATCGACTTTTCGTTCAACGGCTTTTAACCGTTTGCTTATCTCATCAATATTCATCACCAGCGCTGCAGTTTTGCGCCATACTTTATTGGGTTGCAAAGGAATACCCGAAGAGTATACCCCAGGTTCAGTGATTGGTCGCATGACCATCCCCATTCCCGTTACCGTCACTTTATCGCAAATCTCCATGTGCCCGTTAATCACGCTAGCACCGCCGATCATGCAATAACGACCAATTTTCAAGCTCCCCGCCATAATGACGCCGCCCGCTACCGCGGTATTGTCGCCAATCACGACGTTGTGCGCAATCTGACATTGGTTATCAATGATAACACCATTGCCAATGACCGTATCATCCAACGCACCGCGATCGATGGTCGTGCTCGCACCAATCTCCACCCGATCGCCAATTCTGACCGTTCCCAACTGCGGGATCTTCACCCAGTTGCCGCGATCGTTGGCATAGCCAAAACCGTCAGAACCGATCACTGTCCCAGACTGGATCAGACAGTGCTCACCCAGCTCAACGCGGTGATAGATCGTTACATTTGCCCACAAACGGGTACCGGCGCCAATGCGGGCATCTTTACCGATAAAACAGCCTGGACCAATAACAACACCATCACCCAACTGTGCGCCAGATTCGATGACGGCATTGGCACCAACAGACACCTGTTGACCCAGCGTCGCATCGGGAGCAATGACTGCACTCGGGGCAATATCGGTTGCTGGTTGCGGTGTGGTATCCAACAGCTGAGCCATGCGAGCGTAGGTCAGATAAGGATTTTTCACTACCAGCGCAGCAACCTGACAGTAAGGTAAATCCGCTTCCGTCAGCACGACCGCAGACGCTTGCGTCCCGGCCAGTTGCTCACGGTAACGACTGTCGGAAAGAAACGTAATTTGCCCAGTTTTTGCAGAATGCATAGAAGCAACACCGGTGATGACGATATCGCCATCACCGTGCAATTGTGCATCCAACTGTTGAGCTAACGCGTCCAGTCGAATTGAATACATGTATTATTTAACCTGTTTCAGCACATCAGCAGTAATGTCTTTAGCATTGGCGACATACGCAACAGCGTTAGCGTCAATCACGACATCATAACCTTCTTTGGTTGCAACGGCTTTCACAGCATCCTGAATGCGGCTCAGGATTTTGTTGCGTTCTTCAGTCTGACGACGACGGTTGTCCTGCTCAAAAGCCTGTGCTTTCGTTGAGAACTGCTCGCGCTGTGCCATGACGTCTTTTTCCATTTTGCTGCGATCGCTCGCTTTCATGGTAGAGCCATCACGCTGCAACTTCTGCATCTTGGTCTGTAAGTCGTTTTCCATCGATTGCAGTTCAGAAGCACGGCCTTTGAACTCGTTTTCCAGTTGCTTGCCAACGGTTTCACGCTGTGGCAATTGTTGGAAGATGCTAGAAACGTTAACAACGGCAATCTTGTCAGCAGCTTGAACGCTGGCTGAAGCAGCCAATGCTAAACCGAGGCCTGCGGCACATAACCACTTTTTCACTATAAACTCCTCAACCTAACCTAATTTGTGTCTTAACACTTTAATGGTGGGCATCGCGCCATGGCGTTAGCTGAATTTCCAGCATTCACACCAATGAACAGCGATGCAACATTCCCTGCATACGACCTACGGACGTCACACTACCAGGTTTTGCCAATGTTAAACTGGAATTGTTCCGACTTGTCTCCATCGTACTTTTTAACCGGCTGGGCATAGGAGAAGACCAATGGCCCAAGCGGAGACATCCATTGTAACGCGATACCGCTGGAAACACGGAAGTTGGTCGCCTTGCTATAATCCGGCACGCCAGCATCAATCGTTGCTTGCGTATTTTTCCAGTTGGTATCCCATACCGTACCACCGTCCACAAAGAAGGACGTCCGTACGGAACTCGCGTATTTGTCACTAATAAACGGCGTCGGTACGATCAATTCCGCACTCAGCACGGCCATCGCGTTACCGCCTACGGCATCGTCCAGATTGGTTTTATCAATTGGGCAATTGGAATAAGACGTTGCGCCCGTAGTACAGTTATAATACGCCGCTTTAGGGCCGATCGTATTCGACTGGAAGCCACGTACCGTGCTGGAGCCACCGGCGTAGAAGTTATCGTAGAACGGCACTTCTTTACTCCCGATGCCATCGGCAAAGCCTGCACGCGTACGGCCCATTACCACCCATTTACCGCTATCAGTTAGCGGATAGTAGCTCGCCGAATCAAACGTCAGTTTGTAGTATTCGTTGTCCGAGCCCGGCACGGCGATCTTGGCATTCGCCGATGCGCGCGTCCCTTTGGTCGGGAAGTAACCGCGATCCAGATTGTTATACGACCATCCGGTATTCAGGAAGAAGTCGTTCGCTTTGAAATCTGCACTAGATTTATTGTTAGTACCCGCCACAACGTCTGGGTTAACCCCCACGGAATCCAGATAACGCCACATTGCCACCTGCGGTCTCATATCCGACAGATCGTTGTGCACATAATCCAAACCGACGCGCAGTGAGTTATTCTCGTTAATCGGGAAACCCAAGGTGCTGCCAACGCCATAACTCACGTTGGTATAGTCAGAGAGATCGGCGTCGGACGCTTCAAATTTGTTATAAAAGACGCGACCACCAAGGCTAACGCCATCGACGGTGAAATACGGGTCAGTCAGCGACAGCTCGACATACGTCTGGTAGTCGTTTTTAGTCCCACTGATACCAACAGAATTCCCCGTTCCCAGCCAGTTATCCTGCTGAACGCCCGCCTGGAAGCTCACGCCACTTTCCGTACCAAAGCCGACACCAAAGTTGAATGTACCCGTATTACGCTCTTTGACTTTATACGTCACATCAACCTGATCGGCCACACCGGGAACGCGCTGCGTTTCTACATCAACGCTTTCAAAGTATCCCAGTCGGTTTAGACGTTCTTTACCCTGCTCAACCAGATCGTTACCTAACCAGGCACCTTCCATCTGGCGCATTTCACGGCGCAAAACAGAATCTTTAGACGTGTCGTTGCCATCAAAGCGCACATGACGCACATAGAAACGGTTACCTGCATCAACGTTGATGTTTAATCTCACCGTCTTGTCTGCGTCATTAATTTCCGGCTGTGTTACTACACGCGGATAGGCATAGCCATAACGACCCAGCAGTTTCTTGATGTCCTCTTCCATGCGGGTCACTTTTGTCCCGTTGTAGAGTTCACCAGGTTCGATTTTCGTCAGCCCTTCGATTTCCGCAGAGTGACCCGCCAAATTACCTTTCACCGAGACGCCAGACAGTTTGTACTGCTCGCCTTCCGTCATATTGACGGTGATATAGATACCTTTTTTATCTGGCGTCAAACTCACCTGAGTGGAATCAATGTTGAAACGTGCATAGCCGCGATCCAGATAGAAACTGCGTAGGGTTTCGAGGTCGCCAGACAATTTTTGTTTCTGGTATTTACGATCGCCGACCACGTTCCACCACGGCACTTCATCACGCAGTTGGAAACGAGAGATCAATTCGTCGGAACTGAATGCTTTGTTACCGACAATATTAATCTGTTGGATTTGGGCAGACACGCCTTCAGTGAAGACCAGCTTCAGGTCTACGCGGTTACGCGGCAGTGGCGTGACAACGGCTTTCACCGACGCACTGTATTTACCCACGCTATAGTAGAAATCTTCCAGTCCTTTTTCGATGCTAGTGAGCGCGGTGCGGTCTAACGCTTCACCAACGCGAACGCCCGAAGCTTCCAGGTTTTCTTTCAGCATGTCGTCTTTGACTGACTTATTGCCGGAAAACGTGACGCTGGCGATTGTCGGACGTTCTTTCACCTGCACAATCAGCGTTTCGCCATCGCGCAGGACACGAACATCTTCAAAATTTCCGGTCGCAAACAAGGCACGGATGGTGTTTCCGATATCATCGTCACCGATGGTATCACCAACGCGGACAGGCATACTAAGTAGTGCCGCCCCGACGGCAACCCTTTGCAGGCCCTCGAAATGAATGTCCTTCACTACGAACCCGTCTGCACCGTATACGGTTGCGCTGCTAAACAGCAGCGACGCTATGAGCAACTTTTTGATCGCCATCGTTGTTATGCGTTTTTCCTAACCTAATCCCGCGCCTAGAGACGAGAGAAATCATTGAAAAGTGCGAGTCCCATTAACAACATCAGCAATACTGTGCCAATACGATAGCTAATGTCCTGCACACGCTCAGAAACCGGCCTACCCTTCAGCTTTTCAACCGCAAGAAAGAGCAGGTGTCCACCATCCAATACCGGCAGAGGAAACAGATTGATGATCCCTAAATTGACGCTGATTAAGGCCAAAAACATCAGGTAATAAATCAATCCATAATCTGCTGACATTCCTGCGCCCTGAGCAATCGAAATGGGACCACTCAGGTTGTTCAGCTTAACATCACCCATAACCAGTTTGCCTAACATACTGACGGTCAACTTCATCAGTTGCCAGGTTTTATCTGTTGCCTGATAGACAGCGCTGAACGGCCCATACTGGCGCACAGTCCTGTATTCTTCGGGCAGCGGCGTCACGCTTGGCATAACACCGGCCAACCCTTCAACTTTGCCATTTCCCACAGATTTGCTGTCTGGCGTTAACGTTAACGGCACTATTGCGCCATTTCGTTCCACCTCCAGAGCGATAGATTGTCCGGGGTTATCACGCACGGCGATGACGAAATCACGCCAATGCGCTAAAGCTTGCCCGTCGACTTTAACGATCCTATCTCTGACTTGCAAACCTGCTTTTTCCGCCGCAGATCCAGCCTGCACCTGATTCAGTACCGGTTCGATTTGCGGACCGCGTGGGATAATCCCGAGCGAGGCCGCTGGATCTTGCTTATCCGGCTCAAACTGCCATTCGCGTAAATCCAGGGTTTTCTGGACGATACGGTCAGAACCTAAAGGAGCGGTTCCGATCACGACATCGCTGTCACCGATTTTACCAATCATTGCCAGACGCGCGGTATCCCAATCAGGCGTTTCGATACCATCAACGGACTTTAGTTCCATTCCTGCCGACATTTCCGCTTGCGCTGCGATGGAGTTGGGCAGTATTTCACCGACGACAGGACGTACGCCCGGCACGCCGAGAATGAACACCAGCCAGTACGCCACAATGGCAAACAGGAAATTGGCAATCGGACCCGCGCTGACGATAGCTGCACGCTGCCAGACCGTTTTGCTGTTAAAGGATTGATGGCGGAATTCTGGCGCTACCGTGTCAACACGCTCATCCAGCATCTTCACATAGCCGCCAAGCGGGATCAGCGCAATCACAAATTCCGTACCGGTACGATCGCGGCGACGCCATAGTGCGCGACCGAAACCGACGGAGAAGCGCTCCACCTTCACACCACAGCGTCGCGCCACCCAAAAATGTCCAAATTCATGGACGGTGACAAGCACACCCAGTGCGATGATAAACGCGGCAAGATTCCAGAAAAAACTCAACATAATAGCTCTACCGCTTTATTCTAAGCCACTTTAAACAGCAGCAGCATCAGGCAAGAGAACACAGGAACCGCAGCTGTCAGGCTGTCGATACGATCGAGCACGCCACCATGCCCCGGAATCAAATGGCTACTGTCTTTGATGCCAGCCTCACGCTTAAACATGCTTTCCGTCAAATCACCCAATACCGAGGCCAGCGCAGCGGCGATAGAACAAATCAACAACGTCGCTGGCGCTACCGTTAACGGCGCATAGAGGCTGAACAGCACAGAGATTAGCGCTGAGGTTGCCAGACCGCCGAGAAAGCCTTCCCAGGTTTTGCCCGGCGAGACTTTTGGTGCGAGCTTGCGCTTGCCAAACAGTTTGCCGAACATATAAGCACCGCTGTCTGCTCCCCACACCAACAGCATCACGTACAGCAGCCACCAGGCACCCGCGAAGGGATTAATCGCGTAATTGTAATGGCGAAGCGCGACCATACCCCAAAAAAACGGCACGATCGTCATGATGCCGAACACAAGCCGCAATGCGCGTGAGTGACGCCAAAATGAGGCTGAGGCCGGATAAAACAGAACCAAAAACAGCGCAACACCCCACCACACCAGTGATGACCAGAGTGCGATACTGATTTGCGGAATATGGACAGAATAATGGTAGGCCGGGAGCGATAACAGCATCAGCGCCAGCAAGAAACCACACAAGATCGCGAGCCACAGGCGTTGACCATAAGAGGCAAAACCCGCCAGTTGCCCCCATTCCCATGCAGCCAGCATACAAACAGCCAGCGTAACAAGCGTGAACCCCAGAGGCGGCAGCAAGAACAGTGCAGCAATAACAATCGGGATCAAAATAAAAGCAGTAATCAGGCGATACTTCAGCAAAAGTTCCCCCTAGGATGCATCAGCATCGATAGGTGTTGTTCCCCCGAAGCGGCGCTCGCGTTGTGCAAAAGCATTCAGCGCACCTTCAAAGACTTGTTCATCGAAATCAGGCCAGAGGACATCAGTAAAGTAAAGTTCAGCATAAGCAATTTGCCACAGAAGAAAATTACTGATGCGGTGTTCTCCACCGGTTCTGATCACCAAATCAACCGGAGCCAGATCATTCAGACAGATGTACTGACATAATGACGCTTCATTAATGCTATCAGGGCGAAGAATGCCTTCCTGCACCTGTTCTGCAAGTTGCCGTACTCCCTGAATAATATCCCAACGGCCGCCATAATTCGCGGCAATATTGAGTGTGAGCCCCTGATTCTTTTCTGTCAGCGTCTCTGAACGACGGATTCGCTCTTGTAAGCGCGGGCTGAAGCGGCCGATATCGCCAATCACCCGCAGGCGGACATTGTGCTTGTGCAGGCTTTTCACTTCACTGTCCAGCGCCCGAACAAACAGTTCCATGAGTGCGGAGACTTCCTGCGCTGGACGGTTCCAGTTTTCACTGCTAAATGCATAAAGTGTCAGTGCGTCAAGCCCTTGGCTCACGGCGAAACTGACAGAACGCCGCACAGCCTTTACACCAGCCTTGTGGCCAAAAATCCGCATTTTCCCCCGGCTTTTCGCCCAGCGACCATTGCCATCCATGATGATAGCAACATGCCGCGGCACGGCGGGTGGCAGATCGTGAGTATTTTTTTGATTATCGGACGGCATAACGCGTACTTATTTCCTCAAGCAAGAAATACAACAGTCCTTCCGTAACATCAGACCCCGTTAGCGCAAAAAAAGCCGTGAACGATCACGGCTTAGCATCACAGTCGATTATACATTCGCATAATCAACCATTGAGTGGCGCAGACTATACCACCTCAACCGCACATGAACAAATCGTGCCACGGGTCTATCCGGGCTATCGCGCGTAATGTGTCAGAGTCTGTGTTGCGACCTGTCTGGCCCAGTTGTCGATGAACAGAACATCATCAACGCTGCCGGGTTCTGGCAATGTAAGCTGTTCAATAACATGACGATTTACCGCCGCAATATCCGTAAAGCGTATCTGCGACTGCAAAAATGCCGCTACCGCAATTTCATTTGCTGCGTTCAATGCCGTGGTGGCCGACTGACCATGATTACAGGCATCAATCGCCAACTGTAAACAAGGATAGCGCGCATAGTCCGGCGCTAAAAATGTCAGCGCACCAATTTGGCAAAAATCTAACGATTTTACGCCCGACGTCACACGTTCAGGATAAGCCATTGCATGGGCAATCGGCGTACGCATATCGGGCGAGCCCAACTGCGCCAGAACGCTGCCATCACGGTAACGCACCATAGAATGAATGACCGACTGCGGATGAATAATCACTTCCATCTGTTCGGCAGAAGCATTAAACAACCAGCGCGCTTCGATATACTCCAGCCCTTTGTTCATCATCGTGGCAGAATCAACCGAAATTTTGCGTCCCATTGACCAGTTTGGATGCGCACACGCCTGATCCGGCGTCATGTCCGCCAGCGCCGACACCGATGTTTCGCGAAAAGGTCCACCAGAACCGGTCAAAATAATACGTTCGACCCCATGCTGCGACAATGAAGCGTAACCTAATTGGCGTTGAATTTGCTCAGGCAAACTCTGAAAAATCGCATTATGTTCACTATCAATCGGTAAAAGCTGTGCGCCACTTTGCGCCACGGCGTCCATAAAGAGGCGTCCACAGGTGACAAGCGATTCTTTATTTGCCAACAGCACCTGTTTTCCAGCATGAATTGCAGCCAATGTTGGCAATAGCCCAGCGGCACCCACAATCGCAG
Source organism: Pectobacterium sp. IFB5596 (assembly GCF_021432585.1). NCBI lineage: Bacteria > Pseudomonadati > Pseudomonadota > Gammaproteobacteria > Enterobacterales > Pectobacteriaceae > Pectobacterium > Pectobacterium sp. IFB5596. The sequence continues at coordinate 438,949 of NZ_LXFY01000012.1, forward strand.
CCATGACCTGATCGACACCATCCAATGCAGCAAGATCACACGCCGCTTGTTCCCCAGCCAAAACCTCTGTTTTGCAACCGTATTCCGCTAACTGCTGGCGCAGGGCAATTGCAGAAGCTTCATCAGCCATTGAGGCATAAGCGGGTTGGAAAGAGAGGCATTGTTCCACCATCAGCTTGACGTTGTATCCAGCAGATAGCGCGCGTACGGCAAATTTATCGGGATTGGCTTTAATCACCGCCAGCGAACTGACGCCAATAGAACCAGTGGAACCAAGAATTGTCAGTTGCTTCATTAAAAATGCTCTGAATAACCGGATTCGATGACAGGAAGGTACACGAGTCTGAGACGATTACCATGATATATCTCTGCGATTGATCACAGTCACGATCGTTGCAGGCATATACATAGCAAAAAATTGTTTACTGCCCAGAGGGGCTAGCCTTCACCCATTCATTGCATAACTACGGTAATAGTTAAAAATAAAGCGCCGCCGGAAAAAAGGGCAAGTCCCCGTTTCCTGCGACGCACTATCTAGCAGGCTGATTAGAACTCCATCAGCTCCGCTTCTTTTTCTGCCAGTGCGGCGTCCACTTTCTTAATGAAGTTGTCAGTCAATTTCTGCACGTCGTCCTGAGCACGACGTTCTTCATCTTCGCTGATCGCCTTGTCTTTCAACAGAGCTTTAAATTTGTCGTTAGCATCACGGCGCACGTTACGTACAGAGATACGCCCCTGTTCTGCTTCGCCACGAACGACTTTGATCAAATCTTTACGACGTTCTTCCGTCAGCGGTGGCAACGGAACACGGATTACGGTACCAGCAGAAGACGGGTTCAGGCCGAGGTCGGAGGCCATGATCGCTTTCTCAACCGCTGGGCCAAGCGTACGATCGAATACCGAAATCGCCAGCGTACGTGAGTCTTCTACCACGACGTTAGCGAGTTGGCGTAATGGCGTTGCACTGCCATAGTATTCAACCTGAATGCCATCAAGAATACTAGGCGATGCACGGCCAGTACGGATTCTGTTGATCTGGTTTTTAAACGCTTCAACACATTTGTCCATGCGCGTTTCAGCATCTTTTCTGATTTCATTAATCACGGTGTGAACCCTTGAAAACTGGTTGCCTGGCAGGCCATGTCAGTGCATGACCCGGTGAATAATTAATACCAGCGCTAGGCTGGCGTATGGCGCAATACTGACAATATATTACCCCATAATTTGAGTTACTGACTGATTAACGTCCCTTCTTTTTCACCCATGACAACACGACGCAGTGCGCCAGGTTTGTTCATGTTGAAAACACGGATCGGCAAATTATGGTCACGTGCCAGCGTAAACGCAGCAAGATCCATCACTTTCAGTTCACGTTCTAACACGTCTTGATAGGTTAGCGTTTCGTACATCGTCGCCGCAGGATCTTTTACCGGATCGGCAGAATAGACACCATCGACCTTGGTCGCTTTCAATACGACATCCGCTTCAATCTCAATGCCGCGCAGGCAAGCCGCGGAATCCGTGGTAAAGAAAGGGTTACCGGTTCCGGCGGAGAAAATCACCACGCGATTATTACGCAGCAGGCTGATCGCTTCCGCCCAGCTGTAGTTGTCACAGACGCCATTCAGGGGAATCGCAGACATCAGGCGAGCGTTCACATAGGCACGGTGCAACGCATCACGCATTGCCAGACCATTCATGACGGTCGCCAGCATTCCCATGTGGTCGCCCACAACGCGGTTCATACCCGCTTTAGCCAGACCCGCGCCACGAAACAGGTTACCACCGCCGATAACCACACCGACTTGAATGCCTAACTCAACCAGTTCTTTCACTTCCTGAGCCATGCGATCCAGAATGCTCGCATCGATACCAAAACCTTCAGTTCCCTGTAAAGCTTCGCCACTGAGCTTCAGCAGGATTCGTTGATAGACGGGTTTTGCGTTGGTTGCCATGGTGTTCTTATCCTACAGGCTGTCGTCGTATTGGGGGGTTGTAAAATCAACACTGTTCCACTTGGCTCCTATCTGAATACAGGAAACCAAGCGGACTAAAACTCTTGGGGCTGGATAAAAAGGAACCGCCAACTGGCGGCTCTTTTTTACTATTAAGACTGCTTACTCATTGCTGCAACTTCAGCGGCAAAATCAGTCTCAACTTTCTCAATACCTTCACCCACTTCGAAACGGATGAAGTTAGTCACGTCAGCGTTATGCTCTTTCAGCAGTTGACCAACAGACTTGGCTGGGTCCATAACGAAAGGCTGGCCAGTCAGAGAAACTTCGCCGGTGAATTTCTTCATACGGCCTTCAACCATTTTCTCTGCGATTTCTTTCGGCTTGCCAGACTGCATCGCGATTTCTAACTGAACCTGGTACTCTTTCTCTACCACTTCAGCAGACACGTCTTCTGGCTTAACGAATTCTGGTTTGCTTGCTGCAACGTGCATAGCCAAGTGTTTAACCAGCTCTTCGTCAGCGCCTTTAGCAGCGACCAGAACACCGATGCGCGCACCGTGTTGGTAGTTACCCAGAACTTCGCCTTCCAGAGCAGAAACACGACGAATATTGATGTTCTCACCGATTTTGGCAACCAGTGCAACACGCTCTTCTTCGAACTGTGCTTTCAACACGTCAACATCAGTGATTTTGCCTGCAACCGCAGCATCCAGCACTTTGTCAGCAAACGCCTGGAAACCACCATCTTTAGCAACAAAGTCGGTCTGGCAGTTAACTTCCAGAATCACAGCGTAGTTACCGTCGATCTTAGTTTTAATCACACCGTCAGCAGCAACGTTGCCTGCTTTCTTAGCAGCTTTGATCGCGCCAGATTTACGCATGTTTTCGATTGCCAGCTCGATATCGCCGTTAGCTTCAACCAGCGCTTTCTTACATTCCATCATGCCTGCAGCGGTACGCTCACGCAGCTCTTTTACCAGGGATGCGGTAATTTCAGCCATTCTAAAATCCTCGGAAGATTTGTCCTGCCCGGTCGTCAAGACCAAACAGCTTTAAAAGTGAAAAAGGGGCCATAAAAAGGCCCCTAACCAAACTAGTACTACCTGGTTAATAAGGGCTCGACGAGCCAGACTTATTATTCAGCTTCGACTAAGCCTTCTTCTGCCTGCACAGCCAGATCTTGAGAACGGCCTTCACGGACAGCAGTAGCAACAGCGCTCAGGTACAGGCTAACTGCACGGATTGCGTCATCGTTACCAGGGATGATGTAGTCAACGCCATCTGGATCGGAGTTGGTATCAACCACTGCGAATACTGGAATGCCCAGGTTGTTAGCTTCTTTGATTGCGATGTGCTCGTGATCGGCGTCGATAACGAACAGCGCGTCTGGCAGACCGCCCATATCTTTGATACCGCCCAGGCTGTTTTCCAGCTTGTCCAGTTCACGAGTGCGCATCAGCGCCTCTTTTTTGGTCAGCTTGTCGAACGTGCCGTCTTGAGATTGGGTTTCCAGATCTTTCAAACGTTTGATGGACTGACGAACGGTTTTCCAGTTAGTCAGCATACCGCCCAACCAACGATGGTTCACGAAGAACTGATCGCAGTTGTTGGCCGCATCTTTTACCGCTTCGCTTGCTGCGCGCTTAGTACCAACGAACAGAATTTTGCCTTTGCGAGAAGCAATTTTGCTCAACTCAGCCAAAGCGTCGTTGAACATTGGTACAGTTTTTTCAAGGTTGATGATGTGAACTTTGTTACGTGCACCGAAGATGAATGGCTTCATTTTCGGGTTCCAGTAACGGGTCTGGTGACCAAAGTGTACGCCAGCCTTGAGCATATCGCGCATGGAAACAGTTGCCATGATTACCTCTATTAATTAAGTATGGGGTTATGCCTCCACATGTCCCATTGCGCCGACCCCATCCGGTGAAACACCTCAGGAGCACCCCGGCGAACGTGCCGACATGTGTGTGTTATTTACACAAAGTGAGTTTAGTCGATGTGGTTGAATACCGTATAACCGCTATCCAGCCGGATCATCGGCGCGCTTTATACCATAAATCCCCCCGCGACACCAACATTTGTTATTCAATGGTCTAGAAATCAGAATGATAATTTGGCAAGCCAGCGGCATGGCTGGTAACATAAGTTATTAGTTATCGCTCTTAATTTTCGTGCTTAACAGGCACCTGCGGACAATTATCAATGGCAATTTCAATCAAAACCCCTGAAGACATCGAAAAAATGCGCGTAGCTGGTCGCCTGGCTGCCGAAGTCCTGGAAATCATCGAGCCTCACGTCGTACCGGGCGTGAGCACCGCCGAATTGGACAGAATCTGTCACGATCACATCACCAACAAGCAGCAGGCCATTTCTGCTTGCCTGGGTTACCACGGCTTCCCGAAATCCGTCTGCATTTCCATCAATGAAGTGGTATGCCACGGCATTCCTAGCGAAGAGCGAATCCTGAAAGACGGCGATATCGTCAACATCGACGTCACCGTAATCAAAGATGGCTTTCACGGTGATACGTCAAAAATGTTTATCGCGGGCAAGCCTACCATTCTGGGCGAGCGTCTCTGTCGCATCACTCAAGAAAGCCTCTATCTGGCGCTGAAGATGGTTAAGCCGGGTATTCGCCTGCGCACGCTGGGTAAAGCGATCCAGCAGTTTGCGGAAGGGAATAACTTCTCCGTAGTACGTGAGTATTGTGGTCACGGCATCGGCAAAGGCTTCCATGAAGAGCCACAGGTTCTGCACTACGATGCAGATGACGGCGGTGTGGTGTTGCAGGCGGGTATGGCATTTACGATCGAGCCCATGCTTAACGCAGGTGATTACCGCATCCGTACGATGAAAGACGGTTGGACAGTAAAAACCAAAGATCGCAGCTTGTCGGCACAGTACGAGCATACTATTGTGGTAACCGATAACGGCTGCGAAATAATGACGTTGCGAAAGGATGACACCATCCCCAACATCATCACGCATGAACAGTAAACACTAAGCCGGCAGATGCCGGCTTTTTTATGGCGTGCAGAAAGCACGCCCCCTTCGGGCCGTCGCAAGCGACGTTGAAAAACGCGCTCTGCGTTTTTTTATGGGCTGCGCTATGACAGATAAACGCTTTTCGCCAGACAATACGCCACCTGATGCGTCCTCACCAGACAGCCCTGTAAACACTATTGCGGCACAGCCCCCCGCTTCACCGCTAACCTACGCAGATGACATGTTGAACTGTCAGGCGTTAAAACAGCAGTTGGAGCTCTTCCAACTCTGGCTCGGTGCAGAATTCCGCTCCGGCGTCAGCGCGGAAAAGCTGATTGATGCCAGAACGTTGTTCATCGATCGCCTGTTGCAGCGGCTGTGGTACTTCCATGGTTTTGAAAATATTGCTCAAACCGCACTCGTCGCCGTCGGTGGATATGGCCGCGGTGAACTGCACCCGCTTTCCGATATCGACGTACTGGTATTGAGCCAGACAGAACTTAGTGAAGAACACTCCCAGCGCGTCGGCCAATTCATTACTCTACTGTGGGATTTAAAGCTGGAAGTTGGCCATAGCGTCAGAACGCTAGAAGAGTGCTTACAAGAAGGGCGTGCGGATATCTCCGTCGCGACCAACCTGATTGAATCCCGCATGATATGCGGCGACGTTGCCCTGTTTCTCACGCTGCAAAAACACGTATTCAGCGATGAATTTTGGCCGTCCTCCACCTTTTTTCCGGCAAAAATTGTCGAACAACAGGAGCGCCATCAACGCTATCACAGCACTAGCTACAATCTGGAGCCCGATATCAAGAGCAGCCCAGGTGGGCTACGTGACATTCACACGCTGCTGTGGGTGGCAAGACGCCACTTTGGCGCGACGTCGCTCAACGAAATGGTAGGTTTCGGCTTTCTGACAGAGGCCGAGCGTAAAGAGCTCAACGAATGCCAAAGCTTTTTGTGGCGCATCCGCTTCGCCCTTCACCTGATCCTGCCGCGTTACGACAACCGACTGCTGTTCGACAGGCAGCTTAACGTCGCACAGCTGTTGCAATATCAGGGCGAAGGCAACACGCCAGTCGAACGCATGATGAAGGATTTCTACCGCATGACGCGTCGCGTCAGCGAGTTGAACCAGATGCTGTTACAGCTCTTTGACGAAGCGATTCTGGCGCTGGATGCAAGTGAAAAACCGCGCCCGCTTGACGATGAGTTTCAGCTACGCGGCAATCTGGTGGATCTGCGTGATGAAAATCTGTTTATCAAAAAGCCGGAAGCCATCATGCGCATGTTCTACCTGATGGTGCGCAACCGTGAGATCAGCGGCATCTATTCCACCACGTTGCGCCAACTGCGCCATGCACGTCGCCATCTCGCCAGCCCGCTTTGCACTATCCCAGAAGCGCGTCAGCTGTTCATGAATATTTTGCGCCACCCACATGCGGTAAGCCGTGCACTCTTGCCGATGCACCGTCATAGCGTGCTGTGGGCGTATATGCCGCTGTGGGGGAACATTGTCGGCCAAATGCAGTTCGACCTGTTTCACGCCTATACGGTGGATGAACACACGATTCGCGTTCTGCTCAAGCTGGAAAGCTTCGCCGACGAGGATACGCGACCACAGCACCCACTGTGCGTAGAGCTCTACCCTCGCCTGCCTCAGCCCGAATTATTGCTGCTGGCTGCGCTGTTCCACGATATCGCCAAAGGCCGTGGGGGCGATCACTCTGAACTCGGCGCGCAGGATGTGTTGGAATTTGCGGCGCTGCACGGGCTGAACTCACGCGAAGCCCAGTTGGTTTCCTGGCTGGTGCGTTGCCACTTGCTGATGTCCGTCACTGCGCAACGCCGCGACATTCAAGATCCCACGGTTATTCAGCAATTTGCTACGGAAGTACAGAGCGAAACCCGCTTACGCTATCTGGTGAGTCTGACGGTTGCAGATATCTGCGCCACCAATGAAACGCTGTGGAACAGTTGGAAACAGAGCCTGTTGCGTGAACTCTATTTCGCTACCGAGAAACAGCTACGCCGCGGCATGCAAAATACGCCGGATTTACGCGAACGCGTCCGGCATCACCGATTACAGGCGCTGGCGCTGCTACGTATGGATAACATTGACGAAGAGGCGTTGCACCATATCTGGAGCCGCTGTCGGGCCGATTATTTTCTGCGCCATTCGCCAAATCAGCTTGCCTGGCATGCACGCCATCTGCTGGAACATGATACCAACAAACCGCTGGTGCTGATCAGCCATCAGGCCAGCCGCGGCGGCACCGAAATTTTCATCTGGAGCCCGGATAGACCTTATCTGTTCGCGGCCGTTGCCGGTGAGCTAGACAGACGCAACCTCAGCGTGCACGACGCGCAGATTTTTACCAGCCGTGACGGTATGGCGATGGACACGTTCATCGTGCTGGAGCCAGATGGCAGCCCGCTGGCACAGGATAGGCATGAAATGATACGCCAGGCGCTGGAGCAGTCGCTGACCCACCGACACTACCAACATCCACGGGTGCGTAGGCCATCGCCTAAACTGCGTCACTTCAGCGTGCCAACCGAAGTCAACTTCCTGCCAACGCATACGGACAGGCGCAGCTATATGGAGCTCAGCGCACTCGATCAACCGGGGCTACTGGCACGAATCGGTGAAATTTTTGCCGATCTCAATCTGTCGCTACACGGTGCACGTATTTCGACAATCGGCGAACGGGTAGAGGATCTTTTCATCCTGGCCGACAGCGACAGGCGAGCATTGAAGCCGGATTTGCGCCTTAAATTGCAAGAACGGTTGACAGAAGCCCTTAACCCAAACGATAAAGTACCATTGAGTTAATTTTTACAATCAGGAAAGAGAAATCAGGATGCACCAACAATTACAGAACATCATTGAAACGGCTTTCGAGCGCCGCGCAGAAATCACTCCGGCAAACGCAGACACCGTCACGCGTGAAGCCGTTAATCAGGCCATCAGCCTGTTAGATAGCGGCGCCCTGCGCGTTGCAGAAAAAATCGACGGCCAGTGGGTTACCCATCAGTGGCTGAAGAAAGCCGTGCTGCTCTCTTTCCGTATTAACGATAACCAACTTATCGAAGGCGGAGAAACGCGCTTTTTCGACAAAGTGCCAATGAAATTCGCTGACTATGATGAAGCGCGTTTCCAACGTGAAGGCGTGCGCGTTGCACCGCCAGCCAGCGTACGTCGCGGTGCTTATATCGCACGTAATACCGTGCTGATGCCGTCTTACGTCAACATCGGTGCTTATGTCGATGAAGGTACGATGGTTGATACCTGGGTAACCGTCGGCTCCTGCGCCCAAATCGGTAAAAATGTTCACCTGTCTGGCGGTGTCGGCATCGGTGGCGTTTTGGAACCGTTACAGGCTAACCCAACTATCATTGAAGACAACTGCTTCATCGGTGCGCGTTCTGAAGTGGTAGAAGGTGTTGTCGTTGAGGAAGGTTCTGTTATCTCCATGGGCGTATTCATCAGCCAAAGCACCCGTATTTACGATCGTGAAACGGGCGAAATTCACTATGGCCGTGTACCAGCGGGTTCCGTTGTGGTTTCCGGCAACCTGCCATCCAAAGATGGTAGTCACAGCATGTACTGTGCCATCATTGTGAAGAAAGTGGATGCAAAAACCCGCGGTAAAGTGGGTATCAATGAGTTATTACGCTCCATCGACTAAACTAGAAACGGCGGGCTAATTAACCCGCCGTTTTTTTACCGAGAAGGTGACGCTATGTATGACAATCTAAAAAGCCTGGGCATTACCAATCCCGATGATATCGATCGCTATAGCCTGCGTCAGGAAGCCAACAACGACATCCTGAAGATCTATTTCCGTAAGGATAAGGGCGAGTTTTTTGCTAAAAGCGTGAAGTTCAAATATCCACGCCAGCGCAAGACTATCGTGGCCGACAACAGCGGACAGGGCTATAAAGAGATCAACGAAATCAGCCCAAACCTGCGCTATGTGATTGATGAACTAGACAAGATTTGTCAGCAGGAGCAAGTTGAAGTCGATCTGAAACGTAAAATCCTCGACGATCTGCGTCATCTGGAAAGCGTCGTGTCCAACAAGATCACCGAAATCGAAGCAGATTTAGAGAAATTGACCAAGAATCGCTAAGCGCGGTCATTTCTAAACTCCACCGCCGCGAGAACACACTGCGATGATGGGCTGCAACGAAAACGGGAGCCTTGTTAGCTCCCGTTTCTTATCTCAGCGTGACATCACTGTGCATCAACCAAATCAGCCCATTCTTCGACCCACGGGCATGAAATCACTTCTGGTTCAGGATGTTCGACGGCATCAATGTCCAAAACATCGCCCAGGCGCTTAGCACCTATTTCCTGCAATAACGTATCGAAAAGATGGCCGCCCGCACAGAAATTCGGGTAGCTGCTGTCGCCCAACGCAATGACGCCATAGCGCAACGTGGGCTGATAGCCGCCTTTGTCCCGCAGAGCCGCGTAAAGCGGAACAATAGAATCTGGCAGTTGGCCTTGCCCCGTCGTCGACGTCACAACTAACACTGCATGTTCACGGTAGTCCAGCCAGGATTCCAGCGTCGCATCTTCAAAGACCTTAACCTCATGGCCACGATCCTTGAGAATATTTTCGGCTTCTTCGGCCACCAGCAATGCATTCCCGTAGACCGTACCAACAAAAATACCAATCTGCGCCATGCTTCTGACTCCCTTTTTAATTCGATGTATTTAATACGGCAGTAAGAGTAATTCGACAGAGATTACTCAACAAAATGCTCGCTATCCTGACCTGACTCGGCAGGAAACTCAACCCCTTCAAACTCAGGGAGAATCCCTTGCCAGCCAAACTGCCTCATCACCCCCTGCCACGGCGCATCCCAGCGTGCCTGCAACGTCAATGGCTGTCCGCTCACGGGATGATTCAACTGTAATTCGCTGGCATGCAGCATGAGCCTGCCGCAGGAGAAGTGCGTATCCATACCTCGATTGTGTCGCAGGTCACCGTGCGCAGTATCACCGATAATCGGATGGTGGAGATGTGACATATGACGGCGTAGCTGGTGTTTACGCCCAGTCTGCGGCTTCAGTTCCATCAAACTGTAGCGCGCCGTAGGGTAACGGCCGATGGCAACCGGCATCTCCGCCTGCGCTAAAGAACGATAATGCGTGACGGCAGGCTGTGGCGCTTTATCAGGATTGGCAAACTTGTCGGCAATCTTGTCCAACTCTTCGGTGAGCGCATAGTCGATTACGCCATCATCCATCACATAGCCGCGCACAACAGCATGGTACATTTTCTGCATCTGGTGCGATTCAAACTGCTGAGATAACGCTCGTGCCACGTCGCTGGACAGCGCGAGCAACAACACGCCGGATGTTGGCCTATCGAGGCGATGAACGGTATACACATGCTGACCAATCTGATCGCGCACGGTTTGCATCACCACGACCTTCTCTTTGCGATCCAACCAACTGCGGTGGACGAGCCAACCGCTGGGTTTGTTGACGGCAACCAGATGCTCATCCTGATAAATAATCTCAAGCATCGTGCACTGCGCCATCCTGTACATCGGGATTGAATAGCTCATCGAGCTGCTTGAGACGCAAAAAAACCGCTGCGGTCTGTTCTGGGGTGCCTTCTAATGCATCTTCAAAATAGGGAAGCAGCGCCAGCTCGGCAGGCAGCGCTAAATCGCTGTCCAACAAAGCGTGCATACGCGGCAAAAAAACCCACTGCAACCATTCTTCAGGACGCATGGTATCAAGGCTGAAGGGCTCAGTGCTGTTAAATGCCTCATCTTCCGGTGGAACAACCTGCCAGAAAGGGCTTTCCCTCAATGCGCGCTCAATATCGAATAATGACTGACGAACCTGATTCTCTCTACTCATGCGGTTTCTCGCCCTTGAAGCCAACAATAATGGCGGCAAGCATAGCATTGATATCAAGCTGACCCAATCGCCAGTAAAAGAAGGCCGCTCGACTACTCACTAGCCCCTGAAACATTATCCATTTCTTGTTCAAACACCCTGCAGAATCCCTCTAAATTGGAGAAAAGCTGCTGCGTTTGTTCCTGGCCCAAAGCCCCGAAAGCACGTTCACTTAATATCTGCGATTGCGTCAAAATCGGCTGAGTGCGTTTTTTCCCCAGTGCAGTTAACGTCAGAACCTTTTCTCGCTTGTCGTGTTCACTTTCAGCGATGTCAATCAGACCTTGTTCTTTGAATAACTTGCAGATGCTAAACACCGTTTGCTTAGGCAAGCTCCATCGCTCACAAATATATTTTTGCGTACATTTTCCATCTGGAGATACCGCCAAAGAATGCAGAACCGCAAAGGCATTTTGATTAAAACCTAGCTTCTTCATCCATTGTTGAAACAAGTTATCGAGGTGATTGAGCTGTCTGCCTAATTCATCTAATCGATGCATGTGAAATATCCTACAAATGGGCTAATCGTTCACAATCGCCAAGGCAATGAAATCCAATCACCGCATACACGACCTACCCGACACATTTCGGGTTACAGGTGCGTTGATATGATTATCCGGCCCATCCATAGGCTTCGTGCTATTGGGGAAATGGCAGCTTCCGGGGAATTCATGCGGTTGCTGCCTTTCCACGCGGCCAAAGTATATTGGATACCGTGTGCCTTAGTACACTTTTTCCCCTTTGAAATAGGTTGCCAACACCTTGGTATTTTTCAATTTTTCCAGGTCTGCACTGCCAATATCGGTATCCACAATAATAAAGTCCGCGTTTTTCCCTTTCTCAAGACTCCCAGTTATCTCACTGATACCAAGCTGCTTCGCCCCATTAATCGTATAAGCCTGCAAGCTTTGAGCGAATGTCATTGCCGCCTCGGTTGGGGGGAGATAGCCAGCATTTGGCTGGCCGCGTTTGATGGCATGATACATCTGGCTGAACGGGTTCACTGCATCAAAGGTATTGGCGGGATAATCTGAACCGAAGGTTACCGCGACACCCTCACGCGCAGCTTGCCCGAGCAGATATTGGTGGTGATAAGCGTCATTACCAATTTTGGATTTGGTCTCATCTTTTTCATTTACCACCGTCCAGTTTGGTGTCGTTTGCAGGAAGAGATTGTCCTTCATTGCGGCAAATTTCTGCACACCCTGTGGCTCAAACACTTGGTTATGGGCAATCACGCGAGCCAAATGCGGGTTAATTTTTTTGTTAGCCTCAAAGGCGTCTAAAATCGACTGCTGCGCTTTATCACCTATCGCGTGTACATGCACTGAGAAACCCGCTTTCAACGCCGCGGCGACATTGTCGTTAATCTGTTTCTGGCTTAAAAAGGGTTCGACGACCTTGCCGTTGGGATAAGGCCGGTACATCGCCCCCGAATCCATTTCAATCGTGCCATCCATAAATAGCTTATACAGATTCATCGACAAATTGCCCTGGTGATATTTTTCACGCAGGACGTTAAGACTGGCAATATTTTGTTCGGTCGATTTGGCAGCATCATAAAAATAGCCGCGCTGATAATAGACTTTCAGTTTCCCCTGCTCGTTTAAGCGGGCAATGGCAGCCACTGTCGTGCTAAACGTATCGCCAACGTCAGTAATCGCCGTAAACCCCAGCGAGTGGTAGGTCTTTAGAATTGGTTGAAGTTTCTCAGCAACGTTTTCTACCACGTTAAATTGCTGCGCGTCGACAACAAGGTGCATCGCGCTTTCGTGCATGAAGCCTGTAGGATTACCTTTGTTATCGCGCTCAAAATAGTGTTTCCCAGGAATAGGGTCAGGCGTAGTCGCATCGACGTGGGCAACCTTCAACGCTGCACTATTCGCCCACCCCGCATGCATGCCGCTGTCATAAACTACGATCGGAACACGCGTGGACACCGTATCTAAATCAGCAGTCGTCGGCAGCACTCCTTGTGGTAAACCAAGTGAAGCAACGTTAAATCCTTGTGCCAACAAATAGTTCGCGTTCGGATGTGCGGTTAAATAATCTTTTAATTGGCTAAGAATCTGCGTCAGCGTTGCCGCACCGTCAACATACACAAAATCGCCCGCCTCCATCACAGCTACCGTTGCTGGATGAGCGTGACTCTCAATAAAACCAGGCAGTACGGTTTTTCCTTCTAAATCAACCGACTCAGCAGCGGTCGCTTTAAATGGCTTCGCACCATCACGTCCACCGACATAGATAATTTTTCCCTGATCCACGACCAGAACTGAGGCCGTTGGCTGTTGATCGTTAACGGTATAAATCCGTGCATTTTCATAGACGGTGTGTGCGAAAGCATGGCTGGTAAACAAGCCAAGCGTGACTGACAGCATTTTTACATTGAATTTCATCACTGCGTTTTCCTTTGCTAAATAGTCCGATAAATTACTAAAAATCTAAATTAGTAAATTTTCAGACTAATTGCAAATTCTGGACGCAGGCTCAACCTTCAGCAGTCCTTCAGGCATGACGTTTTAAACATTTTTTCTTCGTAGCATGGGTGCAACATCAATGCGTTCAGGGAGGGAAAGACTTGTCTTACAGGCAAAAAATTGGGGGTACTGATTGCTCAGTACCCCCCGTTCGTTTTATAGCTATCCCGCTACACATTTGCATCCCTGCTCATCCGTGAAAACTTTTCCTTTTTGGTCTTCCTGACCCACAATCCTTGCTGGCGTCCCACTTTCGTCCTGACGTTTCCATCCTGTATCTTCCGTGATTCAATCCCTTTAGGCTCCTGCCCCACCGACATTCCTAATCGGCTCTCGGTCTCCTTCCTGGAGGTGTCCCTGATTTCATCCTGAAATCGTGTTTCTTCCTGAAATCGTGTTTCTTCCTGAAAACTGTGCTTCTTCCTGAAACGACTGTTTCTTCCTAAAACAATGTCTCTTCCTAAAACAATCTGATTGCGGTAACAGCATTTTGTTACCGATAGTCACTGTTACACACACTGTAACCGGTTACTAACTTAAGTAATAAGATGTATTAATTGTCAGCTTTCGGCAAGGGGTAAGTGACAATCTTTCTCATCACACCCTAAGCAATACTGCTATTTTTTATTATAATTCGCTAATTAATAATGGAAAAATAAAAATGAAACGTATTTTCAACATTAAAGATAAGACATTTCTTACAGCAAATGTAAGAGATCTCTTACAAAGCAGAAAGTGAAATTCGATTAACCATTAGACTGCTAACGGGTTAAGGCTTGAAAGGAACGCCGCCAGCGTCGGGGCTAAGATTTGACGCTTTTTCGTGCCGAACGCTTCCAGAACGATCTCCCCTGAAACATTACACAACGACACCATTGTCATCTCAGAATCCGTCGTTGCCAAAAACAGCGTCGGCGTGAGTTTAAGGCGCTTCTGCGTTAACAAATGACCAATCAGGTTCTCCTGCATACGGGTGAAATCCTCTTCACTCCACACTTGCAGTAGTTGGCAAGATAGTGAATCAAACTGCGCCGCCATATCCCCGGCATACTGCGCGGTGTAGAAAGCGTGAACATCTGGATGCAGACTGATTTCCAGCGCACGCTCCACCCCATCCAATGCGGCTGAAGGAACAAAAGGCTGCGGCGACCAGTAAACCGTATCTTCATGATTTTCGACAATACACGGGGAAGGGACACCGTAAAGTGCTTCACTGGCAGGTAGATGCCCCTTCTCCTGCTGCCAACAGTCAACATAACGCTGGGTAAACGCCGCTAGCGCCGAAACAACTTCATGATCCATAATTTTTCTCATCACTCTTTTAGTCAGGTTACACTATTCGCCATCACGCTTACTTATCACATCAAGGTAACAGCATGTCCGTTTATGACAAGCACCAGGCCCTAAGCGGGCTAACACTGGGCAAACCCACGCCTTATCACGACCACTATGATGCTGCACTTCTGCAACCCGTGCCACGTAGCCTGAACCGCGATCCACTCGGCATTTACCCTGATAGCCTGCCTTTTCATGGCGAGGATATCTGGACACTCTACGAGCTCTCCTGGCTGAACAACCGCGGCGTGCCTCAGGTAGCCGTTGGTGAAATGCACCTTAATGCAGAAAGCCTGAATTTGATTGAGTCAAAAAGTTTTAAACTGTATCTGAACAGCTTTAACCAGACGACATTCGACAGTTGGGAAAGTGTACGCACAACGTTAGCCAACGATCTGGCACATTGTGCACAGGGTGACGTCAGCGTTACGCTTTTCAAACTCAGTGAGCTTGAAGGCCAACCGTTAGCCGGGTTCACGGGTGAGTGCATCGACGATCAAGACATTCAGATCGACAGTTACGACTTCAGCGCAGACTACCTGGCAACAAACGAACAGGATGCCCCTGTCGTTGAAGAAACGCTGGTCAGCCACCTACTGAAATCCAACTGCTTGATCACCCATCAGCCCGACTGGGGTTCAGTACAAATTCACTATCGCGGCAACCGCATTAATCGTGAAGCGCTGCTGCGCTACATTGTTTCATTTCGCCATCATAACGAATTTCACGAACAGTGTGTGGAACGAATTTTTAACGACATCATGCGCTACTACCAGCCGGAAAAACTCAGCGTCTACGCGCGCTATACCCGACGCGGTGGGCTGGATATCAACCCGTGGCGCAGCAATACCCCGTTTAACGCGCCAAATGGCCGCCTGCCGCGCCAGTAACCGACCGATAAATCGCAGCTCCGCACGATAAGATACCCTAAATAATTTGAGTTTCAGGAAGGCGGCAAGCGAAGGAATCCCGATGAGCTTACTCAAGTAAGTGATTCGGGTGACAAATCTGCCGGGAGCAGATTTGAACGCTGCTTGCAGCGGCCCTTCAGGGCGAGGCCCACGACGGGCCGAGTATTTGAACGCAGCCAACGCACATGCAACTTGAAGTATGACGGGTATATGCGTAGCGTCACGCAAGTTAGGGGAGAGACTGGCGTCAACATTGGAAAAAATGATGGCAGCGCGTTAAGGTGGTATACCAGACAACACAAGATCCATAACGTCTGAACGGTGCTCAAGTAGGTTTCATTTAGGTTCGCTGTATTTAACTTATTCGCATAGCGGCTTAAATGAATGACATTCGTGCCATGGTGCTGAAACGTCGAGCGTGCAACAACGGATCGTGCTCTCGGCTGCCAGCATGGCATCGCGATTATATTGCGTTTCAAGGAGCAAAATTGATTACACATATCAGCCCATTGGGATCGATGGATTTGTTATCGCAGTTGGAAGTCGACATGCTGAAAAGCACGGCCAGCAGCGACCTCTACCGTTTGTTTCGCAACTGTTCCCTCGCCGTACTGAATTCAGGTAGCCAGACAGATAACAGCAAAGAGCTGCTGTCTCGTTATGAAGACTTTGATATCAACGTGCTGCGCCGCGAGCGCGGCGTCAAACTGGAGTTGGTGAACCCGCCTGAAGACGCCTTCGTTGACGGCAACATCATTCGAGCCCTGCAAGCTAACCTATTCGCCGTATTGCGCGACATTTTGTTCGTCAACGGCCAAATCGCCAGCGCAGGTCGCTATCAGAATCTGAATCTGGAAAATTCCGCCCATATCACCAATCTGGTATTTTCTATCTTGCGTAATGCCAAGGCGCTGCACGTCGGCGAAGAGCCGAACATGGTGGTCTGCTGGGGGGGACATTCGATTAATGAGATCGAATATCTGTATGCCCGCAAGGTGGGTAGCCAACTCGGCCTGCGTGAACTGAATATCTGTACGGGCTGCGGTCCGGGCGCGATGGAAGCCCCCATGAAAGGTGCCGCCGTCGGCCACGCACAGCAGCGCTACAAAGAAGGGCGCTTCATCGGCATGACCGAACCCTCCATCATCGCCGCCGAACCGCCGAACCCGCTGGTCAATGAACTGATCATCATGCCGGACATCGAAAAGCGCCTGGAAGCCTTTGTTCGCATCGGGCATGGCATCATTATTTTCCCTGGCGGCGTTGGAACAGCGGAAGAGTTCCTCTATCTACTGGGCATCATGATGAACCCAGAAAACAGCGAACAGGTGTTGCCGATTATCCTGACCGGGCCGGAAGAAAGCGCCGACTATTTCCGCGTGTTGGATGAATTCATCGTTGGCACACTAGGCCGTCAGGCACGTCGCTACTATTCGATCATCATTAATGACGCCGCAGAAGTCGCCCGTCAGATGAAGAAAGCCATGCCGCTGGTGAAAGAGAGCCGTCGTCACACAGGTGACGCTTACAGCTTTAACTGGTCACTGCGGATTGCACCCGATCTGCAACTGCCCTTTGAGCCTAGCCACGAAAACATGGCCAATCTCAACCTGCATCCGAATCAGCCCGCAGAAGAGCTTGCTGCCGCGCTACGTCGGGCATTCTCCGGCATTGTGGCCGGTAATGTGAAGGAAGTCGGTATTCAGGCGATAGAGCAACGCGGGCCATACAAAATTCATGGCGACCCACAGATGATGAAAAGCATGGATACCCTGCTACAGGGCTTTGTCGCACAGCAGCGCATGAAGCTGCCCGGCAGCGCCTATATTCCCTGCTACGAAATCTGCTCATAACCGTTCGCTCAACCAACACCTACGTGGGGAAGCTTAGCTTCCCCCCTTCTTTCAGGAATGATGCGATGCCCGTCCATTTGCTGATTGTCGACGCGCTCAATCTGATACGTCGCATTCATGCGGTACAAGGTTCGCCCTGTATCACAGCGTGCCAACATGCGCTGCATCAGCTCATACAAAATAGCCAGCCTACCCACGCGGTGGCCGTCTTTGATGATGAAGATCGCGATACCAGTTGGCGTCACCAACTTTTGCCGGACTACAAGGCGGGACGCACGCCAATGCCGGATAATCTGAAACAGGAACTCCCGCAGATTAAAGCGGCATTTGCCACCATTGGTGTAGCAAGCTGGCATAGCCCCGGTAATGAAGCCGACGATCTCGCCGCTACACTGGCCGTCAAGCTGTCATCCACGGGTCATCAGGCAACGATTGTGTCGACCGATAAAGGCTACTGCCAGTTATTGGCACCACACATTCAGATCAGAGATTACTTTCAGAAACGCTGGCTGGATCTGCCGTTTATCGAACAGGAATTTGGTGTTTCACCACAGCAGCTCACAGACTACTGGGGGCTGGCAGGTATTAGCAGCAGCAAGATTCCGGGCGTTGCGGGTATCGGCCCTAAAAGTGCTACACAGCTCTTACAACAGGCAGGAAGTCTGGAGTCGCTATATCAGCAGTTAGATACGGTGCCAGAGAAGTGGCGTAAGAAGCTGGAGCAACATAAAGAAATGGCGTTAATCAGCCGTCAGGTTGCCACACTGCGTACCGATTTAACGCTTAATGGTAATCTGCAACAGTTGAGGTTACCTGTGCAGAATAACGCTCAACCACACTCCTACTCACGGCAGGATTAATACGGATGCGCACCTGAATAGCTCCAGGTACGCATCAGCACACGACTATCGCTCGTCGCGACGGCCTGGCACCGCGCTCCAAAAACGACGCACATGCACAGTGACTTCTTCACGGTCATGGTATAAATGCTTAGCACGCACTTCCGCGTTAATCCCATTTTCGCTCAGGCGTTCACGCAGCAGCGCCAGATTCTGCGACACTTCTTCGTAACGCTTCTTCATCGGTAACTTCAGGTTGAATATCGCTTCACGACACCAGCCTTTAATTAACCAATCACTCATCAGGCTCGTGACTTTGGCGGGTTTTTCCACCATATCGCACACCAGCCAGTACACATTGTTGCGCGGTGGTTCGAAACGGAAGCCATCCGCCTGATGGTGCATTACCTGCCCTGTCTCCATCAGGCTTGGTGCCATTGGGCCGTTGTCTACCGCATAAACCATCATGCTGCGTTTGACCAACTGATAAGTCCAACCGCCGGGGCATGCACCTAAATCCACTGCGTACATTCCGCTGCCCAGACGCTCATCCCACTCATCAGCAGGAATAAAGACGTGAAACGCCTCTTCTAGCTTAAGTGTCGAACGGCTTGGTGCATCAGAAGGGAACTTCAGTCGTGGAATGCCCATATAAAACGGTGAATGGTTATTGCTATAAGAGTAACCGACATAGCAGCAGCCTGGCGCAATAAACAGTACATGTAGTACCGGCCGATCGGCTTTTTCATAGCCCAGCAGAATGTTATGTTCGCGTAACGCGGCGCGCAATGGCACGGTGAATTTGCGGCAGAACTTCATCAACTCTTTGCTTTCATTGGTGTCAGGGACTTCAACACGCAGCTCCCCGGCACGTTCAATGGCACCGGTCAACATACCCACGATCGGTGTAATACGGTCTTCCGGCGGCAGGTCGCGCAACAGTTCACCGCTGACAAACATCTGACGGACAAAAATCAGCTCATGGAACGGCAGCGTTTTTACCAAACGGTCGGCGTCTTCATGCTGATAGCATTCGAATACGACGTAACCGCTGTTTTCTTTTACCCGCGCAAAGCCGAAGGCATTATGCTGCGTGGCTTTTTCGGTTATCTCTGCCGCACACTCTTTCTCAAATCCAGGGCGGCAATACAAAATGACTTTATTCATGGCGTTCAGCCTTTATCTTCAGACGCAGTGCGCCAATCAACATTAATATCCATCCCACCAGAAAACAGGCTCCGCCAATCGGCGTCACATAAACCCACAGTTTCAGATGAGAAAGCGCCAGACAGTACAAACTTCCACTGAAGAGTACCGTTCCCAACGCCAGAAACACGCTGCTCCAGTAAAACCACAGATTGGTTCGCTGTTGCATCGCAACCGCCAGCGCCAAAATCGCTAGCGTGTGAAATGCTTGATACTCAAGGCCGGTTTTCAACCACCCTAGTTCCGTAACGCCCAGCGTTTTGCTGAGGACATGGGAGCCAAACGCGCCTAGCGCGACAAAAATAAACCCGCTGATAGCAGCAAACATCAGCATGAAACGACTATTCATCGTAGTTACCTATTATCGTAGTGACCTGCGTAAATGATTCGATCCATCAATTTTCGATAGTCAACGATGCGACCTCAGCGCGTACCGCTGTCATAGCGGAAGCGAAATTTTTCCTGCTCGCTGGCCGCCCGCGCCAGAATCCAGTGGCGAAAGGCGGCTATTTTACCCAGTTCTGCCTGACTGTCATGACATACCAGATAAAAAGCATTCCGGCTCACCAATACATCGTTAAACGGACACACCAGTCGCCCGGCTTCGAGTTCCGTCTGCGCCATCACATTATTCGCCAGCGCCACGCCCTGTCCGTGAATCGCCGCCTGCAACACCATCGCGCTATGGCTGAAAATTGGCCCTTGCTGCACATTAATTTGCACGCCAAGCTGGCGCGTGTAGGATTGCCAATCACGGCGCGACGCATCGTGCAGCAGTGTGTGTGCCGCCAAGTCGTCTGGCGTCTTCAACGGGTGCTCCCCTGTCAGTAATACCGGTGAGCAAACCGGCAAGAGATACTCAGCGTAGAGTTTCTCCACCCGCAACCCAGGCCAGTTTCCTCGACCATAAAAAATGGCGACATCCACATCGTCCGCCAGACGATCTTCATCGCGATCAACCGCCTGAATACGAACATCGATCCCCGGATAGTCGGAGTTAAAGCTCGAAAGACGCGGCACCAGCCAATGGATAGCAAAACTGGGCAACAGGCTGACCGTTAATGCCCCCTTCGCGCTGCGAGATTGCAGCTTACGAGTGGCGTCATTCAACGATGAGAAGATCTCTTTGATATCAAGGTAATAACTTTGCCCTTCTTCCGTCAGTAACAGGGAACGATTACGACGGCGGAATAATTTAAGCCCCAGGAAATCTTCCAGGGATTTAATTTGGTGGCTGACGGCAGCCTGCGTGACAAACAATTCCTCTGCCGCTTTGGTAAAACTTAAATGGCGAGCCGCCGCATCAAAAACGCGCAATGCGTTGAGCGGAGGTAGACGTTTTGACATGAATGAAATCTTTTTGTTTACGCTAGGTCAGCGATTTATCAGGCACATTCGTACCCATTAAATCTTAAGATGCAGAAAGGCGATGACGGGAAAGATCGCCAGCCAATTAGCTGGCTAAGCGATGAATACCATCAGCAACAACCAGACTCTCTGCAACAAAAAGATGACGGGTACATCTATTAGTTTTTGTAATCCGAGACATTATAATTTGTCCATTGAGGATGTACCAGCAAATACCTATATTAGCGCAACTTCCTGAGCCGGAACGAAAAGTGCGGATGGGTGACCTGAGGTGCTTTTGGCTTGTGGTTGTGATGTTGTGTTTGCTATTTGTTTGTCTGCCTTTTGCAGATGTGGTAGCGAGTCTACCCTATTCACTTCCTGTACATTTACCCTGTCTGTCCAAAGTGATTTTTTGTGTAGCACCGCAAATTGCGGTGCTTTTTTTTGCTTACGTTTCACACCTTAACGCCACGATAGCCTTATTTAAATCTGGCTCGGCTTGGCAGGTGACGGGCAAACGGTACTACTTCCCTTTCGCCATTTCTTTCACATTATCTCGGTTAATTTGCTGCTGCTGACCGTAAGCGTCGGTATAGCTGATCATACCCGTCTCATCGTCAACCTTCGGTTTCCCCTCAGCCACAATGGTGCGCCCATCATTGGTATGCATGACATAATTACTCGAACAGGCTGCCAGAGAAAACGCCATCACGATGGCGGCAAAAATAGAAATTTTATTCTTCATAGTTAACTCCCAATGAATTTAAATGTTTTCTAGTTAACCCTATGCATCAGGAAATCCTGAAAATTAACACTTTAAAGCGTAGCAATAGTTGCTTTTTTTTCCATAAAATCGGATTAGGCATAGTCCTAAACTTGTCTCTCCTGACAAAATGGGACAGGATCTGCCCTCTATAAGAGGATGCAAATGACACCGTTTAACCCTGCTACTTTTCGCCAACAGTTTCCCGCACTCCAACATTCGACGGTCTATCTTGATAGCGCCGCGACCGCGCTGAAACCGCAGCCTGTTATTGATGCAGTGCAGCAGTTTTATTGCAGCGAGAGTGGCACGGTGCATCGCAGCCAGCATCGCGGCGCACAGGCGCTGACCCAGCGTTTTGAAGGCGCTCGTGAACACGTCGCAGCCTTACTCCATGCAAACGATCCACGTTCAATTGTCTGGACCAGAGGCACAACGGAAGCAATCAACCTTGTCGCACAGAGCTATGCCCGCCCTCGCCTTCAACCGGGCGATGAGATTATCGTTAGCGAAGCGGAGCATCACGCTAACCTTATTCCGTGGCTCATGGTGGCACAGCAAACTGGCGCGAACGTGGTGAAGTTACCGATCGGTTCAGACTTCTTACCGGATATTGAGCTGCTAACCACGTTGATCACGCCAAGAACTCGCCTGTTGGCGCTGGGCCAAATGTCAAATGTGACGGGTGGTCAGCCCGATCTGGCGCGCGCAATTACGTTGGCTCATCGCTATGGCGCGGTAGTGGTGGTTGACGGTGCACAAGGTATCGTCCACTGTCCACCTGATGTACAGACGCTGGATATCGATTTCTACGCGTTTTCCGGGCACAAGCTTTATGCGCCCACCGGAATCGGCGTGCTGTACGGCAAAACCGCCTTGCTGGAAAGCATGATGCCGTGGCAGGGCGGCGGGAAGATGATGACGCAAGTGTCCTTTGACGGCTTCGTGCCACAGGCGATCCCGCAGCGATTTGAAGCGGGAACGCCGCATATTGCTGGCGTGCTCGGTCTGTCTGCGGCCTTAGACTGGCTGACCACGCTGGATTGGCACACCGCAGAGCAGCACAGTCGGCAGTTGGCAGAGCTTGCCGAAACACATCTGGCGCAGTTTCCCGGTTTTCGCAGTTTCCGTAACCCGCATTCCAGCGTATTGTCCTTTGACATTGCCGATGTACACCACAGCGATCTGGTGACACTACTCGCCGAAAGCGGCATCGCACTGCGCGCCGGACACCACTGTGCACAGCCGCTAATGGACGCACTCGGCGTCAGCGGTACGCTCCGCGCCTCGTTTGCCCCGTATAATAACCAACAAGATGTTGCTGCGCTGATCGCTGCGGTGGGCAACGCCCTTGAATTACTGATCGACTAAACCATGACCAAATCAACTGACACGACGCATCCTTTTGGCCACCCCATCTCCGTTGCCGAGTTGCAGGAGCGCTTCGATACCTGCCGCGCATGGGAAGATCGCTATCGGCAGCTCATTTTGCTGGCAAAAGCGCTGCCAGCGCTGCCGGATGCACTAAAAACCGAGGATATTGCGTTATCCGGTTGTGAAAATCGTGTCTGGCTGGGTTATCAACGTCAAGAGGATGGCAGGCTACATTTTTACGGCGACAGCGACGGGCGCATTGTGCGGGGATTACTGGCAGTATTATTAACCGCCGCTGAGGGAAAAACGCCAGAAACGCTATTACAGCACGATCCATTGGCGCTGTTTGATACGCTGGGGTTACGTGCTCAGCTCAGCGCTTCGCGTTCAAGCGGGCTGACAGCGCTGGCCGCAAGAATCAGAGACATTGCCGCACAAGAGGCCGCCGCCAAGTAGAAGCATTCAGGCTATTTCTACATAGCAGAGGCTCTTTAGCACTTACGCCGCAGCTGTCCTGTCCATTTTCGCGATCATCTTCTTCAGCGCATGGGATACCGCAACAAACCCGAAGGTTGCGGTGACCATCGTTGCGGCACCAAAGCCAGACGCACAGTCCATACGCATCACGCCATCAGCCGTACTGCGAGATGCGCAGACGGAACCGTCAGGCTGCGGATAAACCAGTGGCTCACTGGAAAACACACAGTCGATTCCCAGTTTTCCTTTGCTGTTTTTCACCACGTTAAAATCGTGCTTGAGCCGTTCACGCAGCTTAGCGGCGAGCGGGTCCTGGATCGTTTTGGCCAGATCGACGACCTCAATCCGAGTTGGATCGATCTGCCCACCCGCCCCACCGGTTGTCACGACTGGGATCTTATAGCGTCGACAGTATGACAGCAGCGCCGCCTTCGGGCGCACGCTATCGATGGCGTCAATCACATAGCTAAAGTTTTGGTCGAGCAGTTCCGCCACGTTTTCCGCACTGATGAAATCATCCACGCAGGTGACGTTGCATTCCGGGTTGATCGCCAGAATACGTTCCGCCATCACTTCCGTTTTTGACTGCCCGGTATGTTGACGCAAAGCATGAATCTGGCGGTTGGTATTACTGACACACACATCATCCATATCGATCAGCGTGATCGCACCGATGCCGGTACGCGCCAGTGCCTCAGCCGCCCAGGAACCGACGCCACCAATGCCAATGACACAAACGTGAGCTTGAGAAAACAGCGCCAGCGCCTGTTGACCATATAACCGCGCGGTGCCGCCGAAGCGTTGCAAATAGGCTTCGGATAATTGCGTATTCATTCAACCAACCTTACGAAAACAAAATCACAGGAAAATAACACAGCGAAAAAGCGGCTCAGGATAGCGCTAAACCCGCACCACATCCACCAGACAGCTCATGGCATTCGGCCCCTGCGTCAGCGGCGATGTGCCAATATCCAGCGTCAGTACATTCGCATTGCCTGATTGTTCAACCGGATGCCACGTTTTCTGGCCGAAACCGGGCTCAAACCAGGCACCGGTGGACATGATCACTACACCCGGTTTTACGCCATCGGTAATCTGTACGCCAGCCAGAATACGACCACGCGCATTTCTGACTTCCACCTGTGAACGGTCGACGATATCTCGCGCGGCAGCGTCCTGCGGATGCATGTACAACGTCTCTTTTCCTGCGGTCTTATTCGCGGCAACCTGCGGTGTAGCAGCTAACTGGCTGTGCAAACGGTCAGATGGCTGAATGGAAATAAAGTGCAGCGGCCACTCTTCCGTACTTTTTGCTCCCAGCCATTCAACGGGAGGTTGCCACTCAGGATGCGGCGCAAAATCGGCGTATCCATAGCTGGCGATGGCTGAGCTGAACAGTTCAATTTTACCGCTTGGCGTGCTCAAGGCATGCTGCTGTGGATCGCGACGGAAATCCTCAAAGAATACAAACGGCTTTTCATCCATCGGGATTTCCACATAACCCTGCTGCCAGAACGCCTCAAATGACGGCCAACTGTCAGCGATATCTCGCTGCTTTGAGCGACATTCGTCATAGAGATGTTCCAGCCACTGCTGCTCGCTGCGGTTTTGCGTGAACGCGGCGTTATATCCCAAGCGCTCCGCCAGCTCGCTGAAGATATCCACGTCGTTACGCGCCTGATGCTGCGGCGCAATCGCCTGATGCATGGCAAAAATAAAACGATCGCGGGACGACCCACCGATATCATTACGCTCCAGCGTGGTGGTAACGGGCAGCACGATATCGGCCATCTGCGCGGCTGGCGTCCAAACGATATCTTGCACAATCACCGTATCCGGCTTACGCCAACCGTCCACCAGACGGTTCAGTTGCTGATGATGGTGGAACGGGTTACCGCCCGCCCAGTGAATCAGGTGAACATCGGGATAAGTATGGGTTTCACCCTGAAAGGTATAAGGCGTTCCCGGGTGCAGTAACATATCCGCGATACGCGCCACGGGGATAGCCCGTCCTGCGTTCGGCGTGGACGGCGAAGCGGGCGCAGGCGTTGAAATCCGTTCGTTACCGACGCTGTTCATCGAACCGTGTCCAAAGGAGAAGCCACCGCCCGGTAGCCCCACCTGCCCCAGCATGGAAGACAACGCGATCATCATCCAGTACGGCTGTTCACCACGGTGCGCACGCTGCACGGAGTAAGAACAGGTAATAAAGCTGCGTACGCCAATCAGTTGTTGCGCCAGACGCCGGATACGATCGGCAGGAATGCCCGTGATGTCGCTGGCCCATTCGGGGGTTTTCACCACGCCATCGCCGCGGCCGTGCAAATAGTCGCTCAACTGCTCATAACCGACGCAGTAACGTTGCAGGAAATCCTTATCGTCAGCGCCCAAACGCTGAATTTCATAGCCCAGCGCCAGCATCAGTGCGACATCAGTATTCGGGCGGATGGGAATCCACTCGGCATTCACAAATTCAGGGCAGTCGTCGCGCATCGGGCTGATGTTAATAACCGGAATGCCTTTCGCCACCAGCGCTTCCAATGCAGGCTTCAACGTATGGTGCCCGGCACCGCCGGAGGCTACCTGCGCGTTTTTCAGCGCCAAACCGCCAAACGCGAGGAAAATATCACAGTGTTCAGCAACGCTACGCCATTCAGTCACCTTGCCCGTCAGCGGATGGAAGGTGCCTATCACATAAGGCAGGAAGAACTGTGCCGCACCCCAGCTGTAATTTCCCTGTTGGTCGACCGCGCCGCCGCCGGAGAAATAGAAGCGGCGCACCTGAGATCGCGCGTGGTGATAACGCCCGGCTGACGACCAGCCGTAGGAACCGGCAAACAGGCCGTCTGCACCATAGCGATCGCGAATACGGCGATTTTCCTGCGCGACCAAATCGAGCGCCACGTCCCAATCCACCTCAACAAAATCCTCCCGACCGCGCAGCGTTTTATCGCTGTTTTCTCGTTTCTGGAGCCAGGAACGGCGTACAGACGGACGACGAATACGTCGGTCGGAATACACCAGCGGCACGATGGAATCAAGCATGGGGGAAGGAGCCGGATCGCCCGTAAACGGCTCGCATCGAATCAGCCTTCCGTCTTCAACCACAGCGGTAAACGCGCCCCAATGCGCAAGATGTGGATAACGTTTAATCGCCATGACAACCTCAGGATAAGTAATTAGCAGGGTGGATAATAACCTGAATTATCCACCTCCCCAACAGCAAGAAGCGTGAATAGCTTATGCATAATTCGGCATTCGTTATCCATATTTAAACGTTCGTTTAAAACGCATGTTGGGCTAGGGTTTAACCAGAAAATAAAGAGGTGGTTCAGGACAATGCCGATCATTTAAGAACCGAGATACACGGAGCGACCACGGGGCGAGGTGTCCCTGCGGGAATCCCATCCCCGTGTTTCTCCTAAAATGAGGCTTAAGTGACCCACTTTAAAATTCAGGCAATTTTATTCTTTGTTCGTTATTCAAACCAGGAACACAGCATGAAAACCATTACGCCACACAGCAACGGTAATGACGTTATTTCATTACTGCCCCGATGTTGACTTAATTCAGCCTGATTTCTCTTCCTCCTGAAGAGAACGGTTTTTTGTCACCCAAAACACATCATTCAAAACACGCCATTAAAAAAATAAAGGCGGAGCGCACACCTCTGCCCTCTGCATACGGATGGGAAATATGAAAAAAAATTTCTTCTTGTCAGCGCTGATTCTGACCTCTTCGCTCTTCGGCCTTGCCGCACAGGCGGAAACGTTGACGCCCAAGCGCGGCGGCACGCTGAATTTTCTGGCCGAGCCTGAGCCACCGGTGCTAACCAGTCTGGTTAGCACCAGCGGCGCGGTAATGAAGATCAACGCCAAAGTGATTGAAGGGCTACTGAATTACGATTTCGATATGAAACCGACCCCGCAACTTGCGACCAGTTGGTCAGTTAGCCCGGATGGTAAACAATATACGTTCCATTTGCGTAAAGGCGTGAAATGGCATGATGGGCAAGACTTCACGTCTGCGGACGTTGCGTTTTCCATTCTGACCGTCAAAAAATACAATTCACGCGGTCAGGGCACCTTTGCCAACGTCACCGAAGTGAAGACACCCGATCCGTATACCGCGATCCTGGAACTGTCAAAACCCGCGCCTTATCTGCTGAGCGCGTTTTCCGCCAACGAAGCGCCTATCGTGCCGAAGCACTTATACGAAGGTACAGACATTCTGTCTAATCCTCACAATACCGCGCCGATTGGTACTGGCCCGTTTGTGTTCAAGGAATGGGTGCGTGGCAGCCATATCCTTTATGAACGCAACCCGAACTACTGGGACAGCCCCAAGCCATACGTCGATAAACTGGTGGTGAAAATCATCCCTGATGCCGCCACTCGCACGATTGCTCTTGAAACCGGCGCATTGGATCTGGGAAGTGACTCTCCCGTTCCGCTGAGTGAAATTGAACGCATCAAGAAGAACCCCAAATTGGGTATTGAAACGGCTGGCTATGGCTACAGCCCAACGCAAACGCGCATCGAATTCAATCTGGATAATCCTTATCTGAAGAATTTGAAGGTTCGCCAGGCCATTGCGCACAGCATCAATATCGATGTGTTGAAAAACGTGGTGTGGTACGGCTATGCGGTAAGCTCACCAACGCCGATTACGCCGGAGTTGGCGCAGTTCCACGATACAACACCGTCACCTTACAGTTTCGATATTGCCAAAGCGAACACGCTGCTGGACGAAGCAGGCTTCCCACGTCAGGCAAACGGTATCCGCTTCACGCTGGTACATGATTTCATGCCTTATGGCGACAGCTTCAAACGCGTCGCGGAATACCTCAAATCGTCGCTGGCTAAAGTCGGTATTGACGTCACCATTCGCTCTCAGGATTTCGCCACCTTCGTTAAGCGCGTTTATACCGACCGCGACTTTGACTTCAACAATGGTTCCATCTCAAACCTGTTCGATCCTGCCGTGGGCGTCCAGCGCCTGTACTGGTCAAAAACCTATCAACCGGGCGTGCCTTTCGGCAACGGCTCACATTACAGCAACCCGGAAGTCGACCGTCTGCTTGAGCAGGCTGCGGTGGAAACCAATCCTGAAAAACGCGTGGAATTGTACAAACAGTTCCAACGCATCATCGCCACGGATATTCCTGATTTGAACCTGCTCCAGATTAAGCGCCAGACCATTTACAACAAGCGTGTGCATAACGTCGTCACGGATATTCAGGGCGTTAACGGCAGCCTGGCCGACGTGTGGCTGGATCAGTAATCGTAATACAGCATTCCCCTGCACTGGCAGGGGAACTCTCATGAAGGTATGTGATGAATAAAGTAGAACGAATCGGGCACGTACTGTGGCGTACCCTGCTTCATGCGCTGCCAACAGCGATTGGCATTATCATTCTGGTGTTTTTCCTGTTGCAGTTGGTGCCGGGAGACGCCGTTGATGTGCTGGCCGGCGAGTCAGGCAATGCAACCGAAGCGACCATGGCACACCTGCGCGCCCAATTCGGTCTCGATCAGCCCATACTGCAACAACTCTCGGTTTATTTGAGTAACTTGGCGCAGTTCAGCCTCGGTTTTTCTCCCCGCTACAACGCACCGGTGATGGATCTAATCCTATCACGGCTACCGGGCACGCTATTCCTGATGCTGCTATCACAGGTATTCGCCATTGTTATCGGCATAACGTTGGGGACGATAATGGCGGTATGGGCGGGCAAATGGCCCGATCGGCTGCTTTCACTGATCGCGCTGCTGCTCTATTCCACTCCAGGATTTTGGATCGGCCTGATGACGCTGATTGTGTTTTCTGTTCATCTTGATTGGTTGCCAAGCGGCGGCAACATCACCATCGGCGCAAGCCTGACTGGCTGGGCGTATTTCAAGGATATGTTGCAGCATGCCATTCTCCCGGTACTGGCGCTGAGCAGCTTTTTTATCGCCATTTACGCCCGTCTGACCCGCGCGGCCATGTTGGAAATTGCTCAGCAGGATTTCGTTCGCACCGCACATGCCAAAGGACTGTCGCCGCTGTGGGTTACCGTCAGGCACATTCTACGCTGTGCGCTGCTGCCTATCACGACCGTTGCGGGTATGCACTTCGGCAATCTGCTGGGCGGCGCGGCGGTGGTCGAGACGGTCTTTAGCTGGCCGGGACTGGGTCGTCTGGCGCTGGAAGCGGTAATGGCTCGCGACTTCAACGTCTTGTTAGGCGTCCTGCTGCTTTCCGCCTTCTTAGTCATTTTGGCTAACGTGCTGGTGGACTTATTGCAATCCTGGCTCGATCCCCGAATTAAGGCTCGCTGATATGAATAACCTTTCTCCTGAAAACCTGGTGCCGAAGAAAGCCGCAGCAGATAGCGCTCGTTCAACATCAACGCGTCCGTTAAAAGCGCCTTTTCGCCTGTCACCGGAGGTGCGTGCATTTATCCGTAATCCCGCGGGGATGGCTGGTCTGCTGCTGCTGATTACGGTATTTCTGATGGCGACATTCGCGCCGTTACTGTATCCCGGCGATCCGCTGGATATGGTCGCCCAGCCTTTCTTGTGGCCGGGTGAAAATCCTGATTTCCCATTGGGAACCGATTCGATGGGCCGAGATGTTGCTGCTGGCATCGTCCATGGTTCACAGGTTTCCTTGCAAATCGGTTTCTCGGCCGTGATGGTCAGCCTGTTAATTGGCACCGTCGTCGGTGCGCTGGCGGGCTATTTTGGCGGTCGGGTGGATGACCTGCTGGTTCACATCACCGAGCTATTCCAGACCTTCCCGACCTTTTTGCTGGTCGTGGTATTGGTCGCCATCGGTTCCCCTTCGGTTACGCTGATTTCTCTGGCCATCGGTATCGCCGCTTGGCCGACGATTGCACGTCTGGTGCGGGCTGAGTTTCGCTCGCTGCGTGAAAGCGATTTTGTGTTAGCCGCACGCAGTCAGGGATTTTCCAGCCTGCGCATCATCTTTCAGGAAATGCTGCCGAACGCGCTGCCGTCGATCATCGTCACCACGTCAGTCATGGTCGCCTCGGCCATTTTGATTGAATCCGCTTTATCTTTCTTAGGGTTTGGCGATCCGAACCGCGTGAGCTGGGGCAGCATGATCGGTGCTGGCCGAGAATCGCTGCGTACCGCTTGGTTTCTTACTGCCCTACCCGGCACCGCGCTGGTCTTAACCGTACTGTCACTGAATCTGGTGGGTGATGCGCTGAACGATGCCCTGAATCCACGCTTACGAGGGAGAAGCGCATGAAGCCGCTGGTCGATATTCAAGATTTACGCGTCGATTTTCCCGGCCATCAGGCCGTTCGAGGGCTAAACCTGACGATTAACGCCGGAGAAACGCTGGCGCTGGTCGGTGAATCCGGCTGTGGTAAATCCGCAACGGCGCTGTCCCTGATGCGACTGGTCGCCGAACCGGGAAAAATCAGTGGTCGCATTCTGTTTGACGGACACGATCTGCTTACCCTGCCGGATCGCAAGATGCGTCAACTACGTGGCAGCGCGCTGTCGATGATTTTTCAGGAACCGATGACCTCGCTCAATCCGGTGCTCTCTATAGGGCAACAAATTAGTGAAACCCTACGGCTGCATGAAGCGCTAACACCTGCACAGGCAAGGGCTCGCACTATCGAACTGTTAGATCTGGTCAAGATCCCAGAACCGGCCAGACGAGTAGATGACTATCCACATAACCTGTCCGGCGGCCAGCGTCAGCGCGTCATGATTGCCATGGCGGTGGCGTGCCGTCCGCGCTTGCTGATTGCCGATGAACCAACCACCGCGCTGGACGTCACTATTCAGGCACAAATTCTGGCGCTGCTGGATAATTTGCGGCGTGAATTCTCGATGAGCCTGCTGCTGATTACCCACGATCTTGGACTGGTTGCACAGTGGGCCGACCGCGTCGCAGTGATGTATGCCGGGCAAAAGGTAGAAGAAGCACAGGCAGCTGACCTGTTTCAGTCATCCACGCATTACTTTTCCCCCAAACATAACTACACGCGCGGGCTGCTGGCGACATCGCTACATATGGATCAGGACAGGCATTATCGTACGCATCGGCTGGCGGAAATCCATCACGCCCCGACGGACGAAGGCGCCGATTTTACACTGCTGACGCCACCCAGCTTGATTCACCGAGCTACCGACACGGATCAGCAGCCGCTGCTCTCGCTGAAAAATATTCGGACCCGCTATTCAACACCGCAGGGCAAGGTGCTGGCGGTTGACGATGTTTCACTGACTATTTTACCCGGTGAAACGCTCGGTCTGGTGGGGGAATCCGGCTGTGGCAAATCGACCCTGTCCAAAACCATTCTGCGTCTGTTACCACCGTCACACGGGCAGATCGTCTTTGATGGGCAAGACATCACCACGCTAAAAGAATCACGGTTGAAAGCGTTACGTCAGCGGGTACAGATGATCTTTCAGGACCCCTACGCCTCGCTGAACCCACGCCACAGCATTCAGCATATTCTTGAAACACCGCTGATTGTGCACGGCCTTGGCGATCGTCCGCAGCGACAGCAGGCGATCAACACTATCATCGATCGCGTCGGTCTGCCGCAAAGCAGCCTGAATCGCTATCCCCATGAGTTTTCCGGCGGGCAGCGTCAGCGTATCGGCATTGCCCGTGCGCTGGTGGTGCGTCCTTCATTGGTGATTTGCGACGAGCCCGTATCTGCGCTCGATGTCTCTATTCAGGCACAAATTCTCAATCTGCTGGTGGAGTTAAAAAACGAAATGGGTCTGTCGCTGCTGTTTATTTCCCACGACCTTGCAGTGGTGCGTTATATCGCCGACCGGGTCATGGTGATGCAAAACGGGCGCTGCGTGGAAAGCGGCGATCACCACAGCATCTGGCATCAGCCACAGCATCCGTATACCCGCAAACTGATCGATGCCGTCCCCGGCGGCGGGCAGCGCGAAGCGTCTGTGTCCCCACAGCCGATGAGCAGGCAGGCGCATGGATAAGCACAGTGAACGCCAAGTGAGTACCTCGACCTTTATTGACCAAACGGTAATGGAATCGGTCATTCAGGATTTTTTACCTGAGCTGGTTGCGATTCGTCACCATATTCATCAACACCCAGAAATCGGCTTCGAAGAATTTGCTACCGCGCGGTTGGTGGCAGAAAAACTGACCGCATGGGGGCTTGCTGTCACTACAGGCATCGGCGGTACGGGCGTGGTCGCGACCTTACGCGGCCGTTATCCCGGTGAAGATAGCATCGGCCTGCGGGCAGATATGGATGCGCTGTATATCAGTGAAAAAACAGGTCTGCCGTATGCCTCGGTGCATGCTGGAAAAATGCACGCCTGTGGACATGATGGACACACCACCATGCTACTGGGTGCCGCACGCTATTTGTCTCTACACCCCGATTTCGCAGGTACCGTGCACTTTATTTTCCAACCGGCAGAAGAAGGATTAGGCGGCGGGCTTGCAATGTTAAATGATGGCCTGCTGACCGCGTTCCCCTGCAATCGACTGTTTGGCCTGCATAACAAGCCCGGTATCGAGGTCGGTAAGTTCGCGATTCGCAGCGGCCCGATGCTGGCAGCCAGCGACACCTGGCAGGTCACGTTTCACGGCACAGGCGGACACGGCGGTTCAGGCGTCCACCTTTCTATCGACCCAACGCTGCCTGCCGCACAATTTATGCTGGGACTGCAAACGATCGTCAGCCGCAACGTCCCTGCGATGGAGGCGGCAGTGCTCAGCATCGGCCATGTTCAGGGCGGCGATATCCATGCCCCGAACGTTATCCCCGATAGCGTCATCCTTAAAGGAACCGGACGGAGCTACTCGCCGAGCGTTCGCGATCTACTGGAAAAACGCCTGCGAGAACTGGCGCACAGCACCGCACAGGGTTTTGGTGCCACGGCCGACGTGCACTACGAACGGCAATATCCCACGCTAGTTAACGATACACACGCCACGCAGCTCGCCGTTAATGCTGCCGCGCAGGTGGTTGGACTCGAACAGGTGGAAACCGCCATGACGCCGCTGCTGGGCGCAGAAGATTTTGCCTACATGCTGGAGCAGCGCCCCGGTGCCTTCATGATGCTGGGAAACAGCAACAAAGGTGCGGCCAACGTGCATCACCTACACACTCCACACTACGACTTTAATGATGCGCTGATCCCATTAGGTATCCGCTATTGGGCAACCTTGGTTTATCAAGAACTGGTTTATCAAGAGCTAGGGTTATCAAGACAGGGTATAGGCAAGAACGACAGCGCATTACCCCACGATCTAAACATAACAACGCATGGCGGCTGCGCACCCGACGTCGAGCGAGAGTCAAAAGGATGAATCATGGTGGAGTTATTGAAAACCAAAGCGCAAAGCAAAGAAAAAGAAGCGGACATCAAACAGCGCATCCTGCGTGAAGCCATCACGATCTTCGCCTGCAAAGGGAGTGAACTGACGACTATTCGTGAAATCACCGAAGCCACTAACGTAAACGTGGCATCGGTGAATTATTACTTTGGTTCGAAAGAAGGATTGCTGCGTGCCGTGCTGGACCATGTTCTCGGCCCGCTAAATGACGAAAGAACGCGACTGCTGGATGAGGTAGAGAAAACCAATCAGGGTGATGATCTTCCCGTTGCCGCGCTGCTGGATGCGCTACTGCGCCCGCTGGTTAAAACAGCACGCACACCCGATGGGGGTCGCATCGTCGTGCGCCTATTACAGCACCTGCGCGCGACGCCGGGTCTGGAAGTCACCGCCCTGCTTTCGGCGCAGTTCGATCAGGTCGCCCACCGTTTTATTGATGCCTTTACGCGTGCGTTGCCCGCGTTGTCGCGCGCAGAGGTGATCTGGCGCTATGAATTTGCCCGCGGAGCCGCCATGCACGTGCTAACTGATGCCGATCCGCGTTCTGGCCGTCTGGCGCTGCTCTCTAAAGGGCTATGTGACAACCGCGATGACGACCGCGTGCTGTCGCACTTATTACGTTTTGTCGAGGCCGGCTTTACCGCCGAACCGCTGACTGAGGCCTCTTAACTCCGCACTGATAGCGAGTCATCGTTCTGATCTTTATTTATCCGTAGTACGCATAAACCGACAGGAAACAGATATGAGCAGAGAAAAAATTGAAGGGTCTTTTGTTGCCCTCATCACGCCTTTTAATGACGATGGTAGTGTAGATTTCGGCGCATTTGAGGCGCTATTAAAATTCCAGGAAGACAACGGTACGGCTGCCGTTTTGATTATGGGCTCAACCGGGGAAGTTTCTATGCTGTCCCCAGACGAGAGAAAAGCGATCATCCACCGTACCGCACAATACAGCAGCAGCAAAATGAAGCTGTTCTACGGTTGCACCGGTAACAATACCGACACCACCATTGACTATGTTCGCTATGCGCATGACAACGGTGCAGATGGTGCCATTATCGCCGCACCCGCTTATATCTGTGCCAGCGAGAGCGATATCGAAAGCTACTTTCTGGAAATTGCAGACGCGACCGATTTGCCATTGGGGATCTATAACAACCCACCACGCGTGAAAACGGATCTGCACTGGACGTCGCTGCTGCGTATTTTCAAACATCCGAACTACGTCATTCATAAAGAATCCACGACTCGCGTAGGTCAGGTCGCACAGGTTCTGGCGGGGAATCCTGATGTTTCAGTGATGTGCTGCGACTCGCCCAACCTGGGTCTGGTGGTGCCAACGATGTCGCTGGGAGGCCATGGGACCGCCAATATGACGGGCAATATTGCACCGGCAGAACTGGCCGAAATTTCTCGTCCGTGGAAAAACGGCGAGGAT
This sequence comes from Pectobacterium sp. IFB5596, assembly GCF_021432585.1. Lineage (NCBI taxonomy): Bacteria > Pseudomonadati > Pseudomonadota > Gammaproteobacteria > Enterobacterales > Pectobacteriaceae > Pectobacterium > Pectobacterium sp. IFB5596. The sequence goes on from NZ_LXFY01000012.1 coordinate 474,203, forward strand.
GCGGAACGCTTCCGTAAGGCCTATCAGCATTTATTGCCTCTGCTGCATTACACCTACTCGGCTATCAATCCAGTGGCAGTGAAATCATTGATGAAGGCGGTAGGTTTACCGGCAGGTAGCCTGCGTCGTCCACTGCGAGGATTACAGGGTGAGGCGTTGGATTCAGGTGTTCGCATCGTGAACGAATTAGGGCTGAGCAGCAAATATGGCTTTAAAAGCTGATTCTCTTCTGGGCATTAGCGTGTAGAACGCGAGGCGTTTATCTCAGAAGTGGCGTCAATAGAGAGCCACTTCTGAGATGTCAAACGAAAGGGATCGCTACTGCGGGTTACTGACTAACAGCGAACCTGAACCGTTCACCATACTGGTTTGCCCGTTCTTCAACACCCAGACCCGACCATAGTGGTTATAGAAACCCGCCGAGTGCCCCGCATCCGGCCCAATGCCCTGATACATATCGAAGTGCTGGCCTTTAATCGCGCCCCCGACATCCAACGCAATCATCAGGCGCATTTCATACTTGCCGGTAAATTTGCCAACGTTATCCAACAGCGGCACTTCCATTAACAACGCCGTGCCTGCCGGAATCAGCGAGCGATCGGACGCGACGGAAGCCTTCGCCACCAGCGGCACAGCGCTTGCTCCTTTCACAGGTGCAGACATCATCGGTTTAAAGAACACAAAAGACGGGTTCTGCTCAAACAGCTCACGCACTTCATATTCGGAATGCTGCTCTGCCCATTTGCGAATGGCCTGCATAGACATCTCTTCACGTGGCACTTCTCCACGATCGATAAGCACCTTACCAATACTGCGGTAGGCATGACCGTTTTTGCCTGCATAGCCAAAGAACGTCAACGGGCGTCCATCGCCAAAATCAATATAAGCGCTGCCCTGCACTTCCATCATGAAGTTATCAACCAGCGAATTAGTCCACGCGAGAACCAGTCGCACATCCAGCGCACCGGAATAAATTCCGGCACGATCAGGCAGGCGGCGATTATTTTTACCCTTTGATGGCATGGCATATAAAGGATGGCGAAATTCTCCCTGACGGGTGTGGCGCGCCTGCAATACTGGCGTGTAGTAACCGGTGAACTGCACGTTACCAAAATTATCAACGCCTTCCATCTGCCAGGCGTTCAGACCAAATTTACTCAACTCGCGAGTATCCGCCCCTGACATCATCCAGTTTTCGATCGCCTGAAAGATGGTGTTGTTGCGCGCATAAAGATTCGGTGACGCCGACCGAATTTCCGCAACCTGGGTCATGAAATCCCGCGCGTTGACAGGTTTCCCTTTGGCATTCGGCTCATTCACCAATTCCAAAGGCTGGTTGAGGTGACCATCTTTATATTGCTGCCCGCGATCGGTTGGCCTGGATTGGCACCCCGCCAGAATGGCAATGACCACTGCGGTCAGCACATATCTTCCCCACCGTCCCTTCATCTTTTGCGCTCGCTTTTTACATCAAAAATTTACCGTCGAACGATAACAAACGCCTATCGAGAAAGGAATGGGATAGCGCATAAATCAATAAGGTAAGGAAAGAGGTTCGGCATACGGCATCGCAAAAAGCTATTTTCTGTAAATCGCTCAGTACGCTCACAAAACGACCCATCAGGCGGTAAATCAATCACCTAATAGCCAAATGCAGCGCTTTTTACAGAAATAGGTTGCATCAATGTTCATGGAGAGTATAGTGCGCATCCACGGACGCGGGGTGGAGCAGCCTGGTAGCTCGTCGGGCTCATAACCCGAAGGTCGTCGGTTCAAATCCGGCCCCCGCAACCAATTGATGTGAGTCGTCCATCAAAAATAGTGAAGATAAGTCAGTACGGACGCGGGGTGGAGCAGCCTGGTAGCTCGTCGGGCTCATAACCCGAAGGTCGTCGGTTCGAATCCGGCCCCCGCAACCAATTGATGTGAGTCGTCCATCAAAGCAGTGAAGATTAGTTATGACGGACGCGGGGTGGAGCAGCCTGGTAGCTCGTCGGGCTCATAACCCGAAGGTCGTCGGTTCAAATCCGGCCCCCGCAACCAACTAAGACTACATCTAATTAAGAACCAAGCGACAAAGCACCTTAACAGGTGCTTTTTTGTTTTATAAGCCAGATTTTTCTACCTATTTTACTTCAGCACACAACGTTCAGAGAAAATGTGTCTGAACCGCGCCGCCAACGCGCGGTCATTACGTAACAGTTACGATCCCACCATACCGACTACCGTTCAGCCTGGCTGGCAAAATAGGCTTTAATTCCTGAAAAAATGGATTCGGCGATCTGCTGCTGAAAATGGCTGGTGCGCAGCTTGCGTTCCTCTTCCAAATTACTGATAAATGCCGTCTCAACCAGAACAGAAGGGATATCCGGGGCTTTAAGTACTGCAAACCCGGCCTGATCGACGCTATTTTTATGCAGACGATTCACCTTGCCCAGTCGAGTCAGGATCTCTTTACCAAACTTCAGGCTGTCGCCAATCGTCACGGTCTGCACCAGATCGAACATGGTGTGATCTAAATAGCGATCGCCACTCATGCTTACCCCACCGATCAAATCCGATTCATTCTGGGTCTCCGCAAGAAATCTGGCAGCAGTGCTGGTTGCCCCTTTCTTCGAGAGTGCAAAAACCGACGAGCCTCTTGCCGATCGATTGGTAAAGGCATCCGCATGAATCGAAATAAACAGATCGGCACGTTGCTTACGCGCTTTTGCCACACGCACACGTAGCGGAATGAACACATCTTCATTGCGCGTCATATACGCTTTCATGTTGGATTCATTATCGATCAACTTGCGCAGGCGACGGGCAATTTGCAACACGATGTCTTTCTCGCGCGTTTTATTCTTGCCAATCGCGCCGGGATCTTCACCACCGTGACCGGGATCGAGCATAATAATCAGCGGGCGATCCCGCCCCGCTTTCCCGGCTTTCGGCGCTTCTGCTGGCAGCGTGCGCTCCAGTTCGCCTTTGTTATAATCCTCTAACAACGCCAGCAGCGGATCTTCTTCGTTGTCATAGCGCCCTGCCGCAGGATACAAATCCAATACCAGACGGTGCTTAAATTCGGCCACCGGTCCCAGCGTAAAGACTTTAGCCGTCGCCTGCTGCTTGAGCTCCAGCACCAAACGCACCGTACTTTTATCAAACTGGCCGATGCGTGCCTCTTTAATCAGCGGATCGTTATCCTGCTGAAACTGGCTGGCTATCTCCTTCAGTACGCTGTTTAGATGAACATTCTCGATATCCACCACGATGCGTTCAGGATTACTCAAACTAAACTGTTTATATTTCAGCAGGTGGTTGGATTCTAACGTGACGCGGGTGTAGGCGGAGGATGGCCAGACGCGTACGGCGATGACCTGTGTGGTCGCAGCCATTCCTACACCGCTTACGCTTAACAGCCAGGTGGCTGCTGCGCTTTGTAATAGACGCCGCCGAGTCAGATGATGATTCGAATGAGACATGCCACTCCGATCTTATTGCTGTGCGCTATCCTGCATTATCGTGGTGCCACAGTGCTGGATATGCCATCAAAAAATGAATAAAGGTAAAAATTGTCAAAAACTTTAACGAATCAGCTCCGCCCTGTCATGCAAAAATCCTATTCATGCCTTATAACAGGCGGATATCATAAATTTGAAGCATTAACCTCGCTTTTTTGATTAATACTTCCTCTTGCGTTTTATGTCATAAAGAATAAAAATACAGAAATTACGAATAAAAATGCAAAGAGGGCTCGCAGTGAAGGAACGGAGTACAGAACTGGTTCAGGGCTTCCGCCATTCAGTTCCCTATATCAACGCCCACCGTGGCAAAACGTTTGTCATCATGTTAGGTGGCGAAGCCATTGAACATGCCAACTTCTCTAGCATCGTAAATGATATCGGGCTGCTACACAGCCTGGGAATCAAGCTGGTGGTGGTTTATGGCGCTCGCCCCCAGATCGATGCCAACCTGACAACGCACCACTACGAGCCTCACTACCATAAAAATACCCGTATCACCGACAGCGCCACGCTGGAGCTGGTCAAACAGGCGGCGGGTATGCTGCAACTGGATATCACCGCTCGGCTGTCGATGAGCCTGAACAACACGCCGCTGCAAGGTGCCCACATTAATGTCGTCAGCGGTAATTTTATTATCGCGCAGCCGCTTGGCGTTGATGACGGCGTGGACTATTGCCACAGCGGCCGCATTCGCCGCATTGATGAAGAAGCCGTTCACCGCCAGTTGAATAGCGGCGCGATTGTGCTGCTCGGGCCGGTTGCGGTTTCCGTCACGGGTGAAAGTTTCAATTTAACCTCAGAAGAGGTCGCGACCCAGTTAGCGATTAAGCTGAAAGCAGAGAAGATGATCGGCTTCTGCTCATCACAGGGTGTCACTAACGAAGAAGGCAGCATCATTTCTGAACTGTTCCCGGATGATGCGCAGCAGCGTATTGATGCACTGGAACAGTCTGGCGATTACCACTCGGGGACGGTCAGATTTCTACGCGGCGCAGTCAAAGCCTGTCGGAGCGGCGTGCGGCGCAGCCACCTGATCAGCTATCAGGACGACGGAGCCCTGTTGCAAGAGCTGTTCTCACGCGATGGCATCGGCACACAGATCGTGATGGAAAGCGCCGAGCAGGTTCGCCGTGCGACCATCAATGACATTGGCGGCATTCTGGAACTGATCCGCCCACTGGAAGAACAAGGCATTCTGGTCAGACGCTCGCGCGAGCAGTTAGAAATGGAGATCGACAAATTCACCGTCGTCGCACGCGATAATCTGACCATCGCCTGCGCTGCACTTTACCCGTTCCCGGAAGAAAGCATCGGTGAAATGGCCTGCGTCGCGGTTCACCCGGACTACCGCAGTTCATCACGTGGCGATATGCTGTTACAACGCGTTGCCACTCAGGCACGTCAGCAGGGCCTGCAAAAGCTGTTCGTACTGACGACACACAGCATTCACTGGTTCCAAGAACGCGGGTTCTTGCCCGCCGAAGTAGAAATGCTGCCGAAGAAAAAACAAGCGCTGTACAACTACCAGCGGCGCTCGAAGATTCTGGTGCTGGATCTCTGAACGACTTCATTCGATAACGCTTCTCGTGGCCGACCGTAAAATCGGCCACGATCGTTTATCAATTTATGGCTGCTTGCCAAATTCACAGCTCAGCGTCGTCCACTTCCTTGCCTGCTCACTCAGCGTGAACCCTAGCCCCAGACGATCGGAGACCCACATGCGCCCATCGCGCAACTCTAGCTGCTCGTTGAAGAGTGGATTCAGCCACTCGAAATGTTCCAGCCAGGGTTCAATCGGGTAGGCCGCCGCCAGATGCAAATGCACTTCCATCGCAAAATGCGGTGCCAGCTTACGACCGTGTTTCGCTGCCAAATCCATAATTTTCAGGAAAGGAGAAATCCCACCTACTCGCGGCGCATCCGGCTGCACAAAGTCACTGGCGTTACCGAGAATCAGCTGTTCATGCTCGCGGAAACTGGTCAACATCTCGCCCGTGGCAATCGGCGTATCCAGCGCGGCCGTCAGCGCCGCATGACCTTCCACATCGTAGGCATCCAGCGGCTCCTCAATCCAGACCAGATTAAAGGCCTCCATCTTTCTCCCCATCCGAATCGCCGTTTCGCGATCCCACTGCTGATTGGCATCCACCATCAGCGGGAAATCCTCTCCCAACGCTTCTCGCACTGCCGTGAGACGACGGATATCCTCAGCCGTATTCGGCTGCCCGACCTTCAGTTTGATCCCACCGATACCGCTTTCACGGGAGATCACGACATTTTTTAATACCTGATCCAATGGCGTATGCAGGAAACCGCCGGAGGTGTTGTAACACTGCACGGAATCACGGTGTGAGCCGAGCAGCTTAGACAGAGGCAGGCCCGCACGCTTGGCTTTCATGTCCCACAGCGCGATATCGAGCGGAGAAATCGCCTGTACTGCCATTCCGCTGCGGCCAACCGATGCCCCTGCCCACAGCAGTTTGGTATAGATTTTATCGATATCGTTTGGATCTTCGCCCAGCAGATTATCGGCAATCTCTTTCGCATGAGCATAAATGCCCTGTCCACCCGCCCGCTTGGAGTAGCTGAACCCCACCCCTTCAAACCCATCACGACTGCGGATTTCCGCAAAAATAATGGCGACTTCGGTCAGCGGTTTCTGCCTTCCGGTTAGTACTTTCGCATCGCTGACTGGCGTTGCCAGCGGCAAAAACGCCAGAGAGAGTTTTACCCACTCGATTCGATCGCCCGACTCGGCAGCCGTTCTGACGTTCATGACTTTTGCATAGCTAACCGCCGCTGAATTTGCACTGATGGTCATATCTCACCTCGTAAAATGATTGCGCTAACATTCATAAACAGAAGGAAGATAGCGATAAACGAAGAAAAAACATGCCATTTAGATCACATAATAATCATTTCCACGGTAAATCCGTGCATCGAGAGACAAAATTAATGATTGCGCAATCACCACAAAAAGTAAGAGGATACAGCGGAAATACAGCCTGGCCAGCTCTGGCGCCAGCCCGAAAAAGCGAGACAATTCGGCAGGTTGTCAGAAACACAGGCGACTGGAAAACAGATATGTCATCAACGATAATCCCAAAACATGTGAATGTGCGCGCAGCCTCAGAAGGGAACCCGTGATTGAAACGCGATAAGAATGCCAACATTACGCCACCGCGCGCGCCCACGCTGGAAGATGTGGCACGCGCCGCGGGCATTTCACCGATGACTGTCAGCCGCGCGCTGAACAACCCAAAAATTGTTCGTGCAGAAACGGTGAACAAGGTGATGGAAGCGGTCCGCGCCACGGGCTACATCCCCAATATGTTAGCGGGCGGGCTTGCTTCTCGGCGTAGCAAGCTCATTGCCGTCGTGGTGCCGCAAATCAATAACAACATGTTTGTTGATACCGTTCAGGCGATCAGTGATGAGCTGGCCACGCGCGGTTACCACATGCTGCTGTGTGTCGCTGGCTATACTAATGCGTCCGAGGCGGATCTTGTAACCACTTTGCTTTCTCGTCGCCCAGACGGCATCGTCCTCACCGGTATTCACCACACCCCCGAACTCAAACGCCTCCTCCTCAACGCCGCAATCCCCGTTGTCGAAATCTGGGATCTCACCCCAACACCGCTCGATATGCTGGTCGGCTTTTCCCATGAAAACATCGGGAACGCCATCGGAGACTATTTGCTCGGCAAAGGACATCTACGCTTCGGCCTTATCTGGACCGAAGACGCCCGTGCCGGATTGCGTAAAAAAGGCATCTATGACGTGATACAAAAACAGCCGGGAAGCGATGTGCGTGAAGCCATTGCCCCATGGCCTGCCACACTGGCGCTAGGGCGACAAGGGCTGAGCGATCTACTCGCCGATGGAGAGGATTTTGATGCCATTATTTGCAGTTCCGATACGCTGGCGCAGGGGGCGATGATCGAAGCTGTATCCCGAGGGTTCACGGTGCCGAAGACGCTGGCAGTCATGGGATTTGGCGATCTTGATTTCGCCGCACACAACACGCCGAGTATAACCACGGTCAGGATCGACCGCTGGAAAATCGGTACCGATGCAGCAGCAATGTTAGCGGAAAAGATTGAGGGGAAAGACGTGCGAGCCCCCATCATCGATATCGGTTTTTCACTGATTGAGCGGGAATCCGCCTGACGTTCTATTCATTTGACGCTCTATTCATTTGACGTTCTATCCACCTGACGCTCTATCCGCCACACGTCAAACTGCATGTACGTTGGCTGCCTTTATCGACTCGGCCCGCCGTGGGCCTCGTCAGTCTGCAACGCAAATGCGTTAAGGTGTGTCGCCATTCATCAGTGCGCTAATTCTCTCTTTCAAGCCGCTATAGCGCTGCGTTGGCGTTTTCACCGCCCGACAGAGAATACGAACATCGGTATAGAGTGACAAACGCTGGCGCGCACGCGTGATGGCGGTATACACCAGCTCCCGCGTCAGCACGGGTAAGTAATGGTTAGGCAGCACCAGCGCAGTATGATCGAACTCAGATCCCTGCGATTTATGCACCGTCATCGCATAGGCCGTTTCATGTGGCGGCAGGCGACTTGGCGTAACATCCTTGGTTTCGCCATTCGGCAAGGGGAAAAATACGCGCAGTTCCCCATTTTCCCCCATCATAGCGATACCGATATCACCATTGAACAAACCCAATGCGGCATCATTACGTTCAATCATTACCGGTCGGCCAGGATACCAGCGATTAAGCGGATTACGACTGCGCTGAATCAGCCCAGACTGATGCAAAGCCTGCTCGATACGCTGATTCAGACCTGCTACACCAAACGGCCCTTCGCGCAACGCGCACAGCTGGCGATAGCGCTGGAAGGCAAGCAACACGACATCCGGTGTCGCTCCTGAAGCGATAAGCTGTAGATAATCACGATATCCTTCGACGCACTGTGCCAACATCGTCTGATACTCTTCGCCCTCGGCTAATGCGCTACAGGCTACATCGGCAAACTCACCGTTCAGCACCGCACGTACGCGAGCATCATCACCACCGTTCACCGCTAGCGCCAGTTGCCCAATACCAGAATTCAGATCGAAGCGGTAGCTCCGGCGTAACAGGCAGATGCTGTCACCGACCGTCGTCTGCCCTTCGGGACCACTGTCATCCAATATACAGCCTGTCAGGCGTTGCAACTGCTGCGCACGCGCACGACTATAGCCAGCCTCGGCGAAACGGCAGATGTCACCTAACACCGCCCCCGCTTCGACGGACGCGAGTTGATCGCGGTCACCCAGAAAGATAATTCTGGCCGGCACCGGAAGCGCGGCGATCACATTCGCCATCATCGGCAGATCAACCATTGACGCCTCATCCACAATCAGTACATCCAGATGCAGCGGATTTCCCTGATGGTGACGCAGGCGCTGGCTATCCGTCACCGCGCCTAAAAGCCGATGCAGTGTTGTCGCCTCTTGCGGAAACGCCTCTCGCTGCTGCTGATCTACCGCCAGACGGTGCAATGCCAGCCCCAGAGACTCCGTTAGCCGTGCAGCCGCTTTTCCGGTAGGCGCAGCCAACTGAATACGTAACGCATCTCCCGTATTCAGCTCAATCAGCGCCGCCAATAGCTTGGCAACCGTCGTGGTTTTCCCCGTTCCCGGACCACCAGAAATAATCGCAATACGGCGCGTCAAGGCAACAGCAGCGGCTACCTTCTGCCAGTCAATCTCTTCGCCCGAGTCAGGAAACAGCCGATCCAGAACAGAGCGGACCGCAGGTTCATCGACGGGTACCGCATCACGCTCGCTGGCAACAAACTGCGCTACATGCCCCTCACTCTGCCAACTACGCTGTAAATAAAGCTTTTCGCCTTGCAGCACCAGCGGCGTGGGTTTGCTACCGTCGCTAACGGCATTGGACGCCAGCAAACGCTGTTGCCAAGCAGCAACCGTGTTTAGCCCAATTCCTGCGAGCAACTGCTGCGCTAAGTCAGGATCGCGACCATCAAACAGCGTCTGTGCCTGCAAATTTTCCAGCGGTAAACACACGTGTCCCGCCCCCGAATGCGCACTCAGGCAGGCGGCAGCCAGCAGCAGGTCGGGCTGCGCCTCATCCGCCAACATTCTGGCAAACTGTATATCCAGCGGGCGCAGTAACCGCCGCGCCTGCGCCATTTCAAGTAAGGCAATCATGATGAAATTCCTGTGTCAGCATCATCAGGCGTCTTTCCCTCAAACTCATCACCTTTGAACAGCGCATCAAGCCCGAAAACAAATTCGGCGGAGGGGCGACAAGCAAAAATGCCATTACCAGGGTGAGATTCCTCTACGCCGCGTAAAAACAGATAAAACACGCCGCCAAAATGGCGCTCATAGTCATAATCTGCGATCCGGTGGCGTAGATAGCGGTGCAAAGCCAGCGTGTAGAGCTGGTATTGCAAGTCATAACGGTGCTCGGCCATCGACTGCGCCATCGCTGTCTGGGTATAGGCACTGGCATCAGGGCCGAGCCAGTTGGATTTATAGTCCAGCAGGTAATAGCGTCCTTCCCAGCGGAATACCAGATCGATAAACCCTTTCAGCATGCCTTTAACCTGCTGAAAAGACAGCGCGGGACAGCGTGCGGATAGCGGGTCGTAGCGCTTTGCCAACCGATCGAGCTGCGCCGCCTGTATCGGTGCCTTAATCGGGATATAGAACTGTAGTTCAGCCTGCTTATCCTGATTCTCCAGCGCCGATAGTGTCGTCCCTTGCCCGTCAAGCGGCGTGGTCAAAAGCGCATCCATCCACGTCTTCAACACCGGATGCCAGTGCGCTTCAAACCCCTGTAGCTGCAACTGCTCGGCCAGCCAGTCATCATCAACCGGTTGAGTAAAGTCCAGCGTTTCAAACAGGCTATGCAAAAACGTCCCCGGACTCGCGCCGCGCGGGAACGTATGCGGCGTCAACTGGGTTTCCCCCACTTCCTGACGTTCACCTATCGCTTCAATATCCAGACGTGGCACCAGATCCTGCGTGTTTGTGCTGCCATGTTGCTGAAGCCCCGAATAACTGGTCACTCGCCAACTGTCACGCAGTTGGCGTTCAATGTGTCGAGCCCGCAACGCTGTCAATTCCGGGCTATCAGGTAGCCAACGCAGCGCTTCCGTCGCCTGTAGCCGCGTCAACATGATGCCGTCCCCCTCCATCCCTTCCAGCTCGCTGACTAACGTGGCGGCCTCAGCTTCTTTACCCCGCTGGAGCAAGTAGCCCAGTGCGCTGTGGTGCATATCGCTGCTGCCATCTTTCTTACGCGACCGCTGAACGGGCGCAACACCAACGCTACAATGGTAAATAGAACGGGTTAATGCGACATACAACAGACGTAAATCTTCCGCCAACCGCTCTTCTTCCGCCAGCGTCTGGCTTTCCTCATTATTTTGCAAATCCAACACAGCCTGGTAGCTATCACGATCGTGATAAATCCCCTGATCCTGCACACGGAAATTACTGATGAAAGGCAGCCATACCAGCGGATATTCCAGTCCTTTCGATTTATGGATCGTCACGATTTGCACCAGATGGCGGTCGCTTTCCAGACGTAACTGCTGACTCTCTGCCTGCGGATTAGGCTGGACAATCTGTTGCGATAGCCAGCGCACCAGCGCATGCTCGCTATCAAGCGTTGCCGAGGCATCCTGCAATAATTCACCGATATGCAGAATATCGGTAATGCGGCGTTCGCCCTCTGTACTTGCCAGCAAATTCTCAGCCAGTTGATGCTGGCTCATCAACGCTCGCAACATCGGTAAAACGCCCCGCTGACGCCACAAAGCACGGTAGCCAGCAAACTCATCCACCAGCGCATCCCACGCTGATTCACTTTGCCCTAGCGCATCGACCTGCGCGGCATCCAACCCCATTAGAGCCGTCGCCATTGCGCTGCGTAAGGTGCGCTCCTGCTCCGGTGCCAACACCGCCTGTAACAACCACAAGAGATCGCTGGCTTCTGGCGTGCTAAACACGCTATCACGATTGGACAGGTAGACCGAGGGAATGGACAAACGGCTCAGCGCATCGCGAATCAGCGACGCTTCACGTCGACTACGCACCAGCACGCTCATGTCAGATGCTTTGACCAAACGCCGGGAATCGTCGGTTACCAACCAGGCTTCATTGCGCTGGCTGGCAACCAGCCAGTCACGAATCTGCGCCGCACACTGACGCGCCATCTGTTGCTGATAATCTCCCACGCCAATCGGTTCCGCGCCCGTTAGCCAGAATTGCAGTGCAGGCTGAGGCTGCCCGGCAACTTCAAACACCAAACCGCGCTTAGATTCAGCAGGGCTAACCGGCAGGAAAGGGATATTTTGAAAAATAAAAGGATGCTCGAGACGTTCGAACAAGCGATTCACGCCACGTACCATCTGATGAGACGAGCGCCAGTTCGTACCCAGCGTATAATGAGCAGCAACTTCTCCACGCGCGTGCATATAGGTAAAAATATCCGCACCGCGAAATGCATAAATAGCCTGCTTAGGATCGCCGATCAACAATAGTCCGCACTGCGGTTGCCCGACATAAAGCGTGCGGAAAATACGGTATTGTTGAGGATCGGTATCCTGAAACTCATCGATCATCGCCACCGGATAGCGTTCACGAATGGCGTCAGCAAGCCTTTCTCCTGCCGGCTGTTGCAATGCATCATCCAAACGGCTCAGCAGATCGTCAAACCCCAGCTCCGCACGCTGCCGTTTTTCTTCACGCACAGAATCTCGAATTGCCGACAGTGCACGTACAATGACCAAATCACGCAGCGACAGCGGTGCTGCAAGCAGTTGCTCCGTCGCTTCAAACACGGAATGAACCGGTGGATCACCTTTCTTCGTTTTCTCGATTAACGTTTGTTGGGCAAATCTCACCAGATCTTTCGGCAGTTGATAATCCAGCGTTAGCTGCTCCGCCCACAGCGTGACTTTCTGTAGCCAATTGGGGAGATGCTTACTGCTATAGCTGCGTTTATCCACACCAGATGCCACGATCAGCGCTTCCAGTTCCGCTGCTGACGCCAGCCAGTGCTGTTTATAAGAATCAATTGTCGCCACGATTCTCTCATGTCGACTCAGCAGCGTTTCTCCCTCTTCTGGCGGTAAGCGAAACACGGGGGCCTCGCCGTGCAGATAAGGAGCCAGGTCAGCCAGCAAATTCTCTGGCCCTTTCCACTCCAGGCCGACGATACGTGCGACCTCTACCGGCAACGGATAACAATAACGACGCCAAAAATCAGCGCAGGCCTGACGGCGCAGCGGTTGCTCATCCTCTATCAGCATCTGTTCAAACAGCACACCGGATTCAAATGCATTGGTGCTGAGCATGCGCTGGCAAAAGCCATGGATCGTGTAGATCGCTGCGTCGTCCATTTGTCGTTCGGCAGCCAACAACACATCGGCAGCCTCTCGATGATCCACAATCTCCGCCAGCAGTTGCGCTAGTGACGTATCCTTATGTTTTCCCGCCTCCTCACCTTGGGCGCTTTTACGCAGGCAGGCAATGCGCAACGCATGGATTCTTGCACGAATGCGCTCACGCAGCTCTTCGGTCGCGGCCTCCGTAAAGGTCACAACCAGAATCTCCTCGACCAGTAACGGGCGCGGATACGCGGCTTGCTTACCTAGCCCCAGCAACAGGCGCAGGTAAAGCGCAGCCAGCGTATAGGTTTTACCCGTTCCAGCCGACGCCTCAATCAACCGCTCCCCCAAGAGCGGCAACGTCATGACGTCTAATGATTGCGGCGCGATGTTTTTCATTCTGCTGAAACCTTATCGACAGCTTCCGATACCGCTGGCTGTGCGGCAGGAGCTGGAATCATCGCGGGGGCTTTCTCACGCGGTAACGTTTTCTGCAATGACGACGCATCCGCATAGGTATGCCACCCTTTCGGAGCAGCGTAATCGGCTTTACCATGATGGCTACCGGAAACCTGCGACAGTACCGCCAGCCCTTCAGGCTTCAGCGCCTGTTGGAAGAAATCCGCCAGTTGCTTCACCGTCAGCGGCTTGATTTGTTCGAGCAGTTTCTCACGCGAATCAAAAGCAAAGTTTTCACGATCCAGATCGCGGCGCAGTCGGCTGGCCTCTTCACCCAATGTTTGTGGGCGCTGGCTTAGTTCATTCATCACGCCTTGTTTATACTGCGTGAACTCTTCTTCACTCATGTCACGCAGTCTTTTTTGCGCTTTTAGGAAAAAGTCTTCATAACGCTGATACAAATAAGCAGGTTGTTTGCTATTGCTTTGCAGCAGGAAGCCGATACCCATCTGTCTGCCCACGGACGTCGGGAAAGCAAAGACTGCGTAGCCCAATTGCTCTTCCGTTCTTAGTTGGCTGTAGAACCAAGGCTGGACGATCTGTCCCAGAACTGAGCCATAGGCCATGCTCTGCGTTTCCGAGTAGCCAGTTGGTACATACACCGCTGCTAACGCAGAATCCGTGCTGCTGCCCGGACGCTGTAGATTGGCAAGCTGCGGCTTACTGACTTTAACATCATCACTGCGCGACAGATTTTCACCATCGGCCTTCAAATGCGCTTTCAGCGTTCTCGCCAGCTCGGTGACGCGTTCTGGAGCCAGATTGCCGACGACCAGCATTTCCGGCGTAGCTTTTTGCAGCAGATCGTTGCGGTAGTTAACCACATCCTGCAAGCGAATATCCTTCAGCAGCTTACGGCGTTCACCGCGCTCGAAATAAGGCAACTGCGATATCGCCTGAACCGGCTGTAGCGCTTGTTCAAAGGCTTTTGATTTCTCAACGGCATCCAACTGCTGCAAGTACCAGGATTTAGCCTGCTCCAACTGCGCTTCCGTGGAGGTAAAGGAGGCATAGCCATCTGCCAACGTCAGTAGCAACTGTGGCAAATGCTGGGTATAGCCATCTGCGCTAATCACCAGACCATCATTGCTGCGGGTGGAAAAACTGATGCCGCCAATCGATGCCTGATAACTCAGTTCATCCAACGCCAAACCGGCCAGGTAATCGTTTAACGCGAACAACACCTGATTACGTGCGGTACTGCGCGCTTCCTGATTACGCAGAAACAGCGTGATTTCTGCTTTCGGCTCATCGGCAAAATAGTGACTTGGCATATACAGCACGCGCAACCCCGGCTGATTCAGCAGGAGTGTCGGTTTAGTCATCGCCTTATCCGCGTTGATCAGGGAGAAATCATCTGGGATATAAGGGTTGATCGTCGGCAACGACAGCGACATTTTCTGCCCCAGCGCTTTCCATTTAGCAAAGGTAGCTGACGGGATTTTATCCATCTCGTATGGCGCATCGACAAAATAGGCCACTTTATTATGCGGTTCATTCGGGCTGATGACCCAAACGCGCGCATTCTGCGGCGTCATCTCGTCCAGTCGTGCAGCGATAGCCTTCGGATCGTAGCGATCCGCCACATATTGCGCATCCAGCGTATGCTCAACTGGCACGCGCAGCATGGTATCCACCAACCATTCGATGTAATCCATATCCCGACTGATGGACGGATAGCGGAAATCCAGATCCAGAACATGGGCGATCTCATCAAAATAGCGCTGCTGAATTCCCTCGGTACGGATTTGTTGCAGATAACGGAATATTGCAGCGATCACCTCGTCACGCTGCGCTAAGCCTTTATCCGTCAGCGAGGCAGAAATCGCAAACATGCCACCGTTGCGGTCGATTATCGGTGAAGAACCTGCGCCGATAGACTCAACCAGACCTTCTTTTTGCAACCAATCGGAAAGCGTATTCTGGCTACGGTTGCCAAGCAGATAACTGATATAGGTATCCGTCTTGCTACGGAATTCCTGGCTAATATCGCTGACGCGAAACTCAATACGCAGCTGTTTTCTCGGTTGAGCCGGAACATAGTGAATCATCACCCCACGCTGCTTTTCCGTCGTCACGGGAACGGTAACGGCTGGAACACTCGCGTTGTGATTGGCAATACGCCCGAATGTGTCGGTCGCCAGTTTCGCCAAATCAGGCAAAGGCTGATTGCTGTAAATAACCCCCTTCATCAGATTAGCTGAGTAGTATTTCTGGTAGAACTTCACCAGCTCATCATGCAGTTTGCTGCCGGGTTTATCGCTCAGGGTTTCAAGATTGCCCCCCGAGAAGCGCGCACTCGGGTGCGCCGGATTCAACGTTTCCGCTCCGACCTGTGCCATGCGGTGACCGTCACGCGAACGCGCCATCGTTAATTCCGCATTAACCGCATTACGCTCGCGATCGGCATTCACCGGATCGAGCAGCGGTTCTGCAATCGCATCAGCCATCCGATCCACAGCAGGCCGCAGCGCATCGTTTTCCACTTCCAGATAAAATGCCGTGCGGTAAGAGGCCGTGCTGGCGTTGTGACTACCGCCATGCTTTTTCAAAAACTCGGAGAGAGCCTCTGGCTCTGGATAACGTTTCGATCCCATCAGCACCATATGTTCGAGGTAGTGCGCTAAGCCCAGTTGATTATTGGGATCGTCCAACGAGCCAATAGGCAGTGCCAGTGATGCCAACGATTTGGGTGCCTGTGGATCGGAAACCAGCAGAACGGTCATGCCGTTATCCAGTTTGATCGCCTGATATTGCCGCGGATCTTTTTCGCTTTTTCGAATGGTCTGAGCCAGCGGCTGCCAGCCCGTTTCAGCCCAACTCGCCGGAAGCCAGAATGTGAATAAAAGAAACCACCCGGTAATCCAGACCCACTGTTTACGCATGCAATTCTCCAACCTCATATCCATCACTTTTTACGTTGCAGTGCGTTATCTTCTCGCACCTCGAAATCTCTTCCAAACCAGCCTATCAAGCCAGATTAGAGCGGAACGGTGGCAGTAGCCAGATTTGTGCCGCTTCAACCACTTCATTCATTCGTTTTTCATCCAATTCACGAACAATACGTTGTAGGTAATAATCTTCACCTTCGCCCCGCATTCCCATATTGCCCTGCCAGGCTTGCAGCAAACGGGCACGTGCTTTGTTCTGCACCTCTTCATCCGACCGTAGGCTATCGCTTTCACGATCATAGCATTCAGCTAACCACGCACTCCCTGCTTTATTGAGCAGTAATAGCGGCTTACTCATTCCCTGACGATAGCCATCCAACATGACGGCCAGCTGTTCTCTGGCCTGCGCTTCCGATAAGGCAGCAAAGCGCCACGCAGTGTCTTCACGCCCATACAGTCGACTTTCTCCCTGCCCGCCCGCCGCACAGTAAGCCAGATGTTCCAGCCACAGCGTAATACCATCTTTCATGGAAAGCGTACCTGGACGCCAGCGCAACAAACCATCCGGCTGCACCTGATTCAGCCAGCCGCTGATGCGTACACCGTCAAGGATAATGTCGACTTCCCGGCTCCCCGACAGCATTGGCGTTAACTCATCACGCACGCGAGCAGCCAGTTGTGCCATATCCTGCTGTTGTTCCTGCCAGTAAATTTCACCGAATGCGCCATAGGGTAGTTCACCCGCGGCTCTGGCACGACGATACAGTTTTTCCGTATCACCTTCATTAATCAAGGTATTAAGCAGCTCGCTATTCAATTGGTAGCGGTTAAGGCTATCAACCACAAAGGGCTCTTCATCCAACAGTTCGTCACTGTGCAGCATAAAACTCACACCAAGTCGCAGTTGAAAGAAGGCTCGAACAGGGTGACGATAGAAACGTTTCAGATCGTCCAAACTGACATGGTTATCGCCCGCTCTTTCAGAGAGCGCTTCGCGATCAAAATCAGGCTGAGCTTCTCCTTTTCGGTTCGCCGCCGCCAACCATTCTGCCGCAAAGCTCAACGGCTGCGGTGCCGACAGGAAATTATTCGCATCAAAAGGCATACGGGTATGTTCACGGCAGAGGTGCTTCACGACACGTTCTGCACTGCTATCGATATCCAATGCTTCATCACCCGGCAGGACATAACTCTGTGCAATATATTCCGTCAGTTCACTGACCAATACTGAAGGATAGCGGCGCGTATTATCCTGAATCGATCGCCCGATATAGCTGATATAAAGCTTGTTCTGCGCCGACAAGAGCGCCTCAAGAAACAGATAGCGATCGTCGTCACGTCGGCTACGATCACCACGTTTGATTTTTCGCCCCATCAGATCGAACCCAAGCGGCGGGAGCGTTCGTGGGTAAACGCCATCGTTCATGCCCAATAAACACACGACCTTAAACGGGATGGAACGCATCGGCATCAACGTACAGAAATTGATAGATCCGGCCAAAAAGCGCTGGCTAAGTCGCTCCTGATCGAGACGCCGTGACAGTTCATCACGCAATCGGGAAATCGACACTTGCTGCGGATAACGCGCCATCGTGCCCATGCTAATGACGTATTGCCACTGCTTTTCAACCAATGCCAGCGCCGCTTCGGTCTCGCTGTCAGCATCAAAGAAGGTTTCGATCAGCTCTCGACAAAGCGGTAACCAATCGACAAGTACGCGCGATTGAGACAGACGCTGGCGCCATTGATGGATCTGCATCAGCAGTTCAGCCAGTTGGCCGGCCAGCTCCGCAATCAGACCGCTAGACTCATCGTAAGGCAGTACCCCCTGCCAATCACCGACCTGACTGTCCATCGCATAGCCCAACAGCATTCTCGTCAGGCCAAAACGCCACGTATGCTGACCCGTTGGTGGCAGCATCAGATCGCGCACGTTGTCGTCATCCAATCCCCAACGGACGCCCGACTCCACCACCCACAGGCGCAAGCGCCGCAACCCTTCTTCCTGAATACCGAAACGAGCGGCCAGTGCGGGCACTTCAAGCAATGCCAGAACCTGCTCTGCCGTAAAACGGCTTGTGGGTAAATCCAGCAAGCTGATCACCGCTTGCAATGCGGGATGCGCATGTCGCGCGCGCTGATCAGAGATGGCAAAAGGCAGGTAGCGATTATCCGGCGCGTTGCCAAACACCGCCTGAATGAACGGCGTATAGCCATCAATGTCCGCCATCATCACAATGACATCACGCGGCATCAGCTCAGGATCGTCCGCCATCATAGCCAACAGCCGATCGTGAAGCACTTCAACCTCACGCTGCGGACTATGGCAGGTGTGAAAATCAACCGAACGATCGTCAAGCGCCAACCGACGCTTTTTCGTGCTGCTGTTTTGTGTTTCGTGACTAACGGCTACGACCGCGTGGTCTTCCAGTTCAAGAATATCGCGCTGCAACGTTTGCAGCAGATTTTTGCCATCCGACTCAACAAAGGCATCGATCTCCTGCACGTTATCCAGCTCAGCCAACAGATAAAGGTTATCGCGCCCCAGTTTGCCCCACGATGCCAGCAACGGGTTATTAATCGACTGTTTACCGTCGTCATTGAACAGTGCTTCTGCCTGTGAGAGATCGCGAAATAGTGGACGAGTTTCATCCGTCTGCTCGCCGTCAAAGCGATGTAAGCGCCGGTTGCGGGCTTTTAGCTTCGCCAGAAATTTATAATCCTGAATGTCACTCCAATAATGGCGGCAGGGATTGGTAAACAATAGGTGCACATCAATGTGTCGTGCCAGCGCGTTCAACGCCTGTAGATAGATAGGGGGGAGCGCTGAAATACCGCAGATAAAAACGCGTGGCGGCAGGCCCTTCGGACACACTTTTGCCCGATCTAACGCGTTGATAAAGCGTTGGTACAGAATCGCATGGTGCCATTCAGGCTGCGCTAACTCACGTGTGTAGTCCACCAGCGCACGCCACAGCGCCGACTGCCAAAGTTGGTTACCACCGAGATCGTCAACCTGTTTCCCCTCTTGCCATGCTTTGATCCACTCAGGGCGATAAATCAGGTATTGATCGAAAAGGTCCGCCACGCGCCCGGCCAGTTGATGCAGCTTGCGCTGGTTATCATCATCCTGCAAATAGTGATTAAGCGCCGCAAAATCAGGCTGTGCCAGTAAATCAGGCAGCAAATGCATGAGCTTCCACGTCATCGCATCCTTGCTGAAGGCACTTTCTTTTGGAATATCTGACAGCACATGGCGACACATATTCCACAAGAAAACACCGGGCAATGGGAATTGGATATTGGCAGCAATACCAAAATCCCCAGCCAGTTCAATTTGCAGCCACTGCGCCATCCCTGGGCTTTGCACCAAAATCACTTCCTGTTGGAAAGGGTCCGCAAGCGGCTGACGTTTTATCAGCTCAACCATCAGTTCTTTCAAGATATCCAACTGGTTGGAGTGATAGATTCTAAACATTCTGGCTCCTGCTCGCCGCGACTTACGATTTATAATTCATAGTTTACTCACACGCACCGACTAAACGGGCGATAGCGGGCAAAACCAACGGTTCAGTGTAGCCTGATAGCGACGTGGCGTCATGACCCTTACGGTTACCTGGCGGCACTCACCGTACTGTAACTGCTCTGACAGACTAAATTGCCAGTTTTTACTTGAGAAAGACGTAGTATTACCTGGATCGGATGGATGATACGGCACGCCCGCTTCATAAGCCTCCAGTTGCTGCATCGCAAACCGCCAGGCCTGACGCTGCTGCCACTGATACTGAAATGACTGCTGCAAGATCTGGTGATATTGCAATAATCCCATCAGCGAAACGGCAAACAGCAGCGCCGCCACAAGCGTCTCCGGCAGGCTAAAACCGGCTTGATGATTCACGAATCTGTTGTTAACTGCGCTATTCCGTTGCATCACAGCGTGTCACCTCCTTATCAGGGCAAAAGTCCAGCCAGCCGTTACCCCATGGTTGAATCGCAATCTTACCCGACGACAGTGCCGAGAATGACACACGTTGGTATAACCTCAACGGCCGTGCCAAAGTGGGGAATGTCCCTTCACCACGCAATAACCCTTGCGCCCCATCAGAGGCCATACGCAAGCACACCACAAGTTGCTCTGCCGATAATTGCTGACACTGCCAGCTTTCCGTTATCGTATTCCAATGCTGCCCTCTTCCCCAGTTCAACGAAGACAATGCCTGATTGAAGGCTCGCAGATAATGTCTCTCATCGTTTCCCGTTTGAATGGCTGCATCGAGCTGACGTTGCAAACCGGACATCAACAGCAGGCCAATAATAGCGATCAACATCACCATAGCCAGTGTACCGCTTCCCTTTTGCGATCCTTTCTTCATTGGTTACGCCTCAGTATCAGGCGGGTAATATGTTGTCGAACAGCAGGACGCTTGATCCAATAACCGGCCAGTTGCAGTTCATACAACGCCACTCCGTTTTGTGCAGCCAGACGCCGTAGCTGGAACACCGTCAGCGCCACCTCCTGCGGATCAAACAGCTTCTCCCACCTGTCTCCCTGACAGTTATGCGCACCACTCTGAATCTCCAGTGACCGACTACGCAGGCGATAGCCAAAAGATTCCGCATCCTGTTGTTCCCCGCCATCCCAAGCCCCATTCCGATTCAGGTCGTAAGAGATATTCAGACAGCTGTTTTCCACCTCCCCTGGGTAATTCCCAATGCTTATCGCTTTTCCTTGGCACGAACCCGCACAAAAACCTGCCCGACGGATGTCTTTCTCAATTCCCATCGCCACCTGACTGAACAACTGCTCCAGCCGAAAACGCTGTGCGCTATCCTGACTTTGGCTACGCAGCAGCGGGTACAACTGTGCTGCCGATAGCATAATCAGACTACCTAAGCTCAGCGCTAATAGGACTTCCGGCAGTGTGAAACCGCGCTGCTCACACCTTCTCCCAGTAGGCTTCAACGCTGCTTCCCTTAACACGATCTGTTGCAACATGATCTGTTTCAACATAAGGGAATCGCCAAGACAGCTTGCGACTCGCTGCACAGGCGCATGCGTCCCCTCACCGAAATAACAAGACGTAGTCGCCCTGCCGCGTTCGACAACGAAATGTGCCCAGCCTGTGCGGAGTTACGCAAGCCAAAGAACGTAAAAACATGGCTTGTGAACGTTGCCAACACCACATCCTGTGAACGACGAACAAACTGCCTAGGGTGGTTCTCGTGGCACACATCCTCAACCTGTTTTTCACTCTGACCAATCACGATGCACCACAGCCCCCCCTGCTGTTGAAGCTTCACCGTCTGGGTTTCGTTATGCCAATAGGCATTCGCCTGAACCCGACTCAAGAAGTCCAGTAACTGCTGCGCACTCTGCTCCAGACGGATTGCCTGCTGATACTGAACCCAGCCATGCAGGCCACCGCCCGCCATCAGCGCCACAATCGTCAGCACCACCAATAATTCGAGCAAGGTAAATCCCCGCGGTTGTCTATTCCCTGTTTTCATGGCGTCAGGATAGTGAACCCTTTCAATAAAAACAGTGTGTTAACGGCGTTACTCGCGGCAGTTCGCAATGTTTTATTGCAACGATGTAACAACAGAAAAAACGTGCGGGGAGGTAGGGAAAGTACAATGAAAAAACGGCGTCTGCTTGTATGGAAGACGCCGTCTGGTAGGGTATATCGTTAAATCAGTGCTCGATACGCATCCAGTTCTTTTACCGTCATAGGTAACCCCTGGCGCAGGAGACAATCCAGATACTCGTCCACATCAAATGGAGGTTTTCTGAAGGCTGTGCGCGAAGTTCGAACGGCTTTAAGCACCAGTGCAGCATTGAGATCAAATAAGTCAGCGATGAATTCGTCTGGATGCATGGCTTCCACCGCAAACTCGGAAAGTGCCGTTGCTGGAAAGTCTTTCAGATTTGCCGTGACGATAACTTCTGCATTAGCGCGTATCGCCGCAGCCAATACGTGTCGATCATCCGCATCAGGTAAAACCAGAGCAGGGATAAGTTGTTCGAAACCAGTCACATTGGCATCAGGTAATGCCTTATTCATCAGATGCTCAATGTTCCTGAGCTTATCCATCGTTACGTCTGCATTATTTAGCAACAAATTTCGCTGCCACTCATCCTGAATTAGTGCCGTCCACTTTGGCTGATATAGCCCTGTTAAACCAAGATGCATGAGCAAATCCCGTAGCAAAGATGGATAAATGACACACGCATCAAGTACCACGGGATAGGGGGAGTGATTCATTAGTAAAACCCGAGTTCCTGACTTCGGTCTGTCAGCTCCTGCATGGCTTGCATACTTTCATTTTCACGCTGTTCTTTGTATTGCATCAAATCAGCAAAAAGCACGCGGCGATGACGACCTGTTTTATGGAAAGGAAGATGCCCTTCTTCCAAAAGCTTCACCATATGTGGCCGTGAAACATTCAGAATATTTGCCGCTTCTTGTGTCGTTAACTCAGCCTGCACGGGGACAATCTGGACAGCGTTACCCTCTGCCAGTTCGCCAAGGATGCTCATCAAAAGCGTGAGTGCCGAGGTAGGCAACTCGATCCGATGGGCAATGTCGTGCGCATCCTGAATCGAAATTTCCTGTGTTTCCAGCTTCGTAGACAGGTAGGTTGCAAGCTGCCTTTGTCCACGGATAGCGGCCTCCATTTCTTTTGGAGCCGGAAGGCTCAAACTATTTAGAGGAGTATTTTTCATCAAGTATTCCAGCGTTCTGAAGTTCGTGAGTTTCTGAGTTTCTGAGTTTCTGAGTTTCTGAGTTTCTGAGTTTCTGAGTTTCTGAGTTTCTGAGTTTCTGAGTTTCTGAGTTTCTGAGTTTCTGAGTAGCAATATCAGCCCCAAGGGCTGATATCGTTAAAACAAATACTAATCGAAACAAACGAAAATCGCAATATTCGAAACGATCGGTTTTCACACAGGATAGGTTCAGGAATCGATAGGTCCGTTGCACGAAGAGCAATAACAAAAAAGGCCGCATTACGCGGCCCTGAGAAACAGTGAAGGGATTTAGATCGCAACGGGGGCTTTGATGGCGGGATGCGGATCGTATCCCTCGATTTCAAAGTCTTCGAAGCGGTAGTCGAACAGCGTATCCGGGCGGCGCTTAATCACCAGTTTAGGCAGCGCGCGCGGTTCACGGCTCAACTGCAGGTGAGTCTGCTCCATATGGTTGTTGTACAGATGCGTGTCACCCCCTGTCCAGACGAAATCGCCGACCTCCAGATCGCATTGCTGCGCCACCATATGTACCAGCAGCGCATAGCTAGCGATGTTGAACGGCAAGCCGAGGAAGATATCGCATGAACGCTGATAAAGCTGGCAAGAGAGCTTGCCATCTGCCACGTAGAACTGGAAAAACGCGTGGCACGGTGCCAACGCCATTTTGTCCAATTCACCTACGTTCCAGGCAGACACAATAATACGGCGAGAATCTGGATCTTGTCTCAATTGGGTGAGGACATTCTTCAACTGGTCGATCTGGCGGCCGTCTGCGGCTCCCCAAGAACGCCATTGTTTACCATAAACCGGCCCCAAATCACCGTTCTCATCTGCCCATTCGTCCCAAATGCTGACTTTGTTTTCATGCAGATAAGCAACGTTAGTATCGCCATTCAGGAACCAGAGCAGTTCATGGATAATCGAACGCAGGTGGCATTTTTTGGTGGTAACCAGCGGAAATCCGTCCTGCAAGTTGAAACGCATCTGATGGCCGAAAATAGAACGCGTGCCCGTACCGGTACGGTCGGCCTTCGGCGTGCCCTCTTCAAGCACTTTTTTCATCAGATCCAGATACTGTTTCATACTACCTCACCACAAAAATTAAAGAAGGACGACGGATTATTGCTGTGCAGGCTGACGGCGATAAGCCCAGACCATCATCAGAACACCAGCGATCACCATCGGCAGCGACAGGATTTGCCCCATGCTGAAAAGGTCGCCGAATAGCCCCAACTGCGCATCCGGCTGACGGAAGAATTCGGTAATAATTCTGAACGTACCGTAACCAATCAGGAAAAGCCCTGACACGCTGCCCATCGGCCGAGGTTTACGAATAAAGAGATTCAAAATGATAAACAGAGCCACGCCTTCCAGCATCATTTGATACAGTTGAGAAGGATGACGCGGTAGCATACCGTACTGGTTGAAAATCGTCTGCCATTGCGGGTTGCTAACGGCCAGCATCATATCTTCGCTACGCGAGCCAGGAAACAGCATGGCCCACGGGGTATCCGTTGTGACACGCCCCCACAGTTCACCGTTGATAAAGTTGCCCAAACGGCCAGCACCGAGTCCGAAAGGAATCAGAGGTGCAATAAAATCAGCGACCTGGAAGAAATGGCGTTTGCTCCGGTGAGCGAACCACAGCATGACGCAGATAACGCCCATTAAGCCACCGTGGAACGACATGCCGCCATCCCAGACTTTGAACAGATAGAGCGGGTTTTCAAGAAATGACGGGAAAGCATAAAACAGGACATAGCCCAGACGCCCACCAACGAAGACCCCAAGGAACCCCATATACAGCAGGTTTTCGACTTCGTCCTTGGTCCAACCGCTACCCGGTTTATTCGCCCGGCGCACCGCCAACCACATGGCAAATACAAAACCCACCAGATACATCAGCCCATACCAGTGCAGCGCCAGCGGGCCAATTGAGAAAATCACTGGATCAAACTGAGGAAACGCCAGATAGCTTGTCGTCATCATTCACCACATATTTTATTGTGTTATGCCCGCTTGCGGGATCGTCATTGATAGGCAAAAGGCAGGAGAATGAATTCGTTCCTGCGAACCGTGGTGGCGAATCATAGCATACGCACCCGCGCTCGTTGACTTCACACGGGAAAAGTTCTGTAAAACATTTATGCGTCGTTAAACATTTATTCGCAATTAAATAGCGATGTATCCGTAGAGTTCGTCTCGCGACGAATTAGCGCCCGCCACGAATCAGACCACCCAGCCCGCGTTCTTCCATGAAAATCGCCGCCCACTGTCGGACCTCCGTTGCACTCTGCGCGCTCAGTAACTGCTTCACTAACGCCTGCGATTCAGACAAGGTAATTTGGCGCAGCAGGTATTTAATTCGCGCCACGCTGCGTCCGTTCATACTGAGCGAACGATAACCCAGCCCGGTCAACAGCAGTGCACCAAGGGCTTCCCCCGCCATTTCGCCGCACACGGAAAGCGGAATGTTATGTCGTTCGCACTCAACGGCGATCATCTTCATCGCCTGCAACATAGAAGGGTGCAAGCTGTCATAGAGCGACGCGACGTGGGCATTGTTACGATCCACCGCCAGCAAATACTGCGTCAGATCGTTGGTGCCAACCGAAACAAAATCGATACGGGAAGCTAGGTGAGGAAGCAGGAATAGCATCGACGGTACTTCAATCATGATCCCAATACGCGGTTTAGGCTGCGGGAAGCCCAATAGTTCCTCTACCTCGCCTGTAGCCTGATCGATCAGGCGGCGCGCTTCACTGATTTCATCCAGGCTGCTGATCATCGGCAGCAGGATATTGAGATTGCCAATATGCGCATTAGCACGCAGCATGGCACGTACTTGGATCAGAAAGATTTCAGGCTGATCGAGCGTAATACGAATGCCGCGCCAGCCGAGACACGGGTTTTCTTCGCTGATCGGCAAATAAGGCAGCGGCTTATCCGCACCAATATCCAGCGTGCGCAGCATCACAGGGCGTGTAGGATAAAGCGCCAGCATGCTTTGGTATTGCGCCATCTGCTCATCTTCGGACGGAAACCCGCTTTGTAGCATAAAAGGGATTTCAGTACGGTACAGCCCAACACCATCAACCTGATTGATAAAGCGTTTTTCATGTTCGGCGCTTAATCCCGCATTCAACATGACCTGAATGCGTTCACCGCTTTTCAGCACCGCAGGCTGCTCCATTTCACCTTCAGCCAGACGAGTCAGCTCATTTTCTTCCGTCAGCAAACGCTGGTATTCCTGAACCAGAACAGGCTCAGGATCGACCAGTAGCTCGCCGCGATAGCCGTCAATGATCAACTGTCGCTGATGCAGCAAGTCTGGCTGAATGTCCGCGCCAACCAGCGTCGGAATGCCCATGGCTCGCACCAAGATCGCCGCATGCGAATTGGCGGCACCATCATAAACAACGACGCCCGCTAACCGCTCCGGCGGCAATTCTGCCAGCAGCGTAGCCGTTAACTCGTCCGCCACGAGGATGAAACGCTCAGGCCATTGCCCCATGATTTGCGCATTATCGTCGAGGTGAAACAGCAGTCGTTGCCCTAACGCGCGCAGATCGCCCGCACGCTCGCGTAAGTAGGTATCCTGCAAATTGGTGAATTGCGCAGCGAAGCGTTCAATCACCAGTTTAACGGCCCACTCAGCGGCGTTCCCCGCGTCCACTTCCAGAAACAGTTCCCGTTTGAGCCGCGCATCATTCAGCAAGTGTGAATACAAGTCGAAAATCGCCGCGCTCTCTTTCTGCGCGCTGGCGCTGAAGCGTTTGCTAAAACGACGGAATTCCGCCGTCGCCTCTTCTAACGCCTGCGTTAAACGAGAACGCTCGCGTTCGCTATCCAAACTCGATGCGGGAAAAACCTGTTCCAGAGAAGGCTGGGTACAATCCTGCCAGCCGGGAGCAATCGCTACACCGGGTGCAGCCACCAGCGCTTTGACGCGCGTCTGGCGGTATTGACCAAAGAGCGTTTTTATCTGTGAAAGGGAAAGAATCGCAGCCATCTGCGTGGCCAGCGTTACCATGAATGATTCTTCGTTTTTATCAAATTGACGATGTTCGCGCTGTTGAACCACCAGCACGCCCAACAGATGACGACGATAAATAATGGGAACGCCAAGAAAAGAACGAAAATGTTGCTCTTTCACCGCGGGGATGAATTTAAAGCTGGGATGCGCACGCGCGTCGGCCAGATTAATGGGTTCAGCGCGTTGCCCGACCAGCCCAACAATACCTTGCCCAAATGCTAGCGTAACCGTGCGTCCGCGCGGTTTCTTCAACCCGCGCGTCGCCATCAGGTAATAGCATTGACGATCGTGATCGGCCAGATAAATGGAACAGACTTCCGTGTCCATAGCCTGACAGGTCTCATTGACCAGAATGTCCAGCGCATCACTAAGGCGGGCCGTTGCCGCAACATTTTCGACAATTTCTCGCAAGCGCGTGAGCATAATGTGCCTGAATTACCCTCTTTTTCGCCGGGGACCGGGTGGGGGTGCCATCCGAACCGCAGCACTCTCCTGAAGCAGGATCACCGGGTTGATAAATTCCTTCATCACGCGACGATACACATCTCGCTTAAAAGAGACGACCTGACGTACCGGATACCAGTAACTCACCCAGCGCCAACCATCAAACTCAGGTGTGCCGCTGCTCTGCATATTGATATCCGACTCATTACACATCAACTGTAGCAAAAACCATTTTTGCTTTTGGCCGATACAGACCGGTTTTGTATCCCAACGCACCAAACGCTTTGGTAATTTATAGCGTAACCAGTTACGGGTAGATGCCAATACGCGCACATCCTTTTTTCTTAACCCGACTTCTTCAAACAGTTCGCGGTACATCGCCTGCTCGGCACTTTCACCGGGGTTAATTCCCCCCTGCGGAAACTGCCAGGAGTGCTGACCATAGCGCCGGGCCCACATCACCTGCCCCTGCCGATTACAAATTACAATACCAACGTTTGGGCGGTAGCCATCATCATCGATCACCGGACTACCTCAATAAACATCAATGCAAAGATGACCTGATTGTTTCACACTCCCGTCAGGCGGTAAACCACTGCTTAGAAAGCATGTGACACTAATAAAATTAAGATAACCCACAGATAAGATCAAAGTTATAAACATGTGAAGACCATAACCTGCAATTTATTCACTTTTTCTGTGGACATCTTTGTGCAGAACCCATGAAGAAGTGAGTAAAACTCATTTTTCATGAAGAAATAAAATTACTAGAAATTTAAAAATAGTTCTTTTTATTCATTAAATTAAAAGCAACCCAAGCCCAAAGCACGCCCCCTTGCTGTTTGTTCAAATGGCGTCCAATGCAAGATTGGTGAAAGATCGCACTATGCCGATTTTATCCACAGGGAATGCCTCAAACTCAGGCAATAAATAGGCAAACACAGTAAAAAGGCCGGGAGTCAAGGCTGTAAATGGAACCAGTAATTCATGTTTATGTGGGTTATCCAAGATATCTGTGGATAACCTAGTGTAAAATCCTGTTTATTGTCGGTGGTTATACGTGCACAGTTTGCAAAGCTGCATTCAGTGATCGCCATCACACTGAAAAAAAACGCTACGAATCATGCTATTATTGCTTTTCTCCACAATCTTATAGGCTGTGTGTTTGTCTTTTCCATTTGTTGTATTTTTTTTGAGCGAAAAAATATCGAGCGATATCCTATGAATTCACCCTCAGTTCACACAACAGCGCCGCAAAATGAGCAAGCCTTGCAGGAACGTGCGCAGTCCCTCGCAGGTTATAACCTCGCGGAATTGGCCAACCTCGCTCGTCTGCCCCTTCCTGCCAACCTAAAACGTGATAAAGGCTGGATTGGCGTGTTGCTGGAACGTTTTCTGGGTGCAAGCGCAGGCAGCAAGCCCGAGCAGGATTTCCCAGATATTGGCATTGAGCTAAAAACTATCCCTATTGATGAACAAGGCAAACCGCTGGAAACCACCTTCGTTTGCGTCGCACCGTTAACAGGTAATAGCGGCGTAACCTGGGAAAGCAGCCATGTGCGGCATAAGCTCGCCCGAGTTTTGTGGATTCCGGTAGAAGGTTCGCGTCACATCCCTCTTGGGGAACGTCGAATCGGTACACCGTTGATATGGAGCCCCAGTGAAGAAGAAGAAGAGCAACTGCGCTGTGATTGGGAAGAATTGATGGATTTGATCGTGCTTGGCAGGGTAGAAAGTATCACCGCCCGGCATGGTGAAGTGCTGCAACTCCGCCCCAAAGCGGCAAATAGCAGGGCATTAACAGAAGCGATTGGCGAATTTGGTCAGCCGATTTTGACCTTACCGCGCGGGTTCTATCTGAAGAAAACCTTTACTGCGCCATTACTGGCTCGTCATTTTATGCAGGTCGAGTGATACATAATTAATGCCTTCCAAACGCATTTTTTCCATTATTCCTACGTTATCCCCCGCGACCCTTTGCTAGACTCACCTTAAGCGTTAGATTTCTTTATGGATTAATACGATGAAAATACAGATGAAAATGGCGATAACACTGGCCTTACTATTCACCCTTGCGGGCTGTTCCAGTGACTATGTGATGGCAACAAAAGAGGGGCAAATGCTCCTGACGCAGGGGAAACCCGTGTTAGATAAAGATACCGGGCTGCTTAGCTATACCGATGAGCAAGGCAATCAGAAACAAATCAACAGCGATCAAATTTCTCAGATCGTACAGCGCTAAGATCGCTGTCAGCCCGAAACGCCGCACATCGGGCTGCACCATCAAGAATAATCCGAAAAGGATAGCAGAAGAGACTTCCCCACTCGCCACGGCTTCGTTTATAGTCGAATTCAGGTGTGTCTTCCCAAACTCATTGGAATCGCAGCAAATCATGCGGAGATGATGGGAAATACGCCTGCTATTTTCAGACATAAGGAAGCTGGCAATGCAATATCACCGTATTCCCCATAGTTCTTTAGAAGTGAGCGTGCTGGGTCTTGGTACGATGACCTTTGGCGAACAGAACAGCGAAGCAGACGCTCATGCCCAGTTAGATCACGCCATTGCCGCAGGTGTTAACCTGATTGACACAGCAGAAATGTACGCCGTTCCCCCACGCCCGGAAACGCAAGGGTTAACCGAGAGCTATATCGGTTCCTGGCTGAAATCCCGTGGTGGACGCGAGAAATTGATTGTAGCGAGTAAAGTCTCAGGTCCTGTACGCGGAAGCGATCACAGCATTCGCCCACAGCAGGCGCTGGATAGAAAAAACATCCGCGCAGCGCTGGATGCCAGCCTGCAACGCCTGAATACTGATTATATCGATCTCTATCAGTTGCATTGGCCGCAGCGCCAGACCAACTGCTTTGGCAAGCTTAACTATCAATATACTGACGACAAACCCGTAGTGACGCTGCTGGAAACGCTGGAAGCGTTAAATGAACAGGTGCGTGCCGGTAAAATTCGCTATATCGGCGTTTCCAACGAAACCCCATGGGGCGTGATGCGCTACCTGAATTTGGCGGAAAAACACGATCTGCCGCGTATCGTATCGATCCAGAACCCTTACAGTCTGCTGAATCGCAGTTTTGAAGTCGGCCTGGCGGAAATCAGCCAGCATGAAGGCGTCGAACTCCTCGCCTATTCATCGCTGGCGTTCGGTACGCTGACGGGTAAGTACCTGAATGGCGCAAAACCTGCCGACGCACGCAACACGCTATTCAGCCGCTTCACGCGCTATACCGGCCCACAAGCTCAGGCAGCCGTTGCCGAGTACGTCGCGCTGGCACACAAACACGGTTTGAACCCGGCACAAATGGCATTGGCGTTTGTGCGTCAACAGCCGTTCGTCGCCAGTACGCTGCTGGGTGCGACCACGCTGGAGCAGTTACAAATCAACCTCGACAGCCAGAACCTGACGCTGGATGGCGAGATCCTTGACGAATTGGAAACCATCCACCGCCGCTTTACGTTCCCGGCGCCGTAATACATAGCGCTACAGTAATCCCACCCGACCTTTCACTCGTCGAGTGGGATTACCAACTTCACGTCAAAATGTGATGCCAAACTGCATTTTCGCACTGTTTTCGCTCATTTTATCGCTCACTACGCCTTGGTAGCCCAGCAACAGCGTCGTATTCGATTTTATCGCCAACGTGACGCCTGCCTGCAATAGCAGCGCATCACGATCGTCAGCCGCAGAGCGGATCGTATAAGCATCGCCACCTTGCACAAAACTCAGCTGCGTCTGAGTACGATCCGACGTCAGACGTCGCTGGTAGCCCGCATCGGCATAGAGCCGGACAGACGAGAGAGAAGACCAGCGCGCTTCGCCGCGTAAGCCCAGCGTTGAGTACCCCGCCCCACTCCCCTGACGTTCCCAGCGCAGTGCAGCGGCGCTGCCATATTCCTGCCCACCCGCGAGATCGAGCCAGGCATACGAGAGATTGCCATAAGGTTCAATGCTTAGGCTGTCATTGAACGCAAATCGATGACTTCCTTCTGCAAATCCCTGAACAAGGTGCGCATGATAATCCGCCTGAGCGCGGCTCGTGAGTCCGGGCACCTGAATGTCTCGCTCGCTGCCCATATCCAGATAGCTGTAGACCAGACCGGATCGCCATGCGATCCCGCTATAGCTCGTTCCCCAATAGCTGCCAACGTGATAAGCCGTCACATCGTTACTGGCGGCACGTGCATCGGTTTTGATCTTGCTTTTCTCTGCACCGACGACGACACCCAGCGTGCTGCTTTCACCGACTGGGCTACCGTTACCGATTAAGAAGCCATAGCCGCTGTGGTTAACACGTGAGGATTCAGCGGTCTCATTGAACTGCCCCTTGTTCGCCCACGTACTCAACCAAAGCGACTGTGCATTTTCGTCGTGCAGTGCGCTGTTGATCTCGTCTCGCACGTACCGGCTACGCTGGAGCAATGCGGCACGCGAGGCGGCGTAGATCTCGCCATCGAGGTTATCAAATGCAGCCCGTGCGGCTCCTTCACTGCGGCTGTTCGCGATAGCAGAGAAAACCGACCCACTATTCTGGCTCTCGATCGTCTGCGCAACGGCGCGTTGATTACGACTGGTGGCCACGTCGTTAAAGGCGCGATTATTACGCACCACGTCCAGATAAGCCTGTTTGTTGCTATAGCTCAGTGTGTCTTGTAGGAAAGGCTGGGTT
This sequence comes from Pectobacterium sp. IFB5596, assembly GCF_021432585.1. Classification (NCBI taxonomy): domain Bacteria; kingdom Pseudomonadati; phylum Pseudomonadota; class Gammaproteobacteria; order Enterobacterales; family Pectobacteriaceae; genus Pectobacterium; species Pectobacterium sp. IFB5596. The sequence continues at coordinate 506,341 of NZ_LXFY01000012.1, forward strand.
GAGTTAGACGTTAATCCATCAAAGCTGCCACTCAGGGTGCCACCGACATTCAACAGGGTAAACCGATCGCCTAATGACTGTGAAGGCGCATCCAGCACCACGGTGCCCGCCAGTGTCGCATCCTGTGTGACATTCAGGCCATCGGCGTTCCCCTGCTCATCAATCTCATAGTGATAAAGACTGCCGGGCTGAAACACCACATTGCCGACCGTTAATGTGCCAACGGATGCGCCGGGTGAAAGCGTTGAGCCGTTCTCAAGCGTGACGGTGCCGGCGATTTTGCCGTGCCCACCTAGCGTGGCCGCAGATTGCACCCAGACATCCCCCGCCAGACTGCCGCCCCCCTGCGCCACTCTGCCCACCACGACGCTGCCGCCTTCGACAATGGTCGGCCCGAGATAGGTATTATTGCCCGTTAGATAAAGCGCCCCTGCGCCCTGTTTGCGTAAACCAACATCCAACTGATACAGGGGACTTCCGCTGGTCGTATTTTTCACCTGAGCGATATCATTGCTCCAGGTGCTGGAATAGCCTTGCGTATCAACCCCGTAGATCGCGTAGTTACCGTTAAACGTTCCACTACTGAGATCGCTATTGCTTAGCCTCTGGGCATTCAATGCGCCCGGCCCTTGCACCGCTTTATACGCATTAATCATCCCCTGACCAAATAGTGACTGGTAATCATCCGTCGTAAGCACATTGATATTTTGCGCGCTGGCGCAGGCACGAATCGCGCTGCGCACCTGTTCATCCGTAAGATTATCGAAGAACGCATCCTCTCTGACCCGCGCCAGAAGTACGGTCATTTCCTCATCGCTAAACGTGACGGCATTACCCGTCGCGTAAACATTGAGTTCACTACTGAGATAGTTTTGATGGTCATCGTAATTCTTGTGGATGAGCAACACCGCACGCGGGGTGTTACTCCCCGTGAGCGGCGTCGCCGTAGACAAAAGAATATCGGCTAGCTGCTTACCGTTCAGATACGGAAACGCCTCAGACGTCAGCGCGGCAACGCCCGAAACATAGGGTGTCGCAAATGATGTACCGCTGAATGTATCAGTCGTGTTGGCATCTCTGGTAGAAACAATGTTCACACCCGGCGCAAGCAGCGTGTACGCGGACGATCCCAATCCCAGATTGCTGAATGATGCAATAAACGCGGCGCTGGAAGGACGTTGGGAAGGATCGTAAGCCACGACATTTAGCCAGTTATTGGCAATTGTATTCTCAATGCCATAGGCATCTAGCAGCGTTGGCAACCCAGAGATAATAGACGGCGTCAGATGGCCTTCGTTTCCGGCAGCAAACACCGTTAACTGCCCTAGTCTTGCCATTTCCGCACCAATCACCATGTTATTGTTGATGATGCCGTCCAGCAATTCAATCTGACGATCGGCGCTGAACGTCTGCACCGTGTCGTTAAATATTCGGTATCCCCAGCTATTATTGACGATCTTGATATCTGGACGGTCGAGCACGTTAAGCTGGGCGTTAACCAAGGTATCCGATGAAAAAGTGGTTCCTAACGGCAGTAGCGTCGCCTGATACGCGATGCCGTGAATACCGCTATCGTTTTTCGCCGCACCAATGACACCCGCCACCGCGTAGCCATGAAACGCGCCATTCCATGGCGATGAGATCCACCCCGCGCCCGCATCCACCCGCCCGGCAAATTCATCACCGCTCAGTTCGCCGGTAGCATCAATGACCGCAACGCTCACTCCTTTGCCCGAAAAGCCGAGACTGTAAGCCTCTGCCGCGTTGATCGAATCCAGCGCAGCACCATTACGCGCATACTCCGCCGTACGAAAATTATCCGCTCCCCATAACGTTACAGGACAAAACAGCAGTAACCCCATCGCAAGCACACGGTAACGAGCACCATCACAACCACCTTTCACACTGGCATGACGCGACATCACCGTGATGCGGATTTCCTTGTTTTTCCAAACCGATAGCATTAACGACACCCTGTTCGAACATAAATGTGATTGTCACTCTATGTTACTAATGCAAATAGTCATAACGCATGAAGGTAACAAGCAATGAATTTCATAAGGCGCACAGTTACAGGTAAAGCGGTCAGACCGAAAAGAAAAATACAGAGGAGAGGGAGAGAGGAAAAGGACGATCAAAAAACGGGCCTCAGCCCGTTTCCTTAAGCGACGCCAGTTTACTTCAGCGTCTGCAACAGACTCTTGCGCTGGTTTTCCAGCGATGTGACGCGGCTACATACGTCATTGCCGAAACGCTGGAACTCCAGTTCCTGATTGTTCCACTCAGCCTGAATCGCTTTCTGCAAACCGCCAAGGTTGCCCATCATCGCCTGTAGCGGATTGCCGCCGCTGGACATCTGTTTCACGCCCATTTCGTTCAGGCTGTCCTGCAAGACGCCGCCCATGCTTTGCTGCACGATCTGCTTGCCATCTTGCTCAACCTGCTTAATCGCCTGATGGTGGAACGTCAAACCGTCGTTGCGATGTTCGATAATTCGGTTCATCTGCTGCTTGAGCTGTTTATCCAGCGTAGTCAGACGGTTGCGCACATTGCTGTCGCTGCCAAGCTCCTGCACGATGACGTTATCCAGCGCGACCCGCGCTTTTTCAAGATGCTGCTGCGCGCCCTGGTCGATCCACGGCAGTTGCTGGCGTAAATCCGCCTGATAGGTTTTGGCCTTTTGGCGCTGTTCGGCATTCAGGGTCAGCGGCGTACCGTTACGGACAATATCGCCCTGCGGAGAAAGCTGTAAATTACCACTGGCACCCACGACCTGTACGTGCTGCGGACTGATAATAATGTCGTCCTGCGGGTTCACGTTGCACTGGTAAGCCGCCTGCGCTTGCCAGGACAGCAACATCAATAAACCCAAGGTCATTTTACGCGACATATTTTCTCCTGAAGAAAACAACGGCAGTGGCGAGAAAGCGGCAATGCGCCCTTTGATGAGGCAGATAACGCCTGAGCCAAAATCAGCTCAGGCATACCTTGATAAGACCAAGGATTACAGCAGGTGTTCTGGCAGATCCCACCAGATATCGAACAGATTGCTAACTTTTACGTCCGTCAGTTTCTGTTCTTCCAACCAGCGACTAACCAGCTGACGATGCTCTTCGGTGCAGTGACCGATCTTTTGCAGGCAGATCAGACCTTCCCAGTGCAAATAACCGCTGCCTTCAAATGCCAGCCCTTGTGGTTCAATGACGTCGTCGACGAACTTATCCATCAGCTTATCGATGTCTTCCACGCTAGTGCCTTCTGGAAAGCGGAAGTTGACCGAAAAACCTAACTCCTGAAACTCATCAATGTGAAGCTTTTTACGTAAACGACGGCTACGAGCTTGTGCCATTTTATTTTATCCTCTCAAACATCAGATCCCACACACCATGCCCCAAACGCTGGCCGCGTGCTTCAAATTTCGTCAGCGGGCGGGACTCCGGCCGCACAACGTACTCATTATTATCGGAAAGATTACGGTACCCAGCGACAGACGTCATCACTTCGAGCATGTGTTGCGCATAAGGTTCCCAATCTGTTGCCATATGGAACACACCGCCAACTTTCAGCTTACTCTGCACCAGTTCGGCGAACGGCACCTGCACGATACGGCGTTTATTATGGCGGGCTTTGTGCCACGGGTCAGGGAAGAAGAGTTGAACCATAGACAGTGAACCATCGGGGATCATTTTTATCAGCACTTCAAGCGCATCGTGACACATCACACGCAGATTGCTGATTCCCGCCTCCTGTGCGGCAGCGAGACACGCCCCCACGCCCGGCAGGTGAACTTCGATACCGAGGAAATTCTGCTCAGGGTGCTGTGCCGCCATCGTCACCAGCGAGGCGCCCATCCCAAACCCAATTTCCAGCACCACCGGCGCATCGCGCCCAAATAGCGCGTTAAAATCTACCTGTTCGGCCTGATATTCCACACCCATCACCGGCCAGTAGTTATCCAGCGCCAGCTGTTGCCCGTTGGTCAAGCGCCCCTGACGGCGGACAAAACTGCGAATACGACGCATCGGGCGCCCGTTTTCATCAAATTCCGGTGAAATGACGTTGTTAATCATAAAGAGTGCTTACTTGCTGTCCGATTACATTAAGGAAACGCGCATTATGCAAGGATACCGCGGTTTAGCAAGCCCACTGCCTCGGAAAGTTCCGGTTTACAGCACATTCACTCTGTGCTGGAATCGCAGTCAAACTTTTTACCTGTCGGATAGTGATCCCATTTTATGATGCAAGCGCAACAGTTCGCCCATCAGGTGCTGGACTGGTATCAACGCTATGGCCGCAAAACCCTGCCATGGCAGCTTGAGAAAACTCCCTATAAAGTATGGCTATCCGAAGTGATGTTGCAACAAACGCAGGTCACCACGGTTATTCCCTATTTCCAACGTTTTATGGAACGTTTTCCCAACGTGACCACACTGGCGGCAGCACCGCTGGATGAAGTGCTCCACTTATGGACCGGGCTGGGCTACTACGCCCGTGCGCGCAATCTACACAAAGCGGCACAGACCATCGTGTCGCACCACGGTGGTGATTTCCCCACCACCTTTGATGAAGTCGCTGCGTTACCGGGCGTCGGACGATCCACCGCGGGCGCAGTGTTGTCGCTCTCTCTCGGCCAGCATTTCCCGATTCTTGATGGCAACGTGAAGCGCGTGCTGGCACGTTGCTATGCCGTTGACGGCTGGCCGGGTAAGAAAGATGTCGAAAAGAAACTGTGGGCGCGGAGTGAAGATGTCACTCCGGCCGAAGGCGTCAGCCAGTTTAATCAGGCGATGATGGACCTCGGCGCGATGGTCTGTACCCGCAGCCGCCCCAAGTGCGAACTGTGCCCGCTGAACACCGGCTGCATTGCTTACGCCAACCACAGTTGGGCGCAATATCCCGGTAAGAAACCGAAGCAGACACTGCCGGAAAAAACGGGCTGGTTCCTGCTGATACAGCAAGGCTCTCAGGTCTGGCTGCAACAGCGCCCTGCCGTCGGCCTGTGGGGCGGGCTATTTTGCTTCCCACAGTTCAGCGAACGTCGGGAATTGGAACTCTGGCTACAACAACGCGGTCTGAATCCTGATGGATTGCAACAGCTTGTCGCGTTTCGCCATACATTTAGCCATTTTCATCTGGATATCGTTCCGCTCTGGCTGAACGTATCGCAGAACGATCGCTCACAAAACCGGTCCTGCATGGATGACGGTGCAGGTCTCTGGTATAACTTAGCGCAGCCGCCGTCTGTCGGACTGGCCGCCCCGGTAGAACGCCTACTAAGGGAGCTGGCTCACCCGCAGTCAACACGTTTGAATGCCTGCGCAATTGATGAGGAAGAAGCATGAGCAGAACGATTTTTTGTACTTTTTTACAACGCGACGCCGAAGGGCAGGATTTCCAGCTCTATCCCGGCGATCTGGGCAAGCGTATCTATAACGAAATTTCTAAAGAAGCCTGGGCGCAGTGGCAAACCAAGCAAACCATGCTGATTAACGAGAAAAAACTCAGCATGATGAATGTTGACGACCGTAAGCTGTTGGAACAGGAAATGATCAAATTCCTGTTTGAAGGGAAGGACGTTCACATCGAAGGCTATACGCCTCCGAGCCACTGAGGTTGCGGGCTTTCGGGCCCGCTTACGTCCCCATTCCGACACGGCTTGTTATATGAAGAAAATGTTAGCTCTGCTGGTGATTGCACCACTGCTGGTTTCCTGTTCAGGAAACAAAGGGAATGCCAACGACGAAGAGTTTCTCAAGGATACCAACGCCTTCGATATTTTGATGGGCCAGTTCGCCAACAACATCGAAAATATCTGGGGGATGAATGAAGTACTGATCGCCGGCCCGAAAGACTACGTCAAATACACCGATCAATATAAGACGCGTAGCCACATCAACTTTGATGCCGGTTCAATCACGATCGAAACCATTTCGGCCACCAATTCCGTTGCCAGCCTGCGCCAGGCGATTATCACTACCCTGCTGATGGGCGATGACGCCAGTAACACCGATCTGTATTCCGACGCTAACGATATCCAAATCAGCCGCGAACCGCTGCTGTACGGACAGGTGTTGGATAACACTGGACAACCGATCCGCTGGGAAGGCCGTGCCGCGAGCTTTGCGGATTACCTGCTCCAGAACCGTCTGCAAAAACGCACCTCCGGTATGCACGTTATCTGGTCGGTCACGATGCAGCTTGTCCCTAACCATCTGGATAAACGTGCGCACAAATACCTGCCGCTAGTGCGTAAAGCCTCCGAGCGTTACGGCATTGAAGAGTCGCTGATTCTGGCGATTATGCAGACAGAATCGAGCTTCAACCCTTACGCCGTCAGCCGTTCCGATGCACTAGGCCTGATGCAGGTGGTGCAGCACAGCGCAGGACGCGACGTCTTCAAGATGAAAGGGAAATGGGGACAGCCAAGCCGCAGCTATCTGTTCGATCCAGAACAAAACATCGACGCGGGTACCGCCTATCTGTCGATTCTGAAGAACAGCTATCTGGCCGGCATTGAGAACCCGACGTCGAAACGCTACGCCGTCATCACCGCGTATAACGGTGGCGCAGGCAGCGTGTTGCGCGTCTTCTCCAGCGATCGCGATCGCGCTGTAGGCATTATCAACAACATGTCACCGAGCGATGTCTACCAAACGCTGACGACGAAGCACCCGTCTGGTGAATCTCGCCGCTACTTGTATAAAGTGAACACGGCGCAGAAAAATTATCGTCGCTAATTCACCTGCTCCACAGAACGCCGCGCTACCGGGTTTATTCCGGCAGCGCGGCCTCATCAGACCAACAATATGACCACGATTCCCTTACCTTTTATCACCGCACTTTTACTGGTTATTTTGTTTTTTCGCATCCAGCTTCTGCATATTCAAAATAAAGAAACGCAAAGGCGTAATACCAAAGCAGAGGCGGTATTCATCAGTGTGAGCTGTCTTGCACTGACGCTGGTGGCATTACGCTGGGGCAGTCATGTTGCCTTACCCGCGTTTATTCAACCCGCGATTGCCGCATTGATTCCGCCGCTGCTATGGCTGTGCCTTTTCACCCACGGCGACAAGGTATCTGAGGACGTAACCCGCAAACGCCGACGATATCTTTGGCATCTGTTACCGCCTTTACTCATCCTTGGCGCAAGCGCTATCCAGAATAGAACGACTATTCCGCTGATCGATATAATGCTGGTAAGTGTTTACTTCGGCTATGGGAGCGCACTGATTTACACTGCTCACGCTCTTCAAACACGATCACCGATGTGGAAAAGCCCACCGTTTATCGCCGGGCTGTATGTCCTTATCTCCGGTGCGACTGATACGGTGATTGCACTGGATATCGCTTTCTACAGCGGTAATAGCGCGGCGACCATCATCACCGCATTCCACCTTGTCATGCTGGCGATATTGACCCTGCTTATCGTCACGCACAGCACAGCACCGCAAGCAGGATTTGCCGCGCCACCCGATCAGAAACCTGAAACGCCCCCCGCTACCGACGATGAGCACCAACTGGCAAAAGTGTTAGATGATTTCATCCGCACTCATGCACTGTATACCGATCCGAGCATGACGCTTCAGCGCCTAAGCAGACGTATGGGAATACCGCTCAGACGCCTGTCCGAAACCATCAACCGCGTTCACGGTCGTAATTTCTCGCAGGTGATGAACGAATACCGCATCGAGGAGGCTAAACGCCTCCTCAGCCAAACGGATGCACGTATCACAGATATCATGCTGGAGAGCGGGTTTCAGACTAAATCAAACTTCAACCGAGAGTTTTTGCGGTTAACGGGTGTCAGTCCCAGCGTCTGGCGTAGTCAGTACCCACTTCAGGAACAGACTACGGCTTCCGCCACGCTGCCTGAAGAAAATCGCTGACATCCTTCGCGACTTCCTGATGAATCCGCTCACGTGAGCGTTCACCGCCGTCGAGACAAATCATGCCATCTCCTGGATTTTCAGCGTTGATGATCTCAACAGCACCCGGTTTACAAAGCTGCATGAAGCTAAAATGCGTTGCATCGGCAATTTCTTTATACGCTGAATGCGCTGGCGACAGCTTCTGCACCAGATCGTAGGATTCCAGCCTGGCGGGTAATTCCTCATTGGGATAACCCGCCGCCATAATCAAGATAGGAATGTTTATCGCCGCCAGACTCTCTGCGGTAAACCCTCTCGCCAGCCCCATATCCAATGAAACCACCGCGCTGATGCGTGGATCTGCGAGTGATTGATCAAGCTGCGCGCGCGATGGGGCGCTTTTTGCGACCCGCATCTTTTCATACACCTTGCAGGACGCCAGCCCAACGTGTGTCAGACAGTCCCGTTCAAATTGATCTGTGCTGAAACGTCCACCTGCAAGCTCAAGCACCGTCCATCCTCCCAGCGAGTGACCGACAGCAGCAATGCGCTTCGCATCAACCTGTCCCGTTTTTTCCGGCGTGATAAGTAATGCCGTAATAACGCGGCTAATGTCCTTAGGCCGTTGCCACAATTCCTGAGCGTTCTCCACCCGCATATCTTTAGTTGTCGTTCCTGGGTGATTAGGCGCGGCAACAATATAACCTTGCTTGACTAAGGCTTGTGCCAGCCAGAGCTGATTAAACCAACTCCCACCGTAACCGTGTGAAACCACAATTAAGGGATGCTCACCAGATTCAGGCACAGCATTTTTGCTCACTGCAATACCGTGAAATACAGGGTTCTCACCAATTATCTCGGTCTGTTGTGATAACGACGCAGGGTAAAATAGGGCGACATCTAGAGGCCTATTATTCACCTCATCAGCCAGCCTTATTTGTTGAAATCCAATCCCCACATCAGCCATAACAGTAAAACTGAGTAGTAAACCTGTTACGAATCCTATCGTGATGCGCCATGTCATAGCTATTTCTCCGAAGTGTCTGCTCTGTGAAAAATAGCATGTATAACAATGGTTTTCTTACCCACGCGACCTAAAACGCTATTTAGTCCCTCTTTTTTCCGCTTGCGCATCAACAGAAAAGCTCGATAGAAGAATCAAAACCGATAATAAACGCTCGATTAACGCCAATAAACATCCCTATTCCTTGCTATTGCACGAATAAAGCGAGTAAAAGCAGGCATTAGGCACAATATTAAATTTTACTTAACTCAATAAATCATCCCGTATTAATTAAAAAAATAAGAATAATTAATTATGAAAATGAACTCATAGCAACGAGTAAAATTAACCGCATCGTCGATTAGCTCTACGCCTAATGTGATTAATGTGGCAATAATGACATAAGATTAGCGCGCTATTAATCATTAAATTAAATTGCCACTATGCGGTATAAAAAAATCATTAAAGGAAAACATTACAAAAAAACGCCACAGTGGCGATAAGGAAATCCAGCCAGTAAAATCGCTACCGAAATTATTTACAGCAATATTATTCACAAGACTAAATAAGGGATCGGTTATGGAAAACACCGTAGGGAAGCAATACTCAAAAAAATGGCAAACCCGTTTCGCGTTTTATAATGAGTTTGGTGGGCCTAAGTCGCCAGCCTTCAAGGATGGATTTAAAAATGCAACATTTGGCACCAAAATGCTGCTGAACTTCAACTTCATCGCGTTCTTTTTTAGCATCATTTATTTCTTTGTGCTGGGACTCTGGCGTAAAAACCTGACGTTATTTGGCATCTCCGTTGCCGTTGGTGCGGTTTTTGCGTGTCTTGAGGTATTTGCCAACATCCCACTTCCCGAATATACGGACAACGCAGTCAGATTCGGTCTCAGTTTAATGTGGGCATCAACGGCTAACTACGCCTACTACCTGAAAGAAACCCAAGACAGCAAAAGCTGGAACCCGTTTGAAGGCATGTTCTAGCCTTCTTTCACATAAAATGTCGGCCAGCTTACGCTGGCCGTATCCCTGATATTGGCACAAAATTTACCCACCTTCTTTCCTGCTTTAGGACATCAGCGGGTATAAGCCAAAAAAGTGTGTTAACGCTTAATTTTTTTGAATTGCTGTGTCGTAGCCGTTAACGCTATTTCTGTTGGTAACCGCTCCATCGAACTGGCACCGTAAAAACCATCACACTGTGGACAGTGATCCATAATAAACTGTGCATCCTGCGGCGTTGAAATCGGCCCGCCGTGGCACAGCACAATCACATCCTTACGCACGGCTTTTGCCGCATCCGCCCAGTGATTAATCAACGGAACGCAATCCGCCAGATTAAGCGAAGTTTCCGCCCCAATGTTGCCACCTGTCGTTAACCCCATATGTGGCACAATAATGTCCGCGCCCGCTTTCGTCATCGCAACTGCATCTTCCGCGCTGAACACATAAGGCGTCGTCAGCATGTCTTTTTCGTGCGCCAAGCGAATCATGTCCACTTCCAGCGCATATCCCATACCGGTTTCTTCCAGATTGGCGCGGAAATTACCGTCGATCAGCCCCACAGTTGGGAAGTTTTGCACGCCAGAGAAACCCAACGCTTTCAAGTCATCCAAAAACTTATCAAACTGGCAAAAAGGATCGGTGCCGTTCACCCCCGCTAATACTGGCGTGTGCTTCACAACAGGCAGCACCTCTTTCGCCATATCCACGACGATTTCATTCGCGTTGCCGTATGCCAACAGGCCCGCCAGCGAACCTCTCCCCGCCATGCGATAGCGACCAGAGTTATAAATCACGATCAGATCGATGCCGCCCGCTTCTTCACATTTTGCGGAAAGCCCCGTTCCCGCACCACCGCCGATAATCGGCTCACGGCGGGCAATCATTGCGCGGAATTTTGCCAGCAGTTCCTGACGATTTATGCCTGACATCATGTTTTCTCCCTTTTTACTTCACTAATGCCCGGAACGCATCAACAGCGGCATGGGCAAATAAAGGATCGTTAATATGGAAAGGCAGACGAATAATCTGTCGTCTTACCGTTTGCTGGACGACGCTCTCCAGCGTGTTGATAAACGCGTCACGCGCTTCTGGGTGCCAGAATGCTTGATCGGGCGCATCCAGCGCGGAGAAACCGCCTTCGGGGATCAGGAAACGCACCTCGCCCTCGCAGCGATTGAGCTTCTCTCCAATCCAACGTGCCATTGCAATATTTTCGTCTATCGTGGTACGCATCAGGGTGACCTGTGCGTTGTGGTTGTAGAACAGGCGATGCGCGTATTTCTCCGGAATGCTAGCGGGAGCACCAAAATTAACCATGTCCAGCGCACCACAGGACACCACGTAAGGCACCTGCGTTTTAGCTATCGCATCAAACCGTTCCGGTCCGCAGGCCAGCACGCCATCGAACAGTAAATCGCACACTTCAGTCGTCGTGAGATCGAGCACGCCAGTGAGCAAGTGGCTATCCACCAGCTTTTCCATCGCTTTGCCGCCGCTGCCCGTCGCGTGGAAGACCAGACAATCAAACTCCGCTTCCAGCAATTTGCTGGCTTCCTGAATACATGGCGTCGTGACACCAAACATGGTCAGGCCAATAGCGGGTTTATCTTCACGATGTTCCTGAATATGAAACTTCACCGCCCCCGCGATCTGGTGCGCCGCGTTGCCGAGAACCTGACGGGAAATGCGGTTAAGACCCGCCACATCAGTAACGGAATACATCATGCTGATATCGCTGGCGCCGATGTAGCCGGAAATATCGCCAGAAGCCATGGTCGAGACCATCAGTTTCGGCATTCCAATCGGTAAAGCCTGCATGGCGGGAGTGATTAACGCGGTTCCACCGGAACCGCCAAGACCAAGCACACCGCCAATATCCTCGCGGGACAGCATGAAGCGCTCAAATGCAACGGCCATAGCGCTAATCGCCTGCCCTCTGTCATGGCAAAATACCGCTGATGCGCCCTGAGGATGGTAAGATGCCACCGTTTCTGCGCTGATATCTGTTGCATTCGCCATGTGTGAATGTGTTGATAGATCGACCGTGACGGTTTTCAAGCCTGTCGCAGCAATCAAATCGCGGACATAAATCTGTTCTTTCCCTTTAGTATCCGCTGTACTTGCAATATAAACGCTGCCAATTTCACTTCCCACTTGGTATCCCTCCCACCGTTAGCGAAACAATTAACAGATTGATATAAATAACAATTACAATAAACCAAAAACAGACAAGATTAATTTATCGCCATATTGAGACTTTAGTATCAAAAAGACAAATCATTAAATACCCAAATGAGATGAAAGTCTCAAAATGTTATGTATGACATTACACTAACAGTAAAGAAAGCTTGACGTGGCACAAGAATCACTCAATTTGCTATAGTTCAGACGATAACGCCGTGCTGCCCGATAGCGTCCGGCCCGAAAATTCAATGAGGTCTATGTGATTGAACGGGATGAAAAACTGACATCAACACGGGCGAAAACCCGTCGTTTACTGATCGATACCGCTATGAATATGTTCGACCAGGGCATATTCCCTTCCATTACCGATGTTGCCGCTGCGGCTCAGCTTTCACGCGCGACGGCTTACCGCTATTTTCCGACGCAAAGTGCGTTAGTTTCTGCCGTTGTCGGCGAAAGTCTTGGCCCGATTTTGGCGTGGCACCCAACACAACCGGACGCCAGTGAACGCGTTGCCGAACTGCTACGTTTTGCTTATCCAAGGATGCTGGAACATGAAGGCGCGCTGCGAGCAGCCTTACATCTTTCGCTTCAACAGTGGGCCGATCGCCGTTCCAATCGACTGCATACCGATACGCTGACGCGCGGCAATCGCAAACGCCTGCTCAAGATTGCCACCGAACCGCTGGAAGGAAAAATCACGCCGGAAGCACAGCAGCGGGTGATTTATGCCTTATCACTCATTTACGGTTCTGAGGTTTTTCTGGTGCTGAAAGATATCTGGCATCTGGAAGAAGACAGCATTCAGGATGTCACGCAGTGGGTCGCCAAAGCTATTTTGCGACAGGCGGAAGAAGACGCCGCGCAGGCCAATTCACCCAAAACCTGATGAACATATTCATGCTGCATCCGGCCACGTGGCCGGATGCGCAGCAATGGAAGAACACTCGTTACCAAGGGAACACATGATGCTGAAAGGTAAACGCGCAATTGTCACTGGCGGTGGTCGCGACTTTGGGCAAGCAGTCTCCGTCTGGCTGGCTCGCGAAGGGGTGAAGGTCGATCTCTGCGCCCGCAAACTGGCTGATGCACAGGCCAGCATCGACATCATTCATCAGGAAGGCGGCACAGCACGCGCCTATCGGTGCGATATTGCCAACCCTGATTCGGTCAGGGATTTTTCCGCACTGCTGCTGGAAGACAACACGCCCGTCGATATTCTAGTCCTCAGCGCCGCACAATGGCTGGAAGGCGCATTGGGGGAAGAAGACACCGATGCGGATATCGTCAGCACCATCAACTCCGGCCTGACCGGTTCTATCCTACTCACCAAAGCGCTATTGCCAAGCTTACGCCGTTCACAAGGTGCCGACATTCTGGCGATGGTTTCCGTCTGCGGCATCCCGCAGTTCCACGACTCTATCGCCCACCCCGCCTTCTTCGCCGCCAAGCACGGCATGAGCGGTTTTAGCCAGAATCTGGCGCATTATGTCGCGCAGGAAAACATTCGCGTGACGGGGTTTTATCCGCCAGATTTTGAGGTCACCAGCCTTGATGACAATCCCACTAGCGGAGAAAAAATGGGCGAACATTTGCTGAATGCCCGCTCGATATGGGAAGCCATGCGTTTTGTGCTTACGCAACCGCGTAGTTGCCATATCAACGCCATCCATTTTCAAGGGCCAACGCGCGCGGATATCAGCGCGTAAGTCATCGCCTTTTTGCTTTTCCCGTCCCGGTCTTGATCGCCTAACTGGGGCGGTAGAGTTTCCCGTCTAGTACCCCGTCCCCACACCATCACGCTCTGACACACTTTCCCTTTATCCATTTTTTGCCACAGCACACAGGAAAAGGTAGCATCGCTGCCGTTGTTTTCTGCCATGCGGCGGACAGAAATGTCCGACATAAAAAAACGCCACAGGAAAAAACATAACCAGTTGAATTAGAAATAATAATAGCGAACGCGTCGCCAAGAGATGCGTGATAGACAGGAAAGCACGGACATCAATGACACAACATTCCTCCCCCCATGGCGAGCGTCATGCCGCCGAGCAACGTCTCCACGAAAAGGGTTATCACCAAAGTCTCGGCAATCGCCATGTGCAGATGATCGCCATTGGCGGTTCCATCGGCACCGGGCTGTTTCTTGGTGCTGGTGCGCGTCTGCAAATGGCAGGGCCAGCGCTGGCGTTGGTCTACCTGGTTTGCGGTATCTTCTCCTTTTTCATCCTGCGTGCACTGGGCGAACTGATCGTGCATCGCCCCACCAGCGGCAGCTTCGTGTCGTACTCGCGTGAGTTTCTGGGTGAAAAGGCCTCCTACGTGGCAGGCTGGATGTACTTCCTCAATTGGGCGATGACCGGGATTGTCGACATCACCGCCGTCGCGCTCTATATGCACTACTGGGGCACCTTTGCCGATGTGCCGCAGTGGCTATTCGCACTAGGTGCGCTATCCATCGTCACGCTAATGAACCTGATTGGCGTGAAGTGGTTTGCCGAAATGGAGTTCTGGTTCGCACTAATTAAGGTCGCGGCCATCGCCATTTTTCTGGTGGTCGGCACGGTCTATCTCGGCACGGGCAGCCCGCTGGATGGCAACACGCCCGGCCTGCACCTGATTACCGATAACGGCGGCCTGTTCCCGCACGGCATTCTGCCTGCGCTGGTTCTGGTTCAAGGGGTGATATTTGCCTTTGCCGGTATCGAGATCATTGGGACAACCGCAGGCGAATGTAAGAACCCAGAGCAGGTGCTGCCGAAAGCGGTCAATAGCGTCATCTGGCGCATTGGTCTGTTCTACGTCGGATCTGTCGCGCTGTTGGTCTGCCTGCTGCCGTGGAACGCCTATCAAGCAGGGCAAAGCCCGTTCGTGACCTTCTTCAGTAAACTGGGCGTTCCCTATATCGGCACGATCATGAATATCGTGGTGCTGTCCGCCGCGCTGTCCAGCCTGAACTCTGGCTTGTACTCAACGGGGCGTATCCTGCGCTCTCTGTCGCTGGGTGGCTCTGCGCCCGCCTTCCTGTCGAAAATGAGCAGCCAATCTGTACCCTACACCGGTATTTTGGTGACGGTCGGCATCCACATTATCGGCGTGGTGCTGAACTACGTGGTGCCGTCGCAGGTGTTTGAGATCGTCCTGAATATTGCCTCACTCGGCATTATCTGTTCCTGGGCGTTCATCATTCTGTGCCAAATGCAGTTGCGTAAAGCGATTCGTCAGGGGAAAGCCAAACCGGTTGCCTTCAGAATGCCCGGTGCGCCGGTAACATCATGGCTGACGCTGGCTTTTCTGGTAAGCGTGCTGGGATTGATGGCGTTTGATTACCCGAACGGCACGTGGACGATTGCGACAGTTCCGGTGCTGGCGATCATGCTAATCATCGGCTGGCGCGGGCTGAAAAAGCAGCGAGAAGCGGTGAAACTCGCCAACCAGCAGGAATCCAGCCTGCGTTAAGATAGAAAAAACTCAGGCTCGTTTCCGAGCCTGAGTGTCTTAGCTTATAGGTATTCGTAATTACTGTTCTACTACGTAACCGTACAGGCGCTTGCTGCCATCTTCTTCTGCGACGCTGTAAACGCCCTGCAATTCCGGCGAGAAGCCCGGCAGCAGGTTAATGCCCGCTTCCAGCGCCAGAAAATAGCGCTGTACCGCCCCGCCCCAGGTTTCCCCCGGCACGACACACAGCACGCCCGGTGGATACGGCAACGCCCCTTCCGCCGCGATACGCCCTTCCGCTTCATCGATAGGAATCAGCTCGATATTCCCGCGTACAAATTCCCTGTTGGCATCCTGCGGCAACATCACCACGGACGGAAATTCGGTTTTGCGGAACATCGCTTTTTGCAAATCTTTCACGTTGTGCTGAGCGTAAAAATCATGCATTTCCTGACACAGCCGACGCAGCCGGTAACCACGGTAGCGCTCTTTGTATTTCTGATACAGGCTGGGCAGCACTTCACTCAGCGGCGCATCGCGGGCAATCAGCGTCTCGAAATGCACCAGCGCATTCACCAACTCCTGCATTTTTGCCGCGTCTTCCGCTGGCGTAAGCAGGAACAGGATCGAGTTCATGTCGCATTTTTCAGGGATGATGCCGTGCTCGCGCAGGTAGTTGGCAAGGATCGTCGCCGGAATACCAAATTCGGTATAATCGCCGCTAATCGCATCAATACCCGGCGTAGTCAGCAATAATTTGCAGGGATCGATAAAGTACTGATCCTCTGCATACCCTTCGAACGCATGCCATTTCTCGCCCGGTTCAAAGTTGAAGAAACGCACGTCCTGCGCGATCGTTTCCGTATCGTGATCCTGCCAGAGCGCACCACCCACCATCACAGGCACGAACGGCTTGATGAGCGAACAACGCGTCAGCAGTTGCTTACGCGCTTCAATGCCCAGCTTCACGCAGTCCATCCACATACGACGCCCGCTTGCTCCTTCGTGCATTTTGGCATTGACGTCTAGCGCGGCGAACAGCGGATAAAACGGACTGGTCGAGGCATGCAGCATAAAGGCGTTATTCAGCTGTTTGTGGTTACAGAAACGACGTTGCCCTTTGATGTGCGTATCTTTTTTGTGGATCTGCGAGGTCTGAGAGAAGCCCGCCTGCTGCTTATGCACCGACTGGGTGACGAAAATGCCCGGATCGTTCTCATTTAGATCCAGCAACAGCGGCGAGCACTGCTCCATCATCGGGATAAACTGCTCGTAGCCCACCCAGGCGGAGTCAAACAGAATGTAATCACACAGGTGCCCGATGCTATCGACGACCTGACGCGCATTATAAATGGTGCCATCATAGGTGCCGAGCTGGATGACGGCCAAACGGAACGGACGCTGCTCGTTGGCGCGCTCCGGCGCGACTTCCGCAATCAGCTTGCGCAGATAAGCTTCATCAAAACAGTGCGCATCCACGCCGCCGATAAAGCCGAAAGGGTTGCGCACGGTTTCCAGATAGACTGGCGTCGCCCCCGCTTGAATCAGCGCACCGTGATGATTGGATTTATGGTTGTTACGGTCAAACAGTACCAAATCGCCGCGCGCCAACAACGCGTTCGTCACCACTTTGTTGGCGGAGGACGTACCGTTCAATACGAAATAGGTTTTATCGGCGTTAAACACACGTGCAGCGTGCTTCTGCGCCTTCTTCGCCGCCCCTTCATGGATCAGCAAATCACCCAACTTGACGTCAGCGTTACAGATATCCGAACGGAACACATTCT
Organism: Pectobacterium sp. IFB5596; assembly: GCF_021432585.1. Taxonomy (NCBI): domain Bacteria; kingdom Pseudomonadati; phylum Pseudomonadota; class Gammaproteobacteria; order Enterobacterales; family Pectobacteriaceae; genus Pectobacterium; species Pectobacterium sp. IFB5596. Next base: position 523,635 of record NZ_LXFY01000012.1, read on the forward strand.
CACCGTAAAACTCAAAAAACTGACGTCCCGCCGGGTGCTTGCGAAAGAACTGACCGCCCTGATGCCCCGGACAGGCAAACGTCGTGTTTTTCATGTTGACGTATTTAGTTAGCGTATCGAAAAACGGCGGCAGCAGTGTATCCTGATAGGCTTTCGCCGCTCGCTCCAACACATTGGCGTGCTCGCCGTCGTCATCAAGAACCAGCCATTCGCTGCCCACAGGCAGAACATCCAGCTCTTTATCTTCATCAGGCTCTTCGACAAACGCCGGAATGCTAAAACCGGTGTGCTGCAATATCGACAGAATGCCGCTACGGGCTTCCTCAATAGAAACCACGACCGCCGCCACATCCGTGAAGTCGGTCTGACTCAACGCGACAATCTCGCGCGTTGTGATTAAACGGGTGGCAACCGCTGCATTCGCCGCAATTTTTAACTGTTTCATGTAACCAAACCCAAACGGTTAAAGGTAAGTGTACGTGCCTGGAAGACACCGTTCAGGGATAACAATCCCGACCAATCACAATGCCAATCAATAACGACAAGCGTATGATCCCTACAGGTAAACTGTAGGCTAAGAATGGAAAAACTGGAGCCAGCACCATCCGATAGACATCAGTAAAAGCAGAGGCGTACTCTATTTTTACTCATGCCTAACAGCGAGCGAACGAACGCCTCACCGCATGGTGAAGGAGGATAATCGACGGGAAGAAAAGTAAAGCACGCAGTGGTGGGAAGAAGATACGCGCAGTGACGTCATCAACGAACTGGCGCGAGCATGCGACACCATGAGCAATGAATCTGACATATCGGCGATCCTCTTTAGCTAACGCTAACTACGCTTAAAGGGGCGTTCAGGTGAACGAGACGTTAAAAACCGCGCAATAGTGGCATTATTCTTCATCAAATTCAACAATCCAGCCCATACTCAACGCGGTAAAAAGTGCAACGAAACATGCCGCGCGCATCAAGAAGAAACATTACCGTGCTAAGCATGCTGAAAGGATCGCCAGAAATTGGCTAGCAAATAATACGATTGCCTGAAAATAGCGCAGACGCTCCGCTTTGTGACAGAAACCCGTTGACGCCACGCGGCCAATACGGTTTAATGCGCCCCGTTGCCCGGATAGCTCAGTCGGTAGAGCAGAGGATTGAAAATCCTCGTGTCCTTGGTTCGATTCCGAGTCCGGGCACCATATTTTTGTTTTGGGACGTTCCATACGTCCGGGAACATAGAAAAATCAGTAAGTTGATGAAAATCTGGAGTACCTCAAGGTACTACCAGATTTTTTGACATCCGTAGTTTTTGGGGGCTTAATTGGGGGCCTGTCGGTTCGATAAACTACGGAGCCCCCGCCATGCCTCTGACTGATACCGCCATCCGCAACGCCAAGCCGCTCGATAAACCTTACAAACTCAGCGACGCGCAGGGTCTGTACCTGCTGATTAAACCTAACGGTTCCAAGCTCTGGCATCTTAAGTACCGCTTCGGCGGCAAGGAGAAGAAGCTAGCGTTTGGCGCTTACCCGACTGTCTCGCTTGCCAGTGCCCGTAAACTGCGTGAAGAAGCCCGAACTATTCTCAGCGCAGGGGACGATCCCGGCGTAAAAAAACAGCACGACAAACAGGCGAAGAAAAACGGCAATACCTTTGAAACCATCGCTCGTCAATGGGTGACCGCGAACATTCGCTGGAGTGAGGCTCACGCCGCCAAAGTCCTGCGTTCACTGGAACTGCACGTTTTCCCGCTCATCGGCAATGTCCTTGTCACCGACCTGAAAACCGCCAACCTGCTGCTCCCGCTGCGGGTAGCGGAGAAAAAGGGTTGTCTGGAAACGGCTGCACGGATACAGCAACGCACGACAGTCATCATGCGTTACGCCGTACAGAAAGGACTGATTGCCAGCAATCCGGCCAATGACCTCTGCGGCGCAATCACCCCGCCGCCGAAAAACCATTACCCTGCCCTACCGCTGGAAAAGTTGCCGGAATTGCTGGAAAGAATAGAAGGCTATTCAGGCAGACTGCTAACAAGGTTGGCCGTACAGCTTAATTTGCTGATCTTTATCCGCTCCAGCGAATTGCGTTTTGCCCGTTGGACGGAGATCGATCTGGATAACGCCATGTGGACACTTCCTGCACAGCGGGAGCCCATAGCTGGCGTGCGTCACTCAGAGCGCGGCGCAAAAATGAAAACGCCACATCTGGTGCCGCTGTCAAAACAGGCGGTCACAGTGTTGAAACAGCTAAAACTGTTGTCCGGCAACGGGGATTTACTTTTCCCCGGCGATCACGATGCCCGTAAGCCAATGAGTGAGAACACCATCAACAAGGCGCTGCGCACAATGGGTTATGACACACAGGTGGATATCTGCGGACATGGCTTCCGCACGATAGCGTGTAGTGCGTTGATCGAATCAGGTCGCTGGTCAAAAGATGCTGTGGAGCGGCAGATGAGCCATCAGGAACGCAATCACGTTCGTGCCGCCTATATTCACAAAGCGGAACACCTCGAGGAACGGACTCAGATGATGCAATGGTGGTCAGATTATCTCGATGCCTGCCAGCATCAATTCATCCCGGCTTATCGCTTTGAGAAGTCGATTAAGGTTGCCTGAGCCAGACTGATATACCTATGGAATAAGTCGCTTCTAATCGAACAGAGGCGGCTTATCTTGTTTCTCTACGCCGCTGTTGTATCAGGGCTGAGGCGGAGCGCAGCAGAGCGAGCACCGAACATCCCTGATACAACAGCGGGATTCTGTCATCATCAAAATTACACGTGTTTACAGGGACAAGCGATATGACAGGCCGCCCTTGTATGGCTTTTTAATGGATGCGAACAGCAGAAATTAAAAAGTGGCGTGAGGCGAGTAAATTCCATTTCGTAGAAATGGCTAATTTGCGTCGCCCGAACCCACCCGCGAGCGTTTCCCCCAACGGAAACCGAGCAGGCCGGGGGAGCCGAATAAATTTTGCCGCCCCAGCGAGCAAAAAGACGCGCCCACGCGTCGGTTTATTTGGGGGCTTGCCCCGCACACCGTCGCAGCTAAGTCTCCGGCCAAAAGCCGGTAGCGAGGCGCGACCAACCCATTTAAAGCAGCGTTTCCCGTTATTTCGCACCGAGCTTGCGAGAAAGAGAAATAACAGGCTAAAACGCGCGTCTTAAAGGGGTTGGTCGCGCGTAGCGCGCGACGGTGTGCCGCGGTTGACCTTGGGGGTTTTGGCGTGGCGTCCAGCCGCGACATTACCCCCATGCGACAGGCAATAAGGGCGTCCAGCCCGCATGAACTGGCGCACGCCGTTTTGTGCCGGGAAATGTATTTTCCGGCACAGGGCTGCATTGCTGCCACCGCATTCGCCTCATGCGCTCGCCGCATATACTTGCCCCATACCATGGGGCGAAGTCACGGGGTGAGAGCATGGGGCGAACAACAAAAGTAAACTGTCGCGCTTCGCTTGCCTTCTCCCGAACCGTTACCAACCTAGGTCGATAACGGTTAGGGAGATCCTGTTTTACTTTAACGATCTTCTGATTTGCGGTAACGGGAAGGCCAGATTTCCGCAGGTGAAACCCCCAGCGCTTCCGCAATCAGCTTTTCCCCTTTCGGCCAGTGTTTTGTCAGTGCATTCGCCAGCGTGGAAGACGCTAACCCCGCTTCTCGGGAAACGGCCGCCAATGTTGTTCCCTTCTTTCTTAACCCGGCGATGATATCTGCCGGGTGCCAATCCTTATCAATCATCTCCATGATCCTTATTTTGTGGCCTCACATTAAACATCATTTGTTCAGATAGTCTAAACAACTACAATGTTAAGTAATGCTAAACACTAAGTCAATGTATGATCATTGATGGTGTAATGGATGCTGCCTACTCGTCTCAAAGCCGCCCGACTACGGGCTAATCTAACTCAGGAAAAATTGGGAGTTCTTGCTGGCATTGAAGAAGAAACTGCGCGTTCTCGCGTGTCTCAATATGAAGGTGGGATACATCGTCCAACATTTGAAATGATGTGCGCATTTGCAAAGGTACTTAATGTGCCGGAATGCTACTTTTACACCGTTAACGATGATTTTGCTGAGATGATTCTGGAGCTTTACCTTAAACATCAGCCCCATTCCTGATGAATGCAAGTAAGTCCCCCCTCTCTATTGTTCAGGAAGTCTAAGCAACCCTCATGTAAAGTAGTGCTAAACATGCTATCAATATTCTTATTGATGGTGTCATCATGTTGCCCATTCGCCTTAAAACGGCTCGTTTACAAGCCAATCTCACTCAAGAAAAGCTAGGCGTACTAGCTGGCATTGAAGAAGCCACTGCACGATCACGCATATCCCAATATGAAAGCGGTATACATCGCCCAACATTTGAAATGATGTGCGCGTTTGCTAAAGTGCTTAATGTGCCGGAGTGTTATTTTTATACGGTTGATGATGATTTTGCTGAAATAATTTTAAAATTACATAATGGTGAAATAGTTCAGTGTGGAAAATAAATCATTCCATATAATAATTTTTAAAATTAAATTCATTTATTGGCAAGAGCAACCTTGTAGGTTGTAAACAGGATGTATTTTCCTATCTTACTGGGAAATGATTAGTATTACTATTTTCCCACTCAACCATAATTCAATTGCCATGCTGGGTTTCATAGGCATGAAAAACACTAAATTCACCATATGCAAAATATGCTTCATTAAAAAAATAATAACTAGCTAGAATATTATTTCCTATCAGTATAGCTATATTACCGGCACCTTAATTTACAAGTGCCGGAGTGGGTCGTTATCGTAAAAAGGCGACCAATAATTTTAATAAAATAGGAACTTATTATCAGATAGCACCTATTTAACCTTCCAGTTCCCATCTAAATAATTATTTTTTAAAGAATAAACCCCATATATCTCCAGCCATTTATCACCATCGAGATCGATTGGATGCATTGAATGAACATTTTTCTCACCAGTAACAACCCAAATTATATTTAAATTATTTTTTGAAAGAAATTGTTCTATTTTATTTTTATCAACAATGAGTGCCGATTCATTTTCATACTGAATAGAGGGATCCAAAAATATAATTTCCCCATCGCAATTCAACCATTCCCCGGTATTTTTAGAATAGTCCAATTTCATTCCATGATACATAAATTCGCAAGGTGCCAGATATGATAGCCCATTATCACCCGACGAATCAGATTCCCAATAATGTCTTTCTGCTGTTAAACAAATATTTGCAATAGGTTTTCCTCTTCTTCGCCAATTAGTATGAATATCCTGCCATCCCTTATCCCCATAATACGGGTCGTCAAAAAATTTATATGCTGGCGACCAGTAGTACTCTCGACTAAATACTCGGTATTGCTCATGCGTTTCTGGTAAGTTTTGGATTAATGACAGATCTTTATTCAACTTGCTTATTAACTTTGTAAATTCAACTTCTTTGACTAAATAACTTCTAACTTTATACCAAAGGTGCTTAGTCGAATGTCCATATTTATCCGCACCAAGAGGAAGTGGTTCATCCCATGTAAAATAGCCATCAAGCAAAAAATACTTTTTATTATCAGAAGAAAAAGCTGATATCATTTCAATTGGGTCAGGTAGATTACTCTCTCTTTTCAACCAATCTTTAATAGATCCATCCCAATCATTATAGGTTTTTTCATTATTCCAAAATTTTTTTTGTTTTATAATCTCTTTACTATAAGGCATCGTGGTAGGATCTATATTCCTAACAAATATTTCCCATGGCCCCTGAAACCAGACATAATCTTTCGGCTCTGACCATCGACTTCTCCCATCTGCCTGCTTATGATTATCTGCAATACGAGCCAGAACCTCATATAATGCAATCCATTGGTATTTTTTACCTATTCTTTCTTTCCTGTTCCTACTTCTATTTCCTTCACCAGCATATCGATCAAACTTTCCATGCTTCTCTACATCATAGCCATATTTCTCAAAGATCAGCTTACAAGCATAGTTACTTAAATCATTAGGATCAAATTGATCCCATCCTGATAAGGCACTTTCAAATGTATAGCGCCCAAAATCACCATACCCGCCTGTACCACGACCATATTCAGTTACCATTGAGCTTAATATGGCATTCTGACTCCAGTAATATTTTTTAAAATCCGTAGCATTATAGTCATATTTATACGCATCAATCTCTTCATTGGTAGGGAAAGTCGTCGGAAAATAACTACGATATGGAGGTCGAATGATATCAATGTTATTGAGTTGATATATATTCTTATATACTGCATATTCGATTATATTTCTCGCATAATCCCTGACAAGAACATTAGGATATACCTCTTCAGCTTCAAAAATAGTAGCAGCAATATTTTCAGAAAGTTTATCCAGCCCTTCCAGAGTAACAGAGTTTAAAACCGCGCCATAAGAAGCTGCTAGAATTCGCTCAATTACATAAGGATCATTAACATCTTTAAAGCTATCTATGAGCGCCGCAATCGTTTTAATATTATTTTTTAATAAATTGGCTAACGATTTCGTTGCACTATCTCGTAATTTTATATTTGTGCTCGTCAGTAACCATGACAGTGCCTTAGCGGCCAGTAATCTTGAGTCATCCGATAAATAAAATTTATCCTCTTCCGATCCAGCCCAGTCAATTAAGCGCTGCATCGAAGAAATTTCATAATCATCTAAATTATGGAGATACTTCGTCCAGAATGAATCTCTATTTGCCATTGAATGTTTTGAAAGGAATTTATGCAAACTATCTGCATTATAAAAATGCTCAGGATCGGAGGATACTGTATAAACCATCTGCATAAAGGCATCAAATCCATTGTCAAATGGAATGATATATTCATTAATATACTTTAGAGTCTTTTTCTCAATATTATCGGCCTTACGCCAGATAAGGCATGAAATGAATGCACGTATAATTCCATCATGCTTCTTATATTTATCATCAACTAGCTCATAAAGCTCTTTACCAAATCTTTCAGGCAACTGAATAGAAAGTGACTCAACAACCCCCTGATAAAGATAAATTTGTTTTATATATTTATATAACTCACCATTATCTTTAAAAATATAAACCAGTGCATCACTATTATTTTCTAAATATTTATTCAAAAGAAAAGATACTGTCAGATGATCTTCAAATCGTTCATAAGCAAGATAGACACCTTCTTCATAATTATCTTTCTCATCCCAATAAATATTCTTTGATAATATTCCTTCGGAAATTAATTCATCAAGAAAACGACGTCGATCACTATATCGCCTAATGTTTTTCTCTGCTATATCAAATGCAGTTTCATACGGAATAAAAACCAAGTCATTACTTAGCTTATATTCTATTAACTCATTAATAGTTTTCTTTATAAGCTTAGAATTTTCAGGGTAATTAAAATAGGAAGGCCTCGATAATTTAGCCTCAACGCTGTTTATAAAAAAAGCAATGATATTACTTATCCCGGAATATCCTTTAGGAATTTTACTGAATCCAGAACGATGTAAACCTTCGCAAAAAATTTTAAGAAAAAGTGGGTTACTGAACTCCGGATGTAATATCGGGATCTCTGGTTGTTCTATGTTATATTGAGAAAAGAAGAACTTAGACGCCTGATATTCGACATTTCTAAAACCAGAATGGGTAATCCGTGTTATTTTATTTTCATTGAAAAAGTCTTTTGGGACAATTAATTTATCATATGAACTTCTGATACTCAAAACAAGTCCGAGCCAAGGGTATTTAGAAAACTGATTAATCATACCGACTAAATAATCAGGCCAAAAATACCGCCCTTTCCCTTCATTGATTGCATCAATAATAAATAGCAGACGCTCTCCCTGAGCCTCTGCTCTGGCATTCAATGCCCCTAATAAGACATTTTCTTTACCATCAACACGAAGAATATTTCTTAGTATTTGTGTCCATGGTGACTCTTCTGATACAAAGTTCTGCCCCAAAAGCAATAGGCAGGGAACCCTACTCTTTATTCGATGGTTTGCTATATCCGCTAATAAATGAGATTTTCCAATCCCGGCCTCTCCTGACAGAATCATTAGAGGGTTATTTGCCAATTTCAACATTGGGCCATTTATAAAGTCTGAAAAGTCAGAAATTGCCTGCCACGTATTACTAACCTGATACCTCAGATCGTCATTTTTCTTATCGCTATTATCAATAAATTCATGTTCAAAATCAGATAAATACTTACTAATATTATCTATGTAACTCAACAATAAATTTATATCAAACTGTTCCAATCCACGGACTTCGGAAACAAAGCAGCCTTTAACATCAGAAATCCATCGTTTAAATTCCTCAGAAGTATTATTACCAGAATGATGAATGGACCGTTCTGCAAACTTGTTAAGTTTTGCAAGGAAGTCATGGAAATTTCTATGTACTACCTTATAAAAATCACTATTTCTGCTGATTGCAGCAAAATTTCTGGCAATATCTAGTTCGACATTCAATTCAGGTGTATATCGTTTACCAAGGTTTTTAGTACTCTCTTCTACCTGTTCGCAAAACCAACGCTCTGTCAGTTCTTCCGTTGAAAACCAAAAATGCAACCGACCAGCGTTATTTTCCTGCGATAAGCGATGAATTAGCTCTGAACTTCCCCAATACTCAATGCTGATATCTCTTCCCAGCCCCTTAGCATATTGTATCCATTCAGCAACCTTTTTATTCCATTTATCCATAAACCAATCCTGATCTTTTCTACGAGGATCCTGACGGTCTAATGGAATACAGATATAATATTTAGTAAGGCTTGGATGTGTTTTTAAAGCAGTTTCAAATGACTCCTTTATCTGTTTCCACTGAGCATCCCCCATACAAAAAAAATACTTTGCCTGCCAGCCATATTCAGAACCATCATCAAGTATACAGTAAGCTTCAACACCGCCATCAGGCGCTGCCACACGGCGAAAATCCACTTTGTTTTTAATAGGTTCTTCTCTTGCTAACTGACAAATTAGTTCTTCAAAAGCATTATTCTGAGAATTGTTGAACGTCCTAATGTCTTCCCATCTTATCGACATATTGATTCCTTGCGGTGTATGTTCAAACCAAACGGCACATGGTACTGATTTATTGAATATAAAATATTGTACGAATGATACAGACCAGATACAGCATTAAGCAGCGTTAACCGAGAAAACAACTGTGTTTCATGACAAAAATCACAAAAACAAAGCGATTTTTTATGGGGGCTTTCGTGGGGGCGCTGTTTACGATAAATATCAACAAAATAGATAATTAACAGCAGGTTAATCGTGGATATGGTTCCGAGTCCGGCACCACTAATTTAAAAAAACCAGCCTAACGGCTGGTTTTTTGCTTTTGGGGATTCGGACTCCCGAACTCCATTCGATTATTCGTCGCAAGCGGCTCATACTTTCGAGGCCAGCGCGACAAGCGCGCTTCTCAACGCCTCCAGCGTTTGTCCGAGTCCAGCACTCCTTTCTTTTTTATGCCCCCTTATCAATAAACATATTATTTATATTCAATAGCTTGCCTTGAAAATCTTTTCCAATGCGTTTTGATTTATCCCTTCGTATCGGAGAATTTGTGGGTCAGATTGCGGGTCATTCAGTTCGATGACCGGGAGTGACCCTCATAGGCTAACTGACAGCAAAGTCCGATCCGCGAAACCTCTCGCACAATCTTATAAGCTCATTGATTCGCAAGGTCTCAATCTGTAAGCCCCCGTTTGAGCTCAACATGGGTCGGCCTACGAATACTGATAGTAGCCAGGGTTAATATTTATGCTACATTTCAACTTAATAGAGAGTGAATGCACCCACGCTTTGCACCCACTTACTTAATCAGCTTTACGTTAAACCGCTGCCAGTAATGTTCCTCGCTTTTTCAACACCGCAATAACGTCGGTGGGATAACGGCCTTGCTCGTTCATGCGGCCACCCACACCGTCTGCGGCGCTGAGTCCAGCGTGGCACCAGAGCTTATGTTGGCAAACACGTAGATGAAAATGTCAGGGAAGATGTTGGTTTCTTCATCCCAGGATTGTACGTTGAGAGGCTAGGACATATGAAAATTGAGCAATTGAGTACGCTGTCAGAAAGCTATGATGAGTTAGTTGTCTTATTAAACGATTGTGTGGAAAGTGGAGCGTCCATCGGTTTTCTTGCGCCACTGGAAACCGGTGAATCAGAACGCTATTGGCAGGGGGTTGCCGCCGATCTGGCTGAAGGTGGTCGTACGTTATTGGTCGCGCGTGAGGCGGGACGCATCACGGGGGCAGTGCAAATTAGCTATTGTCCAAAGAAAAACGGCAGCCACCGTGCTGAAGTAGAAAAACTGATGGTGCATACGGCATTTCGTCAACGCGGCATTGCTCAGCAGTTAATGGCAGAAGTGGAACGTCAGGCACAAGCCAATCAGCGTACCCTGCTCGTCCTTGATACCCGAACTAACGACACAGCCTCTATTTTGTATCGCAAATCAGGCTATCAGGAAGCAGGTCAAATCCCACAGTTTGCTCGTAGCTCCGCAGGTACTCTCGATGGCACAACTTTCTTTTATAAATTGCTATAAGGGCTGCTTTAAGTAGGTTGATCGAATATATGCCAATGGTTTCAATAAATAATTACCCTGCACAAAAAGAAAGCATGAAAATTAACGTACTGTCAGCTGAAAAAGTGACTCTCTGATCGTTAGATATAAAATGATAAAAGCCCTGACTGCGTAGCCAGGGCTTTTAAGGTACTACAGACTTAATATTTAACATTCATTGACTTAGTAACGTCTTACTACTATTGATACTGCCTCAAATGTACGCGTTTATCACAGATAATATTGGGTATTAAAAAAATAGCTAAAACCTCCCATATATTTGCTGGTTTAAACACCCCACCAACCTTACCAAATACCCAAAGGTAGGCGGTTAGCAGGTACATCCCCCATCGCGATATATACTCTTTGATGCGTGGCCTTACTCTCGTTGCGATATTTTACACATAACTCAATCACGACCTATCGCAAACAATAACGCTAAATCATAGCCTTACATCATCGCGCTCTCGCCCCATTTTTTTGCGATTGTCGGTACTGACTACGTGGCCTAAAAGCATCATCGAGTGATGAATATAAATTTCCCTCAACACCGATGTCCCATACAAAAATACTTCGTGGCCTTTATCGCAAAAATACTTATTAAAGAACATGTTCGTTGTCTTTAATATAACAGTAAACTGAAACCTTACTGCTATTGATAACCAATTTACGGGTTTTAAAAACCATGTCAATACTGTTATTAATAACATGTTTTTAATAACAGTATTAACGAAATCTAGCCACGCGCACTGTGTTTGATCTAATTACAAAGACAGAATAGCGGGTTTTTACTTTATTCATACCCATGGTGATTAACCTGCTTAAGTTAAGCGTATCGTTCATACTTTCAACATTCTGCACCATGTTCCATTCTGATAGATAACTGATTGAAAGATGTATTCATTAATAACCTTCTTCATGCTCCAGCATGGATTATCAAATAGCAGATAGAAATTTTTCCACACGCATAGCATGGCATGCCCTTGTCAATTCAGCGATGATACGAAACGTAGGCTCAATGAAAAAATTACCGAAAAACATTTTCGCCAATATGGCGAGCGGCATCGATACACGCTTCCGGTGTTCCCAGTTCCGGCATCAACAGCATTTCAGACGTCAAAACTGGCGCACCGCAGTAGTCAAAAATCCCATGTGCGATCTGCGCCTGAAAGGCATCTGCGTAGCCACGTTTTTTGAATGTTCTCTGGTTGGCAGCGCCCAGAGCCACAAGGTGCACCGGTAAATGCCCCAGTTTCTTTATCACACGCCCATCAGCCGTTTCTTCATAGGCCCAGCCGTTTGCAAAAACACGGTCGATCCAACCTTTCAACAACCCCGGCATGGACCACCAATAAATCGGGAAGACCAGCACCAGCGCATCGGCGTTATCAATACGGGACTGCTGCGCAATAACGTCAGGCGGTGTTGCACCTGTGCGCTGAAAAGCCGCCATATCAGACACAGAAAACACCGGGTTAAAGCCTTCCTGGGTAAGATCTGCGATTTCAAACGTATTTGTCGGATTTACCCCAACAATCCCTTCCGCAATGGCGGTCGCGACACTATGGGTCAGCGAGGCATTAACAGGATGAGAAACGACAAGTAATGCATGCATTCTGGATACTCCCTATTGCCATAAAACGACGTCAGATATAGTCTTATATACTAACAGTAACCTACTACTGGTAAGTTACTTTTGGTATATAAGAATGTCAACAGGATAATATCGGTGATGCCCAGACCACAGACACGACAGCGTTTATCAAGAGAAGAGCGCCATAGACAACTGATACAAGCCGCCTGGCAGATTATTCGGAAGGAAGGTACGGAGGCGCTGACGCTTGGGCATTTGGCAGAACAGGCGGGCGTAACGAAACCGGTAGTTTACGATCACTTTACTAACCGTTCGGGGCTGTTAGCTGCACTTTACAAGGAATACGATGCTCGCCAGACGGCGATTATGGATGACATTATCCGTAAGACCGAACCTGTACTCGATAAGTTGGCGACGGTGATTGCCACCTCATACATTGATTGCGTGCTGCTTCAGGGGCGCGAAATGCCTAACGTCATGGCAGCACTCACTGGCACTCCCGAACTGGAACACATCAGGCACGAGTACGATGCTATTTTCACGGAAAAATGCCGCGCTCTTTTTGCTCCATTCTGTGCAGGTCAACCACTGCATGATGCCTCACTACGGGCTATGCTCGGTTCCGCAGAAGGATTATCTTATGCCGCAGTTAAAGGGATTATTACGGAACAACAGGCTAAGAATGAGCTATTCCATGTGATCATTTCTATGGTGCAAAGATACAGTGCAAACGAGCGCCATAACGTTTCCCTGCAAAATAGCTGAAGTGGTCTAATACCGGATTAGTAAGAAAACACCCTACATCAAAAAACATCTAGCGACTCGCCTCATCCCTGAGGCAGACCATCTCAGGGTTGGCGCTTACGCAGACCAATACCGTGCCAGTACGCAGGCCAGTTGTTTTCCTCTGCGTAGTTATTGATCACAGCGGCGATCGCCACCAGCACAATGCTCCCCAGTAGAACCGGTGTGACTAAGAACTCAAACCCCACGGCGCTTTTCCCTGCCAGAATAATGACCAGTGGGTTAGCGCCAGCTGGTGGATGAACCGCACGAAAATATTGCATCAACATCGTCGCCACACCAACCGCGAGTGACAAAACAACGATCGTGTCACCGAATCCATATAAAGCAATAAGACCTACTGCTGACGTGATGAAATGACCTCCAATTACGTTTCTTGGCTGCGCGAAAGGCGACGCTGGCGCAGCAAATAAAATGACGCACGTTGCGCCAAAAGGTGCCATCAACCAGGGTGCGCCAGTGGATTGCCCTAAGTAGCTTAGGAATAGAATCCCTACACTTCCGCCAATTAACCCTTTCATCAACTGCATAAACGTTGGTTTTGGTGGCAAAGCACCGCCGCCCCTGAGTCTCTTCATTGTCATCCCCGATAAAAAATGTGAGTTTTATGAAATTGCCGTGCTATATTGAGTGTACAGATCTGTACACACAAGGAAATAGTACAGATCTGTACACACAAAAACAACCCATTACTGATGAAGAAAAACGATGAAAGAGAGCGTGGGTAAGAAAGAACACATTCTAGATATCGCAGAAGCGCTATTTAATGAATTTGGCTATACCGCCGTTGGCGTAGATTTAATTCGAGATAAGGCGGAAGTCTCCAAGACCTCCATGTATCGCCATTTCGGTTCAAAAAACAAGCTGATTGAAGCCGTATTGATTCGTCGGCATACGCATTTTGAGGAAGGACTCACTCACGTAGTATCAGGAAGTAAAGACGCGGAAAGTCGCCTGGATGCCGTGATGGATTGGCATTTTTCCTGGTTCCGAACCGCAAGCTTTAAAGGATGTATGTTCATGCATGCGCTGGCTGAATTTAAAGGGCAAGATGAAACCATTACCGCTCTGGCGCTGCGCCATAAAATCTGGCTCAAGTCATTTTTACTATCAATCTTCACGCCCGAAGAATCAGACAAGGAGTATAAAGCCGAAGCTATCATGACGTTTCTTGAAGGGATGATTGTGAGAGCGGAATTTATCGGCGTAGCCAGCAGCGAGGATGTTTATCGCCGACACGCGAAGCTCTTAGCATTATCTCATCCTTCTCTCAGCCAGTAACAACGTGGTGCCTACCGCACATCGGCAAAGCAAACCGACGAACGAGTAGTCACCATAGGTTTTGTCTTTAATTAAGGAAGTAACGATGAATTCACCAGTAACGCAAGGCGCTCACCATATTGGTTTGACGGTATCAGCATTGGAAGAAAGCGCACATTTCTTCACCGAACTGCTGGGTTGGCAAGAGGTGAAACGAAGAGAGGATTACCCTGCTATTTTTGTCAGCGACGGCACGGTGATGCTAACGCTTTGGCAGGTACAAGCCAGCGAACCTGTCCAGTTCGATCGAAAAAACAATGTCGGTTTGCATCATCTTGCGATTAAGGTTGATAACAAAGCCGCGCTGTTTGAGATCTTTGAGAAATTATCCGCCCATAAGATCAACATTGAGTTCGCGCCTTCTCTGATTAATGATGGTCCGGCAATGCATATGATGTGCTATGAACCGAGTGGAATCCGCATCGAGTTTTACTGGTCAGGTCAGTAAGCACGGATTAATAAAACCCGACTCATGACCTACATCAATAACGGCTCAGAGATCACCATCACTTAGCATGGTTTGAAATTGATCAAAATCAATAAAAAACCAGCAAATACATTAATTTACCTTTCTATACGCTCAAGCTTTTGACCTTCCCGTAGGGGGAAGGTGTAACGTCATAGCATCTTATTTCAAGGTAATGACGCTATTAAGGGGAAAGTAATAATGAAGATAAAGATGATGGCGGTACTACTCGACCTGACATTAAGCAGCCATGGTTTCGCAGCGACAGCTGATGCCAACGCTTTTCTAGCCAAGCAAGGGCTGGCGGGGAAAACTGTCGAGCAGATCGTCGATGCTATCGATCGGTCGCCGCAAGCGAGGCCTTTGCCTTACAGCGCTTCCATCACCAGCAAAGAACTGAAATTATCGGATGGGCAACAGCAATACAGCTATGCGCTGGGAGATAAATTTTATCTCTCATTCGCCCCTTATATTCAGCAAACGCATCCCTGCTTTAACCACAGCTTGTCTGGGTGCCAGGGCGAGCTCGCCAATACGGCATTTGATGTAAAAATCACGGATAAAGCCGGTAACGTTATCGTGCAGAAAACCCTAAACAGCCACCAGAACGGTTTTGTTGGCGTATGGTTACCACGCAATATTGAAGGAACGATTAATGTCACCTATCAAGGACGCGTGGCCAGCTCACCATTTGCGACCTATAGCGACAGCCAAACCTGCATGACGACATTGCCATTGAAAGAACAGGCATAGTGAAAGGTACTAACCTACTGCACGATAGGAAACACACCAACGGCCATGCTTATTTTCGCCGGGGATGCCCCCGGCAGTAAAATAGCTCTCGCTTCTTATTTACACACCAGAAGACATGATGTAGCGAGATTAAAAATACAGGTTACACAGACAATAATCGGCGCTCTTACTTTTGCGTCCATTTCTTTTCTGGTGGCTGATAAGCATGAAAGAATGTTAATAACGCTTCAGGGCTGTCAGAAAAAAGTAGCATGTCCGCATAATCGCGACGTAAGAATCCTGCATCAACCATGCGGCTAATCATGTCTTGCAAGGGATCAAAATAACCGGCAATGTTCAGAAAAGCACAGGGTTTATCATGAATTCCAAGCTGTGCCCATGTCCATTGTTCGAATATTTCTTCAAATGTTCCCGCACCGCCGGGAAGTGCAATAAACGCATCAGACAGTTCTGCCATCTTGCTCTTGCGCTCATGCATATTTTCAACAACATGCAATTCTGTCAGCCCCTGATGCACAATTTCTTTTTCAACGAGCGCTCTGGGCATCACGCCGATCGCGGTGCCAGCGTGGGATAGCACGGAATTCGCAATCTCCCCCATCAGCCCAACTTTACCGCCACCATAGACAATCTCTACACCAGAATCGGCAAGGAAATGCCCCATCTGTTTAGTTTTCTCAATATAGATAGGTGAATTACCCGATGCCGAACCACAAAAAACGCCAACTCTCATCACAAGCTCCCTGTAACAAATTGTACTAACCATTCTACTACTACATACTAAAGACGATATTGCGTTATCGCATATAAGGCTATCGGACATCTGGAATCAACCAGTCACCACGCGACTCACTCACACCACGCCAGTATCCACACGCTTACCGATATCTTTGAGCTGCGAGTATTTTTCTAACAATCCGGGCGCATCGTCCAGACTCATTGCAAACATCCACATGTAGGTCATCACTGAATAGATATGCCCCGCATTGGTTCCACCGTTAAGCGCCATATACACAATCGTCAGTGAAAACAGGACGGCAGCAGCGGCACCGATAGCAAGGTAGCCTAATGCTTCACGATCCGACAGACGAATGCGCAGCCCAGCCAGCACGTGGTAATGCTTGGTCAGTGAAGCGGCGGTCGCGCTACTGACAAAGCCAACCTCTTTTTCCAGACGATTATTTAATTTACCGAACAGAACTTCATTCTTGCGAGTGTAACCCGGCAGAAAAAAAGCAAAAAACAGCAAAATTACGATGCAGGCAGCACCTGCCCAGAATTCAATCACCAGCAGCATCACCGCCGCACCGGTGATCGATGCCAGCGACGTGATCAGCACCGGGAGGTGAATTTCAAAAAAGTCGACGAATTCGCGTGAAAGCGCTACGCGCGCTGCGATGGTTGAGTGGTTATGGTTTTCTTTTCTCTGCGCCAGAATCACCGGTACGGCCAGTGCAGCATAAATACGGGTGAATGTGCGAGTATCCACACTGCGCCGCGCCGCACCAATCGCCCACATAATAAAGACCATCAGCGCATACAGCACCGCATGCCAGGGTTGAGCATTCAGAATGGCGTTAATGGCGAAGCCCGCCATCAGGGGATAAAGCAGATAAGTCACATTCTCCGCTACTACCAGCAGCAGAGTGAGAATCAGTTTTTTGCCATGCAGTTTGCCAAGTTTTTTAAGGGTGACAACGGCACTATGCGAAACCTTGACTGGTTCGCTGATATTATGGGTTTGCATGAGAATAGCATCTAACAGAGTTATACTTGAGCGGTTGCTCAAGTGCAAAAAATTGTATTTGAGCAACCGCTCAAAGTCAACGTGGGGACGGTAATGAAAGAGACGACGAAAGCGCTAAAAGACAAAATCCTTGATGGCGCAATCGAGCTGTTTATTGAGAAAGGTATAGAGAAAGTGACAACGCGCGAACTGGCGGAACACGTTGGTATTTCGCGCAGTCATCTTTACCACTACTTTCCTGACTGGCAGACATTATCCATTGAGGCGCTAACGGCGTTCATGCAGGCGGATTTGGAAGAGGTCGCGGCAGAAATCGCCACATTACCACCAAAAGAGAAGCTATATGAGTTGGTGAAGAATTACCTGCCGGATACCACTGACGTCATCTGGAATCTCTATGGATCACTATGGCAGTTGGCCGTTCACAATACCGCTTACGAAGAACTCGCCCATGTAATGACAGAGAAATGGTCTGCTTTACTGGAAGAGATTATTGCATCGGGCATCGCATCCGGCGCCTTTAAAAATACCGATACCCAGCGAGTTTCCCGCCAGCTAGATGCGCTGCTAAACGGCTACTCCGATCATCTGATTATTAACCCTACTCCCGCTGATTTTAAGCAAGCAATTGAAGATATTGAAGATTTTATAAAATGCGTGTTGTTAAGCGCATAAGCCACACGCCAAAAATAGCGATAACATCCTGAATTGCGATTAATGTGTAGTTCCCACATCCATTAATCGCGGATATTACATGCCATCTTTGACTGGACGGTGCTAATCAGATAGGCATGCTTCGTCAGCATTTCGAACTGGATAACATCATTTTCAGCCAGGATGGGAATCGCCTCATCGGGCGCATTATCATTGGTATTCTTACTCATCCCGATATTGTTCACCACCAGTCGATTCCCCTCCCACACGGAATCAAAGCTGAACGTGCGCCGAATCGTCAACGGTACGCCATCCTCGCCAATGTAAAGACCATTGACTAAAACCAGCGCTCTATTTTGTTTATTGAGATAAAAATAGACGTCATATTCCTTTCTAACCTTCTGATCTTCTTCGTAGAGCTTTACTTCGCCCTGACATATCAGCGGCTTTCTGTATAAATTGCTGGTTAAATAAAAAATAACCCCAAGAGAAAGTGAAATAAAAAGCACCAACATGGTGCAAAAAAATTTCTTTCTGACTTTAATTATTAACATAAGTGATACATCCATGCCCATCTTTATTGCAGGAAATAACGATTTCACTTTTCCGGTCCAACACTCCAGATATAACAATCTTTTTCGATAGGAAGAATAATGCGTTATCTGAGCACAGATTTTTATAGTCGGTCGGGAGAGGATAGCCCACACTGTTATATAAATAGAAAAGATCGCACTTCCCATTCATCTTTACATCAACAAGATGTCGATACGGAAAACGATTTACGCTCCCCAAAACGATCAGGAAAACCCCAACTATCATTATCCATATGAGAAGAAACCGGACATATTGCTGTTTTTTTACTGGCTCAGGTATGGCGTGATGTTTTATAGAAAATGGCTTTTCTTCTTCATAAACATCTTCTTTAACTTTCTCGTCTTCCCTTTGATTTAACGTTTCTTTTTCTCTCCCCTCTGACATCGGATAGGAAACAATACTCGCGGCGTTAAAAACAACTCCCAGTTTAGGGATAGTCACAATCGAGTCCGAAAGATCAAACTCACGCAACACCTTCCTGAGTAGAGAGAGATAATTGTTGAGATTATTGAGAGAAGGGCAAAGTGCATGCTTTTCCAGTGCCTCCTTTAACAAAAAATCACGGCTTAACGTTACCCCTTGATTCTCAATTAACAAACAGAGCAATCGTGAAATAGGAAAATTCACAGAGGTTGCTTCATTTTCACGTTCTATCCATGCCAGCGTTCCCTCTCCCTCGTTGAAAATGATTAAATCATTAATCAAATAAACCATTCGACCTTTTTCCATCAAGATTAGAGGCACTATTCATTTGTTACAGTAAGATTATAGATACGCTTTTTTATGGGCATAAAACCTACGGAATAGTCTGAAAAACCACAAAAACCAAACAAAAAAACGTTATCAACAAAAGATAAAATCAATTATATACATAGCCTTATCAAGGCTATCCTTGGCAAGGATAAAAATTTACCTATATATTGTCAAAGATTATTTAATTTTCATTTAATCATTGTATAAATAAAAAGACATTTCATTATTTTTATAAATAAAAAGATATCCAGCCTTATCAGCACCACAAGAAGAGGAATGACAAATAACACACTGAATTAAAATAACTTATCTAGAAAATGATATTTACATCACACCATTCGACATTGTCCACCACACGCAGCAACCAGAATAAAAACCTAAATAAACATAAATTTAAAACATTTAATCTAAATAAATGTAATTAAATTAATATATTTGACCATAAAACTACCTAGCACTACTATTTCACCAGATCCAGGGCAGCCGACTGGGCAAGTCAGCCAATATATTCACCATGTGAGTAAGGCTGCAAATCGTTAAGCAACCACAAAAGCAAAGGCACAACTCACCATGTAGGAATATGGCGAGTACTCATGATTCGCGTTCACGCTTTTAATAGAGTAACCAACAGAGAGAGCATCATATGAAATTATCAAAATTCACCCTGGCATCACTCATCTCCGTGATATTTTCTGTCGGTGCACAGGCAGCAGATTCACACAATGGATCGGTGACGTTTAAAGGAAAAATTATTGATACGCCTTGCTCGGTGTCTCCCGAAGATCTGCACCAAACTATCGATTTTGGTGAAATCAGTAAAACTGTATTGGAAAACGGTGGTACCTCAGAAATTAAGCCTTTTGATATCACATTAAAAGATTGCAGTTTGGACACAGCAACCAGCGCCAAAATTGTTTTCTCTGGCGGTGTTGCATCTGGCACCAATAATGAGCTGTTAGCGTTAAATGGCAGTGCCAGCGGTGCAGGTATTGCCGTAGAACGAGTCGGCGAAAAAATTAAATTCGACGGAACGACGCTGGCCGTAGCGGCCACGCCGTTATCAAATGGGGACAATATTTTCTCCTTCACCTCTTATGTCGAAAAACTGCCAACACCAGAGGCAGGCCAAGCCCCAGTAGTCACAACGGGTAGCTTCTCTAGCACAGCTAATTTTGTTGTTTCTTATCAATAAAAGGCAGCTATGCCAACAGCAGGTTTGAACGGGTATACCCAATAAAAAGGGGAGGATTCCTCCCCTATACCCTCTTTATTCCACACGTTATTGACGTGCGTGGATACCTACAACGCGGCATCTGCTTAAGCATATATTCCCTATGGCAATGAAAAATATTACGTTCAAAGAAAAAATAAAAACCATGTTAGCCCGCTATAGTATTTTTATTTTTTCTTTGGGCACGACATCGATCAGTGCAACGGAATTTAACGTCAATGTACTTGATGTCGACGATCGCAATGACATTGATCTTAGCCATTTTTCCGATCCCGAATATGTCACACCAGGTGCCTACCTTTTATCCCTAAAAGTAAACTCACGTGAAATACAGCAGCAGATAATAAACTATCTACCAGAAGGCAATAAGAGCGCCCGGCCTACAGCCTGCCTTCCACCTGAACTTGTCGATAAACTGGCACTCAAAAAAGAAGCTCGCGATAAAATCGAATCCTGGAATAACGGAACGTGCGTCGATCTAACCCCCATTGCCGGCGTCAAAGTCTCTAATCAAATAGGCATGGGAACGCTGAATATTACCATCCCCCAAGCGTGGTTGATGTACAGCGATCGCAACTGGGTTCCACCAGAACAATGGGACCACGGGATCGGCGGTGCGCTGCTGGACTATAACCTCGTTGGGAACATGCGTCGTGATACTAACGGCAGAGGCACATCGCACTATCTCAGTAGTTACGGCACAACCGGATTCAATCTGGGAGCCTGGCGCTACCGTGCCGATTATCGCTATTTTCTGCAAAAATCACGCAATTCGAATCGCGATAGCTTTTCGTGGGATCAGTTTTACGCCTACCGCCCGCTTCCCACCCTGTCAGCCGATCTCAAACTGGGTGAAATGTATTTCAGCAGTAATTTATTTGATAGCTACCGCTTTACCGGTGTGTCATTAGCCAATAACGACAATATGCTTCCCCCTTCTCTGCGTGGTTATGCGCCAGAAATTCGCGGTGTCGCCAAATCAAATGCGACGGTGACCGTGATGCAAAATGGCAGGCTGATCTATGAAACGACCGTGCCTGCGGGTCCTTTTGCGATTCAAGATATGAAAAATGGCGTCAGTGGTACGCTGGATGTCCGCGTAACAGAAGAAGATGGCACGGTAACCACGTTCCAGACCGAGTCGGCCAATCTGCCTTACCTGACACGACCAGGCCACGTCCAGTACAAACTCGCCGCGGGTAAACCGTCGAATACCAATCACCGCCTGCAAGGGCCTGCCTTTTCTGCCGCGGAAGCCTCATGGGGATTATCCAATGCCTGGTCGGTGTACGGCGGCACGATTTTGTCCGATAGCTATCAGTCTTGGTCGGCGGGCATCGGGAAAAATCTTTATCTCTTTGGCGCGCTGTCCGCTGACGTCACCCAGTCACGCGCAACACTACCGGCGCCATCCACGTCGCAAATGGGGCATGCTTTTTCACTTAACTGGTCTAAATATTTCAATTCGATCGATAGCCAAGTCAGCTTTGCGGGCTACCGCTTCTCAGAAAAAACCTACATGAGCATGGCGCAGTATCTCTACGCCCTGAATCTTGATAGCCGTTATCGCAATGAAAAAGAACGCTACACCATTACGGTCTCAAAAAACTTCGCGACACAAGAGACAGCCTCACTGCTGAGCGGACTATCAACTTACGTTACCTATACGCGCCAAACCTACTGGAATGAAGCCGAGCAGGATCGCTATGGGATTTCACTGAACAAATATTTTGATATCGGCGAGATTAAAGGTATTTCTGCGAATTTATCGGCCTATCGTACCGAATTCAACCAACGTACTGATGACAGTCTGTACCTCAGCTTTTCCATTCCCCTCAGGGAAAAGGATCGTCTGAGCTACAGCGTGGGGCACTATAACAACAGCAGTAATCAGACGCTGACTTACTCCAATAACGCCGATCCGAGCCGAACCTGGAACCTAAGCACCCGGCATGACAGCAGGGAGAACACGTACCTGAGCGGCAACTATACCCGTCTGGCACCAATGACCGATGCCTCCGTGGGTGTCGCCTGGCAGCAGGATCGTTATACCTATCTGAACGGTTCGCTACGCGGCGGTATCACCGCAACCCGCCACGGCGTTGCAGCACATCCGAAAGGCAACCAAGGTGGTACTCGCATTATGGTCGATACGGATCAGGCAGGCGTCGCATTCGCCGGCAGCCAAGTCGAGACTAACCGCTATGGCCTGGCTGTAATTGCTGGCAGCAGTAGCTACTACGATGTCTCGACCCGCATCGATATGCAGAAATTACCGCAAAACATCGAAGCGATGACGACCGTGGTTCAAGGAACCCTGACTGAAGGTGCAATTGGCTACCGCAAATTTGATGTGGTCAGCGGGGCAAAAATCATGGGACACATCATGCTGGCTGATGGCAAATATCCCCCCTTCGCGGCTCAGATAAAAAACAAGAAAGGCCGCGATATAGCCATGATCACCAACAGTGGACAGGCCTATATCACGGGCGTGTCGCCTGACGAAACGCTATCCGTTATCTGGGAGGGGAAGGCGCAGTGCTCCATCACCCTACCCGCTACCTTAAACCACCTTGATACATTGCTGCTGCCCTGCAAATAAGCGGCAAGAAATAGAAAATCCCGGAGAGTACGTATGAAATACCCATCTTATCGGCGAACAGCAGGAATCCTTATCGGCTGCCTGCTTTTGATACCCTCAGCCTATAGTGCGCTGAGCCTCGATCGCACCCGCGTTATTTTTAACGATGATGAACAGTCAGCAACGGTAATGCTGATGAACCAAAACGCGGAAAATCCGTTTCTGGCACAGTCTTGGCTGACGGACGAGCGACGCAATAAAGTAACAAGTCCGCTGATGGTGTTACCGCCATTGCAGCGCATCGAAGCAAAAGGATATAGCCTGATCCGTCTGGTTAAGACGGAACAAATCACACAGTTGCCAACCGATCGCGAATCGTTGTTTTATCTTAATGTACGGGAAATTCCGCCCAAAACGGAAAAGGCTAACGTATTGCAGATCGCCATTCAGTCTGAAATCAAGGTGTTCTTCCGCCCACGCGGTGTGAAACCCGCAAAAGATGAGATATGGCAGAAAAAACTGCTGATTAAAAAAACGGGCAACGTTTTTCAGGTGGAAAATCCGACCCCGTACTACATCACCGTAAGCAGCATCCTGAAGCAACCCAAAGTCGCCAATGCCAACCCTGCCAATCTGTTAAAAGGCAACGCCTTTATGGTGGCACCGCGCTCAACGCTGCCTGTTGAAATCAATGACGGCGCGATCAATCGCTTCTATCTGTACTACGTCAACGACTACGGCGGCCATGTTGCATTGCCTTTTACTTGCGCACAAAACCAGTGCCAGCCCATTACCGATGAATAAGCTACAGGGATATCCACCATGCATTGGTTAGCCATTCGTAAAAATCGCTATGTTGTCTTCTGTGCAGCACTTTGTCTCAGCTTAACGGCGTTTAACGCCAGTGCGCTGGAATGTCGATTGGGCACCGTGACGGGTCCGGTAGCAGACTATGAAGATATCGGTACGCTCAAGATCCCGGCGACATTACCGATCGGCAGCCGTCTCTGGACGTCGAAAAGCTATACCCGCAGTTTGGCCTGCTGGGCATATTATTCCGTCCGTCCGCAGGGTGAGATGTCCTATTTCTATCCCAATCCCGAAGGAAAGATCATCGGACAGGGCATCGGAATCGGTATCATCTATAACGGGCAAGATCTCGGCGTGATCACAAATGGCGGCTCCACCTCTTCCCGCGTGCCCACAGGACAGTGGGTCATCGCAGGCCCCAGCGGCTCAAGCCCGCCGGCCTCACCAACCATGCTAAATGTCACGGTACAGCTCTATCTCGAAAAAACGGGGAACATTACCGACACCACAGCAGGCGCGGACTCCCTGAGAGTCTTCCAGATTGATGGTGAAGGGGGCATCAATAATAAACCCGACAGTAACTATGGCTTGAGCCTGTCAGGGCTACACGGCATCGACATTATGCAGTGCGCCGCGACGATCAACGTTTCACCCGATAGCTATGTCGATTTTGGTACGGTCAGGGCGTGGTCAGGAACGGAGGCCGGTCCACTAGCACAGTCAGAATTTAACATTGATGTGTCCACCGACGGTGGCGAAGACTGCGGTAAGGGATTCGATCTGGACATCAATTTTGATGCCACTTCACGGGGGAATTCACTCGTCGGGATAGACGGCATGAATATGGGGAACGGCGCCACGCTGAAAATCGAAGATATGCGCAGCGGTAATAACGTGACGTTTAATCAGTTCATTACTCTGGTTGAAGGACTAACGACAGCAAGTGGCGTAGTTGAGCGACGCTATAAAGCCCAACTCTATGCCGCAGGCCCCGCAACCGTCGGCGATACCGAAAAAAATATTATTCTGCGATTTAATTATCACTAATCCGCGCGCCTGCATGAGATAGCAACGATGATAAAAAATGACAATACAGTACTAAGCATCACGTCTCGCCGCGTCCTGCTCACCGTAGCGGCCGGTATGATGACACTACAATCAAGTTCACCTCTTGCACAACAGCCCCCTCTTTTGAGCGATCGTGAAGTGACGTTCCGCGTCTCCGTCGTCAACGCAGCCTGTAATGTCAGTACGGAAAGCAAAGCGATTGTGGTGAACATGAGTGAAATCTCTGAGCGCTATTTAAAAATCAATAGCTACGGCAGTTGGCATGATTTCACGATTAACCTCACGGACTGCAATCTGGATACTTACCAAAACGTTACCGTCCGCTTTTCAGGGAAAGAAGAGCCGCTACTGCCCAAGCGTCTGGCGCTGGATACGCCATCCGGTGCCAAAGGTATCGCGATTGGCATTTATCATGCCAATCAACTGATCGGCATCAACAGCAGCACAGATAGCATTGTGCTGCAAAGTGGGGACAACGCCATTCCCTTTTCAGCCCGTATCGAAAAGATACGCGACGACCTGATTAAGTCCGGTGATTTTGTGGCAACGGCAAACTTCACGTTGAGCTATTTATAACGAACCTATTTACTCGCGGCTAAAAACCTGCGGAACTCTTTTCGAGAACAAGAAATACGGAATCCAGACGATAATGCCGACAACAACGCCAGAAAGCATACTCAATGCATTATCGTCCAGCGCGACACCAAACAGCAGTGAAGGCAATAACGTTAAGCAACATACGCAAACGGCATTAATGACATAGTAAGCGACCATTACCACCTTCGTCCGCCGCTTGCGGCGAAAAAACGTTAGCGCAGTAAAAATCGACATGCCGAATAAAGCAATTACGCAAAATATAGCGAACAGACTGTAATAACTAACAAATCCAGTTTTTTTGAAATGCGCCAGCACGACACTGACCAGTTCATACAGTGAGAACGGCGCCATAATGACAGAGAGAATAATTCCCAGCGCCGGAAGGTAGAGAATACCGTTAATCTTCTGCTGCTCTTTTCCTTCACACGCTGTACACAAGCCCGACTCTTTTTGCGCATCGTTCTCGCAGTTCAAGCACTTCATTTTTTAATCCCTGTAAAAATGTTCCAACAGGAAAAACACTTCCCCGCCTGAATATAATACGCAATTGTCTCCGATCCCCGAATCAATGTTAACCCCCTATTCCACTATCCATTCATGTAACCAATGCTTCAGGTGATGAAGGGAAACATTTCAACATCGCGGTAAAAGAAAAAGCGCCCGAGTCATTGAGACAACGGGCGCTACGATTATTCGCGATAGCAGGTCACCGAACCATCGGGCAAGTTACTTGCATCAATTTAGAGCAGCGGACTAGAACGCATAGTTAACGGTCATCGAGACGCTACGAGGCGCACCATACACGGCATAAGGTGCAAGGAAATCGCTGTACTCTTTATCAAACAGGTTGTTGATATTCGCCTGCACCGCCAGCTGCTTCGTTACCTGATAACGGCTAAACAGATTAACCAGCGCGTAGCTGCCCTGCTCGGCGCGCAGCGTAGTGTTTTGCGGGCCAGAGCCTTCTTGCCAGATACCATTTTGCCAGTTCACACCGCCGCCAACGGTTAAGTCCGGCAGCATTGGCAACTGATAGCGGGTAAACAGCTTAAGTGACGTACGCGGCAGATATGAGTTGATCGACTTACCATCTTTATCGTCGGCAACGAAGCGAGAGCCACCAAACGTCATTTGCAAGTTATCTGTCACCGCACCATTGACTTCAAACTCGATGCCTTTGCTCACCGTACCATCAACAGACCGGTAATAGGTTTCAGGTGCGCCAGAAGGGGGCAGTGCCTCTGCCAAGTTATCCTGTTCAATACGGAACACGGCAACTGAAGCAGTTAGACGGCTGTTGTACCAATCTCCTTTCAGACCTGCTTCATAGTTTTTACCCGTTACAGGAGCCAGATACGTGTTAGGCCCCTCTTTCTTTGTTTGCGGCTGGAAGATATCGGTGTAGCTGGCATACGTCGACCAGGTATCGTTAATGTCATAAACCAGACCGACATAAGGCGTCACCCGACTCTTACTGGTATCCCCCGTCGAACCGATGATGCTCCAGTCGGTATAACGCGCACCAGCGATTAAGTGCAGCGGATCGGCCAGAGAGAAACGCGCTGAGGTATAGAGCGATTTTTGGCGTAACGTAGAATGCTCATAATCCGCCCAGGCTCCCCATACCGGATCGGCAATATTGCCATTCCAGTTGTAGTAATTGCCCATATCTGCCGGACCGATCGTCGATTGGGAATTATAGAACTGGTTACGTTGTCGGCTGTAGCTGCCGCCTACCACCAGCTCATGCTGGCGTCCCAGTAACTCGAACGGGCCAGAGGCGTAGGTATCGATAGAATCGACCTTACGTGTTCCTTTATTCCATCCACCGTAAGCACCCACATTAGCCCCAAACGGATCAACAAGTATTCCGGTATCTTTATCCGGGAAACCATTGGCATACATCAGCTTGGAATCGAAGTTGGTTTCGGCATGCGTTCCGTTCATACGCAGTTGCCAGCCGTTATCAAAACGCTGAGTCAGATCGGCAAACACTTTTCTCGACGTTTTATCGGAGTAGCTCCAGTTTGGTGCAGTATTAAAGCTACGACCAAAATGTGTAGGGCTACCGTCAGTAAACCACGTCGGCAGCCCGCCCCAGGTTGGGCTGTCTGTATTACTTTCCTGATAATCATAACCCAGGGAGATCGTCGTCGAGTCGGTCACATCGGCATCGACCACACCGTAGAGGAATTTTTTTCGTTTATGATAACGATCGAGCCATGTGTCATTATCCTGATAGCCCGCGACGACTCGCCCGCGTACGTTGCCGGACTCCGTCAGCGGCGCAGACAGATCGGTCACCATACGCTGGTTATTCCATGAACCGTAACTGCCAGACACCGAACCTTTGAATTCACGGCTGTCCGCATGCTTACGCACCATGTTCACCGCAGCAGAAGGATTACCCGTTCCCGTCATCAGCCCTGTCGCGCCACGCACCACTTCAATACGGTCATAGATTGCCGTATCGGAACCTGAGTCACCAAAATCCCAGATATCATCCACTACGGTTGGAATACCGTCGAATAAGTAATTATTGATCAGAAAACCACGAGAATAGTAACTAGAGCGGTCGGAATCGATATTGTTGGCAAAGACTCCCGTCGTGTTTGCCATCACCTCACCAATCGTTTGCAAGTTCTGATCTTCGATACGCTGCTTACTGATGACACTCACCGACTGCGGAATATCACGCGGCGTCAACGTCATCTTAGTTCCAGCGTTAGTGACTTTCACGCTGTAATCCTGCGGGTCGCTAACTTCTGCGTTAGCGTTAGCATTCGCGCTGACGACAAGCGTATCACCGGAAGTTGGTTTTTCTTCGGTAGCGGCCTGAGCAGGCAGGAAAGAAGCGGAAATCAATAGGGCGAGAAGAGAGACTCCGAATGGTTTTACTCCGGCCAACGAAGAATCACAAACGCGCATTTTTCCGGCGCGAGTAACTCCAAAAGACATGGTATATCCTCGGTTAACTGATGGTAATGTTGGCGAGATGCTGAGGCGTTTTTTGTCAACATTTGCACAGAAAGGTAAATGATAACTATACGCATTATTAATACTTCAATAAAATGATTAATTTCATTAAAATACAAATAGATATAAAAGAACAAATCACCATATCGTTAACGCGGCATTGTTAAAAAAGAAACATTTGAGAGATTCATAACAGTCCACTCAGCCCAAGGACTGCCAGCGGCAACGCGACGCCTGCCATCAAGGTTTGAATCGCAATGATACCTGCCATCAATGGCGCATCACCGCCAAGCTGACGAGCCATAATGTAAGACGACGATGCCGTCGGCAGTGCCTGAAACAGCAGTGCAGCAACCGCCGCCGCACCAGACAGATTAAAGAGGTAGCAGGCGACAATCGTCACCAGCGGCATGGCAATGAATTTTGCACATGATGCAATCACTACCGGGCGCAACCAGCTACGAGCGGCGGAAAAATCCAGCGCCGCACCGACACACAACAACCCCAGCGGCAGTGACGCTTGCCCTAGCGATTTTAGAACCGGTTCAATCCCCGGCGGCAGACCTAAAGCGGCAATCTGCAAAGTAATGCCGATAGCGCAGGCCACCACCAACGGGTTCAACACCAACAATCGGGCAATATTCTTGAATGAAGGCGTCCCAGCATTGCCGTAGCGGGCGAAGACCAATACACAAAGAATATTGACCGTCGGCACAATCGCCGCATTCGCGACGGCAGCAAGCGCCACACCGTGTGCGCCAAATAACCCAGCGGCAGCAGACACGCCAACGTAGTTATTAAAACGGACGCCTCCCTGAAAGATTGAAGTAAACGCCGAATCATCAACGGGAAAGAAGCGGCGCACCGCAACCAGCACGACGGCCACCGCCAGCGTCGAGCACACCAGTGTCAGGATCATCGCCGTTATCGGCACGCCATCCAAACGCGCTGTCGCCAGTCCATGCAGAAACAGTGCAGGAAGCAGAATGTAATAACCCAGCTTTTCAGCCTGCGGCCAGAATGCCGCCGCCAAAAAAGCACGTTGGCGTAACCACGATCCCAGAATAATCAGCAGAGCAATCGGCAATAATGCCAACAGGAGAGAGACGATCATAGGCTGCCACGTAAGGGGGAAGACGGTGAAAGTGGGGAGAATTGCGAATGGAACACCATAGTTCAATACCTGAAAGTGACGAAACAGGTACTACCATAGCGGGACTTTCGATGAGAAAAAAACGAGATTAAATCAACATTAACTCAATTATTTCTCATGGATTGCAGCCTTACCCGCCTGCGTCCGTATAGCTTCGGCCAGCACCGTGGCAAAACGCCCCGCCGGGCGATCTTCTCGCTCCAGCAGCACAACACGCCGCTGTTGTTGGGGAGCCCCAAATGGGAGACAGGTCAGATTATCCAAACGCTCCCTCTCCCGTTCGGACAGCGGAATAACTGCCACGCCAAGCCCGCAGGTAACCATCTGGATAATGGCATCCTGACTGTCCAACTCCATATCGGTTTGTACCCGCAGTCGCTGACGACGCAGCTCACGATCGATGGTTCGCCCAGCCCAGGCGCGGCGATCGAAACGAATAAAGGGATAGTGCTGTAAGAGCGAGCTGGCATCCAGAGACGCCAGATCTGACGGCGCAATAATCCAGAATCCTTCCTGATACAGTGGCGTACTCACCAAACCGGTTGGATAGGGTTTTACCGGTTCGGTAGTCACGGCGGCATCCAGCTCCCCGGCGTCAATACGGATAGCCAGCTCCGCCGACATCCCAGAATTCACCTGAACACGCAAACGTGGATGAGCACGACGCAACGCAGCCAGTGCGGCGGGCAAAACGCCGGCCAGAGCAGTTTGGATCGCACCAACTCGCAGGCGTCCGGCTAGTTCACCGCCCTCGCCTAGCTCGGTGGCAATCGCGTCATATTGCGCAAGAATTTCCCGCGCTTGCTCCACCGCACGGAGTCCCGCTTCAGTCAGAACCGGAACGCGACGTGAGCGATCGAAAAGTGACGTATTGAAATCCTCCTCCAAAGCACGAACGTGCAGGCTAACGGCTGATTGCGTCAGGCATACCGCTTCAGCCGCACGGGAAAAAGATCCATACTGGGCAATCGCAACCAGCGTGCGTAAGGCTTTTAACGACATTCAGTCCACTCTCCGGCCTCTATATATGAACGGTAAAAAATGGTGCGCTATCGAGCGTTACACCAGAGCAATGCGATAGAAAGCCGTAACAATTCCATGGGGCAATAACAATGTCGTCTTTTTGCCTATGTTGCAACATACGTTATGTGATGGGGATCGGTCGGGAGAGGAGGTGCCAGCGAAGAAATAGTGCTACATTTCGCTGGCATAAACCGGGCGCTACAAGTGTGTTGCTAGAAAAAACGAGCAGTTGATTACAAAAGATGTGCTTCCGATACAACTTGAATTTTATTATAATTTGTTGAGTGTTTTCCCTGGTGAGGCAAACACATGTTTAGTTTATATTTTTTATCAAAAGACGTTCAAAAAATATCAGATGATGTGTTTATCATAGCGTGGCGCGACAACTTAATAACGAGTGAAATCCACTCTTGCTTAAATATATTTAATATGATAAAGAAATGCTGGGAATATAATTTAGCATGCTAATAATGAGGTTTTATTGTAATGAATCTGAATATTACTGGCACACCAGAGCAGGATGAAGAAGAATTTGTAATAGCAAGCCTGTGGAAACACAACGCACAGTATGACGCGGTTGATATTTCTCCCCTTTTTTTAAATTTCAAAGACGATGAAAATAATATCATCGCAGGATTAATATCCAGAACCTGGTGGGGAGCATTAGAAGTTCAATACCTTTGGGTTAGTGATAAGCATCGTAAAAGTGGTCTTGGTCGTCAACTTATGCAAGCTGCTGAAAAAGAAGCACTAAAACGAGACTGCCATCTAGCTTATGTAGACACATTCGACTTTCAAGCCAAAGGATTCTACGAAAAATTAGGATACAAAGAGTATGGTAATTTGCCGGGTTATGCACACAAGCATACTCGACACTATTTAGCTAAATTGATCCGTTGAATTAATCCCGACCTATAAGGAGGGCAGGATGCCATCATCACAAGAAAACATGACTGATTATATTCGCAATCTGATTATTATGATGGAGTGTTTAAATGAACCATGGGGTATTAAAGATTTATCATCACGCCATGTTTACATGAATAAAGCCGCTTACCTTTATACCAATACGCCAATACGTTTTGATATTGAAGGGCGATTAGATGATGAATTTCCTGCCAGCTGGGCGGAACTTTCTGACGATTTAAAAGAACATGACCGGTTAACAGAAAATAGCGAGCAACGCGTAACCGTGATCGAAACACACTATTGGTATGGAAAGAAAACGCTAACTCCTTTTGTCAGCGAAAAGATTCCTATCTTTGATGAAAATAAAGTGTGCATTGGTACGATGTGGAACGCCAGAGCTCTGGATACGCGTTCTCCGCTCATTTATATAGACCAAAAAAAGCCGACTACGTTGCAAACTGAGTTAACTACCAGCATTTTCACCCAGTCAGAACTTGACACTATATTCTTGATGTTACAACGTTTTTCAAACAAGGAAATTGCAAGAAAAATGAATGTATCGCCTAAAACCATCGAGAACAGAATATATAGTATTTACCAAAAAGCGGAGACTCATTCATTACCTCAATTTGAGGAATTTTGTCGTCACCTTGGGATAGATGGTTATATTCCCAATTCCCTCATCGAAAAAGGCATTCAATTTATATAAGCGAATATACCCACATGGAAAAAATAGATGATTATCCGGTCAGTCGCGTTCCGCTAAATGTTCGACTGCCTTTTTTAAATGTCGCTTTAGTGCACATCGGGATGTTAACCGCGCTAGACCAATTTATGCTAGGCGCAGTGCTCGGCCATTCAATGACGCTAAGCCAGGCATTTATCGCCATCTTTATTGGCAGCGCCATTTTTGGCGTAGTGACCGTGGGATTAGGCTATGCAGGGATGAAAGAAGGCATGTCCGGCAGTCTTCTGGCACGCTGGTGCGGTTTCGGCCGTATTGGATCAGTCCTGATTGGATTGGTTATCGCCATTAGCCTTATTGGCTGGTTTGGTGTCCAAAATGCCGTATTCGCCAAAGCACTCAACTTCGCAATGGAAAACAAACTCGGCTTTGGCTGGTCTGCTGCCCTTTCCGGCATTGCGCTGACACTGCTGGTTGCCTTTGGCTTCAGAGCATTACGCTTCACCGCTAAAATTGCCGTACCGATGTTTGTTCTCGTCGTCGGCTATATTTCGATCATGACGCTCTCCGGCCACAATATTGCTGAACTGCTTGCCTCAGCCCCCAACGGCGAGGTTATTTCCATTAGCGCAGGCGCGACGATGGTGGTAGGCGGCTGTATTGTCGCCAGCTTAATTACCCCAGATATGACGCGTTATTCCCAAAAAGGAAAACACGTTTTCTGGATGACAATGCTGTCGATTATCGTCGGGGAATTTATTGTGAATGGCCTTGCCATCATTATTGCCCGCGCACTCAATACCGCAGACGTCGTAACGATCATGTCCCAGGCTGCGGGCGGACTTGGGCTCATTGCCGTTATATTTTCGACATTGAGGGTGAATGATATCAATCTTTATTCTTCCTCTTTAGGCATCGCCAATGCGATAGAAGGCGTAACGGGGAAAAAACTGCGTTATGTATCAATAACACTGGTGATTGGCCTCATCGGTACCGCGCTATCCGTGGCTGGTATTTTGGACCGCTTTATCGATTTCCTGACGCTATTGGGCGTATTATTCCCACCAATTATCGGCGTGATGCTGGTTGATTATTATATTCTACGCACTCACAGAACGCTGCTCGACACCAGTCGTGCTGAAGGCCAATTACCTGACAGCACGCAAACGCCACTGATTGGCTGGCCAGCAATTATCGCCAGCGTTGTTGGAGCCATCGTCGGATTAGCCTTTGAGTGGGGTGTACCTGCCTTTAATTCGTTACTGGCTGCCAGCTTGCTTTATTGGTTAATAAAGCACTACACCAACAATCACATTATTTTAGGAAACCAGGACATAACCAAAACTTAAAATGAAATAGTTAACACGGTAAAATTAACCTATACTCCAATCGACCTCTTTCTACAGAGGTCGATATATTTTCACTTAAGCAAAATAGCTCCTGAATAATTCCAACTGAATGGGCATTCACGCACAGGCAGTTTGAAGTATGACGGGTATAGGCCATGATGGCCTTGGGATGAAGTCTTATATATTAACGAGGAATCTATTCTCGCGAAATAATAAGTCTAATTAGCAATATTCATGCTAGGAAAAGGATTTATGCCAAAAATAAAAACACGTCTCACGCCCCTAAACTGTCTACTCGTTTTAAGTGGCGCATTAATGGTCAATACGGCAAACGCCGCTGAGGCTTGTGTCGCAGGCAGTTGGCAGGTGGATAATTCCATCACTGATATGCCTTCCGTGAAATACCAAACGGAGCACTTTGCCTTCCGCTGGAATAATAACGACGTTAACCGTAATGATGCGGTTGCCGCAGGGCAGAAACTGGAACAAATTTGGGATAAGTTCATTAACCAAATTCAGTATCCCGAACCTTACTGCAAACAAACCGTGAAATATAAAGCCAATATCCACATCGATCCCACTTTTGGCCTCAGCGGCGGTATTGCTGGCGGTGGCAGTATGGGGATGTGGATCGGGCCAGCCTCACTCAAGGATAACTGGGGGCTGGCGCACGAATTTACCCATGCACTGCAAGGGCAAACTGGCGGTTTTCAGAGCACGGGAGATAACTACGTGGGCTGGATTTGGGAATCCCACGCGAACTGGATGACGCACCAGATGGATGAATTCCGCGGTACGTCAGCACACTGTTCAGAAATGCAGGTCAACTATTCGCATATTTATTTGGGTTCAACGCGTAACCGCTACTGCAACTGGCAGTTTATGGAATACCTGAAGAACCGTTTTGGTTATGGTGCTATCAACGATATGTGGGCAAAAGCGCCGAAATGGGGCGAAAGCGGCCAGTCTACCGCCGATCCGCTATCCGTTTTGCGCACCAACATGGGCTGGAGCCAGTCTGAATTCAACGACGTCTTCGGCGACTGGGCGATGCACAACGTCAACTGGGATTACATCGATCCCGATGGTTTCGATCGTGGTCGTTTCTATCGTTCAACCTATGGCGGCTATGGTGCGGTACAACCTAACCAGAGTAACGCCGACCGTCTGTTGAGAACCACAGCGCTTGAGCCGGTGGTCGGTGCCAGCGCCAGCCTCAGACGTTTCTCTGTACCGTTCGATCAGGCTCCGCAGCAGTTGGGCTACAACATCGTCCGATTAATCCCTGAAAATGGTGCGACGAAAATCACCGTCAAATTCCGTGGCATGGTGCAAAGTAAATCGGCCATTACCCGCTTCCCTGGACTGAAAAACGATCCGGCAACCATGCCGCAGCCTAATTCAGACTGGCGCTGGGGTCTTGTTGCGATTGGCGCAGACGGTGTTTCACGTTATAGCGAATTGCAGCGCGGTGCATCGGCAACGGTGAAAAATTTCACTATTCGACAGGACGATCGCGGCATTTACATGGTCGTGATGGGCACACCGTCGCAAATGCAGAAGATCAAGTGGGATCAGGCTTACTACTCCCTTTACCGCTATCCGTGGATGGCTGATTTCACTGGCGTTTGGCCAGAGGGCAGCCAGCCCGGTGCGCCAAATCCAACCGCTAACGGCTCTCGCCATCCAAACGGCGGCGGCTGGGTGTCTAATTCCGCGAATGTCGCCCCTACCGCATACGTCGGGCCTTACGCTCGCGTCATCGGTGGTACGGTGAGGGATAACGCCAGAATTGAAGATCGTGCAACGATTCTGAGCGGAACAGTAGAAGGGCGTGCCGTTGTGAGCGGCCTCACCGTTATGCAGGGCGATACTGTCGTACGTGATAACGCGCGGCTACATACGGTCTTCATGGGGCCGGGAGCCTATGAACGCGGTATTGTGTTATCAGGCAATGCGCAAATGCGCGGGGATGCAGAAATTCGCGGCGTTTCCGCGTCGCAGGGCGTGTTCTATGGCTTTATTGATGAGAATGAAGTCAAAAGCAGCGCAGCCGGTGCTTACTTGACCGAGGCCGTGCCAGAAGTGACAGCGGTTCCGGTCTACAGTACGAAGTAATATCACGATGAAAATGGGAACGGACTGAGAACCACGTTACGTTGATTCTCAAAATAAGTCGGCCCCATCAATAAACAGGCCGCCAATATGGCGGCCTGCTTGCATAGCACAGATTCTTAGAACAGTGCGCCAGGCGGCACGTCTTTATAAGTATTCAGGTAAGCCGCCAGCATTTTTTTAAAGAAGTTACGCACTTTTTTCACCTTGGTTTTACTTAACTTATTGTTTAATTAAGCAATAGTTTTAATCACGCGATGGAATAACTTTTCTCTTAATGGCGATGCTTTGCCTTATGTCGGTGAATTGTACAACGGCAGCCTAGCAAAAGCACATTTTTTGTGACGTGAATCACAAAATTATATTAACCCACGCTATCCCCTACTGATGCTGATTTTCTTTTGTTGCGAATCATTACCCTCAGTAACCAATACGCTGCGGGCTATGCTATGCTCATGATGAAAGACGAAATTTTAGTCACTCTCCGTTATTAATTGAGCGCTATTCGCTAGCAGTTAGCCCACTTTTTACGCACGGTAACCACAATTTCGCCATTGGTTATTCGCTGATGAAGGCCCCTTCCGCCCACATGGAAACCTGGAAACTTAACCTCTTCTCTGCCTGGCTGGGATGCTTTTTCACCGGGCTGGCCATGAGCCAGATACTGCCCTTCTTGCCACTGTACATTGAGCAGCTTGGTGTGAATTCACACGAATCGCTGAGCCTGTGGTCTGGTTTGATCTTCAGCTCGTCTTTTCTCATCTCTGCTGCCGTGGCACCGCTATGGGGAAGCCTCGCCGACCGTAAGGGGCGCAAGCTCATGCTGCTGCGCGCTGCGCTCGGCATGGCGATCGTGATGTCGCTGCAAGGGTTAGCGACCAACGTGTGGCAGTTGTTCATCCTGCGTTCGTTAATGGGGCTGACCTCCGGCTACATTCCCAACGCGATGGCACTGATCGCCTCACAGGTTCCGCGTGAAAAAAGCGGCTGGGCGCTGGGCATGCTATCGACCGGACAGATCGCCGGCGTCATTCTCGGCCCCTTATTCGGCGGCTTTATGGCCGACTACATCGGGCTACGCATCGTCTTTTTCATCACGGGAGGCATGCTGTTTACCAGCTTCCTGATTACGCTTTTCGCGATTAAAGAGAGTGTGGTTAAGGTCACCAAAGAGAATCGACTCAGCGGGAAAGCGGTCTTTGCTTCGCTTCCCTATCCAGCACTTATCATCTGTCTGTTCATTACGACAATGATGATCCAGATGGCAAACGGCTCCATCAGCCCTATTCTCACCTTATTCATCCGCGATCTGGCTCCCGGCACGGACAATATTGCTTTTATCAGCGGCGTGATTGCGGCCATTCCTGGCGTTTCCGCTCTGCTATCGGCACCACGCCTTGGCCGTTTAGGTGACCGCATCGGCGCACATCGCGTCCTGATCGCCGCGCTGGCGATCAGCGTACTGCTATTCCTGGTCATGGCAGTGGTACAAAGCCCGACACAGCTTGGCATTCTGCGTTTCATGCTGGGCTTTGCCGATGGTGCACTGATGCCAACCGTGCAGGCGCTGTTGGTCAAATACAGCAGTCAGCAGGTGACAGGCCGCATCTTCGGCTATAACCAGTCATTCATGTATTTAGGCAACGTGCTGGGGCCACTGATGGGTTCCGGTGTCTCCGCCCTGATGGGGTTCCGCTGGGTGTTCGTTGTCACCGCTTTTCTGGTGCTATGCAACACGCTGCAACTCTTTTTCGCTTTCAGGAAACCACGCGGAAAAGGATAGCTCTCAAGTTAAAGAATCCCTCCTCCGGCCAGTGGCTTCACTGGCTATTGCTTTTCTGCTGTTCTCACTCGACTGGCGTACTTTTCCTTTCTCAGGGGATTCTCCCGCTGCTGTTAATTCATGATGTAAAAACATCAAAAAACTTATTTTTTGACAAAAAATTACCAAAAAAACGTATCCACATGAAAAAATAATCACATAAATGTAAAAAAAATTAAACAAACCCTACCTATATTGGCTGCTTTGTTTCGGCGCCACGCGAATTGCCCTGCTCAGATATTCAGGCATTCGCGCCTGTAGGGAAATGAGTAATGAGAAACTGGAACGAACCTAAAAAGCAGAAAGCCCACATCGATTTAGTTCCCATGATCGATGTGATGATGTTCCTGTTGGTCTTCTTTGTCCTGATCAGCATGAACGTTATTCCAGCGCTAGGCCTGAAAACACAGCTCCCCGCCGCAGGCAGCGCACAGCAACTTAAACCGCAGAAGAAAGCGATCATCACACTGGGCGCACAGGATCATCTTGAGCTGGACGGACAGCCGATGGCACTGAGCGATCTCGTTACGACGCTGCAACAGCAGCAACAAGACCAGCAAACCACCATCATTATCAACAGCGATAAAAGCGTCGAGGTTGAGCGTCTGGTCGCCGTCATGGATACCCTGCGTCAAGGGGGCTTTTCGTCCATTTCTATCGCAACCCGGAAATCGTGACATGTATCTGCTCTATCGCTCACGCCACACCATCAGTTGGTTACCATTACCGGTCTTTGCCACCTGCCTGTTCTTCGCCAGCCAACAACCACCGCTGAAAGTTCAGCAGCAATACGACGAAACGGTCATGGCACTCACGCTGGCTGAACCGGAGTCAGTTCCCCAGCCCGAACCGATCCCAGAACCTGTGCCACAGCCGGAACCAGAACCAGAGCCGATTCCGGTTAATGAACCCGATCCGATCATAGAAGCTCCGCCGGTTACGCCTCCGAAACCGGAAGTGAAGCCTAAGCCTAAATCAGAGGCTAAACCCAAGGCAGAAACCAAACCTAAACCGACACCTGCTCAGGCTAAACCGACTACACCACGCCCGGAAGCCCTAGCCAAGCCTCCAACACCGGCAGCCCCTTCCACGCCGCCGGTGAATGTCGCCGCGCTGGAAAATAGCTATGCGCAGGCGCTGCGCGCGCAGCTTGAACAAATCAAACGCTACCCAACTGGAAGACAGGCATCGCTTGAGCGTCCCGAAGGCCGCGTTGAAGTCTGGCTGGAAGTGGATCGCACAGGACGCGTTATCAGCTCAGGGATCAACAGCAAAGCGCCAAGCATGTTGCTGAACCGTGCTGCGCAAGCCAGCTTACAGGGCATCAAACAGGTTCGGGCTTTCCCTGCCGACGCCTTTGCAGGACAAAGCACAAAACGCTTTTTAGCCACGTTCGATTATCAGGCGCAATAGCATGTCGCGCCTGAGCAAGAGGGTGAATAAGCAAAAGTAACGTCAACAATACCTTATTGATAAAACTAGGATTATTAAATGAAACCGTTCAAACTTTCTGGGGTATGTTTGTCCGTCGTCGGCGCCTTATTGGCAGGTTCCGCACTGGCAGAGGAAGCGACAAATGTCGGCACGATCAACGTACAGGGGCAACCGCTCGGCGCAGGGCTAATGGTTCAGGAAGACAGCGCCAAATCACGCTCGACCGTGACGAAAGACGCGCTGGACAAGATGCCAGCAGCAGGCAACGCCATTGATAAACTGAAATACACGGCGGGTTTGAATGTCAGCAGTAACGACGCCAGCGGCTTGAGCGGCGTCAGCTATACCATGCGCGGCATGAGTGCGGATCAGGTCGGCCTGTCATCAGACGGTATCCCCGTTAATGACTCCGGTGACTACGCCGTGTACCCGAACGGCATGGGTGACCCGGAAAACCTGGAGCAAATTTTCGTTACCCAAGGCTCGTCAGAAATGGATGGCCCGCACATCGGTGCCAGCGGCGGCAATATCGGGCTGGTTTCCCACCGTCCGGCGAAAGAGTTTGGCGGCTTCGTTAAGCAGACGTTCGGCAGTAACAATCTCAGCAAGACCTTCGCCCGTCTGGAAACCGGTAAACACAACGGTTTTAGCAGTTGGCTTTCTTACTCGTATACCGACTCCGACAAATGGCGTGGCGCAGGCTATTCCCGCGCCGATAAAGTCGAGTGGAATGGCCTGTATGAACATGAAAATGGCCACAGCAGTAGCCTGATTGTGAAATATAATCAGCAAGATGCCATCAACTATTCGACGTTGAGCAAACGGCAGTTCGAGCAAAACGGGCGTAAGATGGATTACGCTACAACGCCGGTTTACAACAACCGTGGACAGATTTCTCAATACTACAAAATCAACCGCAATAACTTTGAAACGCTGAATGTCACCTTCACTCAGAAATTGCAGCTACGCGACAATCTGGCATTGACCTTACAGCCTTACTATTTCTCGACGAACGGCGGCAGCTTTGGTGGCGGAAGCGCCAGCGTGTTATCCGCGACGTCAGACCGCGCGGGTAACTACGATCTCAGTAATCTGACCTCCAACACCTACTACCGCCCGTCGTGGACGGAAACCTGGCGACCGGGTATCACCACCAAGCTGAAATGGGATCTTAACGACGAGCATAGCCTGGATATCGGCTACTGGTTTGAACGTGCCCGCCAGCGCCAAACGCAGCCATTCATTCCGCTCCAAAGCGACGGCAACCCGGTTAACATCTCAGGCAAACCCGGCGATGCGAATCAGATCACTGACGCCAACGGGAAGGTGGTTCAAGGGCGTAACCAGTTTACCGTCACGCCAGCACATAAAATCTGGGTACAGGACACCTGGTTCTTCTCACCGGAATGGACGTTCACTGGCGGTCTGGCCTATCAGCACGTAGAACGTGACGGCACTAACCTCGGCAGCTTGTATAACGTTGCAGAGAAAAAGAACAAGAAGTACCACGAATTCCTGCCCAGCTTTAACGCGGCTTACCGCATCAATACCGAAAATCAGGTGTTCTATAACATCACGCGCAACATGCGTACCCCGCCCAACTACATCTTGTACAACGTTGGCGACTCCATCAACACCAAACCAGAGCTGAGCTGGAATCAGGAACTCGGCTGGCGCTTCCAGGATGAGAACATGCTGCTGAGCGCTTCGCTGTTCTTTATCCGCTTTACCGATCGTCAGATCTCCAGCCGTGACGCCAACGGCGATTACGAAATGATCAATGCCGGGAAAGTAGAAAACAAAGGTCTGGAGTTGGAATGGAGCGGCAAACTGCCTCATAACTTCAACTACTTTGCGGCTTACACCTATACCGACACCGAGCAGAAAAACAATCTCGCCACCAGCGGTAGCCAGCTCCCTACCACGGGCAAGCAGGTCGCTAATGCGCCGAAAAATATGCTCAACCTCGGACTGGGCTATGACGACGGCCTTTACTACGCTGGCGTGAACAGCCGCTACGTTGGCTCGTTCTACGGCGACATGACCAATGACGAGAAGATCGGTGGACGTACCGTTTTCGATCTCAGCGCCGGCGTCTATCTGCCAGTGGATAAGAAGATCGTGAAAAGCGCCACCTTACGCTTTGGCGTCAACAACCTGTTCGACAAAGCGTATCTCGACTCTGCGCGCTCAGTAAGCTTCAACTCAAGATCGTACAACGGCGTATCGGCAGGCACACCGTTTTACAACGTCGGAGAAGAACGCACCTTCAGCGCCTCACTGGAAGCCACGTTCTAATCCAATAATGTCATACGCCAGCGCGGTTTCCCGCGCTGGCGCTCATCACAAACAACGCCCAACAAGGCAATAGAAGGATCAGGCCATGAACGCCGATATGCTGCACGAGATTATTTTCTACGTCATGTACGCCTCACTGGTGATCGCCCTGATGATCATCATCGAACGCAGCCTCTACTTTTCCTATACGCGTCGGCAGGCCAAACGGCTGGAGCGCGCGCTAACGGCGGATATTCGCCACGTCCACGATCTGCCGGACGCGCTGACCCAGCGCCCTAGTCTGCCCATTAGTGTCGTTACGCCCGTACTGGCGCAGTCACATCAGGCAGAAAACCGCGATGCGCTGAACGACCTGATCGACGCACAATACCTGCAAAGTAAGCCACAGCTGTCGCGCGGACTATGGATTCTGGAAACCGTCGTCACCGCAGCGCCACTACTGGGGCTGCTCGGCACCATCATGGGGATCATCGAAACCTTCAAAGCCCTGTCTGCCGCCGGAATTTCCGACCCGAGTCAGGTTTCTGCCGGAATGGGAACGGCGCTGTACGCCACCGGGCTGGGGATCGCCATCGCGCTGATTTGCCTGCTGGGGAACAATTTCCTGCAAAGCCGGATGGAACACATCAACGAAATGCTGAAAGTCCTGCTGATTCGCGCCGGAATGCCGCATACTCGCCAACAGAAAGTGGGCCCTGCTGTGGCGCATCATTCCGTGACAGACAGTGCCATGACAGAAAAAGCGATGGCGGAGAAACGCTATGCTTAATTGTTGTGGTTTCACCCATCCGGGGCGACGCTGGAAACATTGCATCAACACACTGCTGACAGGAGGCGTATTGTTTATTGTAAGTGTGTCAGCCTATGCCGACACCAGCACGAGCGGCTATCGCATTCCCGGCTATGAACTCGTGTATGACGCCCCGGTCGAAACCACGCTGACCGCCCCCGACTTACGCCCTAGCGATGCAGTATGGATATCGCTGTTTGATAACGCCCAATACACCATTGAACTAGGCCAATTCTACGTCGCGAATCAGGCAGGAACGCGCTTTGATAACGTCTTACAGCATCTGCGTGCCGCCGGAGAGCGCGGCGTGCGAATCCGACTGCTGCTTGAAGAAAAAGGGCTAAAAATTTCTACGCAGGACACGCTGGAACAGCTCAAAACGATTCCTAATTTGGAGCTACGCGTGATTCCTTTTGAACGTCTGAGCGGCGGGATTGTGCATGCCAAATACCTGCTGGTTGATGGCAAACAGGCCTACATGGGCAGCCAGAATCTTGACTGGCGAGCGCTGGAACACATTCACGAAA
This sequence comes from Pectobacterium sp. IFB5596, assembly GCF_021432585.1. Taxonomy (NCBI): domain Bacteria; kingdom Pseudomonadati; phylum Pseudomonadota; class Gammaproteobacteria; order Enterobacterales; family Pectobacteriaceae; genus Pectobacterium; species Pectobacterium sp. IFB5596. Next base: position 566,259 of record NZ_LXFY01000012.1, read on the forward strand.
CGGGGTTATTGATCGACGATCCGCGCGTAGTGAATCAAATTAGCGCCATTTTTGAACAAGACTGGCAGGCACAGGCGCGACTAGCCAACGGAGAAACCGTTCCGCCGTTGCCCACATCGACAGACGCCGTTGACCGTTCGGGCAACTATCTGGTTGCCAGCCCCAAAGCGTTTAATCCTCCCGGAGTGATAGATTCCGAAGAAGAGCTTCCCCGTTTGCTAGCCGAAGCTCAGCAGCAGGTTCGCATTCAGGTGATGGATTACGTCCCGCTTTCCTACGGCTCGGATAACACACGCCCTTACTACGAGGTTATCGATAACGCCATTCGCACCGCCGCCGCACGCGGTGTACAGGTAGAGTTGATGGTGTCCGAATGGAGCACCAAAATGCCGAACATCGCCTACCTGAAAAGCCTGGCGGTGCTACCCAACATCCAGATCAAAACGGTGTCGATCCCTCAAGCCAGCAGCGGCTTCATCCCGTTTGCCCGCGTGATTCACAGTAAAATCATGACAATCGATGGCAAAAAAGCCTGGATCGGCACGAGCAACTGGAGCGGCGGCTATCTGGACAACTCGCGCAATCTGGAAATGGTGATCCAGAACCCGGCAATGGCACAGCGGGTGGACATGCTTTATACACAACTGTGGAACAGCGCCTATGCACATCCCCTGCGCATTGATTATGATTACCCCCGGCCCGATCCAGGTGGAATGAAAGAAAAAGATAAGGAGAAGGAGAACAGCCCTTCGTCTACCACAGGCGGCACGGTCAACGCACCGTAGCCACGACCACAATGACATTTGATGGGGAATAGCATGAAACACACGTTGTTAGCACTGCTGGTTGCCGGATTTTTGCCGTTCAGCGTTCAGGCCGAAGGAGAAAAAGTGACGCGTTATGTCGTCACCTTCCCGGCCAGCGATCATGTTTCATATCAGGGCAAATTCGCCAAAAATTTTCCCAACGGTCTGCCTGTCGGTATCGGCTCTGGTCTTTACTTCACGGGCAAACAAGGCGATGACCTAATGTTCACTACCATCACCGATCGTGGCCCGAACGCCGATGCGCCGTTGGTCGGAGAGAAAGAGGCTAAAATCTTCGCTAGCCCCGATTATGCACCGCTAATTATGGATATTCGGGTGAGCGCGAAAGCTGCCGAAGCCATAAACCCACGCTCGCTGCACGATGCCGAGGGCAACATCACCGGCCTGCCACTGCCTGCGGATTTTATCGGTACCACCAACGAAGTGGCGCTGAATGACGCGTTACAGCCGCTCAGCACCAGCCAGCGCGGGCTGGACACCGAAGGGATCACGCCGGATGGTAAAGGTGGATTCTGGCTGTGTGACGAATACGGCCCGTTCCTGATCCATATTGATGCCAGCGGGAAAATTCTGCAAAAATTTGGGCCAACACCTACGGGCAATGAGCACTCCGTTGCCAGCGGCTTACCAAACATCATCAAGTGGCGTCAGCCAAATCGGGGCTTTGAAGGGCTGACTCGCCTGCCGGACGGTACGATTGTCATGGCCGTGCAAAGTACGCTGGATATCGACGGCAAAACCAAAAACAAAGCGCAGTTTACGCGTCTGGTGATGTTTAACCCGGAAACGCAAACCAGCCGCATGGTGGGCTACCCCATCAACATCGACAGCTATAAGAAAGCGAAAGATGCCAAGATTGGCGATATCGTCGCTCTGGATAATCAACGCATCCTGCTGGTCGAGCAAGGAGCGGATAAAGACAAGCAGATGCAGAATCGCATCTATCTGGTCGATCTCAGTAAAGCAAGTGACCTGACGCCATTCGATGCCAACGGTAAATCGCCAGAATTTGACGACCTCGCGCAGTTGGAAAAACGCGGTATAACGCTAGCGCACAAGCAGGAGTTGGTGGATCTGCGTAAGCTCGGCTGGCAGCAGGAGAAAGTAGAAGGTCTGGCGCTGGTGGATAAACAAACGCTGGCCGTCATTAACGACAACGACTTTGGCCTGCAATCCGAGCTGAAATCCCCCGTGAAGGCGAAAGATAAAGCGGACGACTACCAGGTTACTGCCGATGGCAAACTGACGCGAGATGGCAAGGCGGTCGAGACGACGTTAGCCATCAAACCGTTGGAGAAGCCAGAAGCCGATAACGAGCTGTGGTTGATTCATCTGGCACAGCCGCTGAAGTCACGTTTTCAATAAGGTCTTATTTTCAACCAGATAATGCCTGGAGCCTGACATTCACCAAAGCGCAGCGCCAGAGAAGAGGCTGACATAACGCTTTATGCTCATTGATTTTCATCAAAAAAATCAATGAGCGCTTCCTATGCTTATCCGCCAAGAGAGCAAAATTCTTCCAGCACGATTTCCCTCGACACTTCAATAAAGAAAGTCTTATTTTCAGCACACGGTATGCACCACAGATCAAAAAATACAGATACAGAGCAACAAGGGAATCACACAGCCTTTTTCCGTTGCTTGATAATCGACAGGTTATGGAAAACCGGCACGGTGTTGGTAATCGATGAAGTGATTCAACACACATGTTAAATAGGGAAGTTAAACTGCCATGAAAAAAATACTGCAACAGCGACACAACGAGAATTCAAACACATCTATTGATTCACACGCTAAAGCAGAAAAGCTGGGGTCATTGCCTCGCCGCCGCTTTTTACAAGCCGGAGCAGGTGCGGCTGTCAGTGGATTATTAGGTCAATTCAAAGGTAATTTTCTCACTCGAGCCATCGCCGCAGTGGCAACAGGCGCTATTGCGCCCTCAATTTATGCCGAAGATCGTACCTTCTCGCACCCAGGTCTCTTGCATACCGAAGAGGATTTTTCTCGTATCCGAGAAAAGCTCGCCAGAAAAGAGAGCCCGTGGACAGAAGCCTGGGCCCCCTTTATTGCCGATGTGTATTCACAAATAGGTGCCAATCCTCGGGCGACAGAAACGCTTGTCCGCGGGGGCGACGGGCAAAATTTTCCCGTGCTGTATATCGATGTACAACGATCTTATCGTCTGGCGGTACGCTGGAAAATCACTCAGGATACGTCCTATGCCGATGAGGCACTGCGTTATCTCAACGCCTGGTCTTCTACCCTGAAAACCATCACGGGGAATGCAGACCGCTGGCTAGCCGCGGGTATCTACGGTTACCAGTTTGCTAACGTCGCAGAGATTATGCGCACCTACTCCGGCTGGGCCAAGGTTGACCTTGAGCGTTTCCAGAACATGATGCTGACCATTTTCTACCCGATGTCGCGTAATTTTTTAGACGTTCACAACGGCGCGGATATCACCAACTATTGGGCTAACTGGGACCAGTGTGCGATTGCCAACATTTTGGCGATTGGCGTGCTGTGCGACCGCCCTGACATTTATCAGGAAGCACTTGATTACTACAAGTATGGTCAGGGCAACGGCGCGGGCATGCAGGCCGTGGTTCATTTACACCCCGGCTATCTGGGTCAGTGGCAAGAAAGCGGCCGCGATCAGGGGCATACCACGCTAGGAATGAGCTTAGGTGTGGCATTTTGTGAAATGGCGTGGAATCAGGGAGACGATATTTACGGCTATGCCAACAACCGTTTTCTCGCGGGTGCCGAATATGTCGCGAAATCGAATCTTGCCGACACAAGCGGTGCCTATCATTCCGTGCCGTGGAAAACCTATCGTAACCGACACGGCTGGATGGAAGGGCTAGGCACGGTGAGTCAAGGGAACAACCGACCCTGCTGGGAAACCATCTATAACCACTACGCCAAACGCAAAGGGATTGATACGCCCTACGTCTATAAACAAGTGCAGAGACTTTCACCAGAAAACGGCGGCGGCGGCGATGGTACGGGCTACGGCACGTTGCTGTATACCCGCGAACAGGCCGTCGAGAACGCGGCCCTTAAGCCCACGGGGTTAACCGCTTATCGCCGTGGACAACGTATTGAGCTTTCATGGTGGGGTGTCGTCGGCGCAACCAGCTATACACTTGAGCGTTCAGCCTCGGTGAATGGCACATTTAGCGTCATCGCTTACGACATTACCGATGTTCTGACCTACACCGATCAAGACATCGCTACCAGCGCAACCCGCTATGACTATCGCGTTAAGGCTATTGTAAATGGCGCGGAAACCTCAGCGTCTAATACAGTCAGTGTCGCGATCAAAGCAGAAGAAATTTTCCATCTGGCGTTCAATGAAGGTTCGGGAACCATGCTGGCTGACAGCACAGGAAAATGGGGAAACAGCACTTTACACGGCGGAGCCACTTGGGGAACGGGGCCAGACGGCTCCGGCGTTGCATTGGTTTTAGACGGCATCGATGGCTATGTCAGCCTGCCCGGAAAAGTGATGGAGAATTTGGGAGATTTCACCGTCGTTACCCGCTTTTGTGCTGACGACAGGCGGGTCTGGGCGCGCATTTTCGACATGGGTTCCGGCACCCGTCGCTGGATCGCGCTGTTGCCGTTTAGCAATGCCGGAAAAATGTCCTTCCGAATGTCGATTCTCCATGGCTATATGATGGAGGCCTTTGAAAGCACGACGGATACCTTCCCACTTGGTCGCTGGGTCACTGCCGCAATGACAATGTCAGACAATGTCGCCGTTCTTTATATTGACGGTACCGAAGTGGCACGCAGCGACACGTTCACTCAGGCACCTTATCAACTCGGTGAGCTGAATGCCGCGTATCTTGGGCGTTCGCAATACCCGACCGATCCTTATATGAAAGGCCGGTATGATTATTTCAAAATTTATGATGGTGCCTTAAGCGGCAGTGAAATTGCGGCGTTATCGCGCTGAGGTAGTAAACCATGACAACCGGGCGCGTAAAACGCCAATGCAGTGAGAGCGGTAACAGGATAGGATGACGTCCCGCACTCGCTGAGGACAATGGCTTCAGCGAGTGTTTCCCATGAGATCATTTAACGCGGCAGCTACTCAGGCGTGCTCGAACCAATCGCTATTCTGTTGCGCAATCGGCGTGATCGAATAGATCATTTCCTGCAAATGCTCACGAATCGCTTTTTCCGCCGCATCGGGATCGCGCGCTTTCAGGGCGCTAAAAATCAGGTAGTGCTGTTGGATCAGGCTTGGCGGAGGAGATACCTGACTCAGGCTGAGAAAACGCACGCGATCCATCGTTGCTTTGATCGATTCGATGGTTTCCCACGCCAGCGGACAGTTGGCAATCTGTGTCAGAAGCTGATGGAAGCTGTCATCGAGGCTAAGGAACTCGCGCACCTGTTCATTCTGCGCGGCCAGTTCCTGACGGCGTAAGTTGTGCTCCAACGTTAGCAGTTGCTCATCTGTCACCATTTCGGCTGCCCGACGCACAATGGCACATTCCAGCGCCTGACGGATAAAGCGAGCATCCGCCACGCGCTGCTCGGAGATCTTCATCACAAACGTACCGCGCTGCGGCATGATCTGCACCAGCCCGGCTTCGGCCAGCTTGATAAAAGCCTCTCTAACCGGCTGGCGGGAAACATCAAAACGCACAGAGATTTCTTTTTCAGACAGCAACTTACCCGGCGGAATATTGCATTCCACAATGTCTTTACGCAGTACGCGATAAATTTGCTGGTTGACTGGTTCGCTGTTGTTAATCTGAAAAGAGGTGTCCATGCCGCTGTGCTTAGCCAAGAAATTTAGCGCTTATGATACACGCTTAGCGCAGCGAGTGTCAGTGTTACCGAACTCGCTGCGCTTTTCGGTCTACCAGACTATCTTCTGCAACGTTTCTTTCACGCCCTTCGCTAACAATGACAGATAGTGCTGCGTCACCGACGCTACAAAAGCGGGGTTCTTCGGTAGATCCTCACCAAAAATCGCCGTCAGCGTCAGCAATGCCGCGACTCGGCTTTCACCCTCTACGCTGTGTTGCACGGTTTCAGCAATCACCTCTTTCAACGGATCGCTGATTTCAATCGGTTGCCCTTGCTCATCTATACCACCGACATAACGCATCCACCCCGCCACACCGAGCGCCAACGCATCAAAACGGCTGCCGTTCGCCAGATGCCAGCGGATCGAATCCAGCATCCGCTGCGGCAGTTTTTGCGAGCCGTCCATCGCAATCTGCCAGGTGCGGTGTTTTAGCGCCCGGTTGCGATAGCGATCCAGCAGCGCATCCGCATAGGCGGCGAGATCGACCCCCTGCGTACGCAGCGTCGGTGCCTGCTCACGCAGCATCAGATGGTGTGCCGCCACGACCAGCGCACCGTCCTGCATACACTCGCTGATGTGCTGGTAGCCAGCAAGATAGCCCAGATACGCGAGAAACGAGTGGCTACCGTTGAGCATACGCAGCTTCATTTCCTCAAACGGCAGCACGTCCTGTACCAACTCCGCGCCCGCTTTTTCCCATGCGGGGCGGCCGTTAACAAAGTTATCTTCAATCACCCACTGGAAGAACGGCTCGCAGGCGACCCCAGCCGGATCGGCGACGCCCAGTTGCCCTTGGATCGTTTCCAGCGTTTCCTCGGTGATAGCGGGAACAATCCTGTCAACCATCGTGGAAGGAAAGGTGACGTGCTGTTCAATCCAGTGCGCCAGTTCGACATCCTGCTGTTCGGCCAACTGCACGATAACGTTGCGCGTAACGTGTCCGTTCTCTGGCATGTTGTCGCAGGACATCACGCTGAATGCCGGTAACTGACGTTCCCGTCTGCGTTTGATCGCAGCCAGAATCACGCCGGGCAGGGAGCGTGGTTCTGCGGGTAACGCTAGATCGTGGCAAATCAGCGGATGTTCACTATTCAATTGCCCGGTAGCCGGATGGTGACAATAGCCTTTCTCCGTCACGGTAATCGAGACGATGGCGATATCCGGCGCACTTAGCGCTTCCAGCACGGCCTCAATGCCCTCGACTTCCGCGTGCAGCGCACGGGTCGCTATACCGATGACCCGACTATGCCAGCCGCTGTCCGCCATTTCGGAAACCGACCACAGTAAATCTTGCTGGCGAATGGCTTCGATCTGCTGCTCGCCGCCGATCAGGTTAATCTCGCAATAGCCCCAGTCGCTACCGTGCTCCGCCGCCAGCTTATCGGCACAGACCGCCTGATGCGCCCGGTGAAATGCGCCAAAGCCAATATGCGCAATACGTGTTTTTAGCAGGCGTCGGTCGTAACGCGGTACCACAACCTGCGGCTTAAGCGTAGAAAACTCATTAATACTCATCGTTATCCCTGATAGTTGATTCAAAAATATGGCGACACCCTAAATAATTCGAGTTGCAGAAAGATCGACTCATCTGCAACTCGAATAATGGCAAGCTGAACGTTATGCTGCGTCGTCTAATTCATCTAAATCGCGATCTTTGACTTCCGGCATGCTGATAGCCGCGAATAAACCAATCAGTGAATAGACAATCAGCATCACGACAATTGGCCACCAGGAACCGGTCATGTTGCAGAAAATACCGGCTAATACCGGACCAAAACCAACAGCAACCAAACCACCGGTTTCTTTAGCAATCGCCATTTGCGTAAAGCGGCTGCGTCCACCGAACATTTCCGCCAGAGTGATATTCTCTAGTGCAAATAACCCCAGCACCGCGAAGTTATGAATAATGATAATACTGACGATAATGACATTAACGCTATTCTCTTTATCAACGATAAGAGAGAGCATTGGATAAGCTAACAATATCGCCGAGATATTCAGAATAATATAAGGCACACGACGACCAATTTTATCTGACAGCCATCCTAATAGTGGAATGGTAATAAAACCGATAATAGAGCTAATCATCAAAGCGTCAGTCGGAATATATTTCTCAAACAACAGTGTTTGAACCAAATACCCTGCTAGGAAGGTTTGAATGAGTCCTGAATTTCCCGCCTGACCGAAACGCAACCCGACTGCCAGCCAAAACGCTTTGCCTTTGAACATCGACAATATGGATTTTTGCTCGCTTTGCTCAACCACCAGAGCAGAGGACGGCTCTTCAGTACCGGAGACATCATTGCTGACTTTTTCAAAGACCGGACTTTCTTTCAGGTTCATACGCAGCCAGATCGCAAATATCATCACGACGACGCTGGCCAGGAACGGTACACGCCAACCCCACGCCAATAACTCTTCTCTGGAGAGGGCAAAAAACATCACAGCCCAGATAGCCGTGGCGCTGAGCGTACCGCAGTTGGTCCCCATGGCAACCAGTGAGGAAATAATCCCTCGCTTCCCTTTCGGTGCGTATTCGGCCAGCATGGTGCCTGCACCGGAAATCTCCGCACCTGCACCCAGCCCTTGCACAATACGTAAGGTCACCAGCAAGATCGGCGCGAAAATACCAATCTGTGCATAGGTCAGCAGCACGCCGATTAAGGTGGTACAGATCCCCATCATGGTGATGGTAATAAAGAGCACTTTCTTTCTACCGATGGAGTCACCCATTCGGCCAAAAATAAAGGCACCGACAATACGCGCAATATAACCTGCGCCATAGGTGCCCATTGCCAGAATCAGCGCCATCGCCGCCGATTGTTCAGGAAAGAATATTTCATGAAAGACCAGTGCTGCCCCGAGCGAATACAGCTGAAAATCCATAAATTCCAATGCGGTACCCAACCAACCGGATACCGCTGCTTTAACTAAGTCAGAGGTACTTCTTGCAGGTTTATCTTGTCCAGATGCTATTTTATGCTTATTCATATATATACTCTCGACGATTTGTAATTATGGTAGAGCACAGGCACAGTAAATAAAATTACCGTTCATCATGGTGTCGTAATCCACTCCAGTCCGTTATTTATGGTCTGGAGTGATTAAGAGAGAAATAATTACTTCAAAGGAATCATTATAGTTTTCTGTAATCGATAGTGTGTTTCCCTTTTATATATCCCCTGTTGCCAATAGCGTGTCATGCATCATTAAACGTCAGCAGGACTTTACAGCAGCGTTTTTGGTCTTTTTCAAAGACCTCAATCGCCTGTACTACCTGCTGATAATCAAATCGGTGTGTAATCAGCTTTGTCGGATCGATACGTTTTTCCTTAAGCCACTCAATCACGATAGGGAATTTATTGGCATTCAAGCGCGATGAGAAAATAGAGAGCTCTTTGCTGGTGATCCCCTGCTGGCTGATCTGGCAAGGTTCGCTAGAAAAGCCCATGATGGCGATGCGTGCCGCAGGAGAAGCGATCGTAATCGCTTCCTGCAAAATAGACGGATGGCAGGCCGCGTCAACAATCAGCGTAGGCTTGATATTGAGCGTCTCCAATTCGTCTTTTAATGACAGTGATGCGTTGTTGATGACTCTGTCTGCCCCGCTGCGCAATGCCATGTCCAGACGTTCGGGAATACGGTCAACGACGATCGCTTCTTTCACGTTGAACACACCTTTCAGTACTTGAACCGAGGTCAAACCCATCGGTCCTGCGCCATAAATCAGAGCAACATCCTGTTCCGTTGGTTTCACCTGTGCCGTCACGTTGGCGGAAATCGTGAAGGGTTCTACCATCACGGCAAATTCATCGGGAATCTCATCGGGAATGACGTGCGCATTCTTCGCCGGTACGGCAGCGTACTCGCTGAATCCGCCATCACGATGCACACCCAACACCACCAGAGAAGTACAGACGTTCGGCTTGCCGATTGAGCAAGGGTAGCAGTGGCCGCAGCTCACTACCGGATCAACCGAGACACGCTCGCCCAGCCGAGACACTTCTACGCCGTCGCCAACGGCTTCAATCACGCCGAAGAATTCATGTCCGATTACACGTGGGTACTTAGCAAACGGGTTATGTCCGCGGTAGATGTGGCTATCTGAACCACAGATACCCGCCAGCTTCACTTTCACCCGAACTTCACCTGCCGCCGGCTGTGGAATACTGCGTTCCTCAATTACCAGCGAATTTGGCTGCTGTATCACAATGCTTTTCATGTTTTGGCCTCTGATTACCAATTCCACAACGTACCGTCTTCCAGACGGGCAACCGGCAAATAAGCGGGGTCATAGGGATATTTAGCCGCCAGCTTTTCATCAAACTCAATGCCCAACCCCGGTTTTTCGCCTGGGTGCATATAGCCGTTATCGAATGTCCAGCTATGTGGGAACACTTCCAGCATTTGCTCCGAATAGCCCATGTATTCCTGCACGCCGAAATTTGGCACCCAGAGATCAAAATGCAGCGCCGCCGCCATGCAGATTGGTGACAGGTCCGACGGCCCGTGCGAACCGGTGCGTACCTGATAGAGCGACGCAAAGTCGGCGATACGACGCATACCGGTAATCCCGCCCGCGTGGGTAATCGTGGTGCGGATGTAGTCGATAAGCTGTTCTTCAATCAGCTGTTTACAATCCCAAATGCTGTTAAAGACTTCACCGACGGCAATCGGCGTGACGGTGTGCTGACGGATTAAACGGAAGCACGCCTGATTTTCCGCCGGCGTCGGGTCTTCCATCCAGAAGAGACGATGATCTTCAACGCTTTTACCAAAGCGCGCCGCTTCAATCGGCGTCAGACGATGATGCATGTCGTGTAACAGGTGCTCGTTGAAGCCAAACTTATCGCGCACCGCTTCAAACAGCTTCGGCGTGAAATCGAGATATTTTTCTGTGGACCACAGCTGCTCTTCCGGCCAATTGCCTTTCGTCGCGGGCTCATACGCCAGCCCTTTTCCTTTCGCCATGCCATAGGTGGTTTTCATGCCCGGCACGCCGCACTGCACGCGAATCGCCTTGAAACCCTGATCGCGATGCTTAGCGTAATCATCCAACACTTCATCAATCGAGTGGCCTGTCGTGTGGCAATACACCATGACGCCCGTGCGCGATGCGCCGCCCAGCAGTTGATAAAGTGGCATGTTGGCGGCTTTAGCCTTGATATCCCACAGCGCCATGTCGACCGCCGAAATCGCGGACATGGTCACGGGTCCACGACGCCAGTACGCGCCTTTGTAGAAATACTGCCAAATGTCTTCAATCTGGTGCGCGTCACGCCCGATAAGCTGCGGACACACATGATCTTTGAGGTAAGAGGCGACCGGCAGCTCACGCCCATTGAGCGTCGCATCGCCGAGGCCGGTTAATCCGCTATCTGTCGTAATTTTCAGGGTGACAAAGTTCCGTCCCGGGCAGGTGACAAACACTTCAGCGCTGACAATCTTCACGTTACTTATCCTTCTATGCATGTAATCATTCGTTTATGCTGACTACCATACAAGTATATTAATAACGATAATTTGAATTGCCTCACATTTATTCACATTTGCAACATTCATCTAAAACCCGTGAATAGTGGAGAAAAGGAACTGGAATGAATTGCGGGGGGAGTAAAACGCGCTACCGATCGGGCTCGCGGTAACCTTTCAGAAAATCCAAAAACAGGCGCACCATGGGAATATTCACGCTGCGCTTCAGGTAGCTAATGGCGAACGTCCTTTTCAACTTTTCTTCCAGCGGAATCACGGCAACATCGTAGGCAGTCAGGCTTTTGGCGACGGACGAACACAGGAAAACGACGCCAGACAGATTGATCACCAGATCCATAATGATGTCCATGTTGCTGCATTCACGGAAGTAGCTGGGATTGATCCCCTGTCTGGCGAAGGATTCAGAAACAGCGGCATGCTCCCCGGTTCCTTTCTGCGGAACGATCAGCTTTTCTTTTACCAGCTGCGGCAGACTTAGCATTTTATTGTCAGCAAGGGGATGCGACGTCGCCATCACGGCAACAATGTCATCAATCTGACAAATGGTGTGATGAAATAAAGGATCGCTCAGATATTCATCAAAAGGCGTCGAGAAAGACAGATGGATCTCGCCGTTGCGCACCCTTTCCAGTAAATCGGTGCTCACGCCGTCAATGAAAGAGATATCGATATTGGGATAGGCTTTCTGAAACAGGTTAAACACATTGTAGTGCGCCAGACGATTAAAAATCGGGATCACGCCAACCAGTAGCGCACCGTCCGAGCTTTCCTCATAGCTGCTGACAAACTGCTCCAACTCATAGTGTTCTTTAATCATCCCCTGAATTTTGTCAGCAAAGATCTTCCCAAATGGCGTCAGAGAAAACTGTCGAGTGGTTCTGTTGATCAGTTTTCTTTCCGTTTCAATCTCTAGGCGTGCGATCTCCTGTGACAAAAAAGCCTGAGAAATATTCAGCGCCTTCGCCGCTTTAGTGAAACTCCCAACTCGAATGAGTTCCTGATAATAAATCACACGCTTTATACTCAACATTGTTTTATATTACGCATCAACTGTCTCGTTTATAACCACCCATAATGACAATTATAGGGGTTTGTAAATAATCAAATGTGATTAGATGCACATTTAATTCATGAGAAATAGCGTTAATAGCAGATATAGTCAACTTATTATCAACGAGGAAATAATTTATTAGCTCAAGACGTCCCACTTATAAGGTTAAAGATTTTTTAATATTATTTTTACAAATACAACATTACTTATCACAAGTTGAAAAAATTCACATACCCCTAACAAAAGGATTTAAGATATGGATTATTCGAAAACAACAAAAATAGGGTTGGCGACCTTGGCAATGATGAGCGCTACCGCAATCAATGCAGCACAGAATCAACATGAAATCACCGTCAAGCAGGAAACGACATCGGTGAAGTTAATCTCCGATGTCGTTTATTCTCAGGTATCAATGCGGGGCTATCCAAATGTTGCATTAAAAATGGATATTCTTCAGCCTGAGGCGAAGAAAGCCCTCCCCGTCGTATTATTCATTACCGGCGGCGGCTTCATTAACGCCAATAAAGATAATTATCTGCAACAGCGTCTTAGCCTTGCCGAAGCGGGTTACGTCGTTGCCAGCATGGAATATCGTGTCGCTCCTACCGTACTTTTCCCTTCGCCGCTGGAAGATGTAAAGTCCGCGATTCGCTATCTGCGAGCAAACGCGAAAAGATTCGGTATTGATGGTCAGCACGCTGCTGTTTTCGGTGCCTCGGCGGGAGGCTATCTGGCAGCGTTTGCCGGGACGACGAATGGTTCAAAAACCTACGATAAAGGCGATAATCTCGATCAAAGTAGTGATGTCCAGGCCGTTATCGATTTCTATGGATTATCCGACCTGACGCTCGTCGGTGAAGGCTTCCCTGACGATGTCGTGCAGAAACACGCATCACCTTCTGCGACTGAAGCTATCTGGGTCAACGGCACTGCGGTGTTTAATGAAGGAGGTGCAATCACCCGTTATCCAGACAAAGCGGCAGCGGCTAACCCGATTAACTTTATCAGCAATGCCACGCCTCCATTTCTCATCATGCATGGCACGAACGATACGATAGTTTCTCCACGCCAGACCGAGCGACTGCATCAGGCTCTGACGGCAAAAAATATCGAATCGACCTACTACAGCGTTAAGGGCGCAGAGCACGGCGGGCCACACTGGTTACAACCGGAAATCATGCAAATTACCGTCCGCTTTCTTGATAAACACCTAAAACCCTGACATCAATCTGCACACTGAATGACGCATACTACATAAACGTTAGTGCTATTAAGCACTAACGTTTTTTATTTGTTACAAAAAAGGTCATCATCCATTTATCTCTCCCTACATTCCTCATATAAAAAACAAGTAATCTGACACACATCAATTATTCACTTTTATCACGAGAATAAAAATAACAGCGTACGTCTATACAATAGAAACACGATTTCTTAAATGAACGAGAGGAATAAATAAAATCAAAACTCACTTATAACAAATCCATATTTGTCATATACGATTCTACAAAAAAACAAATGTGCGCTTGGTCACATTTAGCCTTTTATCGCCATGCTCCAATAAAGCCACAATAACAACATGGCCTATTTATTATTTTCATCGTAATGATGAATCACTGTTTTTTATTCGCGTCAACGTGCGAAATATTAGCGCTATTGCTGGATTAATAACATCCATGAAAAATTGGGTGTTCACGAAAATTTCACCTCACTGTGAAGATTTATAATATGGAAGAATTATCTCGCCGTCGTTTTATTGCCTATATGGGAAGTGCGATTGCTGTTAGCGGAAATGTCGGCCTCGCTCAAGCGCAAAATGAACCAGAAAAAACGCAGGGTAAATTAGCCGTTAAATATGGTTTATTACATAACGAAATGCGTTGTATCGGATGTAAAGCCTGTATCAAGGCCTGCAAAGAAACGAATAACGTCCCTGATGGCGTCACGCGCTTGGATATATTGCAAACCGTCGATATTCCCGCTGTCGAGAAAACACGTGCGATTAAGCAATTTTTCCGTAAGTCCTGTCAGCACTGTGAGAATCCGCCCTGCGTTGCCGTCTGTCCAACGGGGGCGTCCTTCAAGGATGCGCTCACCGGTATTGTCGACGTCAACGATAAACGTTGCGTGGGCTGCCGCTATTGTATTGCCGCGTGTCCTTACCATGTGCGCTTCATCAACCCCGTCACGAAAACGGCCGACAAATGCAATTTTTGTCGCGAATCCAATCTAGCCGCCGGGAAACAGCCCGCCTGCGTCGAGATTTGCCCGACCAAAGCGTTGGTATTTGGCGATCTTAACGATCCTGAAAGCAACATTGCCAAGATGATTGAGAGCAACGCGACCTACCGCTCCAAGGTTTATCTGGGCACCGAACCCCAACTCTATCGTATTCCAGGGAAACGAGGAGCCATCGACAATGCATAACGCCTTCACGTTCGACACGCTGGTGTGGGACTGGCCCATCGCCGTTTACCTTCTTCTGGTCGGCATTTCAGCGGGGATGGTCACGCTCTCTATGCTCCTCAGGCGCTATGTTCCCAGCGAATATCACGGCAGTAATCGCGTGATCAAAGCCACCGCCATCGTGGCACCGCTTGCCGTCATCCTCGGGCTAGTGATTCTGATTTTTCACCTGACTCAACCGCTGACCTTTTGGTATTTGATGATCTTTTACAATCCCACTTCCATCATGTCGCTTGGGGTGATGCTCTTTCAGGTGTATTTCGTCGTGATGCTGTTATGGCTCATCACGCTTTACCATGACGGATGGCTGACGCAGCTTGAGGCCGTCTGGCACCGTCCCGCACTGGCTGCACTAGCGCGTAAGGTGGCGGCGACAATCGTCAACAAGGCCGCACTGATTGAAAACTTGCTGCTGGTGTTGGCCATCCTGCTCGGCTGCTATACCGGCTTTCTGCTGTCCGCCCTGAAATCGTTCCCGCTCTTGAATAACCCCGTTCTGCCCGTCCTGTTTTTAGTATCCGGTACCACATCCGGTATTGCCGTCATGCTGCTGGCCAGCGCGTGGGGGCGTCAGACCTCTGGAGATTCACGCTCCCTGCACTTCATCCATCGTGTAGAAACCCCGGTGGTGTATGCCGAGCTGTTCCTACTGCTGGCGTTTTTTGTCGGGCTGCTGCTTGGCGGCGGGCAAAAAGTTGTCGCCGCTCAGACCGCACTGTCAGGCTTCTGGGGAAGCGTATTCTGGATTGGCGTTATCGGCATCGGCATTGTGATCCCCTCGATTATCAATCGGGTACGCAAATCTTCTGCTCATTCCGGCAAAGGGCAAGTGATTACCTTAGCCGTCATGAGCCTGTTCGGCGTGTTCCTGCTACGACTGTTCGTGCTTTACGCCGGACAAATGACGGTGGCCTAAAATGAATACGTCATGGGTTTTATTCTGGATTGCCTCAACCACCTTTTTCATGCAATCCGTGGATACCACCATGGTGTATACCGCTATTCCAGCTATCGCGCAGTCGCTGCGTCAACCGGTGTTGCATATGGAAACGATCGTGATTTCTTATATTGTCACAGTCGTCGCGTTTACACCGGCCAATAGCTGGCTGGCGGAACGACTCGGAGAAAGGAAAACCTACCAGATAGCGATCGCCACTTTCACACTCGGTTCGCTACTGTGCATGACGGCTACCACACTCGGCAGCTTAAGCGTGTACCGCTTTATTCAAGGCATTGGCGGTGCGCTTATGTTACCCATCATCAGAACCGTGATATTGCGTACCACACCGCAGAGCCTGAAGTTACGCTTTCTTAATCGGGTGACCTTGTTGGGATTGCTTGGCACCCTGCTCGGCCCCGTGCTCGGTAATATTCTGGTTAGCTTTCTCTCGTGGCAGGCTATTTTCCTCGTCAATATTCCACTGGCTTTCATCTGCTTTTTTCTGGCAAGCAAATATATACCAGTTGCAGCAATAAACGAGACGTCACGCACGGGTGCCTATGAAGTGGCCTTTCCTATTTTGATGTTATTTCTTATCGCTTTCATGTTAACCAGCGCCACGAAAAATATATTGCCAACGTTCGTCATGTTATTTCTGTCTTGCAGCACGCTGGGGCTGGTTTTTCTTTACTACCGACAACACCTCATTGCAGAAACAGCCTTATTCCCGCGCGCCCTGTTTAGCATTAGAACCTTTTCTGTCGGTATTATTGGCGGCATCGCGACGCGCACGCTACTGGCGTCAACGCCAGTCGTCCTTTCATTAACGCTACAAACGACGCTGGCCTGCCAACCCGCAGAAACCAGCCTGATTTTACTGATTTTTTCCAGTGGCGCACTGCTGTCAAAGTTGCTGTTCGAGCCGCTGGTCAAGCGTATTGGCTACCGGCGGCTGTTGATGCTGTCAACCAGTGTAACGTCGCTGTGCGTTCTCGCCCTGAGTGCCGCCGTACAAGAGAGAGCAATGCCCTTCATCGGCATTATCGTCATGCTGTTGGGTGTGCTGATTTCGACCTTATATTCAGCAGAAAGCACGCTGGCTTTTAGCAACCTGAATAACAGCACGTACCATAGCGGTAATAATCTACTGACTATTAGCCAATTGCTTTCCGTCATGCTCAGTATGACGCTAACGTTCCCAATCTTGCGTTTTCTTTCCCAGTTTGAAGTCCTCTTCAATCTTAATCCTTTTAGCCTGTTGTTTTTATTACTCGGCCTTGGCTTACCGATGTGCTGCCTGATATTCAGGCCACTCAATAACAATGACGGCTATCACTTTATTCATGGGAGATAACGTGGCTATTCACCGTATTCATTCAAAAACTCATGGAACTATTGATATGAAAATATGCTCAGGAATCCTTCCGCTTTGCTTGTTATTCGTAATGGGAACCGCCGTTGCACAAGAAGGGAATTTTAAAGCCGGGACTTATTCCGCCGCCAGACAGGGGATCGGTGGAGACGTCACCGTTACGTTAGATATCGATGCGCAAGGGAAAGTCCTCAAATCGACGATTGATGCCCCGGAAGAGACCCCCGAAGTCGGTGGGGAAGCCGCCATTGAACTCGCAAAAACCATGACCGAAAAACAGAGCATACAGGTTGATGGGATATCTGGCGCCACGATGACCAGCGAGGCGGTAAAAGAGGCGTCGGAAGACGCGTATTCACAGGCCAAAGCGAATTAATACCGCCCGGTTCTCCACGCGCAACGCTCTCCATACGCGAAACACGGCAGCGGGAACGCGGCGGTCACACACCGTGTTGTAAGAATATTAATCACATCAAGGAAAACATCATGAAACGCTTCAGAAAACGTGTACTCGCGACGCTCTGTCTCTCGATGATGAGCTGGTCTACCGCACAAGCGGCGGACGCAGCAAAGCCGGAAATCCCGAAAAGCGCCGATATCGTGATCATCGGGGCAGGTGCGGCTGGCACCTCGGCAACCATGGCTTCCGCGGAAAAAGGGGCAAAAATCGTCTTACTGGAAAAACAGCCTGTTGTCGGTGGCACAGGTAATTTTGCCGAAGGCATCTTCGCGGCCAACAGCAGCATGCAGAAACGTCAGGGAATTGTGGTAACGCCCGATATGGCCTTTAAGACCATCATGGAGTACAGCCACTGGATGGCCAATCCCTTCGTGGTTCGCGCCTTCGTAAACCGTTCCGCAGACACCATTGAGTGGGTGAAGTCGAAAGGCATCAAATTTGAATACATCGGCCCCGGTGGCCCCGGCGGTATGTTGACCTGGCATGTGATTGACGGCCCCGGCCACGGACGCCACCTGATCAAGACATTCCACGAGCAGTTTAAAAGTATGGATGTCACCACGCTGGTAAAAACGGCGGGTAAAGATCTGGTCGTGAAAGACGGTAAAGTCACGGGCGTCATCGCACAAGATAGCGAAGGCAATACCTTCCAGATAGACGCCAAGGCTGTCATCATCGCAACCGGTGGCTACGCCAACAATAAAGAGATGCTGCAAAAATACGCCGCGTTCCCCGACACCATTATGGTTGGCAACGTCGGTAAAGACGGCGACGGGATTAATATGGCCTGGAAAGCCGGTGCCAAACCGGACGGCCTCGGGCTGCTGCAAGCCTATCGCCCCGGCCTACCAGACTACGCCCCCAACTCTCACCTGCTGGCCGCCGCGCGTCAGCCCTATCTGTGGGTTGACCAACACGGCCGCCGCTTTACCGATGAATCCAATGTCATTATCTGGCCACACTCCGGCAACGCGCTGTCAAAGGCGGGCGGCATCATGTACTCCATTTTCGACGAAACCTCCCGTAAGCATTACGTCGAAGATGGCATTGACGTGCCGATTGGCGAATGGGTGATCGCCAATACCAAGCTGACAAAATTTGATAGCGAATTTACGAAAGAAAGTCAGAAAAATCGCGGCTTCGTCTTCAAATCCGCCACCGTCGACGGGCTGGCAAAAGAGATGGGGGTTGATGCCAGCGTGCTGAAGCATACGTTGGAAGAAAACAACACGTTTGCGGCGCAGAAACGGGATGAGGTGTTTAACAAGAACATGGATTACCTACGTCCGGTAAAAACTGGGCCATTCTATGCGGTGAGAATGCAGCCCGCCGCGCTGGGTACACTCGGCGGCGTGAAGATCGACGAGAAAATGCAGGCGATAGATAAATCCGGCGAGGTCATTCCGGGTTTGTACGTCACGGGTAACGATGCGGCAGGTATGTATGGCGATACCTACGATCTGCTGTTAGGCGGCGGCACGTTTGGCTTTGCGCTCAACTCAGGTCGAATCGCGGCAGAAAGCGCCCTTGATTACATGAAATTCAGCAAAAAATAAGCCCGACCCTTAAACCTAGTCTCGATCGTTTGAGCATCGAGAGACACCGGGGAACTACAGGGGAAGCCTCCCTGTGCTTCCCCTTATCCCGCTTTACGAAACGTCAGATTAAAACGGCATTCATCGGTCATTCCTTCCGGCACGCTGCCATTTTTCAACGGCAGAATACCGTGAAAATAGAGCCGCGATTCGCCGCCCCAGACCACCACATCGCCGTGTGTCAGCGGAACTCGTTTTGCTCTATCGCTACGCACCATACCGCCAAACAGGAACGTCGCACTAAGCCCCAGCGAGACGGACACAATTGGCTGGCGAAAATCCTGTTCGTTTTTATCCTGATGCAGAGACATACGCGTGCCAACATCATAGCGGTTGATCAGACAGGCATCCGGTTCAAAATCTGCAAAACCAGCGTCGCTCGCCGCCTGCTTCGCCAATCGGAAAAAAATCTCCGGCATCGCAGGCCACGCTTCCCCGTTCAGCGGATCGCGTGAGGTGTAACGATAGCCGCGTTCATCCGTCACCCAGCCGAGCCGACCGCAGTTACTCATTGCCACCGACATCGCAAAGCCGCCCGGCGTGATCATATTACGCAGTGGCGCACGTGCAATGACGGTTTTCAGTGCCGCAAACAACGCCGGGGCGTCGTCATAGGCGCGACCACGCTGGATGACCGCACCCGGCGCCAGCGTTTCTGTCCAGCGACGTGGCGTTTCGTCGGCAAATAAATCAAAATTCACGGTATTTAGCCTATCTCACTAGGGAACCAACGGTGTCCCACCAATGTGTTTCATCACAAGCGTAGTCGACGTTTCTGCGACACAAGGTATCCCCTGAAGCTCGGTAGTGACAAAATCCGCCAGCGTGTCCATGCTTTTTACCCATACTCTCAGCATGTAATCACTTTCTCCTGTCACAAGCATACATTCTGTGACTTCTTCCATGCCTTTCACCGCGTTAACAAACTCTCGATGCGCTCCAGGATTAGGGCGAGACAATTTAACTGAAATCAGAACACAAATCCCCAGACCAAGTGCATTGGGATTCAGCTTTACGGAATACCCCTCAATCACCCCAGCCATTTCCATCTGCCGGATACGTCTCCCACAAGGCGTAGGCGAAAGCCCGATGCGTTCTGCCACCTCTGCTGTAGTCATTCTGCCGTTGCTGACCAAGGCAGCAAGGATACGACGATCGATAGCGTCTAATTTCATACTTAGCCGTTTCCTTCAAAAAAGAAAATATCTTGCCGCTTTACGTCAATTTAAATGCATTACATGAAGATGTTTGCACACATCCACCACCATGTCATTGGTAAAATTTACCGCGCTAACGATACCAATGATGGTGGCAAAACCGTTTTTCTAAATATTTGCCAACTTGTTCTTTTTTAACCAAGAAATATCGACACCATAATGAATAAATCCGTTCACCTGCCATTACTGGCTGTTTTCGTTTCGCTTATTTCTATCCAGGTGGGGGCTGCTTTTGCCAAAAGTGCCTTTTCCGTGGTGGGGCCATTTGGTATGTCTGCGCTAAGAGTGGGTATCGCCATGCTGTTGCTCGCTGCCGTATTTAAACCCTGGCAATTACGAACGGACAAAAAGGGATGGAAAACTCTCGCCGTCTACGGTGTGATGATGGGGGCAATGAACATCCTCATCTATATGTCATTCAAATACATTCCCGTGGGCATCGCCATTTCCATTGAAGTATTGGGGCCACTCACCGTTGCAATGCTCGCTTCGCGCCAAAAATCCGATTTGGTATGGATCAGTTTTGCCATTCTTGGACTTCTACTACTACCGTTAGGCAACCAGAATGGTTCCCTAGATCCACGCGGGATCGCCTACGTCATAGCCGCCGCTTTTTGCTGGGGAATGTACGTACGAGTTGGCAGCAAAGCGGCAGAGTTTGGTAGTCGTGGCGTTGCTATTGGCACTGTTTTTGCCTCACTGTTTATCGTACCAATCGGTATTTATCAGAGCGGCTTTGCACTTCTTATTCCCGATATTTTCATGCTCGGTTTCTTGATTGCGATTATGTCGAGTGCGCTACCTTTTTTACTGGATATCTATGCGCTGCGCCGCTTATCTAGCAATACCTTTGGAATTCTGATGAGTGCATCGCCCGCCGTCAGTGCATTATCTGGTTTTTTTATATTGGGAGAAAAACTTAGCTTCGCTCAATCTAGCGGCATACTGGCAATTACCGTTGCCTGTATGGGAGCAACGTATTGTGCAAAATCAAAGACGGTGAAAAATAAATGAGCAAAGAGAAAAACGAAAAACTCACCATGCCATTGAATAATTCCAGGGCTGCGTTACGTTTATAATTTGCAGGAGATGCCGAAGCCACACGAGTTGCAGACGCTTAGCTCGCCCTGTCAGCCTTACCGCACGGTGGCGTTTCATCGGCAAATAAACCACGATTCACGGCAGCGAGTCCTCTGAATGATGTGCGGCTTGTTCTTTCTCCATCTGCTCTTTCTCCAGCAGAGCACGCTTACGCTCAATACCCCAGCGATAGCCGGACAGCGTCCCATCATGCCGCACCACACGATGACAAGGAATCACAACCGCCAGCCGGTTCGCCGCACAGGCACCCGCGACAGCGCGCACGGCAGCGGGCGTTCCAATCCGATGAGCAACCTCACTGTAGCTCAGTGTTTCTCCTGTCGGGATCGCCCGTAGTGCTTGCCAAACACGCTGCTGGAATGCCGTACCGCGAATATCAAGCGGCAGCGTCAGCCCGATGGTCGGATCGTCGACAAATCCGACAACCTGCGCCATCCGTTGTTCAAACGTCGCATCACCACCGACCAAATGCGCATTAGCAAACATCTCCTGAAGCGAGTTGAGCAGAGGTTCAGGTTCGTCTCCCAGCAGGATCGCACAGATCCCTTTCTCGCTTTCCGCCACCAAAATCTCACCAAGTGAGCAGCGGCCAACGGCAAAGTGGATCGTCATCCCCTTTCCCTTGTGCTGAAACACCGTCGGCGTCATCCCTAAATGCGCACCAGCCTCGGCATAAAAGCGCCCGCTGGTGTCATAGCCCACCGCGACAATCGCTGCGGTCACCTCGCCGTTGTCTGCCAATTTTTCACGTAACTGCTGGTGACGGTGGGCGCTGGCGTACTGTTTGGGTGTCAGACCGGTTGTGGTTTTGAATAGGCGATGAAAATGGAACGCGCTTATCCCCACGGCCTGAGCCAGCATCGCCAGCGTTGGCGAACGCTCCGACTGTTCAATCATCCGACACGCGCGGGCAATCTGCTGTGCCTGCTGTTCTTGCCGTGACATGATTCCTTGCCGACACCGTTTACACGGGCGATACCCCGCCGCCTGCGCTTCATCAGCCGTCGTGAAGAACAGCACATTTTCACGCCGAGGCTGACGTGATGCGCAAGACGGTGCACAGTAGATGCCCGTCGTCTTTACTGCGTAGATAAACCAGCCATCAGCCGCTTTATTGCGCGTCACTATCGCCTGCCAGCGAGAATCTGCATTCTGAAACGGCATATCGTTAAGCATCGTGTCGTTACGCATGTACACACCCCATTCCGGTTTCAGTATTACTGCCAATCTTACTATTACGGAAAGTCACACCCTGCGCTAACGCTAAACCAAAGCCGCCTAGTGCACACGTCCAACTCTTGCTTTTTCATTCGGATTTTCTTTCTCATACGAATAGTGCTTCCCACATAGCGCACCACGCGACAATCACCTATGCTCGTTTCCTGTCCTTTGCGTTCTCACATTGGAAACCACTTATGCCATCCCACTCGCCGTCGGATTTAACGCAGCGCGCCAAAACACATCTCAGCGCCATTAACACACGCTGGGCCAGCGTGATCGATCAGGTTGGCGACTGTCGCCATCAGACTGCGCCGCATCGTGAACCTTATGAAGCACTGATGCGCGCCGTCGCCTATCAGCAGCTGACGACGCGTGCTGGGGATGCGATGGTTGCAAAGCTGCTGAGAGTACATGGCGATGTCTTTCCCAGTCCGAAACAGATGCTGGCCTGCTCCACCGACACGCTACGGCAGTGCGGCTTTTCCGCCCGCAAAGCGGATACGCTACACGACATCGCACAGGGTACGCTGAGCGGGCTGGTGCCCAGCCTCGAGCAGGCGGCAAATATGGACGACGACACGCTCATTCAGCAGCTCACGTCGCTAAAAGGAATCGGACGCTGGACGGTGGAAATGTTTTTGATTTATTCGCTGGAACGCACCGACATCATGCCACTCGACGATTTGGGAATTCGTCAAGGATTACGCTACGTCTATGATTTATCGGATATGCCGAAGCCGCGCGAATTGCAGGCGCTCAGCCTGCCCTGTCAACCTTACCGCACGATGGCATCCTGGTATTTATGGCGATCGCTTGAGCTACCGGCGTATCAGCGTTTTAAACTGACACACCGGTGAAACCCAGGGTTAGCGCAGACGGGAGTTGGTCGACACGTGCTGGACATGATTGCGGCGGTTCACAATACGTTCACGCAAAGTGTCGTAGGCCCAGTTATACGCCACAGTGTAAGGCAGGAAGAACAGGAAGAAGCCAATCTCCACCATTAGCGCTTGCCACAGCGTGATATTCAGCATCCACGCCGCCAGCGGCAGACCAATCAGGATAAATCCGCCTTCAAACCCCAGTGCGTGAGCGACACGGATCGGCAGCCGACGCTTAACGCGATCCGCTGGCCATAGGCGATCGAATATCGCGTTGTAGATCATATTCCAGATCATTGCGACGCTGGACAGCATAATCGCCAACGCGCCCATGTCGAAAAGCGGTTTATTCAGCAGCCAGGCACCCGCTGGCGCACAGATCATTAACGCAATCAGCTCAAAGCCCACCGCATGGTACAAGCGTTCACGTAAGGTTTTGCTGGTCTTGTTCTGCATAGCACATTCACTTTTATTTATTGCACGTTACTGGTCAATTTTTGCCATGACCATGGATGGCATCGTATTACCACCTTATTTTCATCGTATAAGATGGTAGAGTAAAGTTAGATTCCATCGACAAAAACGATAGATAGGTTATGCGATATTCACCAGAATCCTTGCTGGCTTTTATAACTACCGTTGATGCAGGCTCGTTTTCTGCCGCCGCCCGGCGATTACATAAAAGCCAGTCCACCATCAGCGCCGCGATAGCGAATTTGGAGACCGATCTGGGGCTGACGCTGTTTGATCGATCCGGCCACCAGCCCGTTCTGACGCTGGCAGGTAGAAAAGTGCTTTCTCACGTACAGGCCATCTTATCCGCCAGTGAGGAACTGGATGAGTTAGCGATTCGTCTGGCCAACCATATCGAACCCCGTCTGACATTTGTGCTGTCCGATATCTGGCAGGCCACCCATTACGAACCCGTTATTCAGCGTTTCGCACACAACTTTCCCGATATTGAATTTGAATGTCTGGTTGCGGAAGGCGATGACGTCATCGATCTACTGCAAACCGATCGCGCGCATGTTGGACTAGTACGCGCCCAAACGGATTACCCACCCGATATCGCCGCCGCGCGTTTGCAGGTTAAGACTGAAATGGCTGTCTTCGTGTCGGCAGCCCATCCGCTCGCGACTGAGAACACCGTAACCCGTAGTCAACTGGCGACGATCCGTCAGCTCTATCTCAATACCTATAAACGCAGTGACCGACCGCAGCCGGAAGGGATCGTTTGGTCTGCGCCGTCCTACCTTATGCTGTTGGAAATGGCGCAGCAGGGGCACGGCTGGAGCATTCTGCCGCGCTGGCTGGTGGCGCAATACGATCGGAAAAAACTGGTGGAGTTGCCTGTGGCGGGTTGGCCACAGTGGATTGACGTCGATGTCGTCTGGTCCAAACCCCATCCACCCGGACCGGCTGGGCTGTGGATGATCGACAATCTCCTTGCTCAACAAGAGAGTACGCTACACTATGGTGACATTCGCTGATTTATCTACGGAACAATCATGACGTTTTCCCCACAGGAGCGTGAGACGCTGCTGGCCGTAAAAGGCGTTGGCCCTGCGGTAGTCGCCCGTCTGGAGCAAATGGGCTTCACCACGCTGGCGCAGTTGAGCGAAGCCGACGTTAGCGATATTGTGGCAAACGCCGCCGCACTGACGGGCTCAACCTGTTGGAAAAACAGCCCGCAGGCACGTGCCGCCATCACCGCCGCGATTACGCTGGCAAAATCACATAAGTGATCACATCAGCCACAGCATTGTGGCTTTTGTGGCGATCTCGTTTTTCGTCAAGCGATAAAAAGCCAATAACGATTTCTTTATATCGCCATCAAATAACATTAAAGAATAAATGGTTATTGTTTTTAATTTCACCATTTACTTTACTTAATTAAGCCAATTAAAAGAGGAATATTTTCACGCTCAATCTCGTATTGTTTCCTGTATCCCCGCACACAGGAAACCTATGCTGTGCCGCCGTTCCGCATCTCCGCCTCAGGGAAAAAATAACCCGCTACATCATTATTATTGTGATGTACCAAAGTAGTACTTCCCGGCAGAAAACCATACTATTATGGCGTTTATACCCTAAATAATTCGAGTTTCAGGAAGGCGGCAAGAGAAGGAATCCCGATGAGCTTACTCAGGTAAGTGATTCGGGTGACTGACAAATCTGCTAAAAGCAGATTTGAACGCTGCTTGCAGCGGCCCCTACGGGGCGAGGCTCACGCCAGTGTGCCGAGTAACGCGGCCAACGCACATGCAACTTGAAGTATGACGGGTATACTACTTTTGTATTCGAGACATTCCTGTCGTGCTGCGGTAATACGCCTTAATAATAAGATGCTGAATCCTATAAGGTGAAAATTTACTAATTGATGCAATTGCAAGTGAGAAAAAAATGTCGAATAAACCCTTCTATTACCAAGATCCGTTTCCACTCCGTAAAGATGACACCGAATATCGCCTGCTAAGCAGCGACTTTGTTTCTGTCTCACAATTTGAAGGTCAGGACATCCTGAAAGTCGAGCCAGCGGCGCTGACTCTTCTGGCCCAACAAGCCTTCCATGACGCTTCTTTCATGCTCCGCCCCGCTCACCAGCAGCAAGTTGCCGATATTCTTAGCGATCCAGAGGCTAGCGAAAACGATAAATACGTTGCCCTGCAATTCCTGCGCAACTCAGAAATTTCCGCCAAGGGCATTCTGCCGACCTGTCAGGATACTGGCACCGCGATCATCGTGGGTAAAAAAGGTCAGAACGTCTGGACTGGCGGCAACGATGCCGAAGCGCTGTCCAAGGGCGTATACAACACATTCATTGAAGACAATCTGCGTTACTCACAGAACGCCGCGCTGGATATGTATAAAGAGGTCAATACCGGCACCAACCTGCCCGCGCAGATCGATCTCTACAGCACCGAGGGCGAAGACTATAAATTCCTGTTCGTCACCAAAGGCGGCGGCTCTGCCAACAAAACCTACCTGTATCAGGAAACCAAAGCGCTACTGACGCCGGGTAAACTGAAGAGCTTTCTGATCGAGAAAATGCGTTCACTAGGCACCGCAGCCTGCCCGCCGTACCACATCGCCTTTGTCATTGGCGGCACCTCGGCAGAAACCACGCTGAAAACCGTGAAGCTGGCCTCAACCAAGTACTATGACGAACTGCCGACCGAAGGTAATGAACACGGTCAGGCGTTCCGCGATGTGGCACTGGAACAGGAAATTCTGGAAGCGGCGCGCGATCTGGGTCTGGGCGCACAGTTCGGCGGCAAATATTTTGCACACGACGTGCGGATTATCCGCCTGCCGCGCCACGGCGCATCGTGCCCGGTCGGTATGGGCGTATCCTGTTCCGCTGACCGTAACATCAAAGGCAAGATCAACCGCAAGGGCATCTGGCTGGAGCAGTTAGAGCAGAATCCGGGCAAATATATCCCTGAACACCTGCGTGAAACGGGCGAAGGCGATGCGGTTAAAATCGATCTGAACCGTCCGATGGCCGAGATCCTGAAGACGCTGTCGCAGTATCCGGTTTCCACCCGCCTTTCCCTGACTGGCACCATCATCGTGGGTCGTGATATTGCTCATGCCAAGCTGAAGGAACGTCTGGATAACGGCGAAGGCCTGCCGCAGTACATCAAAGATCACCCGATTTACTACGCGGGACCGGCAAAAACGCCAGAAGGTTACCCATCAGGTTCATTAGGCCCCACCACCGCAGGCCGCATGGATTCCTACGTTGATTTGCTGCAAGCCAACGGCGGCAGCATGATCATGCTGGCAAAAGGTAACCGTAGCCAGCAGGTGACCGACGCGTGCCATAAACACGGCGGGTTCTACCTCGGCAGCATCGGCGGCCCGGCAGCGATTTTGGCGCAGAACAGCATCAAGAGTCTGACCTGCGTGGAATACCCGGAACTGGGAATGGAAGCCATCTGGAAAATCGAAGTTGAAGATTTCCCAGCCTTTATTCTGGTCGATGATAAAGGAAACGATTTCTTCCAGGTGATTCAGAGTGCCAAGTGCGTGAAATGCGGTTAACTCACTCCTACCGTGATTAGAGGTTAGCCGCTAACGCCAGCCGAGCGGGAAATAGGTTTGTTAACGGTCTGCAACGCCCCGACTATCGGGGCGTTTTTTATTTGATACCCAGCCGTTTCGCCAGACGGTGCAGGTTGCCGCTGTCCATTTCCAGTTCTCTTGCGCAGGATGACCAGTTACCCTCATGGCGCGCCAGCGTTTGTTGGATGATCCGGCGCTGATAGTCGTCCGTTGCCTCCCGCAGGCCGCCGCTGATGAAATACGCGGGTGCCGTGTCGATAGCGCTCGATGAACCGGAGGTCGCATGAACAGGCTGGGAGGGAAGTTCAAGATTGAAATGCTCAGGGCCTAGAAGCACCTCGCCCGATTCCTGCCCCGCTCTCGCCAACACGGTGGCACGGTAAATAGCATGTTCCAGTTCACGTACATTCCCCGGCCAGTCATACCGCTCCAGTAACGTACCCGCTTCCACTGTCAGCGCCAAACGCGCCAATCCCAGTTGCACACGACTGCGTTCACAGAAGAATCCTGCCAACAGCGCCACATCCTGACTGCGCTCGCGCAGCGGTGGTACGGAGAGCGGGAACACGCTCAGCCGGTGGAACAAGTCGGCACGGAAAGCACCATCCAGCACCGCCTGCCGCAGATCGCGGTTAGTCGCGGCCAGCACGCGCACGTTCACTTTCAGGCTGCTGTCATCCCCCACGCGTTGGAGATCGCCATACTGCAATACGCGCAGCAGCTTCGCCTGTAACGTCAGCGACAGTTCGCCAATCTCATCCAGAAACAGCGTGCCGTTATCCGCCATTTCAAACTTACCGGTGCGATGGTGGATCGCCCCGGTAAACGCCCCTTTTACATGACCAAACAGTTCGCTCTCCGCCACCGATTCGGGCAGTGCGGCGCAGTTCAGGTACACCAGAGGATGCGCTGCCCGGCTGGAGCCATGATGAATCGCCCGCGCCACCAGTTCTTTGCCGACGCCGGTTTCTCCCATAATCAGCACGTTCAGATCGGAGCCCGCGACGATATCCACTTCTTTCTTCAAACGCTGCATCGGTTCCGATAGCCCAACCATTTCTTCGACGCTTTCCGCCGCCGGACTTTCCGCCCGCACTGGCGCGGGCAATTGCCGTTCAAGACGCTCCATCAATAGCGCGTTACTCAGCGCCGCCGCCGCCATCGCGCCCACCAGCCGCAGTTCTTCATCACTAAAATGGTCGAACTGACACGGGTCCATGCCGTCTACGGTCAGTGCCCCGATCAGGTTTTGATTAGCAAATAGCGGCAGCCCAACACAAGCGTGCACCTTAAGATCCTCCTGGCTGGGGATTAGACCGTCATACGGATCGGGCAGCTGACTATCTGCCGGAAAACGCACCACGTCGCCCGCACGCGCAATCGCCTCTAGCCGGGGATGATCGGACAGGCGAAAGCGTCGCCCCAGTACGTCCGGCGCAAGGCCGTCAATCGCCAATGGGCGGAACAGCTGATTTTCGTAACGCAGCAGCGCCGACGCATCACAGCGCAGCAACTGGCGCAGGCTGTTGATCAAGCGCTGAAAACGATCCTGATTCGATAGCCCCATTTGCAGTTCGATAGCGATACGGGCAAGGGCGTTAATAGAGAGCGTCATGGTGTGTCCTAATGACAGAGCCTGTGTCATTAAGACAATAGATAAAGTATGTCATTTTGACAATCAATATTTATTAAATACTTATAAATCAATGCATTAAAAATTGGCACGCTTCCTGCAATCTCTACAGCATATTCCCGTATACGACTATTGAGGTTTCAGAACATGACGATTCACGTTAAGAACAATATCCACTGGGTTGGGCAGCGCGATTGGGAAGTCCGTGATTTTCACGGTACAGAATACAAAACGCTGCAAGGCAGCAGCTACAACAGTTACCTGATCCGCGAAGAGAAAACCGTGCTGATCGATACCGTCGATCACAAATTCAGCCGCGAGTTTGTGCAGAATCTGATGGCAGAAATCGATCTCAACACGATTGATTATATCGTGATTAACCACGCCGAAGAGGATCACGCTGGCGCACTGAGCGAACTGATGGCGCGTATTCCCAACACGCCGATTTACTGCACCTACAATGCGATCGATTCCATTACTGGGCATCACCATCACCCCGAGTGGAATTTCCACACGGTCAAAACCGGCGACACGCTGGATATTGGTAATGGCAAGCAGTTGATCTTTATCGAAACGCCGATGCTGCACTGGCCGGACAGTATGATGACCTACATGACCGAAGATGCTGTGCTGTTCAGTAACGATGCATTCGGCCAGCACTACTGCGATGAACACCTGTTTAATGACGAAGTGGATCAAACCGAGCTGTTCGAGCAGTGCCAGCGCTATTTCGCCAATATCCTGACGCCATTCAGTCGCTTAGTGACCGCCAAGATCCACGAAGTGCTGGGTTTCAACCTGCCGCTGTCGATGGTTGCCACTTCACATGGCGTGGTATGGCGTGACGATCCTGCCCAAATCATCCACTTATATCTGAAATGGGCAGACAGCTATCAGGAAGATCGCATCACGCTTTTCTACGATACCATGTCCAATAATACCCGCATGATGGCCGACGCGATTGCGCAAGGCATCAACGATGTCGATCCGGGCGTTGCAGTAAAAATTTACAACGTCGCCCGCCACGACAAAAACGAAATTCTGACGCAGGTCTTCCGCTCGAAAGGCGTGCTCGTCGGTTCATCCACCATGAATAACGTGATGATGCCAAAGGTCGCTGCCATGCTGGAAGAGATCACCGGCCTGCGCTTCCAAAACAAGAAAGCCTCGGCGTTCGGCAGCTACGGCTGGAACGGCGGCGCGGTAGATCGCGTTCAAACTCGTCTGATGGACGCCGGTTTTGAAACCACACTGGCGCTGAAAACTAAGTGGCGTCCTGACGGTTCCGCGCTGGAAATTTGCCGCGAACACGGCCGAGAAATCGCCCGCCAGTGGGCGCTGCATCCGCTGGATGATACGCCTGCCCGTCGCGTCATCTCTCCCGCAAAACAGGTCGCCGCACCGCAAACCTCAGCCGCTGTAAGTGCCCCTGTCGAAAGCGCCTGTGGGTGCAATGAAGTTACTGCGCCACAATCGACAGCACAGCCAACGGCACAGTCAGAAAACGGATGTATGCAGTGCAGCGTCTGCCAGTGGATCTACGATCCGGCACTTGGCGAGCCGATGCAGGACGTTACCCCCGGCACCATGTGGTCGGACGTACCCGACAGCTTCCTCTGCCCGGAATGTGGGCTGGGTAAAGACGTTTTCAATCCGATTCGCTAAGGAGAGGATGATGAAAGATATCGTGATTATTGGCGCGGGCTTTGCCGCCCGCCAGCTCATCCGGCAGTTGCGCAAGCTGGATGCTCACTGCCCTATCCGCCTGATCGCCGCCGACAGCGGCGATGAATACAACAAGCCGGATTTAAGTCATGTGATGAGCCAGCAGCAGCATGCCGACGATCTGACCAAGATGCACGCCACCGCGTTTGCCGAAGAAAACCGTATCACACTGTTGGCCAATACGCGCGTTACTGCGATTGACCGCAACGTACAGCAGGTTGTCTGCGGCACGGATCGTTACGATTACCACAAACTGGTATTCGCAACTGGAGCCAGCGCCATCGTGCCACCGATTCCGGGGCGCGAACACATGCTGACGCTCAATAGTCAGCAGGAATATCGCACTCACGAAAGCCGGCTCTGGCAGGCCGAACGCATACTGGTGCTCGGTGCCGGGCTCATCGGCACCGAACTGGCGATGGATTTAGGTCGAGCGGGAAAACATGTCACGTTGGTTGACTGTGCCAGCAGCATTCTGCCCGCGTTGATGCCACCCGAAGTCAGCGCACGCCTGCAATTCACGCTGACGCAACAGGGCATTTCGCTGCTGCTGAATACGACAGTCCAGCAGCTAGAGAAAACTGAAACCGGTATACAGGCTACGTTTACCGACGGGCGAGCTGTCGAGGTGGACGACGTCCTCTCTGCTATCGGTTTGCAGGCCAATACATCATTGGCACAAGCGGCAGATTTGGCGGTGCGGAAAGGCATCCAGACCAATCAACAGTTACAGACTACCGATCCACAGATTTATGCGCTGGGCGACTGTGCGGAAATTGGCGGTAAGTTGCTACCTTTCCTGCAACCGATTCAACTCAGCGCCATCACGCTGGCGAAAAATTTGCTGGGGGGTAATGAGACGCTGGCACTGCCACCGATGCTGGTTAAAATCAAGACGCCGCTGTTTCCCTTACAAATGGCTGGTGATACTACCGGCGACGATTTGCACTGGCAGCAGGAATGGAACGAACAGGGGATGGTGGCGAAAGCGCTGGACGGTCAGCAGAAACTGCGTGCCTTTGTGGTCGGCGGTGAACGGATGAAAGAGGCGTTTCCACTGCTGCGACAGCTTTCCATTACCGTTTGACACTGAAAAACAAATAATGCATTTAAAATACATATTTTATAGCCAGCCTGCGCGCAGATTTATAGAATACGGTCATAGTTATTTGAAATTTACACACCGAGGTGAAGATGCAAGATCTCATTTGTTATAAGAAGATGCCGCAGTGGAACAGCCAAACGTTGCCCGCCGCGTTTCAGGAAAAGCACAACACGCAGGAAGGCACGTGGGCAAAATTGACCGTGTTGAAAGGAGAAATGACCTTTTCCATGCTGACTGAAGACGGTGAGACGCTGGAGACATTCCATTTTTCTGAGCAGAACCAGCCACCGTTTGTGGAACCGCAGGCGTGGCACCGCATTGTTTCGTTCTCTGACGATCTGGAATGCCAGCTCAGCTTTTTCTGCTCAGCGGAAGATTTCTACCATAAAAAATACGGTCTGACGCGAACCCATTCCGAAGTCATCAACGCCGTACAGCACATCAAACCGGGCAAAACGCTGGATTTAGGTTGCGGCGGCGGGCGTAACTCGCTGTATCTTAACCTGCGCGGGTTTGACGTGACCGCCTGTGACAAGCATGAGCAGAGCATTGAGTCGCTGAATAACATCATCCAGAGCGAAGCGCTGGACAACATCCGCGCTGGCGTTTACAACATCAATCTGGCGGAAATAAAAGAGCAGTACGACTTTATCCTATCAACCGTCGTGCTGATGTTTTTGGAGCGTGACCGCATTCCGCACATCATCAGCAATATGCAAGACAGCACGGTTGCGGGTGGCTATAACCTGATTATTGCCGCGATGTCGACAGAAGATTGTCCGTGCCCGATGCCCTTCTCATTTACCTTTAAAGAAGGCGAGCTGAAGAACTATTACGCCGGCTGGGAGATCCTCAAATATAACGAGGATATGGGCGAACTACACAAGACAGATGCGCAGGGTAATCGCATCAAACTACGCTTCGCTACGCTGCTGGCAAGAAAGCCGTAAGCACCGGCTAGCCGTTAAAAAACCTGACTCCATAAAATACAAAAGGGCCGATTACTCGGCCCTTATTATTTCTCT